>JBFMET010000003.1:78145-186040 GCA_040753235.1 Pseudomonadota bacterium
CCCGACCGCCGACAGCGTCTTCGAGAGCGACGAGACGGTGATCGCCACCATCACTTCGGCCACCACCAACGGCCAGAACGTGGCCGTGACCGGCTCGCCGGCCACCGGCACCATCACCGACGACGACTTTGCCCCCGTCGGCGTGGCCGACGCTTACGCTGCCGTCGAGGGTGCCCCGGTCAACCGCGGAAGCGTTCTCGCCAACGACACGGACGCCGACAGTCCGATCCTGGCCGTGGCGATGGTGGCGACCACCTCTGGTTCGCCCGCCATCGCCGCGAACGGCGTGACCTCGATCACGACCGCCCTGGGCGGCACCGTGGTGATGAACACGGACGGCTCCTTCTCGTACACCGCACCGATTCGCAACCACGCCGACGCGACACCCGACGTGGACAGCTTCGTATACCGGGTGTCCGACGGCACCAACCTGTCGGGCTGGACGACCGTGTCGATCAATATCACCGATACCGCGCCGACGGCCAACCCCGACCAGGACAGTGTCGGCATCGGCGGCAGCCTCAACGGGAATGTGATCACGGGGGCGGGTGGAACCGGCAGCGGCGCCGACGCACTGGGTG
The DNA here is from genome assembly GCA_040753235.1 of Pseudomonadota bacterium. Taxonomy (GTDB): domain Bacteria; phylum Pseudomonadota; class Gammaproteobacteria; order Burkholderiales; family Thiobacillaceae; genus Thiobacillus. Next base: position 78,727 of record JBFMET010000003.1, read on the forward strand.
CCGAGACTGCGCAGCTCAGCGGCGTGAGTTCTGGCGGCGCGCCGGGCGTCTTTGCGGGCGGCGTGTGGACGCTGACCACGGCCAACGGCACCCTGACCATCGCGCCGGACGGCAGCTACACCTACGTGTCCTCGCACCAGAACGTCGTCGTGCCGACGGGTTCCAGCCTGGCCGGCTGGAGTGCGGCAGGTGTGAGCTCCTGGGGCTTCGACGGCGGCGGCACGCCCACGCCCTTCGTTGGCGGCAACGCCGCCAACGGGCTGAACTTCAGCGCGCTGAATGGCACGCAGGCCGGCTATGTGCGCTACCGCAACAACACCGGCACCGCAGACGACGGCATCGGCGTGGAAAGCTCGTCCGGCAACAGCAGCAACAACCGCATCGAGAACAACGAACACCTGGTGCTCGATATCGGCATGGCGACCCGCTCGGCCGGCGTGACGCTGACCAATCTCTCGGCCGGAGAAAGCGCCACCTGGCGCGCCTACGATGCTTCGGGCGCGCTGGTCGGATCGGGAACGGTTGCCGGTGTCGGCGGCGATATCGTCGTCGCCAATTTGAGCACGGCTTCCGCCTTCCAGTATCTGGTCTTCTCCAGCACCGGTTCGACCTACCGCGTCAACGGCCTCACCGCACAGCCGGATCTGAGCGCGGTGTCGCCGGACGTGTTCAGCTATACACTCACCGATGCCGATGGCAGCAGCTCGACGACGACGCTGACCGTGACTACGGACGCGCAGCCGCTCGCCGTGGCCGATAGCGCAACGGTTTACGAGTCCGGCCTCGCCAGCGGCACCCAGGCCGGCACGATGCCAACGACCGCGAGCGGCAACCTGCTCGACAACGACGCCGGCGTCAGCGCCACCACCCGCATCACCAGCGTGGCTGGCCAGACGGCCGACGCCAACGGCATCATCACGGTAACCAACACTACCGGGACCTTGACGGTCTATACGCAGGACTTCGGCAGCAACCGTGCGGGCGACTACAGTTATACCCTGAGCGCGCGCACGACCGAAGGGTTCAACGACCAGCCTGCGTTCAACTACACGCTGACGGATAGCTTCAGCGGCCAGACGTCCAACTCAACGCTCACCCTCAACGTGATGGACGACGCCCCCATCGGCGGCGATATCAGCCAGACGCTGCAGGCTGCGTCGGAGTCACTGACCTACAACCTGGTCATCATCCTCGACCGTTCAGGCAGCATGGCATGGGACGCCAACGGCAACAACGCAACATCCGCGTCCTTCGACCCGACCACCGTGCGGATGGAAATCGCCAAGGCTGCCCTGACTGAGCTGCTCGATCGTTACGACGGCCTCGGCAACGTGAACGTCCAGATCGTCGATTTCTCCAGTACGGTCAATGAATCCGCCTGGTATTTGGACGACAAGTACGGCGCGATGAACTACATCGACGCGCTGCAGCCTGGCGGCGGAACGCAGTATTCGAGCGCGCTCGACGCGGTCATGAACGGCTTCTCCCAGCCCACCGCCGACAAGACGCTGTTCTATTTCATCTCGGACGGCGAACCCAATTCCGGCTACGCAGTCGGCGCCACCCAGCAGTCGCAGTGGGAGTCCTTCGTCAGCAACAACGGGGACATTGCCTTCGGCATCGGCATCGGCGAAGTCGGGCTCAACTCCCTGCTGCCGATCGCCTATCCCAATACCGACGCCAACGCGGACGGTCAGGAGGATTACGCCATCAAGGTAGCCAACGCATCCGACCTGAGCAACACGCTGCTCGCCACTGTCGATGCCGGCTTCGTCCTCGGCAACGTTTCGGTGATGGCCAGCAACGGCACCAGTGGCTTCCTGTTGGGCGCGGATGGCGGCACCATCCAGAGCGTGGTGATCGACGGCGTCACCTACAGCTATGCGAGCGGCGGGCCGGACAGCGTGACCGTCGCCACCATCAAGGGCGGCGAGTTCAACATCAACTTCCTGACCGGCACCTATTCGTATCACTTGACGCTCAATGCGACGACGCAGGGCCAGTCCGAGGTATTCGCGATCACTGCGGTCGACGCCGATGGCGACACCCGAACCATCGACCTGACGATGCACCTCGACTACGTCGCCAACCTCGACGCCAATCGCGACATTATCCTGACCAATGTGACGCCCGGCACGCCCATCCAGGTTTCGGCCGCGGCGCTGATGCACAACGATTCGATGAGCGCCTCGGCCAGCGTCACCGGGTCGCAGAACGCGGTGAACGGCACGGTCGCTGGCACGTCGACCGTCACCTTCACCCCGGCCAGCCTCCCGGTGCGGGCGATCGGCATCACGACAGAATCCGCGGACACCCTCGGTGTCCCGGTGAACAACGTCCGCGAGAGCGCGGTGGATCTGACCGACCGCAGCCGCTTCGGCACGACGCCGCCCGGTGGCCAGGCCTGGGCCGTCGACGTGGCCGGCAGCACCCAGGTATTCAGCGGCTCGCTCACCAACAGCTCCAGCGGCACGCGCGACACCGATTACGTCAAGGTCAGCCTGAACGCCGGAGAGCGCCTGTTCGTCGACATCGACAACCAGAGCCAGACCGTCAACGGGCAAGTCGAGTATCGCGACACCAATGGCGCGTGGCAGGTCGTCGCGCTGGCGAACGTCGGCAATGCGCCCAATGCATGGTTCAATGCGCCGCAAACGGGTGAATATTTCATCCGCCTGCAAACGTCTGGCACCACGAGCACCAGCTACAACCTGCTGCTGACCATCGACCAGGTCAACGGCCCGCTCGCCCAGACGGGTCAGTTCGACTACACCCTCACCGAAAACGGCGTGTCGACCGATGCCACCGCCAGCGTGTATGCCGTCTCCGGCAACACTCTCATCGGCGGCGCCGACGATGAAATCGTCCTCGGCGGCAACGATGCTGACATCCTGATCGGCAACGGCGGCAACGACGTCCTGATCGGCAACGGCGGCAACGACCAGCTCTTCGGCGGCGAAGGCGCCGACCGCCTGGAAGGCGGTGCGGGCGACGACCTGCTGGATGGCGGCAGCGGCAACGACCTGCTCATCGGCGGCGCCGGCAACGACACGCTCACCGGCGGCCTCGGCGCCGACGTGTTCAAGTGGGAATTGTCCGACCGCGGCACCGCCGGTACGCCCGCCATCGACACCGTCACCGACTTCGACAGCGTCGCGAACAGCGACAAGCTCGACTTGCGCGACCTGTTGGTCGGCGAAAGCCATGCGGGAACCGACGCGGGCAACCTCGCCGACTACCTGCACTTCGAGGTGTCGGGCAGCGACACGATCATCCAGATCAGCAGCACCGGCGGCTTCTCGGGCGGCTACAATGCAGGCGCGACCGATCAGCGCATCGTCCTCAACAACACCGACCTGACCGCCGGCGGCACGCTCAGCGCCGACCAGCAGATCATTCAGGACCTGTTGAGCAAGGGCAAGCTGATCACCGACTGAACGTGACGAAGCAAGGAGACCGGCGTGCCGTATGTCAGACGCGATGAGCAGGGGCGGATCGTCGCGGTCCAGCTCGATCCGGGTGCCGGCTGCGAGGAAATTCCGGCCGGCGCACCCGAGCTGGCCGAGTTCGCCCGCCGCGCGGCCGGCGAGCCGAACACGCTCGAACAGTCCGACATGCGCCTGGTGCGGGTGCTGGAGGATCTCATCGAACTGCTGATCGCGCGCGACGTCATCCGCTTCACCGATCTGCCGCAGCCAGCGCAGGAAAAACTGCTCGAGCGCCGCTCGATGCGCCAGAGCCTCGGCGCGCTCGACCTGCTCGGCGGCGACAACGAAACCCTCTAGGGCCGCCAGCTCTCCGGCCGTTCAGCCCAGCACCACCCCCGGCCCGGTCAGGCCGTCGAATCCCAGCGTCTTCAGGCAGGCGGCCTCCGCGGGCGTCTGCACGCCCTCGGCGATGTTCTGCATGCCCATGGCGTGCGCAATGGTGCACAGCCCGCGCAGGAAGGTCTGGTTGCCGGGGCTCTGGTCGATGTCGCGAACGATCGCGCGATCGATCTTCAGATAATCCAGCCCCACGTCGTGCAGCTCGCCGATGTGCCCGACCTGCTCGCCCACGTGCTCGAGGCCGATGCGGCAGCCGAGCGGACGCAGCGCATCGCAGAACGCGCGGAACTCCCGCGCGTGGCGGTAGGCGACGAACTCGGGGATGTCGAGCCAGAGCTTTTTCGCCAGGTCCCGGTTGCCCTTGAGCGCCCGGTAGTAGCGCGAGCCCAGCACCGGGTCGCACACCGATTGCGGCGAGACGTTGATGCACAACGGGCCGTCGTTGACTTCCAGCCAGTCGAGCGCGCGGTCGAACACGGCCTTGTCGATCTGTTCGGCCAGGCCGAGGCGGCTCGCCCAGGGCATGAAGGCCTGCGCCGTCAGGGTGTCGCCGTTGTCCTGCAGACGGGCGGGCGCTTCGTAGTGGATCAGCTTGCCGGAGGCGTCGAGCACCGGATAGGTCGTGAATTGCACCCGCTTCTGGTTCAGCGCCGTTTCGATGCGGCTGCGCCAGGCGTCGGCCATGCTCGCCACCGGCCGCCACACCTCGCCCGTCGCGCCGGATTCGACCGCGCAGCCGCCCGCCTCGCCCGCGCGCGACAGCGCCAGGTCGGCGCGCGACAGGACCTGCGAGACCGGCTCGCCGTGGCGGTAGTCTGCCGCCCCCAGCAGCATGGCCTGCCCGGCAGCCGAATTCGGGTCGCTGATCGCCAGCAGCGCGTGCGCGTGAATGCGCTGCGCCAGCGCGTCGACCGAATCGACGTCGGGCACCAGCAGCGCAAAATCCGAGCCATTGAGGCGGCCGATCAGGCAACCCGCGTCCGGGCAGCATTCCTGCAGCGCGTCGGCCACCCGCTTCAGCACCGCATCGGTGGCGAGGTGCCCCAGCGACTTGTTGAGGCCCGCCAGGTCGGACAGGCGCAGGATGAACAGCCCGCCCGCCGGCGCCGCGCTTGCGTCGGCCAGCGCCGGCTCGATGGCCTTGAGGAAGTGCTCGCGATTCAGCAGCCCGGTCAGCCCGTCGTACTGGGCGTCGCGGCGCAATTGCTCGAGCCGTGCCGCCTCTTCCTCGAGCATCGTGTGTACACGGGTCGACAGCGTGTTCATCGCGCGCACCACGCTGCGGAACTCGCGCGTACGCGGCTCGCCGATGGTGAGGAAGCGGCGCGCGCCGATCGCCTCGGCCTGATTCACCACCTCGCCCAGCGGCCGTGTGATGCTGCGCAGGATCGCGGTGCCGACGAGACCGCACAGCAGCGCGCCGCCCAGGAACCAGGCGAGCAGCCGGAGCTGTCCCTGCCAAAGCGACTGGTAGGCGAAGCCGTTGTGGCTCACCACGGTGAGCGTGCCGTACTGCCGCCAGCCATCCTGCACCTGCGCGATGCCGGGTTCGCTGGCGAGCGGCACCAGGTCGACGAACCAGGCCGGCACCTTGCCGATGGCCGCGTCGCTCACGCGATCGACGATCACCTCGCCGCCGGGTGAAACCAGCCGGATCTGGCGGTAATGGCCGATGTCGAACTGGGCCGACAGCAGCAGTTCGATCATCACCGGGTCCTTGTCGATCTGCGACATGGACAGCGCGAGCGAGGTGGCGTTGTCCTGGTTCTTCAGCCGCAGCTGGTCCTCAAGATAGCTTTTGGCCGACCACGCGCTGACGCCCAGGCTGATGCCGAAAGCCAGCGCCATGATGGCGACGACGGCGAGCCAGAGTTGCTTGGTAAGTGTCATGACGGTTCCCTGTGCAAGAGCTGCTTCATTTCAATCGATTCCTTCTTCCCGCATCCTGACCAGCACCGACTGCCATTTTGACAGCCTTTGCGCGCTGCTCGTCGCGCGCGGCGCGCCGCCGCCCACCCACAGGCCTTCGGTATTGAAGCCGAACACGGTGGTGAGGTCGGGCCGGCGCGACGCCGGGCGAATATCGGAAATCAGGTTGTCCAGCACCAGCGGCTCGTCGTTCGGCGCCGGGTAATAGCTCAGCACCATGTGCGCCTGCACGAGCGTGCTCTGCGGCCCGCCGATGCGGGCGCGCACATAGGTCAGGCGCAGCTTGTCGGACGGCATGCCGAGCAGCTTCAGCGTCACGTACTTGGCGATGGCGAAGTCCTCGCAGTCGCCGGCGCCGCGGCCCAGCGTCTCCAGCGGCGTCGCCCAGTAGTCCGACTGCGCCCAGATGTCGATGTCGTCGACGAAGCGCACCCGGCGGTTGAAGAAGTCGTTGACCAGCCTCAGCCTGGCGGCGTCCGGCTGGTTCGCGGCCTGCGTCATCAGTTCGCGCCACGCCCGCACCGAACCCGCCCCCGCCTCGCCGTAACGCTGGCCCGCCAGCAGCAGCATGCGGTCGAAATCGACCGCCGCCGGCGCCAACCCCACGCCGCAGGCCAGCGCGAGCATGACGATGAGGCGTCCAGGTTTCGCGAAAATATGTCGATATCTCGGCATGAACGAACTGCGCTCGTCGCGCGAACCGCCACCCGGCATCACCCGCGCCTCCCCCCGCTTCGAACCCGATGCGGCGAGCCGTCGCGGCATGCCGTGCTTTGCCGTACGCCGGCGCAATCGCTGTGCATCACGTCGTGTCGTTGTCGCCGATCACGACAGGTACAAATGTCATGCGCCAGGCTGACGCACAACTTCTGGTATAAATATTGCTCCCGCTTGTCCCTGACATATTGCATAAACACTTATCGGAAGCGGCACCGGAGGCTGAAGGAATGAGCTGTAGAAAAATCGCGCAACGCCTGACCCTGGCTGGATTGCTCCTGGCGAGCACCGGCACGCAGGCGGCTGTTACCCTGCAGGATGCAGTGCGCAAGGCCCTGGTCGGCAACCCCGAGGTGCAGGCCAGCTGGCACGCCTTCATGTCCTCGCAGTACGAGGAAGACGCCGCCCGGGGCGGCTATTTCCCGCAGCTTGACCTCACCTCGAACTTCGGCCGCGAAAAGCTCACCCTGCCGGGCCAGGCGACGACCGACCTCACACGCCGCGGCGCCGCGCTCACGCTGAGCCAGATGCTCTACGACGGCTTCGCCACCCGCGACGAGGTCGCCCGCCTCGCCCACGCCAAGCGGGTGCGCTACTACGAACTGCTCGACACGTCCGAACAGACCTCGCTGGAAGCCGCCCGCGCCTACTTCGACGTGCTGCGCCAGCGCGAACTGTCGCGCCTGGCGCAGGAAAACTTCGCGGTGCACCAGCAGGTGTTCAGCCAGATCCAGCAGCGCGTACAGGCCGGCGTCGGCCGCCGCGTCGACCTCGAACAGGCCGGTGGCCGCATGGCGCTGGCGCATTCGAACATGCTCACCGAGGCGAGCAATCTGCACGACGTCAGCGCGCGCTACCTGCGCGTCGTCGGCGAATTGCCGCCGGGCGAGATGATCGCGCCCGAACTGCTCAAACAGGGCATCCCGCCCAACGTTCAGGACGCGCTGCGGCTCGCCTTCCAGGGCAACCCCGCGTTCAATGCGGCGATCGAGAACGTGCGTTCGGCCCAGGCCGATGCGCGCGGCCGCGAATCGGCCTTCCACCCGCGCGTCGACCTGCGCGCGAGCAAGGATGTCTCCTTCAACGTCGACGGCGTCAGCGGCCGGCGCGACGACCAGACGGTCGAAGTCGTGCTGAACTACAACCTGTTCCGCGGCGGCAGCGATCGCGCCCGCGTGCGCCAGTTCGCCGAGCGCCTCGCGCTGTCCAAGGAACTGCGCGACAAGGCCTGCCGCGACATCCGCCAGACCGTGTCGATCGCCTACAACGACATCAATAATCTGCAACAGCAGCTCGAATTCCTCGACCAGCATCAACTGGCGATCGAGAAGGCGCGCGAGGCCTACCGCAAGCAGTTCGACATCGGCCAGCGCACCCTGCTCGACCTGCTCGACACCGAGAACGAATACTTCCAGGCCCGCCGCGCCTACAGCAACGCCACCTTCGACCACGCCATCGCGCATGCGCGCACGCTCGCCGGCATGGGCGAGCTCATGCGCACGCTGCAGGTCGCGCGCGACGGCCTGCCTTCGCCGGCCGAACTGGGCCAGGACCGCATCGGCGTCGACCCCGACAGCCAGTGTCCGGCCGAAGCGCCGCAGATGATTGCGCTCGACGTGCCGCCGCTGCCGCCGCGCGCAGCCGTGGCGCCCGTGGTCGCCGAGCCCGCGCCCGCGCCGAAACCCGCCGTGCCGGCCGAGACCGTCCAGCAGGCGCTCACCGGCTGGGCCGCCGCCTGGTCGGCCAAGGATTTCCCGCGCTACCGCGGCTATTACGCATCCGGCTTCATCCCCGAGAACGGCCGCACGCCGGCGCAATGGGCGAGCAGCCGCGCCGCCAACTTTGCCCGCCCCGGCGCGATCACCCTCGGCATCGACGACCTCAAGGTCGAGACGCCGGCGGCCGACCGCGCCACCACCGAGTTCCGCCAGACCTACACCTCGCCCAATTACCGCGACGTGTCGACCAAGCGGATCGAATGGGTGCGCGAAGGCGACCGCTGGAAGATCCAGCGCGAGGCCATGCTCGGCGCGCCGCAGCAGGTCTGGGTGCCGAATCTGGTGAAAAAGCCCAGGGCCAAAAAGAAAAACGACGACTGCAAGTGCGACTGAAGCCGGGTCGGCGGCAGCGGTGCGGCCTGCTAAAATAGCGGCCTGCTGCTCACCCTGCCTGTCTGCTTCCGATGGAAACCACTGCCCCCGCACCGGCGTCGCCCGGCGCCGCCGCCTTGGCGCGCGACGTCAGGAAACGCCGCACCTTCGCGATCATCTCCCACCCCGACGCCGGCAAAACGACGCTGACCGAAAAGCTGCTGCTGTTCGGCGGCGCCATCCAGATGGCCGGCACGGTCAAAGCCAAGAAGAGCGGCAAGTTCGCCACCTCCGACTGGATGGCGGTTGAGCAGGAGCGCGGCATTTCGGTGGCGAGCTCAGTGATGCAGTTTTCCTACGGCGACTGCGTCTTCAACCTGCTCGACACCCCGGGCCACAAGGACTTCTCGGAAGACACCTACCGCGTGCTCACGGCCGTGGACGCCGCCATCATGGTGGTCGACGCCGCCAAGGGCGTCGAAGAGCAGACCATCAAGCTGCTGGAAGTGTGCCGGATGCGCAATACGCCCATCATCACCTTCATCAACAAGATGGACCGCGAGGTGCGCGAGCCGCTGGAACTGCTCGACGAGATCGAATCGATCCTGAAAATCCACTGCGCGCCGGTGACCTGGCCGATCGGCATGGGCAAGCGTTTCCAGGGCGTGTACCACCTCATCCACGACGAAATCCTGCGCTTCAAGGCCGGCGAGGAAAACGCCGGCCAAGCTTTCGAATCGCTGCAGGGCCTCGGCGAAGCCAGGCTGCGCGAACTGTTCCCGCTCGAAGCCGACGCGCTGCTCGGCGAGATCGAACTCGTGCGCGGCGCCGGCGCCACCTTTCACCTCGACGACTTCCTCGCCGGCAAGCAGACCCCGGTGTTCTTCGGCTCCGGCATCAACAACTTCGGCGTGCGCGAAGTGCTGCGCGCGCTGTCGGACTGGGCGCCATCACCGCTGCCACGCGAAGCGGTCGAGCGCGTCGTCGACCCGACCGAGCCCAAGTTCACCGGCTTCGTGTTCAAGATCCAGGCCAACATGGACCCGCAGCACCGCGACCGCATCGCCTTCTTCCGCGTCTGCTCCGGCCGCTACAGCCCCGGCATGAAAGTGCGCCACCGCCGCACCGGCAAGGACATGAAGATCGCCAACGCCGTCGTCTTCATGGCCAACGAACGCACCCGCATGGAAGACGCGGTCGCCGGCGACATCATCGGCATCCACAACCACGGCCAATTGCACATCGGCGACACCCTCACCGAAGGCGAAGCCCTGCAATACAAGGGCATACCCTACTTCGCGCCCGAGCTCTTCTCCAAACCGCGGCTCAGGGATCCTTTGCGCGCCAAGCAGCTCAACAAGGGCCTATTGGAATTGGGCGAGGAAGGCGCGGTGCAAGTGTTCGAGCCCTTCGCCGACAACACGCTCCTGATCGGCGCCGTCGGCCCGCTGCAGTTCGAGATCGTCGCGCATCGCCTGCGCACCGAATATGGCGTCGAAGCCAGCTTCGAGAACGCCGGCATCCACACCGCGCGCTGGGTCACCTGCCCCGACGCCCAGCACCTCGCCGAATTCACCAAGGCGAATTCACTGCGACTGGCAAAGGACGTCGACGGCAACCTGGTCTATCTGGCGGATACCCGGGTGAATCTGCAGCTCGCGCAGGAGCGCTGGCCCAAGGTCGCGTTCCACGACACGCGGGAGCATGGGCAACTATTAAGCTAGCCATGTAACAAGGTGCTAGCTCACCGGTCTTGGTTGATCTCAAAACGACGGCGGCACACACAGCACTCGTAGGTGTGTGTATCAGTGGGGAGAGATCCATCGGCTCGACGGCGTGGAGGAGTACGCATTCCTTCGCGCGGCACATTCCGCAGATCACTTTTGCATGCCGGGCAATACAACACTTCAGGTTGTGGCCCAGGAAGGTTTGCCATGATCGCTCCTCAGTTACGCCAGGCTACGTGGCTGGGCGCTGGATGGCCTTGGTCGCCATCCGCCACGCAGGCAGAATGACTCCAATCGCAAGAACAGCCCCAAGCGCATGTGGCACTTTCACATGTTCAAGTCCGATCCAATACCAAGCGATGGACGCCAAAGCCACAGCCGCGCCGGCTATGCCACAGAATATCCCTGCGAATATCGCGAAAGCCTTCAATAGGGTGCGATCGCGATGCTTAGTGCGATTAACGTACCAAAGCCCGCCGCCGAAGAAGGCAACATAGCTGAGGATCGTAAACACAAAGTTGCCATCTGCCATCGGTTACCTCCCACAATCGCGTTATTAAAGAAGCCCAATGTGTCAGCATCAAAAACACAGGGCTCTACGTCTACAGCTTCGCCACATGCCTCACAGCTTGCGCCTCTTCCAGCAGGATTACCCCGGGGTGAATGCTTTTCAGTTTGGCCATGCCCCTCCCGGTCAACCGCATGTCGTCATGCCGCAGCCCGCTCGGCCCAAGGAACAATTTTTTCCAGCACTTTGCCGCTTTCCAGCTGCGCTTTTTCCATGTCGTAGTGCGACTGCAGGTTGAGCCAGGATTGCGGGTCGGTTCCGAAGAAGCGCGCAAGCCGCAGCGCGGTGTCGGCGGTGATGGCGCGCTTGCCGTGAACGATTTCATTGATGCGGCGCGGCGGCACGCCGATCTCCAGCGCGAGCCGGTACTGGCTCACGCCCATGGGTTTGAGCCATTCTTCCAGCAGAATTTCGCCGGGGGTCACGAGTTGCAGTTTCTTCATCATCGCCGCCTTTCAGTGGTAGTCCACGATCTCGACATTCAGTGCCGATCCGTCGCGCCATTCAAAGCACAGGCGCCATTGATCGTTGATGCGGATGCTCCATTGCCCCTTGCGGTCGCCTTTCAGGGCTTCCAGCCGGTTTTGCGGCGGAACCCGCAAGAACACAAGATCCGTCGCGGCATGCAGTTGCTTCAGCTTGCGCCGCGCCACTTGCTCGAAATTGACGAAACGCGCCACGCGCTTGTTTTCGAACAAGGCCCGCGTGTCCTTGCATCTGAACGATTCGATCATGCCAGATGTTAACGCCTGGCGTTATGACTCGCAAGGTGGTGAAGGGTTCAGGCTGTTTTCAGCATTCCCTGAACAGCCGGATCGCCTCATCCAGCCGCTGTGCGCCGTGGCGCCATGCCGGCAATCTTCTGCCTGGGCGGGTTGGCGGTAGGTACTATCACCTGGGTAAAGCCAAGCTTGGCGGCTTCCTTCAGGCGTTCCTGGCCGCGTTGCTGCAGGCGAATCTCTCCGGCCGGCGTTCCGCACATTCATGGTCTATGAATAAGGGTCTGCCCAGGCGCATTCGCAGTTCGGATACCGCCGACCGGGCACGTCCACCGATGCAAGGAGGCCCCCATGGACATCGCAGATCGCGGCTTTGCCGTACACAATTCCACTTTCGCCAATTATGTTGCGACTGATCCCCTCGCGCGCGACCAGACGCAAAGCCGACGCCTGCACGAACCCGAGCAGATCCTCAGCACCACCGATCCGATGACGGGCCTGGAGATCGACGACGTGTCCGGGCACCCCTACCTGATCGATGGCAACGTCACGATGTATTTCGAGTCCGAGTCCACCCGGCAGGCATTCATGGACATGCCGATCGACCATCCCTTCCATCTGGTCGACAACCCGACCGACGAAGGCTACGACGAGGGCTGAGGGATCAGGCTTCCCTGAACAGCTGGATCGCCTCGTCCAGCCGCTGCACGCTGTGCACGGTCATGCCGGCGATTTTCTGCTTGGGCTGATTGGCGGCCGGCACGATGGCCTGGGTGAAGCCAAGCTTGGCGGCTTCCTTCAGGCGCTCCTGCCCACGCTGCACCGGGCGGATTTCGCCGGCGAGGCCCACTTCGCCGAACAACACGAGCTTGTCGGGCAAGGGCTGGCTGCGCAGCGATGAGACGATCGCGGCGAGCACCGCGAGATCGGCGGCGGGCTCGCTGATCTTCACCCCGCCGACGGCGTTGACGAACACGTCCTGATCGAAGCAGGCGATGCCGGCGTGGCGGTGCAGCACGGCGAGCAGCATGGCCAGCCGGTTCTGCTCCAGGCCCACGCTCAAGCGGCGCGGGCTCGGCGCGTGGCTGGTGTCGACCAGCGCCTGGATTTCCACCAGGAGCGGCCGCGTGCCTTCCTGCGTCACCAGCACGCAGGAACCGGGCACCGGCTCGCCGTGACGCGACAGGAAGATGGCCGAGGGGTTGGAGACGCCCTTCAAGCCCTTCTCGGTCATGGCGAACACGCCGATTTCGTTGACCGCACCGAAGCGGTTCTTGAACGCGCGGACGAGCCGGAAACTCGACCCCGTGTCACCTTCGAAATACAGCACGGTGTCGACGATGTGCTCGAGCACGCGCGGGCCGGCGATGGCGCCTTCCTTGGTGACGTGGCCGACGAGGATGATCGCAGTGCCGGTCTGCTTGGCATGGCGCGTGAGCTGCGCAGCGCATTCGCGCACCTGTGCCACCGAGCCGGGCGCCGAGGTCAGCGCCTCGGAATACACGGTCTGGATCGAGTCGATCACGGCAACATCGGGCTTGAGGTCGGCGAGTTGCGCAAGGATGGCTTCGAGGCGGATTTCCGGCAGCACCGGCAGGTTGGCTTCAGGCAGCGCGAGGCGCCGCGCGCGCAGCGCGACCTGGCGCGCCGATTCCTCGCCGCTCACATATAGAGTTTTCTGCCGACCGGAGAGCCCGGCCAATGCTTGTAGAAGCAGCGTCGACTTGCCGATGCCGGGGTCGCCGCCGATCAGCGTCACCCCGCCCGGCACCAGGCCGCCGCCGAGCACGCGGTCGAGCTCGCCAATGTCGGTGGGGATGCGGCTTTCCTCGGAGGCCTCGACTTCCTGCAGCATCTGCACCCGGCTCGTCGCCGCCAGCGAGGCGAAGCGCGGCTTGGCGGATTCGGCGACGGTTTCGACCAGCGTGTTCCAGGCGTTGCACGCCGGGCACTGGCCCTGCCACTTGGGCGAGGTGCCGCCACACTCGGTGCAGGTGTAGATCGTTTTGGTTTTGGCCATGTGGCCGCTTATGCCGGAAACACGCCGGTGGACAGATAGCGGTCGCCGCGGTCACAGACGATAGAGACGATCACCGCGTTCTCGACTTCCTTCGAAACCTGCAGCGCGGCCCACAGCGCGCCGCCGGACGAGATGCCGGCGAAGATGCCTTCCTCGCGCGCGAGCCGGCGCGTGGTTTCCTCGGCGTCCTGCTGCGTCACGTAGATCATGCGGTCGACTCGGTCGTAGTCGCAGATCTCCGGCACGTATTCCGCCGGCCACTTGCGGATGCCGGGGATCTGCGCGCCTTCGGTCGGCTGCACGCCGACGATCTGGATGGCGGGGTTCTGTTCCTTCAGATAGCGCGAGCAGCCCATGATGGTGCCGGTGGTGCCCATGCTGGAAACGAAGTGGGTGATCTTGCCCTGCGTATCGCGCCAGATTTCCGGGCCGGTGGTGCGGTAGTGCGCCGCGGGATTGTCCGGGTTGGCGAACTGGTCGAGGATCTTGCCGACGCCCTGCTTCTCCAGCGCCACGGCCAGGTCGCGCGCGCCTTCCATGCCCGCTTCCTTGCTGACGAGCTGGAGCTCGGCGCCGAAGGCGCGCATGGTCTGGCGCCGCTCGATCGACAGGTGCTCGGGCATGACGAGGATCATCTTGTAGCCGCGCATCGCCGCCGCCATCGCCAGCGCGATACCGGTATTGCCGCTGGTCGCCTCGATCAGCGTGTCGCCGGGCTTGATCTCGCCGCGTGCCTCGGCCTGCTCGATCATCGACAAGGCCGGGCGATCCTTCACCGAGCCCGCCGGGTTGTTGCCTTCGAGCTTGACCAGCACGATGTTCGACGTCTCGCCCGGCATGCGCTTCAGGCGCACCAGCGGGGTATTGCCGACGCAGTCCTCGAGGGTCTTGTACATCGCTTACTGACGTCCGATCGGGAAGTAGTCGAAACCCTGCTCGCGCATGGCATTCGGTTCGTAAAGATTGCGGCCGTCGAACACCAGCGGCGACTTCAGCAGCGATTTCATGGTGTCGAAGTTGGGGCTGCGGAAGACCTTCCACTCGGTGACGATCAGGAGCGCGTCGGCGCCCTTCAGCGCATCCATCGGGCTGTCGACCAGCAGCAGGTCGGCGCGCTCGCCGTAGATGCGGCGCGTTTCCTCCATCGCCGCCGGGTCGTAGGCCGACACGCTCGCGCCCATCGCCCACAGCGCTTCGAGCATGGTGCGGCTGGGCGCCTCGCGCATGTCGTCGGTATTGGGCTTGAACGCCAGGCCCCACATGGCGAAGCGCTTGCCCTTGAGGTCGGTGCCCAGTTTCGCGGTCAGCTTGTTGACCAGGATGTGCTTCTGCGCGTCATTGGCCTCCTCCACCGCGTCGAGCACGCGCAGCGGGATGCCGTTTTCCTGCCCGGTGCGGCGCAGCGCCTGCACGTCCTTGGGGAAGCACGAGCCGCCGTAGCCGCAGCCGGCATACAAAAAGTGGTAGCCGATGCGCGGGTCGGAGCCGATACCGTGGCGCACCTGTTCGATGTCGGCGCCGAGCTTTTCGGCCAGCACGGCGAGTTCGTTCATGAAGGAAATGCGCGTCGCCAGCATGGCGTTGGCGGCGTACTTGGTGAGTTCGGCACTGCGCACGTCCATCACCGTCAGGCGGTCGTGGTTGCGCTGGAACGGCGCGTAGAGCTGGCGCAGGAGCTGGGTCGCGCGTTCGCTGTCGGTGCCGATCACGATGCGGTCGGGCTTCATGAAGTCGTCGACCGCAGCGCCCTCTTTCAGGAACTCGGGATTGGAGGCGACGTTGAATTCGATCGCCGCGCCGCGCTTCGCCAGTTCTTCAGCCAGCGCGGCCTTCACCTTGTCGGCCGTGCCCACCGGCACGGTGGACTTGTCGACCACCAGCTTGTAGTCGGTCATGTGGCGGCCGATGTTGCGCGCGGCGGCGACCACGTAC
The DNA here is from genome assembly GCA_040753235.1 of Pseudomonadota bacterium. GTDB lineage: Bacteria > Pseudomonadota > Gammaproteobacteria > Burkholderiales > Thiobacillaceae > Thiobacillus. The sequence continues at coordinate 94,256 of JBFMET010000003.1, forward strand.
TGCAGGTCGGCCGAGCCGTCCTCGTCGGGCGGCGTGCCCACGGCGATGAACTGGATCTGTCCGAAGGCGACCGATTCCTCGACGTTGGTGGTGAAGGACAAGCGGCCGGCGGCGACGTTGCGCTTCACCATGTCTTCCAGCCCCGGCTCGTAGATCGGGATGCCGCCGGACTTGAGGATCTCGATCTTGGTCGGATCGACGTCCAGGCACAGCACCTCGTTGCCGACTTCGGCCAGGCAGGTTCCGCTGACCAGCCCCACGTAACCCGTACCAATCACGGTGATTTTCACTGCGTCGTCTCCCTATGCTTCGTGTATGTCGGATTGAATCTGTTTGAGCGCGGCCAGCGGATCCGCCGCGCCCGTGATCGGTCGCCCGATCACCAGGTCAGTCGCGCCAGCCTGCAAGGCTTCCAGCGGCGTCATCACCCGGCGCTGGTCGCCCACCTCGGCGCCCGCCGGGCGGATGCCGGGCGTCACCAGGCGGAAGTCCCTACCCAGCCCGGCACGCAGCATGGAAGCCTCCTGCGCCGAGCACACTACACCATCCAGTTTGCAGACTTGCGTCAGCCGCGCCAGCCGCAGCACCTGGTCGGCGGGCGCTCCGGCGACGCCGACTTCGTTCAGGTCGTCTGCGCTCATGCTGGTCAGCACCGTCACCGCGATCAACAGCGGGCGATCGGGCAAGCCGGCCAGCGCCTCCTGCGCCGCCGTCATCATGCGACGCCCGCCCGAGGCGTGCACGTTCATCATCCACACCCCCAGGCCCGCCGCCGCGCGGCACGCTGCCGCCACCGTATTCGGAATGTCGTGGAATTTCAGATCGAGGAAGATTTCAAAGCCGCGCACCTTCAGCGCGCGCACCAGCTCCGGCCCCGCCACGGTAAAGAGTTCCTTGCCCACCTTGAGCCGGCACAGCGCGGGGTCGAGCCGATCCACCAGCGCCAGTGCGGAGGTCGTATCGGCGAAATCCAGCGCCACGATAATCTTGTGCGTCATTGCCTTTCCCTGATCCCTGAATCCTGAGCCCTAGATCCTAGCCCCTGGATCCTGATCCCTAGCCTTCGCCTTCCCGCCGCTCCGGATCGAAGCTGTCCCAGCGCCCGCACGCCGGGCAGCGCCAGAAGAACTGCTTGGCCTTGAAGCCGCAGCTGCCGCACTGGTAGCGCATCATGCGCTGGCTGTGCGCGGCGACCAGGCTCTTTTCGGCCTGCAGCAATTCGCGTTCTTCAGGTTCGGCGTGGATGAGTTCCGCTTCGAGCAGGCGGTCGAGCGTGCGCAGGCTGGGCGTGCGGCGCAGCTCCTCGCGCGCGAGCCGGCTCGCCGCCTCGGCGCCTTCGGCTTCGGACACGGCGAGATAGAGCGCGTTGAACACGTCCTGCGACGGCTGCCGCGCATGCAGCGCGCGCAGCCACTGCACGCCCTCGGCGAGCCGACCGAGCTGTCGATAGCTGCCGAGCACCCGCTCGACCACCAGCGCCATGTGGGCCGCGCTCTGGGTTTCGACCAGGCGCCAGTCGGCAATCGCGGCTTCGTGCCTGCCCGCAGCCGCGTCCAGGTCGCCGGCCATCAGGTTGGCGCGCACCGACTGGCGGTTGGCCGCCAACGCCTGCTGCAGATGGGCGGCGGCGGCATCGGGATCGCCCTTCGCCGCTTCAAGCAGCGCCAGCTCGCAATGGAAGTGGGCGATGTCGGCATTGAGCGGCTTGCTGGTGTCCTTTTCCAGCAGGCGCGCGGCGTCGATGGCTTTCTGCCAGTCCTTCTCCTGCACGTAGATTTCGAGCAGGAAGGTGCGCGCCAGCCCATGCTGCGGCGTTTCCAGCAGCCTAGCGAACACCTGTTCGGCGCGGTCCAGCAGGCCGGCCTTGAGGTAGTCCTGGCCGAGCTCGGTCATCGCGCGCAGGCGCTGGTCCTCGGCCAGACCCTCGCGCTCCAGCAGGTTCTCGTGCATGCGGATCGCACGGTCGAATTCGCCGCGGCGACGGAACAGTCCGCCGAGGGCGAAGTGCAGGTCGATGGTCTCGGGTTCGAGCTTGACGACTTCGAGAAAGGCCTCGATCGCCTTGTCGGGTTGCTCGTTGAGCAGGAAATTCAGGCCGCGGAAGTAGGAGTTCGGCAGCGCACGCGACTCGGTGACGACCTGGCGGATGTCGATGCGCGCGGCCAGCCAACCCAGCACGAAGAACAGCGGAAAGGCCAGCAGCCACCAGAACTCGAATTCCATGCGTCAGAGCGGCCCGATTTCGGTGACCGTATCCGCTTCCCGGACCTGCGGCGCTTTCGCCGCTTCGCGGCGCAGCCGGATCAGCGTCGGCAACAGCGCCAGCAGGCCGGTTGCCGCACCCAGCACGAAAGCCAGGCCCAGCATGACGATGAGCGGCGCCTGCCAGATGTAGCCGAGGTAGGAATAGAAAATGACCGAGTGGCCGTTCTTGAGCGCAAACCCGAGCACCAGGAGGAACACCAGCAGCTTGATCGCCAGGCCGAGGTAGTGTGTGAAATTTTTCATGGTCGCGCGCTGAATGAACCCTCGCATTCTACCCGCGCCGCGCCGAACGCCCAAGATTGCCGTGGCCTGCGCCGGCCAGCGGCCGGGAAAGAAAACGGCGCCTGGTGGCGCCGTTTTCAGGACCTGGGTCCGTGAGATCGCTCATCCCGGAAAATCGACCCGGTCGCGCAGTTCCTTGCCCGCCTTGAAGTGCGGCACGTGCTTGGCCGGCACCTGCACGCGCTCGCCCGACTTCGGATTGCGGCCGATGCGGGCGGGACGGAAGCTCAGGCTGAAACTGCCGAAGCCGCGGATCTCGATGCGCTCGCCCTTCGACAGATTCCGGGCGAGTGCGTCGAGGATCGTCTTCACCGACAGTTCGATATCCGCGACCGAGAATTGCGAATGCCGCGCCGCCAGTTGAGCAATCAGCTCGGACTTGGTCATGGCTTACTCGGCGCTCTTGTTGTCGAGCTTGGCTTTCAGCAGGGCGCCGAGGTTGGTCGAACCGCTGGCGGCCGCGGCAGATTCGGCGGCGAATTTCTTCATCGCGGAATCCTGCTCGTTCATGTCCTTGGCCTTGATCGACAGGTTGATGACGCGGTTCTTGCGGTCGACGTTGATGACCATGGCCTCGATCTCGTCGCCTTCCTTGAAGTGGCTGCGCATGTCCTCGACGCGGTCGCGAGAGACTTCGGACGCACGCAGGTAGCCTTCCATGTCGCTGTCGAGTTGCACGGTGGCGCCCTTGGGCTCCACGGTCTTGATCGTGCCCTTGACGATGCTGCCCTTCTCGTGGCCCGAGGCGAAGCTGGTCAGCGGGTCGCCTTCGAGCTGCTTGATGCCGAGCGAAATGCGCTCGCGCTCGAGGTCGATGCCGAGCACCACGGCTTCCACGTCCTGGCCCTTGCGGAAGTTGCGCACGGCTTCCTCGCCGGGCACGCTCCACGACAGGTCGGACAGGTGGACCAGGCCGTCGATGCCGCCGGGCAGGCCGATGAACACGCCGAAGTCGGTGATCGACTTGATCGCGCCGGAGACCTTGTCGCCTTTCTTGTGCGACATCGAGAAATCTTCCCACGGGTTGGACTTGCACTGCTTCATGCCCAGCGAGATGCGGCGCTTGTCCTCGTCGATGTCGAGCACCATGACTTCGACTTCGTCGCCCAGCTGCACGATCTTGGAGGGGCTGACGTTCTTGTTGGTCCAGTCCATTTCGGAGACGTGCACCAGGCCCTCGATGCCCTCTTCGATTTCGACGAACGCGCCGTAGTCGGTGAGGTTGGCGACCTTGCCGAACAGGCGGGTGCCCTGCGGGTAGCGGCGGGCGATGCCGACCCACGGATCGTCGCCCAGCTGCTTGATGCCGAGCGAAACGCGGTTCTTCTCGGTGTCGTAGCGCAGGATCTTGGCTTCGAGTTCCTGGCCGACGTGCACGACTTCGGACGGATGCTTGACGCGGCGCCAGGCCATGTCGGTGATGTGCAGCAGGCCGTCGATGCCGCCCAGGTCCACGAACGCGCCGTAGTCGGTGATGTTCTTGACCACGCCCTTGACGATGGCACCTTCCTTGAGGTTTTCCATCATGGCTTCGCGGTCGGCGCCCATGGTCTCTTCCAGCACGGCGCGGCGCGACACGACGACGTTGTTGCGCTTGCGGTCGAGCTTGATGACCTTGAACTCCATTTCCTTGTATTCGTAGGGCGTGGTGTCCTTGACCGGACGCATGTCGACCAGCGAGCCCGGCAGGAAGGCGCGCAGGCCGCCCACCAGCACCGTCAGGCCGCCCTTGACCTTGCCCTGCACCATGCCGCTGACGATGCGGCCTTCGTTCATCGCGGCTTCCAGATCCAGCCACGCGGCCAGCTTCTTGGCGCGCTCGCGCGACAGTTTGGTGGCGCCGAAGCCGTCTTCGATCGACTCGATCGCGACGGACACGAAATCGCCGACCTGGGCTTCGATTTCGCCCTGGTCGTTCTTGAATTCCTCGATGGGGATCAGGCTCTCGGACTTGAGGCCGGCATTCACCGTCACGAAGTTGTGGTCGATGCCGACGATTTCGGCGGTGATGACTTCACCCTGGCGCATTTCCTGGTGCGAGAGCGACTCCTCGAACAGGGCGGCAAAGCTTTCCATGGAAGCGGGGGCGGAAGTGGCGGTAGCAGTAGACATTAAAAAACCTTCAGTCCGTCGGCAAGGACGGGGTTGGTTGCACACAGCCAGCCTGCGGGCGCAGGACCGGCACGAAAAAAATTACTGACCCGAGTTGCTGCGGTAATGCGCCAGCACCGCCTGCACCGCCGACTCGATGCCCATGTGGGTGGTATCGAGCAGGAGCGCATCCGGCGCGGGTTTCAGCGGGGCGACGGCACGCGCGGTGTCGCGCGCGTCGCGGGCCTGCATATCCGCAACAAGGGCCGGTAGACTAGCAGAGTTCCCCTTTTCGATCAACTGCTTATACCGTCTTTCCGCCCGCGCCTCGGCGCTCGCCGTGAGAAAGACCTTGGCGGCCGCGTCGGGGAAGATCACCGTGCCCATGTCGCGGCCGTCGGCGACCAGGCCCGGTGCCTGGCGGTAGGCGCGCTGGCGCGCCAGCAGCGCCGTGCGCACCGCCGGCAGGGCGGCCACTTTGGAGGCGCCCTCGCCGACCGCTTCGGCGCGGATGGCGTCGGTCACGTTCTCGTCTGCGAGCCACACGGCACCGTCGTGGAAGCGCGCCGGGAGGGCCGCCGCGAGTTTCGCAACGCCGGCCTCGTCGTCCAGCGCCACGCCCGCCTTCAGCGCCGACAGTGCGGTGAGCCGGTACAGCGCGCCGCTGTCGAGAAAATGGAAGCCCAGCGCGCGCGCGACGCGCTCGGCCACGGTGCCCTTGCCCGAGGCCGAGGGGCCGTCGATGGTGAGGACGGGAATAGTCGCGGCGCTCATTGGGCGATTCCCGCAAAAATCCTGAAATACGTCGGGAAGGTCTTGGCGACGCAGCCGGGGTCGTTGATGCGCACCGGCACGCCGCCCAGCGAGGCCAGCGACAGGCACATCGCCATGCGATGGTCGTCGTAGGTGTCGATCTGAGCGTGAGGCGTGAGGCGCGAGGCGTGAGGCGGAGTGATGCGGATGAAATCGGCGCCCTCTTCCACGGTCGCGCCGACCTTGCGCAGTTCGGTCGCCATCGCCGCGATGCGGTCGGTTTCCTTCACCCGCCAGCTGGCGATGTTCCGGAGCGTGGTCGTGCCGTCGGCGAACAGCGCCGCCACCGCCAGCGTCATCGCCGCATCGGGGATGGCGTTGCAGTCGAGGTCGATCGCCTTCAGCCGGCCGCTTGCGGGTGCCGACGCCTCGATCCAGTTCGGGCCCATGTCGATCTGCGCGCCCATCTGCGCCAGCGCGTCGGCAAAACGGACATCGCCCTGCACGCTGTCGCGGCCCACGCCCTCGACCCGCACCGGGCCGCCGCCGATCGCGCCCGCGGCGAGAAAATACGAGGCCGACGAGGCATCGCCCTCGACCCAGATCTCGCCCGGGCTCTGATAACGCGCCGTCGCCGGTACGCCGAAACGCTGCCAGCCGTCGCGCGCGATGTCGACGCCGAAGCGGCGCAGCATCGCCAGCGTGATGCCGATGTAGGGCTTGGAAATCAGTTCGCCGACGACTTCGATCGTGGTGTTGCGCTGCCGCAGCGGCAGCGCCATCAACAGGCCGGTGAGAAACTGGCTCGACACGTTGCCGCGCACCTCGGTGGTGTCGCCGGCGATCTCGGCCGGGTGAATCTTCAGCGGCGGAAAACCTTCCTGGCCGAGATAGTCGATGCGCGCGCCCAGCCGGCGCAGGGCGTCGACCAGGTCGCCGATCGGGCGCTCGTGCATGCGCGCCACGCCCTTCAGCACATACTCGCCGCCGGACAGCGCGCACGCGGCGGTCAGCGAACGGAAGGCCGTGCCGGCATTGCCGAGGAACAGTTCGGCCTGCTTCACCGGAAACGCGCCGCCCGCGCCGGTGATTTCGTAGTCGTCGGAATCGCTGACTCGCGCCACGCCCACGCCGAGCGCGCGCAGGGCGTCGAGCATCACCCGGGTGTCGTCGGAATCGAGCAGTGCCCGCACGACGGTCGTGCCCTTCGCCAGCGCCGCCAGCAGCAGCACGCGATTGGAAATGCTTTTGGAGCCCGGCAGGCGCACCGTGCCGCGGGCGGCGGTGCTGGCGGGCAAATCGAGAAAGTCCATCAGGAATCCTGTTGCTTCAACCAGTGTTCGCGTGCGCTGCGGGCGCGCGAAAAAATTTCGAGCAAGGCGTCGGCATCGTGGGTGTCCACTGCCTGGCGCAGGGTGTGCAGCGCCGCGACGTAGGCATCCAGTTCGGCCAGCACCGCCGCGCGGTTCGCCAGCGCGATGTCGCGCCACATCTCCGGACTGCTGCCCGCGATGCGGGTGAAGTCGCGAAAGCCGCTGGCAGCGAAACGGAAAAACGTATCCCCATCGGCGCGCTGCGCGAGGTCGTCGACCAGCGCGTAGGCTGCGAGATGCGGCAAATGGCTCACCGCAGCAAAAATCCGGTCGTGCTGCGCGGCGTCCAGCGTTTCGACCTGCGCGCCGGCGGCTTCCCACAGTGCGCGCACGGTGGCAACGGACTCAGCGCGCGTGCCGGCCACGGGTGTGAGCACCACGCGGCGGCCGCGATAGAGGTCGGCGCGCGCAGCGCCGGGGCCGCTCTGCTCTGAGCCGGCGATGGGATGCCCCGGCACGAAATCGGCGAAACGCGCGCCGAGCGACGCGCGCGCGGCGGCGACCACATTCGCCTTGGTGCTGCCGGCGTCGGTGACGACAGCGCCGGGTTTGAGGTGCGGCGCGAGCTGCTTCAGCACGGCCTCGGTCTCGCCCACCGGCAGCGCCAGCAGGATGCAGTCCGCTTGTGCCGCCTCGGCCCAGTCGACGGCACGGTCGATCAGCCCCAGTTCGCGCGCGACGGTGAGCCGCGCCGGGTTGCGGCCCACGCCGACCACTTCGCGCACTGCGCCGACTGCTTTCAGCGCGAGTGCGAAGGAGCCGCCGATGAGGCCGGTGCCGACGAGGGCGAGTTGTTCGACGATCACAGGCAGGCTTTCAAGGCATCCAGAAAACGCGCGTTCTGGCCGGCCAGGCCGACCGACACGCGCAGGAATTCCGGCAGGCCGTAGTTGGCGACCGGCCGCACGATCACGCCGCGCTTCAGCAACTCAGTATTGATGCGCGCGGCGTCGCCGACTTTCGCGAGCAGGAAGTTGCCCTTCGACGGCACGGTCTCGATCTTCAGGTCTGCGAGCCCCGCGACCAGCTGCGCCATGCCGGCGCTGTTGAGCGCATAGCTGCGCAACAGGAACTCGACATCGTCGAGCGCGGCTTCGGCCGCGGCGAGCGCCGGCGCGTTGACATTGAAGGGATGGCGCACCCGGTTCAGGAGGTCGATCACGTCGGGGTGGCCGATGCCGTAGCCGACGCGCAGGCCGGCGAGCCCATAGGCCTTGGAAAAGGTGCGGCTGATCAGCAGGTTCGGATAACGCTCGATCCACGCGAGGGTATCGGCGCGGTCGTCGGTCGGCAGGTACTCGCCGTAGGCCTCGTCGAGCACCACCAGCACTTCTTTCGGCACGGTGGCGAGGAAGGCCTCGATCTCGGCCCACGGCAGGAAGGTGCCGGTCGGGTTGTTGGGGTTGGCGATCCACAGCACGCGGGTGTCGTCGCGGATCGCCGCGCGCATCGCGGCCAGATCGTGGCCGTAATTTCTTGCCGGCACCGCGATACCGTGCGCGCCGACGGCCTGGGTGGCGATGGGGTAGACGGCGAAAGCGTGCTGCGCAAACACCGACGAGGTGCCCGGCGCGAGAAAGGCGCGCGCGGCCATGTCCAATACGTCATTCGAGCCGTTGCCGAGCACGATCTGCTTCGGGTCCACGCCGAATCTGGCCGACAGCTTCGCCTTCAACGCGAAGCCGGCGCCATCGGGGTACAAGGCCATGCCGTAGAGCGCGTCCTGCGCCGCCGCCAGCGCCAACGGGCTGGGGCCGAGCGGGTTCTCGTTCGACGCCAGCTTGACGATGTCGGCCTCGTTCAAGCCCAGCTCGCGCGCCAGCTCGGCAATCGGCTTGCCGGGCAGATACGGCGCGATGGCGCGCACGGTGTCGGGCGCAAGGTCGCAGCAGGTCATCACGAAGCGGCGGGATAGGAACCGAGGATCTTGAGGAAGGCGGCGCGCGATTCGATTTCGGCAAGCGCGGCGGCGAGCCTGGCGTCCTGGCGGTGGCCTTCGCAGACGACGAAGAACAGGTATTCCCAACTGCCCGAGCGCGACGGGCGCGATTCGAGCTTGCTCATGGAAATGCCGGCCTCGGCCAGCGGCTGCAGGAGCTTCAACACGGCGCCGGGCTGGTTCTTCGCGCCCATGACGAGCGAGGTCTTGTCGCGGCCGGACGGTGCTGCGTCAGCCGCGCCCAGCACCAGGAAGCGCGTGGTGTTGCTCGCCTCGTCCTCGATGCGCGATTCGATCACCGCGAGGCCGTACAACTCGGCAGCCGTCTCGCTGCCGAGCGTGGCGGCGTCGACCTCGCTCGCCGCGCGGCGCGCGCCGTCGCTGTTGCTGACGACGCTGATGCGTTCGGCATTCGGCAGATGGCGGGCGAGCCACTGCTGGCACTGCGCGAGCGATTGCGCGTGGCCGTAGACGCGGTTAATCGGTGTGTGCCAAGCGTTCGCCCCCTCCCCCTTGAGGGGGGAGGGTGGCTTGCGCATCAAGGTCTGGTGGATCGGCAGCATCACTTCGCCGCAGATCTTCAGCGGGCTGCCGACGATCAGATCGAGCGTGCGGCCGACCGAGCCTTCGGTCGAGTTTTCCACCGGCAGCACGGCGTAGTCGGCGCGGCCGGTCTCGACCGCCTGGAAGCAGGCGTCGATGTCGGTCTCGGCGAGCGCCTCGACCTCGTGGCCGAAGTGCTTGGCGACGGCCTGCTGGCTGAAGGTGCCGGCGGGGCCGAGGTAGGCGACGCGCGTGGTCTCCTCGACCGCGCGGCAGGCCGACATGATTTCTCGGATCAGGCGCTCGACGGTATCGCCCGACAGCGGGCCGGGGTTGGCCTCGCGCAGGCGGCGCACGATCTGCGCCTCGCGCTCGGGGCGGTAGATTTTCTCACCCTGCTTGGCGCGGCCGACTTCCTGCGCGATCGCCGCGCGTTCCGACACCAGCTTCAGCAGGCTGTCGTCAATCGCGTCGATGCGCGCACGCAAGGCGCCGAGTTCATTGGGCGCGCCCGGCGCGCTGCGCGTGTCGTCGTTCATCATGCAGGCAGGTAGCGCACGTTGAGCACGCCTTCGATCGCGGCAAGCTGGCCGACCAGCGCATCCGACACGGCGCTGTCGACGTCGACCAGCGTGTAGGCCATGTCGCCCTTGGACTTGTTGACCATGTTGTGGATGTTGAGCCCGGCGCCGGCGAGCGCGGCCGAAATCTGCCCCACCATGTTGGGCACGTTGGCGTTGGCGATGCCGACGCGGAAGGCCGACTCGCGCCCCATGCCGACGTTGGGAAAGTTGACCGAGTTGAGGATGTTGCCGTTTTCCAGGTAGTCGGCGAGCTGCTCGGCGACCATCACCGCGCAGTTTTCCTCGGCCTCCTCGGTGGAGGCGCCCAGATGCGGCAGCGCGACGACGCGGGCGTGCCCCTTCAACGCATTCGCGGGGAAATCGCAGAGGTAGGCGTGCAGCTTGCCGGCGTCGAGCGCCTCGACCACGGCGGCGTTGTCGACGACGCCTTCGCGCGCGAAGTTCAGCAGCACCGCGCCCGGGCGCATGGCTGCGATGCGCTGCGCGTTGACGAGGTTGCGCGTGGCGTCGACCAGCGGCACGTGCAGGGTGACGAAATCGGCCATGCGCAGCGCGTCCTCGACGTTCTCCGCGCGCTTGACCTGCGACGGCAGGCGCCAGGCGGCGTCGACGGTGATCGCGGGGTCGTAGCCGACCACGTTCATGCCGAGCTTGATCGCCGCTTCGGCCACATACGAGCCGATCGCGCCGAGGCCGATCACCGCCAGGGTACGGCCCGGCAGTTCGCTGCCGGCGAAGGCCTTCTTGCCGGCCTCGGTCGCCTTGTGCATGGCTTCATCGGTGCCCGAGAGCCCCTCGACGAACTTGATCGCCGGCACGATGTTGCGCGCGCCCATGAGCATGCCGGCGATCACCAGTTCCTTCACCGCGTTGGCGTTGGCGCCCGGCGCATTGAACACCGGCACGCCGCGCTCGGAGAGCTTCTTCACCGGAATGTTGTTGGTGCCGGCGCCGGCACGGGCGATCGCCTTGACGCTGGCGGGGATGTCCATCTCGTGCATGTTCGCCGAGCGCACCAGGATGCCGTCGGGGTCGGCGATGTCGCCGCCGACGGTGTAGTGCTCGGGCAGGCGCGCGAGTCCCCGCGCGGAAATCGCGTTCAGGGTGAGGATCTTGCGCGCCTCAGCCATGGCTTTTCTCGAAGTCGCGCATCATGTCGACCAGTGCGCGCACGCCCTCGATGGGCATGGCGTTGTAGATCGAGGCGCGCATGCCGCCGACCGAGCGGTGGCCCTTCAATTGCAGCAGACCACGTTCCTTCGCCAGTTTGAGGAAGGCCTCGTCGAGCGCGGCATCCTTCAGGGTGAAGGGCACGTTCATCAGCGAACGGTTCTCCTTCGCCACCGGCGACGCGTAGAAATCGGTCGCGTCGAGGGTGTCGTACAGCAGGCCGGCCTTCTCGCGGTTGGTCTTCTCCATCGCGACGAGACCGCCGCGCGCCTTCAGCCACTTGAACACCAGACCCGCCGTGTACATGGCGAAAGTCGGCGGCGTGTTGTACATCGACTCGTTGTCGGCGTGCGTCTTGTAGTCGAACATGGTCGGCGTGCCGGGCACGGTCTGCCCCAGCAGGTCCTCGCGCACGATGACGATGGTGAGCCCCGCCGGGCCGATGTTCTTCTGCGCGCCGGCGTAGATCAGGCCGAATTTCGAGACGTCCATCGGGCGCGACAGGATGGTCGACGACATGTCGGCGACCAGCGGCACGCTGCCCGTGTCGGGGATATCGAAGATTTCGACGCCGCCGATGGTCTCGTTCGGCGTGTAGTGCACGTAGGCGGCGTCCGGGTCGCGCTTCCAGGCGGAGAACGCGGGCGCGTAGCTGAAGTTTTTGTCCTCGCTGGAGGCGACGACGTTCACCGCACCGTATTTCTTCGCTTCCTTGATCGCCTTCTTCGACCACTCGCCGGTGTTCAGATAATCGGCGCTCGCCTTCCCGCGCAACAGATTCATCGGCACCATCGCGAACTGCGAGGACGCCCCGCCCTGCAGGAACAGAATCTTGTAATTGGCGGGAATGCCCATCACCTCGCGCAGGTCGGCTTCGGCCTCGGCGGCGATGCCCATGAATTCCTTGCCGCGATGGCTCATTTCCATCACCGACATGCCGCTGCCGTGCCAGTCGACCAGTTCGGCCTGCACCTGCATGAGCACGTCGCGGGGCAGCACGGCCGGGCCGGCGCTGAAGTTGTAAATAGTCATGCTGTCTGTCTCCCTTACTCGTTGTCGCTGTCGTTGTCGTTTTCGGCCACTTTCTCCAGGCTGATCAGCTTCTCGCCCTTGTCGAGGTTGATCAGCGTGACGCCCTGCGTGGCGCGGCTCATGGCGCGAATTTCCTTCACGCGGGTGCGGATCAGCACGCCGCCGGTCGTGATCAGCATGATTTCGTCCTCGTCCTTCACCAGCGTCGCGGCGACCACTTTTCCATTCCGTTCGCTGGTCTGGATCGCGATCATGCCCTGCGTGGCGCGCGCGTGGCGCGTGTATTCGGTGATCGGCGTGCGCTTGCCGTAGCCGTTCTCGGTCGCGGTCAGCACGTAATCGCTCTCATCCTCGGCGACCAGCAGCGAGATCAGCTTCGCGCCTTTGGCGAGCTTCATGCCGATGACGCCGCGCGCGGTGCGGCCCATCGGACGCACGTCGTTCTCGTCGAAGCGCACCGCCTTGCCGGAATCGGAGAACAGCATCACGTCGTGACGGCCGTCGGTGATCGACGCGCCGATGAGGAAATCGCCATCATCCAGCCCCACCGCGATGATGCCGGCGGTGCGCGGACGCGAGAAGTCGGACAGCGGCGTTTTCTTGACGATGCCGTTGGCCGTCGCCATGAACACGTACTGGTCGTCGTCGAAGCTCTTCACCGGCAGCAGGGCATTGATTTTCTCGCCCTCTTCCAGCGGCAGCAGGTTGACGATGGGCTTGCCGCGCGCGGCGCGCCCGCCCTGCGGCACGTTGTAGACCTTGAGCCAGTAGAGCCGCCCGCGGTTCGAGAAACACAGGATGAAGTCGTGGGTATTGGCGACGAACATCTTCTCGATGAAGTCTTCGTCCTTGGTCCCTGCCGCCTGCTTGCCGCGCCCGCCGCGCTTCTGCGCGCGATAGTCGTCCATCGGCTGCGACTTCATGTAGCCGCCGTGCGACAGCGTGACGACCATCTCCTCCGGCTTGATCAGGTCTTCCATCGACATGTCCTGCGCGTTCTCGACGATGGTCGAGCGGCGCGCGTCGCCGAACTGGTCCTGGATTTCCTTCAGCTCGTCGCGAATGATCCGGGTGATGCGCGACGGGTTGGCGAGGATGTCGAGCAGATCGGCGATCTTCGCCATGATCTCCTTGTACTCGCCGATGATCTTGTCGGATTCGAGGTTGGTCAGGCGCTGCAGCTGCATTTCCAGGATGCGCTGCGCCTGGATCTCGGACAGCCGGTAGCCGTCGGCGTGCAGGCCGTACTCGGGGCCGATGTTGACCGGGCGCGAATACTCGGGGTCGATGCGCGCCAGCATCTCCTCGACCATGGCCGATTTCCACGCGCGCCCGAGCAGGCGCTCCTTGGCGATCGCGGGCGTTTCCGACGACTTGATCAGCTCCACGATTTCGTCGACGTTGGCGAGCGCGACCGCGAGGCCTTCGAGGATGTGGCCGCGCTCGCGCGCCTTCCGGAGGTCGAACACGGTGCGGCGGGTGACGACTTCGCGGCGGTGGCGCAGGAAGGCGTCGAGCATTTCCTTCAGGTTGAGCAATCGCGGCTGGCCGTCGATCAGCGCCACCATGTTCATGCCGAAGGTGTCCTGCATCTGCGTCTGCTTGTACAGATTGTTCAGGATCACGTCGGCGTTCTCGCCGCGCTTGAGTTCGATGTAGACGCGCATGCCCGACTTGTCGGACTCGTCGCGCAGGTCGGCAATGCCGTCGATCTGCTTCTCGCGCACCAGCTCGCCAATTTTGATGAGGAGATTGGCCTTGTTCACCTGGTAGGGCAGTTCGTCGATGATGATCGCCTGCTTGCCGCCCGCCTTGTCCAGGTCCTCGACGTGACAGGTGGCGCGCATCACCACGCGGCCGCGGCCGGTGCGGTAGCCGTCGCGCACGCCCGACAGGCCGTAAATGATGCCGGCGGTCGGAAAGTCCGGCGCCTTGACGATGGCGATCAGCGACTCGATGTCGGTCTCGGGGTCGTCGAGCAGCGCGTTCAGCGCGGTACAGATGTCGGTGAGGTTGTGCGGCGGGATGTTGGTCGCCATGCCGACGGCGATGCCGGACGAGCCGTTGACCAGCAGATTGGGGATCTTGGTCGGCAGCACCAGCGGTTCCTGCTCGGAGCCGTCGTAGTTGGGGCCGAAGTCGACCGTTTCCTTGTCGAGGTCGGCCAGCAGTTCGTGCGCGATCTTCGCCATGCGCACTTCGGTGTAACGCATCGCCGCCGCGTTGTCGCCGTCGACCGAGCCGAAGTTGCCCTGGCCGTCGATCAGCGGGTAGCGCAAGGAGAAGTCCTGCGCCATCCGCACCATGGTGTCGTAGACGGCCGTATCGCCGTGCGGGTGGTATTTACCGATGACGTCGCCGACCACGCGGGCCGATTTCTTGTAAGCCTTGTTCCAGTCGTTGCCCAGCTCGTTCATCGCGTACAGCACGCGGCGATGGACGGGCTTCAGGCCGTCGCGCACATCCGGCAGCGCGCGGCCGACGATCACGCTCATGGCGTAATCGAGGTACGAACGCCGCATCTCCTCTTCGAGACTGACCGGGAGGGTTTCCTTGGCAAACTGTTCCATAACCGGCTTTTATTTATCAGGCTTCAAAGCCCGCGATTTTAGCATGGCCGCCCGCCCCGCCCGCCTTTGCCAAATGCCTGCCAAACAACGAGAATGCGGGCCACCATGAAAACCCCGGCCGACCTCGTTCTCCTGCCGCACTGGGTGGTGCCCGTCGAGCCCGACGGCGCGCTGACCGACCACGCCGTCGTCGTCCGCGACGGCGCCATCCTCGACGTGCTGCCGGCCGGCGCCGCCGGGGCCCGCTACGCGGCACGCGAGACGCTCGCCCTGCCCGGCCGCGCGCTCATCCCCGGTCTGGTCAACCTGCACGGCCACGCCGCGATGGCGCTGCTGCGCGGCTACGCCGACGACCAGCCGCTGATGGCCTGGCTTAACGCGCGCATCTGGCCGGCCGAGAAAAAACACGTCTCGGAAGTCTTCGTGCGCGACGGCACCCTGCTGGCCGCCGCCGAAATGCTGGCCGGCGGCGTCACCACCTGCAACGACATGTACTTCCACCCGCAGGCGGCCGCCGAGGCCTTCCTGCAGGCCGGCATGCGCGCCACCGTCGGCATGATCGTGATGGAGTTCGCCTCGGCCTACGCGGTCGACGCCGACGACTACCTGGCCAAGGGCCTCGCGGTGCGCGACGCGCTGAAGGAGGAGCCGCTGCTGGCCTTCGCCTTCGCCCCGCACGCGCCCTACACCGTGTCGGACGCCAGCTTCGCCCGCATCAACACGCTGGCCGAGCAGCTCGGCGTGCCGATCCACACCCACATCCACGAGACCGCAGACGAGATTCGCGACAGCCTCAGGCAATACGGTGTGCGGCCGCTGGAGCGCCTGGCCCGCCTGGGCCTCCTCGGCCCCAACTTCATCGGCGTGCACGCCGTGCACGTGAACGAGGCCGAGATCGAGTCGCTCGCCGGCCACGGCTGCCACGTCGCCCACTGCCCCGCGTCCAACCTCAAGCTCGCCTCCGGCATCGCCCCGGTGGCGGCGCTCGCGCGCGCCGGCGTCAACCTCGGCCTCGGCAGCGACAGCGCCGCCAGCAACAACCGCCTCGACCTCTTCGCCGACATGCGGCTCGCCGCCCTGCTCGCCAAGGGCGCGAGCGGCGACGCCGCCGCCCTGCCCGCCGCCGCCGCGCTGAAAATGGCGACGCTGGCCGGCGCGCGTGCCTTGAACCTCGACGACCGCATCGGCAGCATCGTCCCCGGCAAGCGCGCCGACCTCGTCGCGGTCGACCTCGGCGGACTCGCCGCGCAGCCGGTGTTCGACCCCGTCTCGCATCTGGTTTATGTTGCGGGACGCGAGCACGTCACCCACGTGTGGGTCGACGGCCGCCCGAAACTCGCCGACCGCCGCCTGGTCGATCTCGACACGGCCGATCTCGCCGCCCGCGCCGCCTACTGGCGCGGCAAACTGACCGCATGAGGAACGCCATGAGCAACGTCGACGCCGCCGAAATCGCCAAGTTTTCCGAACTCGCCCACCGCTGGTGGGACCCGAATTCGGAATTCCGCCCGCTGCACGAAATCAATCCGCTGCGGCTGAAGTGGATCGACAAGCAGGCGTCGCTCGCCGGCAAGCGCGTGCTCGACGTCGGCTGCGGCGGCGGCATTCTCGCCGAGGCGATGGCGGCAGCCGGCGCGCAGGTGTCCGGGATCGACCTCTCGGAGAAGGCGCTCAAGGTCGCCCAGCTGCACCTCTACGAATCCGGCCGCGAGGTCGACTACCAGCTGAGTTCGGCCGAGGCCTACGCCGATGCGCACGCCGGCCAGTTCGACGTCGTCACCTGCATGGAAATGCTCGAGCACGTGCCCGATCCGGCCTCGGTCGTCGCCGCCTGTTCGCGCCTGGTCAAGCCGGGCGGCTGGGTGTTCTTCTCCACGCTCAACCGCAATCCCAAGAGCTATCTGTTCGCGATCATCGGCGCCGAATACGTGCTGCGCCTGCTGCCGCGCGGCACCCACGACTACGCCAAGTTCATCCAGCCCGCCGAGCTTGCGCGCATGGCGCGCGAGGCCGGGCTGGAGACGCAGGAGCTCATCGGCATGACCTACAACCCGCTGACCAGGGTGTACAGGCTCGAAGCCGACACCGACGTCAACTACCTGCTGGCGACGCGTCGTGGGGATTGAAGGCATCCGCGCCGTCCTGTTCGACCTCGACGGCACCCTGGTCGACACCGCGCCCGACCTCGGCCACGCGCTCAACCTGCAGCGCACCCGCCACGGCCTCGCCCCGCTCCCGGATGAATTGATCCGCCCGCAGGCTTCGCACGGCGCGCGCGGCCTCCTGGGCCTGGGTTTCGGCGTGCACCCGGACGACGCGAAATTTGCCGCCATGCGCGAGGAATTCCTCGAACTCTACGCGGCCCATATCTGCCACCGTTCGCGGCCCTTCCCGGGCATCACCGAACTCCTCGACACGCTGGAAGCGCGCGGCCTCAAGTGGGGCGTGGTCACCAACAAGCCGGCGCGCTTCACCGAGCCGCTGATGTCGCTGCTCGATCTGGCCGAGCGCGCCGCCTGCATCGTCTCCGGCGACACCTGCCCGCAGCCCAAGCCGCACCCGGCACCCATGCTTGCCGCTGCCGAGCTGTGCGGCGCCGCGCCCGCCGCCTGCCTCTACCTAGGCGACGCGGAGCGCGACATCGCCGCCGCGCGCGCTGCCGGCATGCCCGCACTGGTCGCCGCCTGGGGCTACCTCGACGCCGCCGACACGCCGCACACCTGGGGCGCGCTCGCCGAAATCCGCCACCCCCTCGACACCCTCGCCCATCTCGCCTGAACCATGACCTACGCCCTCATCAAGCAGCTCCATCTCGCCACCCTCGTCGTCACCCTCACGCTGTTCGTGCTGCGCGGCGTCTGGATGATGAGGGAATCGCCGCGGCTCCAGGCGCGCTGGGTGCGCATCGTCCCGCATATCAACGACACCCTCCTGCTCGCCAGCGGCCTCGCACTCGCTTTCCTGATGGGGCAATACCCGCTGGTGCACGGCTGGCTCACCGCCAAGTTCTTCGCGCTCATCGCCTACATCGTGCTCGGCACGATTGCCTTGAAACGCGGCAAGACGCGCGGCGTGCGCATCGCCGCCTGGGTCGCCGCCCTGCTGGTGTTCGCCTACATGGTCGCCGTCGCCCGCGCCCACGCGCCCTGGCCGTTCTGAGCCGGGAATAATTTCGGCGGGCGGCGGAACTTTGCCGGCGCCCGCCTTTCTATGCGTTACACTTGCTGCAGCATCACCAGGGGCCGACCTGGCTTCGACGTGGGTCGCAAAGCAGATAAGGGCATACCGAGGGTCAGAGCACCTCGTAAATCCAACTGAAAAACTTTAGTCGCAAACGACGAAAACTACGCCCTGGCCGCTTAAGGTCCAGGACTCACACCAGCCTGTTCATGGGCTGGGTCGGGGCAACCCGGCAGTGAGTTAATTTTCATGAAATCGCGCTTGTCCGGGTCGCTTGGACAGGTGCTAAATCCAAGGCGACTCGGCAAGATCCAGCCTGTTCGGCGGGCGTGATGGCGCTTAAAGCTTAAAAACACCGGACTACGTATGTAGAACTTACTGTAGAGGGCTTGCGGACGGGGGTTCGATCCCCCCCGGCTCCACCATCACCCAAACCCCGACCGGAAACGGTCGGGGTTTTCTTTTGCGTGCTGCCGGCGCCCCCGAGTCGTGCCACACTGATAAAAACGCATTGCCCCGCCATGACCGAAATCGCCGCCTGGCTTCCCGTCGAACTCGCCGCCCTGCCGCGCTACGTGGTGGCGCTTGCGATCGGCCTCCTGATGGGCCTCGAGCGCGAGCGCAATCCGGCGGCGAAAGCCGGCTTGCGCACCTTTGCGCTGACCGCGCTGTTCGGCGTGCTGGCGTCGCATCTGGCGACCGAGCTCGACGCGCTGTGGCTGGTGGCGGCGGGCCTGCTGCTGGTGGGCGCGATGATGATCGCGGCCTACCTGCGCGCGCCGCCGCAACCGGACGGCGACCCCGGTACGACGACGGTGGCGGCGCTGATGCTGTGCTATGGCCTCGGCGTGCTGGTGTGGCACGACGAGATCCAGCTGGCGGTGATGCTGGGGATCGCCGCGACCATGCTGCTCTACTTCAAGCCGGAGCTGCGCGGCTGGAGCCAGCGCATGAGCCGCCACGACCTGCTGTCGGTGCTGCAGTTCGCGGTGCTCTCGCTCATCATCCTGCCGCTGCTGCCGAACCGGGACTACGGGCCCTACGGCGCGTTGAACCCCCACCAGATCTGGTGGATGGTGGTGCTGATCGCCGGCGTCGGCCTGGCCGGCTACGCCGCGCTGCGCTGGGTCGGCCAGCAGCGCGGCGCGGTGGTGCTGGGCCTGCTCGGCGGCCTGGTGTCGTCGACCGCGACGACGCTGGCGTTCAGTCGCCACGCGCGCAGCAACCGCGGCCTGCTGCCGGTGGCGGTGATCGTCATCGTGCTGGCCAATCTGGTGGTGCTGGTGCGGCTGGGGGTGCTGGCGGCCGTGGTGGCGCCGGCCGTACTGGCGCAGTTGCTGCCGGTGCTGGCCGGCGGGCTGG
Source organism: Pseudomonadota bacterium (assembly GCA_040753235.1). GTDB lineage: Bacteria > Pseudomonadota > Gammaproteobacteria > Burkholderiales > Thiobacillaceae > Thiobacillus. Next base: position 113,400 of record JBFMET010000003.1, read on the forward strand.
TGGTGGGCACGCTCGGCGCCATCTACGGCGTCAGGCGATTGCGCCCGCAGGGCGACATGCCGGCGCTGGCCATGGGCAACCCGACCGAGCTGCGCACCGCGCTCGGATTCGGCCTCTTGTACGCAGCAGTCCTGCTGGCGGCGGCCTGGCTGTCGGACTGGCTGGGCACGCGCGGCCTCTACGCCGTCGCCGTGGTGTCGGGCCTCACCGACGTCGACGCCATCACGCTTTCCAGCCTGCGTCTGCACAACCTCGACACGCTGGCCACGCACGCTGCGGTCAACGTCATCACTCTGGCGCTGCTGGCCAATCTGGCGTTCAAGTCGGCCCTCGCGCTCTTCGTCGGCGGCTGGCCGATGGCGCGCCACGCCATCGCCGGCATGGGCGCGGTCGGCCTCGGCGTCATCGCCGCCTGGGCTATAATGCGCGGCTTTTCCGCCTAGCATTTGAGCCCATTCATGGAAGCCGAAAGCCTCAACCAGATCGAATCCAAACTCGCCGACCTCGGCGAACGCGCCGGCCAGCTCAGGGGGTTTCTTTGACTACCCTGTCAAGAAAGACCGCCTCGAAGAAGTGATCCGCCTCGCCGAGGCGCCCGATTTCTGGAACGATCCCGAAAAAGCCCAGGCGCTCGGTCGTGAACGCAAGTCGCTGGAAGACGTGGTGCTGGTGCTCGACCAGGTCGCCTCGGGCCTCGCGGACGCCGCCGAACTGTTCGAGATGGCGCGCGAGGAAAACGACGACGACACGCTCGCCGCCGTGCAGGCCGATATCGCCGGTATCGAAAAGAACGTCTCGACGCTGGAATTCCGCCGCATGTTCAACAACCCGGCCGACCCCAGCAACTGCTTCGTCGACATCCAGGCCGGCGCCGGCGGCACCGAGGCCTGCGACTGGGCCTCGATGCTGCTGCGCCAGTACCTGAAATACGCCGAGCGCAAGGGCTTCAAGGCCGAGCTGCTGGAAGAATCCGAAGGCGACGTCGCCGGCATCAAGTCCGCCTCGATCAAGATCGAGGGCGACTACGCCTACGGCACCCTGCGCACCGAAACCGGCGTCCACCGCCTGGTGCGCAAATCGCCGTTCGACTCCTCGGGAGGCCGCCACACCAGCTTCGCCAGCGTGTTCGTCTACCCGGAGGTCGACGACTCGATCGAGGTCGACATCAACCCGGCGGATCTGCGCATCGACACCTACCGCGCTTCGGGAGCGGGCGGCCAGCACATCAACAAGACCGACTCCGCGGTGCGCATCACCCACCTGCCGTCGGGCATCGTCGTGCAGTGCCAGAACGACCGTTCGCAGCACAAGAACAAGGCCGAGGCGATGTCGATGCTGAAGTCGAAGCTCTACGAAGCCGAGCTGCGCAAGCGCCAGGCCGAGCAGGACAAGCTCGAAGCCGGCAAGTCCGACGTCGGCTGGGGCCACCAGATCCGCAGCTACGTGCTGGACAACTCGCGCATCAAGGACCTGCGCACCAACGTCGAGGTCTCCGCCACGCAGAAGGTGCTGGACGGCGACCTCGACGTGTTCATCGAGGCGAGCCTCAAACAGGGCGTGTAAATAGAGGCTTGCCCCTGGTGTGATGAGTGTATATCCTGTATATACACAGGAGGTCCACCATGCTCACACGCGTCTTCAAAAGCGGCAACTCGCTGGCCGTCCGCATTCCCAAGGAACTGGCCATCGTCGAGGCCAGCCAGGATGTCGAGATTGAAAAAATCGGCGACACCCTCGTCCTGCGTCCGGTCGTCAAACGCAAATTGACCGGCCTTGCCGAAGCCTTTGCGGGCTTCCCGCCAGGCTTCATGGCGGAAGGCCGCGAATTCCACGAGCAGAAGGAACGCGACTGGAGCGGCACCGGCGAAACCGCCTCGGTTCATCAAGACAGCGCGGCTTACAAGCCGGCGGACGACAAATAAGCCCATGCGCTACTTGCTCGACACCAACATCTGCGTCCACCTCATCCAGCGCCATCCGCCCGACTTGCTCCGCCGCTTTCAGGAATACGATTACGGCGATCTGGTGATTTCAGTCATCACCCTGGCCGAATTGCAACACGGTGTCGAGCGCGACCCCGGCACCAAACGCGAAGCCGAACGCGCGTTGAAGGATCTGCTGACTTATCTGCCTGTGCTGCCGATCGACAACTCGGTCGCCGTGCAATACGGCATTTTCGCTGCCGCTGTCCGCGACCGCCGTCGCGACGCACTGGATCGGCTGATCGCCGCACACGCCGCCAGCCTTGACCTCACCCTTGTCACCAACAACGAGGCGGATTTCAGGGATTACCCCGGCCTTGCAGTCGAAAACTGGGTGCAAGGCGCATGACGCACTCTTCGCCCACCGGCAGCCCCCCGGACGCATTGGCCGAATTCCTTGCGCCAGGCCTGATCGCCGAAGACATCCCGCCGCTGTTTCCACTGCTCGCCGCGCGGCCCCTGATCGGCGCGCTGATCGCGCTGTTTCGCGGCGGCGATGAAGAAGTCCTGATCCGTCTGATGGTGCTGCGCGAAGTCGGCCTGCGCGCCGACGCGCCGGAATGGACGCCGCGCGAACTCGAATCGCATTTCGCCTACCTCTCGCAGACCAAGCTCAACACGGTGCTGGCGCGGCTGCGCGAGCACGCCTTGCTGCTGTGGGACAGCGAGCGCCGGGTGTACCAGCTTTCGACCGAAGGCCGCATGGTGCTCTCCGCGCTGTCGAACCTGCTGGCGTTCAACCTGGAAACGGACGGCGAACTGGGCTTTCTGGCCGCGCAGGTCGCGGCGGGCGCCGCGGTCGGCAAGCTCGCGCCGGAGGCCTTGTCCCACCTCTTGGCGCGGCTCGGCGAGCTGGAAGAGGAATTTGCCCAGGCGGTCGCCTCGGGCTCCGAATTCAGATTACGCGCCGCGCAATCCAAACTGGCCTCGGTGCAGCAATGGCTCGACCGCGCCAACGCGGTGATGAAAAACCTCAGCGACGCCGGCCTCGACGACGACAGCTGGCGACTCGCGCAAAGCATCGGCCAGCGCCAGTCGCGGCTGCTGCGCATGGCGTCGGTGTTCCAGCGCGAGCTCGCGGCCATCGCCCGCCAGCAGGTCCATCTGTCGCAGGGCGGCTTGTCCACGTCCGAACTGGCGGCCTGGCTGAAAACCCGGTCGCTCGACCAGCTCGCCGCATTTGCCGACGGACGGCTGGCGACCACGCCGGAATGCAGCTTCGTGCTGCCCGACGTGATGCTCGACAACACCGAGGAATTCATCGCGCGCGAGCAGCCCGATCGAAAAACCTCGGCCATGCCCGCGCCCGCCGAAATCGAATACACCCGCGACATCCCGCTGGAGCCGCCGCGTGAACTCGTCGAGCTCACCCGCATGCTCGCCGGCCTGAACACCTCGGCCAGCGTCGCCGACACCGTCGTCGGCGGCAGCTTCGGCTCGGCTTCCTATCGCCTGTCGCTGCTCGCCTTGATCGGTGAAACCAACATCGGCCCCGAACTCGCGCCGCTGGCCGACCTTCCGCTGATTCTGCAATGGGGCGATGACATGCAAGCGGTCGGCCGCGGTGAAGTCGCCCGCATCAGCGCAGGCCGCATCCTGCCGCAGCAAAACAACGATGAAACGCCCGCATGAACACTGACCTCGCCGCCCGCCTGATTGCCCGCCTGCTCGCGCTTCGCTATCTGCCGCGCGGCGATGCCGACGTGCGCCGCCTGCTGATCGATGCCAGCTTCCGCGACGAAGTCGAAACCCGGCTCGCTGCCAGCGGCCTGCGCCTGCTGGCCCAGCCTTTCGCCGCGCATGTCTCGGTCGCCCTCGCCCGCGAGCAGGAGGCCGCCGTGTTCGAGCAGAACGATGCCTGGCAGGCGTCGAACATCGGCCTGCCCAAGGATGCGGTCGCGCTGCTGGTCATCCTGTGGGCGCTCATCATCCTGCCCAAGCGCGAACGCCAGCTGGCGGGCGAATCGACGCAAGCCGACACGCAGAACGAGTTGTTCGAAACCGTGAAGCTCACCCCCGCCGCCCACGACGTATCGCGCGGCATCCCCGAAAACGTGCTGCTGGAAGACTATGGGAAATTGCTGGGCGGCCGCGCGCGCCTGCAGCAGTTTGCACTGCCGCAACTGTCGCGGCTGGGCTTTATCGAGCGCCGCAACAAGATCATTCACGAGGGTCCGCTGCTCGACCTTGCGTTCGACTACGCCGAGTTCGCGCCGCGCATCCTCGAAGGCGCGCTGTCCGACCTGCTCAAGCAGCGCGGCGTGCTGGAAGCCGTTCCAAACGACGCACCTGAATCCGCATCCGGGGACCACGCCTGATGTTCCGCCTGCTTGAACTCGAAACCGTCCATTGGGATTTCTGGCGCAGTTTCCGCCTGCCGCTCGACGCGTCCATCGTCACCATCTCCGGCCCCAACGGCTCGGGCAAGACGACGCTGCTCGACGCGCTGCGCACCCTGTTGGCACTCGACTGCTCGAAAAAGCGCGATTACAAGCGCTACGTGCGCCGCAACGGCGAGGACTTCTGCTGGCTGCGCGGCGTGATCGACAACCAGCGCCCGCCGGGCTCCAGCCGCCGCCCGTTCGGCCTGCCCTACACCGGCGACCGCATCACGCTGGCCTGCCGCATCGACAAAAAGGGCGGCGACTGGACACGCAAATACTGGATCGCCGACGGCGAAGTCGCGTTGGCCGAGCTTGAAAAGCAGGGCGAGGAATTCGGCGTGCGCGACTACCAGCGCATCCTGCATTCCGCCGGCCTGTCGCCCGCCATCGCCCGCGTGCTCTCGCTCGAACAGGGCCAGACCGACAAGCTGTGCGAGCTCTCGCCACGGGAATTGCTGGATCTGGTGTTCCAGGTGTTCGGCGACAAGGACGTGCTCGACCGCTACCTGGAAGCGCGCCATCACCAGGAACACACCGCGCGCGAACTCGACGCCGGCCAGAACCAGCTCGAAGCGCTCGGCAACAATCTTGAGAAACACGAGCAGAAGGTGAATCGCTATCGCGAGTGGCAGCGCCTCAACCAGGAACGCATCGAACTCGTCAGCGAAACCCGCCCGCGTCTTGAGCACTGCCTGTTGCAGCGCGAAGCCGAGCACGCCGCACGCACGTTGCTGGCGCAACGCCGCGACTGGCGCGCCAAACGCGCCGAGCGCGCCGTGCTGCAAATCGAATCCGACGCGCTCGAAGCTGCGCTTGAACAGGCGCTGCTGCGCAAACAGGCGGCAGCGGAAAACGAGCGCATCCAGAACGAAGCCCTGAATACCATCAACCGCGAACTCGGCGGCCGGGAAGTCGTCGTCAAGCAGCAGCAGCGCCTGGAACAGCAGGCGCAGGCGGCAGGCGGCCAGGTCGCCGACGCCCGCGAAATCGAAACGCTCGAATCGCAGCGCGCCGATCTGCTGGTCAGGATCGCCGGCCTGCAACAGCGCCAGGCCCAGCTCGACGAGATGCTGGAAAACCTCGCCGCCGGCCGCCGCGCCGACCCGCACGACGTCGCGGCTTTCCGCCAGGCGCTCGCCGCCGCCGACATCGCCCACCACCTGCTCACCGACGTCGTCGAAATCGTCGACGCGAGCTGGCAGCCAGCGGTCGAAGCCGCGCTCGCACCGTTTGCCCACATCGTGCTGCTGCAGCACGCGCGCGACGCCGAACGCGCGATGGCGCTCGGCGAAAAGCAGCGTTACCGCAACTTCATCGTGCCCGAATGCGTGACCGCCGGCCTGCCGCCGCAGGGCTCGCTGCTCGAAGTGGTGCGCTTTTCCAGCGCGGTGCCGGAATGGCTGCTGCGCACGCTGGAACGCACCCGCCGCGTCGAGGACGTCGCCGCGGGCAGCAAGCTGCCGCGCGGCGAGGACTGGATCACGCGCAACGGCTATCTGCGCGAGCGGCGCGGCGGCCGCTTCGCTGCGCCCGAACAGATGCGCTTCGGTCGCGCCCGGCTGGACGCATTGCGCGACGAACGCGCCGCGCTCGACAAGCAGCTTGCCCCGCTCAAAACCCGGCAGGCCGAGCTCGCCGGCCGGATCAACGGCATGAAAGCGCAACTGACGGGCGAAACCGCCGCCGCGCAACTCGCCCAGCGCGCCGCCGAATTCGCCGAGGCGCGCACGCAATACGAGGCGCTCCTGCTGCGCCGCCGCGACAACGGCGTGCTGGCGGCGCAGCAGGAGCGCGAAGCGGCTGACGACGCAGTCACCGCCGCGCGCAGCCGCCGCACCCAGCTCGACACCGAACTTGTCCGGCTCAACCGCGACATCGCCGAGCGCGAAAACCGCAGTGGGCGCGACGAACAAATCCGCCGCCGTTTGCAATTGCGGCGCGACCGCCGCCAGATGCCCGCCGCCTGGCGCGACGCCGCAGCCAACCAGCAGTTGGTGGAAAAATGGCGCGATGCCACCAACATCGACCGCCGCCTGGCCGAAATCGACACCAAGTTCGCCGACGAAAGCTGGGAAACCGACGACAGCGTTGTCGCCCTACGCGACAAGATCGCCGCCAACTACCAGCAGATGGAAGCCGACCTCGCCGCCCGCCGCCGCGACAACGCGCTGGCCAGCGAACAGACGCAGGCCGCACGCGAAAACTACATCGCCGTGCTGCGCCACACCGTCGGCCGCTACGCCAAAAACCTCAAGACGCTGGGCGAAGTCGCTGGCATCAAGGTTGAGCACGAACCCGTCGCGCTCGGCAACGACGATGTGACGCTGGCACATGCTGGACTTGCCGTGCGCTTCGACTTCGACGCCAAGGGCTTCATAGGCATGAACGACGGCGATGCCTCCGGCGGCCAGCAGGTGATGAAGTCGCTGATCCTGCTGGTGGCGCTGATGATGGAAGAATCGCGTCCCGGCGGCTTCGTCTTCATCGACGAACCCTTCGCACATCTGGACATCGTCAACATCGAGCGCGTGTCGGGCTTTTTGAAAGCGACAAAAGCGCAGTACCTGCTCACCACGCCGGTCACGCACAACGTCAACATCTACGACCCGGCCACGCTGACGCTGGTGACCTTCAAGAAACGCCCGGGCGAGGCGTGGGCGCCGGGCGTGAAAGTACTGATGCGCGACACTGCAACGGCGCATTATTGACGCTTTCAAAAATCATGACACTTTCACCAGGATGTTTTCGTCGCATTCCGCCGTCATTGCGAGCAACGCGAAGCAATCCAGCAGCGCGCCCCGGCGGAGTCTGGATTGCTTCGGCTACGCCTCGCAATGACTGCAGGACATGTCATGTTTTTAGGAACGCGCATTAGTCATGCTACGCGTCGTCGTGCAGAGCAAAACCCGGCGGCAGCGCATATCCGAGCAAGCACCGCGCGGGCTCGACAGCCTGCCCGACGACTGGCGGCAACTGCTCAAACGCTGGGTCAAACGCGGCGGCGACAGCCGCTGGGAAACGCTCAAGGGCGACGCGGGCGTGGGGCGGCAGAATCTGGCGCAGGCGCTGCTCGACTGGCTGCTGGACAACGGCTGGATTCAGCTCAGCGAAAAATTCGAGCGCGCGGAATGGTGGCCCTACCGGGTGCAATTCCGCGAACCCGCGCCACTGCGCGCCGCCCTCGGCATCGTCGACGCGGATGCCGCCGCCGCGCAGTGGCAGACGGTGCGCGCTACGCTGCCGCCCGACACGCCGCTGCTCGATGCGCTCGACATGCTGCCACCGAAAGCCGCGCTGACACGCTTTGACCTCGCTGCCGCGCTCGCGCGCTGGCAGCTCGAACAATGCAGCGGCACCCAGCGCGATTTCGCCCTGTTCGCGCGCGGCGCCACCAAGGCCATCTCACCCGCGGAATGGGCCTGGCTCGACAAAGCCACCGACCTCGGCGAATGGGGCATCGAGCGCCACACACCGCTGCTGCTGATCGCCGCGCCGGTCACGCTTCAATTCCAGAACGCGGCACTGAACCTCGCCGCCTGCGCCGATTTCTGCGCCCTGACCCCGGCCACCCTGGCTGCCGCCATGGCTGCAAGCGGCGCACCCGAACGTTGGCATCTGGTGGAAAACCGCACCAGCTTCGAGCGCGTCGCCCGCACGCGCGCAGCCGGTGTCGGGGTGATCTGGCTGCCCGGCTTTCCACCGGGCTGGTGGCGCGAAGCCGTGGCGCACTTGCTCACGTTGGCGCCCGCGCCCGCCGCCATCGCCTGCGATCCCGACCCCGCCGGCGTCGCCATCGCCCTGCAGGCCGGCGCGTTGTGGCAAGCCGCCGGCCTCGACTGGCAGCCTTGGCATATGGACATCGCCACCCTGCAAAGCCTGCCCTGCCACAGCCCGCTCAATGCCTGGGACCAGACACGCATCGCCCAACTCGATCAAGGTATCCTGCCCGATTCCCTGTCAGAACTGCTTGCCTATATGAGCGAGCACAACGTCAAGGGCGAGCAGGAAGGTATCCTGTAGGTTCAGGTTTCCTGCGGGTGACGCTGGGCGTAAACTTTGGTTAGCCCATACATGAGGGGGTTTGATGATGAAAACAGCCGAGTTGATCGACGAGGTGGCTTCGCTGCCAGTGGAAGAACGCGCGCGCGTGGTGGACACCCTGTTGCGCAGCTTGAATTCCCCTGAAAGCCAAATTGACGCTGCGTGGCTGGAAGTGGCCCAGCACCGTCTTGATGAATTGCGTGCCGGCCGGGTGGAAACCATACCCGGCGAGGCGGTGTTCGAGCGTATCCACCAGCGCTACGAAAAATGACTTATGTCTTCCACCCGGACGCCGAGGTGGAATTGAATGAGGCTATTGAATGGTATGAGTCGCGTGAGCTTGGCCTGGGGCTGGACTTCGCAGCTCAGATACATGCTGCCATTCAACGCGCGTTGGCATTTCCACTCGCGTGGCAGGAAATGGGGGGCGACATTCGGCGTGCGCTGGTTCATCGCTTCCCCTATGGCGTTCTTTACATCCCAGAGCAAAATCAAATCGTGACCATCGCCGTGATGCATCTGCATCGCCAGCCTGATGATTGGCGGAATAGAAAAGCCTGAACGGCTTCACCCCTCCGCCACCACTGCCAGCACCGCCTCGCCGTAGGCCTCCAGCTTCTTCGTCCCCAGCCCCGATATCTCGCCCAGCTCCGCCAGCGTGGCGGGCCTCCGCGCGGCGATCTCGCGCAGGGTGGCGTCGTGGAGGATGACGTAGGCGGGCACGCCCTTCTCGTTCGCTGTTTCGCGGCGCCAGGCGCGCAGGGAGAGGAACAGGGGATCTTCGTCGTCGTGGACGCCGGCGCCTGAGCTGGGGGCGAGGCGCGGTTTCTTGCGCGCCGGTCGCACTTCGATGGCGCGCAGCATGACGGTTTCCTCGCCTTTCAGCACGGGCCTGGCGGCCTGGGTGAGCTTGAGCGCGCCGTAGGCGGTGTGGTCGACCTCCAGCAGCCCGCGCACCACGAGCTGGCGCAGCACGGCGCGCCAGACCTTGTCGCTCTGGCTGGCGCCGATGCCGAACACGCTCAACTGGCTGTGGCCGAAGCGGTCGATCTTCTCGGTGGTCTTGCCGAGCAGCACGTCGAGCACATGGCCGGCACCGAAGCGCTGGCCGGTGCGGTAGACAGTGGAAAGCAATTTCTGCGCGGCTTCGGTGCCGTCCCACAGCGTGGGTGGATTCAGGCAGGCATCGCAATTGCCGCAGGGCTGGCTGGCTTCGCCGAAGTAACTCAAGAGCGCGACGCGGCGGCAGCTGGCTGCTTCGCACAGGCCGACCAGGGCATCGAGCTTGGCGTGGCCGATGCGCTTGTGCGCGTCTTCGGCCTCGCCCTCGTCGATGAAACGGCGCTGCGTGACGACGTCCTGCAGGCCCCACGCCATCCACGCCTCGGCGGGCTCGCCGTCGCGGCCGGCGCGGCCGGTTTCCTGGTAGTAGCCTTCGACCGAGCGCGGCAGGTCGAGATGGGCGACGAAGCGCACGTCGGGCTTGTCGATGCCCATGCCGAAGGCGAGCGTGGCGACCATGATCACGCCGTCCTCGCGCAGGAATTTTTCCTGGTAGCGGCGGCGCGTGTCGTTGTCCATGCCGCCGTGGTAGGGCAAGGCGGTGAGGCCCGCCTGCTTCAGCGCGTCGGCGGTTTCCTCGACCTTCTTGCGCGTGCTGCAGTAGACGATGCCGGCCTCATTTTTGTGCTCGGCGAGGAAATCGAGCAGCTGCCGGCGCGGCTCGGTTTTTTCGGCGATGCGATAGCGGATGTTGGGGCGGTCGAAGCTGGCGACGAACACGCGCGCGGCGCCCAAATCCAATCGGGTAAGGATTTCGGCACGGGTGGCGGCATCCGCCGTGGCGGTGAGCGCGATGCGCGGCACCTCGGGAAAACGCTCGTGCAGCGCCGACAAACCCAGATATTCCGGGCGGAAATCGTGCCCCCACTGCGACACGCAGTGCGCCTCGTCGATGGCGAACAGCGACACGCGCGCCTGTTCGAGCAGGGACTGGAAGCGCGGCGTGAGCAGGCGTTCCGGGGCGACGTACAGCAATTTCAATTGTCCGGAAACGAATTGACGTTCCACCTGCGCGGCGCTTGCGCCGTCGAGGCTGGAGTTCAGGAACTCGGCGACGATCCCCAGTTCCCTGAGCGCCGCGACCTGGTCCTGCATCAGCGCAATCAGCGGCGACACCACGACCGCGCAGCCCTCGCGCAGCAGCGCCGGGATCTGGTAGCACAGCGACTTGCCGCCGCCGGTGGGCATCAGCACCAGCGCGTCGCCGCCCGCCGCCAGGGTGTCGACGATGGCCGCCTGCTCGCCGCGGAACGCGGCATAGCCGAAAACGCGGTTGAGCAGGCTTAAAGGGGTGTCGGGCATGAAATCTGGCTTAGATACAGACGGGCGGGCGCCGCCGGGTTAATTCTGATTTTCCGGCTGGAAAATCACTGTGTCACATCGGCTATAATTGTGTCACGTTTTGCCGTCTGGAGCGCTTAAATGAAAACCCTGACCATCCGCGAAGCCCGAGAGGGCCTGTCGCACCCCGACCAGATGTTCGCCGACAGCGACGAGGTGCTGGTGGTGTGTCGCGGCGAGCCGGTGGCGCGGATTCTGCCGGTGACGCCGACCACGCCGGCACGCAAACTGCCGTCGCTCAAATGGCTGCGTGACCAGTCGCCGTATCAGGACACCCCCAGCGAGGTGCTGATCCGTGAAGATCGGGATGCGCGTGACTGAGGTTTATCTCGACACCAGCGCGCTGATCAAGCTTTATGTGGCGGAGGCGTTTTCCGCTGAGGTGGAACGGCTCGTCGCAGAGGTCGATGGACTCGTCATTAGCCGCTTGAGCATGCTGGAATGGCATTGCGCCATGGCGCGCCGGCTACGCACCGGACAGGTCACCGACGATTACCTGAACCTGGCGCGCACCGAATTCACCCGCCACCTGGCGGAAGGCTATTTTCGCATTGTTCCATTCGACGACACTTTGCTCATCGACGCACTGCGCGTGCTCGACAGCACGCAGCCCGTTCCCTTGCGCACGCTCGACGCGATTCACCTCACTGCTGCACGCAACGCTGGTGTCACCCGCATTGCCACGGCCGACCGAGTGATGGCCGATGCTGCGAACAAGCTCAATCTCGCTGCAGACACTTTTTTTGTATGACCTTGCATACCATGAACCACGAAACCACCGCCCCCGCACTCGACGAAAACCAGATCATCATGGAGCGCCGCGCCAAGCTCGCCGCGATCCGCGAAGCGGGCGTCGCCTTCCCCAACGACTTCGAGCGCCACGATTACGCCGGCAAGCTGGCTGCCGCGCACGGCGACAAGAGCAAGGAAGCACTGGAGGCCGAGGGCGTGCAGGTGCAGCTCGCCGGCCGCATGATGCTCAAGCGCGTGATGGGCAAGGCGAGCTTCGCCACCCTGCAGGACATGAGCGGACGCATCCAGGTCTACGTGTCGAACGACCTCACGGGAACGGAAGCCCACGACGCGTTCAAGCACTGGGACCTGGGCGATTTTCTCGGCGTGACCGGCACGCTGTTCAAGACCAACAAGGGCGAGCTCACGATCCAGGCGAAGGCTATCCGCCTGCTCTCCAAGGCGCTGCGCCCGCTGCCGGAGAAATTCCATGGCCTCGCCGACCAGGAGCAGAAATACCGCCAGCGCTACCTCGACCTCATCACCAACGATACGGCGCGCGAGACCTTCATGCGCCGCTCGAAGATCATCCAGGCGATCCGCGAGTTCATGACCGGCAACGGCTTCCTCGAAGTCGAGACGCCGATGATGCATCCCATCCCCGGCGGCGCGGCGGCCAAGCCCTTCGTCACCCACCACAACGCGCTCGACATGGAGCTCTTCCTGCGCATCGCGCCCGAGCTGTACCTGAAGCGGCTGGTGGTGGGCGGCTTCGAGAAGGTGTTCGAGATCAACCGCAACTTCCGCAACGAGGGCTTGAGCACCCGCCACAACCCCGAGTTCACCATGATGGAGTTCTACGAGGCCTACCGCGAATACCGCTACCTGATGGACTACACCGAGGCGCTGATCCGCCATACGGCGGTCGCCGCCACCGGCTCGACCACGGTCACCTATCAGGGCCATGAAATCGAACTCGGCAAGCCCTTCGACCGCCTCACCATCGTCGAGGCGATCCGCAAATATCACCCGCACTACACCGTCGAGCAGCTCAACGACCGCGCCTGGCTGATCGCCCAATTCGCCGCGATGAAGGCGAAGTATCGCGAGCACGACGGCCTCGGCGGCCTGCAGTTGACCTTCTTCGAGGAAACCACCGAGGCGCTGCTGATCCAGCCGACCTTCATTATCGACTACCCGGCCGAAGTCTCGCCGCTGGCGCGCCGCTCCGACAGCCAACCCGACATCACCGAACGCTTCGAGCTCTTCATCACCGGCCGCGAAATGGCGAACGGTTTCTCCGAGCTGAACGACGCCGAAGACCAGGCCGAGCGTTTCATGGAGCAGGTGCGACAGAAGGAGGCCGGCGACGAGGAGGCGATGCACTACGACGCCGACTTCATCCGCGCGCTGGAGCACGGCCTGCCGCCCACCGGCGGCTGCGGCATCGGCATCGACCGCCTGGTGATGCTGCTGACCGACTCACCGTCGATCCGCGACGTCATCCTCTTCCCGCAGATGAGGCGGGAAGCTTAAGAACAGTCCGCAGATGAGGCGGGAAGCTTAAGAACAGCCCGCAGATGCGGCGGGAAGCTTGAAGCCAGCCCGCAATGCGCGGGCGAAGCCTGCGCCCTTCCACTAGAATTCCAGATTGTTTTTGCCTTTCGAGCCCCGACCATGAGCGACGCATTCAACACCCACGATTCCTTCACCACCGCCAGCGGCAAGCACCATTTCGCGTCGCTGAAGAAACTCGAAGCCGCGCTGGGCGTGTCGGTGGCGCGCCTGCCGGTGTCGATCCGCATCGTGCTGGAGTCGGTACTGCGCAACTGCGACGGCGTCAAGGTGACGCCCGAGCACGTGAAGCAGTTGGCAGCCTGGAAACCCAACGCTGAACGCACCGAGGAAATCCCCTTTACTGTCGCCCGCGTGATCCTGCAGGACTTCACCGGCGTGCCGCTGCTCGCCGATCTCGCCGCGATGCGCTCCGCCGCTGCGCGCGCCGACAAGGACCCGTCGAGGATCGAACCGCTGGTGCCGGTCGACATGGTCGTCGACCACTCGATCCAGGTCGATACGTTCGGCACGGCCGACGCGCTCGATCTCAACATGAAAATCGAATTCGAGCGCAACCTCGAACGCTACCAGTTCCTCAAGTGGGGCATGCAGGCCTTCGACACCTTCAAGGTCGTGCCGCCCGGCGTCGGCATCGTGCATCAGGTCAACATGGAGTACCTCGCGCGCGGCGTGATGGAAACAGACGGCATGGCCTACCCGGACACGCTGGTGGGAACGGACAGCCACACCACCATGATCAACGGCCTCGGCGTCGTCGCCTGGGGCGTGGGCGGCATCGAGGCGGAAGCGGCGATGCTGGGCCAGCCGGTGTATTTCCTCACGCCTGATGTGGTCGGCGTGAACCTCACCGGCAGCGTGAAGCCCGGCGTGACCGCCACCGACGTCGTGCTGACGATCACCGAGATGCTGCGCCGCGCCAAGGTGGTCGGCAAGTTCGTCGAGTTCTTCGGCGAAGGCGCCGCTGCGCTGCCGGTGACCGACCGCGCGACGATTGCCAACATGGCGCCCGAATACGGCGCGACCATGGGCTTCTTCCCGGTCGACGAGGCAACCTGCCAGTACTTCTCCGCCACCGGCCGGCCGGCGATGCAGGTCGACCTCATCCGTGCCTATTACCAGGCCCAGCATCTCTTCGGCATCCCCAAGGCCGGCGAGATCGACTACTCGCAGACGCTCACGCTCGACCTCGCCACGGTCGAACCTTCGGTCGCCGGCCCCAAGCGGCCGCAGGACCGCATCGCGCTGTCCGCGATCGAGCCCACCTTCGAATCGCTGCTGCAAAAGCCCAAGGAAGCAGGCGGCTACGGCAAGACCGCCGAGGACCTGCGCCGCACCTTCAGCGTGGAAGGCGGCCACGAGCTGCGGCACGGCCACGTGGTGATCGCCGCGATCACCTCGTGCACCAACACGTCCAACCCGGGCGTGATGCTCGCCGCCGGCCTGCTGGCGAAGAAAGCCGTCGAGCTCGGCCTCTATACGCCTTCGCACGTGAAAACCAGCCTTGGCCCCGGTTCGCGCGCGGTGACCGAATACCTCAAGGCCGCGGGCCTGCTGCCCTACCTGGAGAAGCTCGGTTTCTCGGTGGTCGGCTACGGCTGCACCACCTGCATCGGCAACTCCGGCCCGCTGCCGGAGGCGATCGAGAAGAGCATTCTCGACAACGACCTCGTCGCCTGCTCGGTGCTTTCGGGCAACCGCAACTTCGAGGCGCGCGTGCACCAGAACGTCAAGGCCAACTTCCTCATGAGCCCGCCGCTGGTCGTCGCCTTCGCGCTCGCCGGGCGCGTGCCTTTCGACGTCGAGAAAGAGCCGATCGGTGCCGGCAAGAACGGCCCGGTGTATCTCAAGGACGTCTGGCCCACCAACGAGGAAGTCGCCGCGCTGCTGCACTTCTCGACCGACGCCGGCGCGTACAGGAGCTACGCCAACGTCGGCGCCGACAACCCGCTGTGGGACAAGGTGCCGGCACCCACCGGCGCGGTATACGCCTGGGACGCGAAGTCGACCTACATCCAGGAGCCGCCCTTCTTCGTCGGCGAGAAGGCCGCCAACATCGCGATCCAGGGCGCACGCGCGCTGGCGATCTTCGGCGATTCGGTCACCACCGACCACATCAGCCCGGCCGGCGGCATCAAGCCGACCTCGCCGGCCGGCCTCTATCTCACCGAGCACGGCGTACAGAAAGCCGACTTCAACAGCTACGGCGCGCGCCGCGGCAACCACGAAGTCATGATGCGCGGCACCTTCGCCAACGTGCGCATCAAGAACCTGATGATCCCCGGCTCCGAAGGCGGCATCACGCTGAAGGACGGCCAGCAGCTGCCGATCTACGACGCCGCCATGCAGTATCAAAAAGACGGCACGCCGCTGATGATCTTCGCCGGCGAGGAATACGGCACCGGTTCCAGCCGCGACTGGGCGGCCAAGGGCACCACGCTGCTGGGCGTGAAGGCGGTGGTCGCCAAGAGCTTCGAGCGCATCCACCGCGCCAACCTCGCCGGCATGGGCGTGCTGCCCTGCCAGTTCAAGGACGGCGTCGACGCGGCTTCGCTGAAGCTCGACGGCAGCGAAACCTTCGACCTCGAAGGCACCGAGAACGGCATCACCCCGCAGCAGGACGTGACGCTGGTGATCCACCGCGCCGAGGGCAAGACCGAGCGCGTCGCGCTCACGCTGCGCATCGACACGCCGATCGAGGTCGAGTACTACAACCGCGGCGGCATCCTGCCCTTCGTGCTCGGCCAGTTGCTCGCCTGAGCGTCCCGCCGGCGGCGGCGCCCACGCCGCCGGCATTCACGCACGCCGCTACTTGAGCTATAAACACGACGTGGTGCGCGCAGCATGTTTGCCACCTCGCCGCCCGCACTCCAATCAAGCCATTGTAATCAAGCAATAAAAATACCTTTAACTCTTGAATTAAGCCTTTTCCTACATTAGCATTCACTTAACAACAAACCTACGGGAGCCCACCATGACCCAACGCTTCGCCCTGCTCGCCCTGTCCGCCCTGGCCTTCGTCACCCTGCAAACCGGCTGCGGCGAGAAGGCCGTGACCTACCAGGCCGACATCAAGCCCATCCTCGACGCCAACTGCGTGTCGTGCCACGTGCCCGGCGGCCCCGGCTACGAGAAGTCCGGCCTGCGCATGGACAGCCATGAAGCGTTGCTGAAGGGCACCAAGTTCGGCGCCGTGATCGTGCCGGGGTCGAGCGTGAGCAGCACGCTCTACCGCCTGGTGTCCGGCCAGGCCGACCCGTCGATCCGCATGCCGCACGGCTCCACCGCGCTGCCCGAGGCCGACATCGCCAAGATCGCCGCCTGGATCGACCAGGGCGCGAAGTTCTGATCCCTTCCCCCTTCCACCACCCGGAGTCGAGCCATGACCGACAGCAACCGTGCTTACTTCCACTTCAGCGCCTTGCCGATGTCGACGCGCATGGTCTACACCATGACGCTGCTGGTCCTCGGCACGGGTTATCTGTTCGCCATGCTGCAGGTGTTCTTCAGCCACGCCGGCCTCGACGGCAATCCGAAGAGCATTTCGGCGCAGGACATCCGCATCGCCTACCACGGCAGCGAAACCGACACGCGCCTCGTCTCGGCGCTGAAAGGCCCGATGGCCGGCATGCTGCCGGAGGAGGAGCGCGCGGTCATTTTCAAGTGGGTGGACGCGGGTGCCGACCCCGCCGCCTACGACGCCCAGATCAAGCCGATCATGGAAGCGCGCTGCGTCGCCTGCCACGACGGCAGCAACCCCCACATTCCGCTCCTGACCACTCAGGAAGAAGTGATGAAAATCGTGGCCCGGGATACCGGCGCGACCATCCCGACCCTGGTGCGCGTCTCGCACATCCACCTGTTCGGTATCACCTTCATCTTCTTCATCGTCAGCAGCATCTTCACCCATTCGTACATGCGGCCGCTGTGGCTGAAGTGCGTCGTCATCGTGCTGCCCTTCCTCACCATCCTCACCGACATCTTCTCCTGGTACCTGACCAAGTGGATTCCCGGCTTCGCCTGGTTCATCATCGTCAGCGGCGTGCTGATGGGCATCTCCTTCACGGTGCAGTGGGTGGTGTCGATGTGGCAGATGTGGTTCTACACCCTGCCGCCCGACGTCGAGGCCTGCGGCGGTGCCCTGCCGGTCATCGGGGGCAAGGGCAAGGCCTGACGCTGCGGGCCGCGACGGCGGCCCGCTTCCCCAAAGTGCCTAGAAGGTAAAACGCTGCCCGAACAGGTCGCGGACCCGATCGGGCGGCAGCGGTTTGCTGACGACGAAGCCCTGGATCTCGTCGCACCCGTTCTGCCGCAGAAACACCGCCTGCTCGGCCGATTCCACACCTTCGGCGACCACCCTCATGTTGAGGGCGTGCGACAGCCGGATGATGGCGGTGGCGATCTCCGCGTCGTCCTTGTCGGTCAGCACGTCGTCGATGAAGCGCTTGTCGATCTTCAGCGCGTCGATCGGCATGCGCTTCAGTTGCCCCAGGTTGGAATGCCCGGTGCCGAAGTCGTCGATGTAGAGGTGGAGGCCGCGCTCGCGCAGCGCGGTCAGCATCTCGAAGGTATGCGTGGGGTCGTCCATCGCCGCGCTTTCGGTCACCTCCAGCTGCAGGAAGGCCGGGTCCATGCCCGTCTCCCTGAGAATGACGTCGATGTCGTCGCCCAGTCCCGCATCAGACAACTGGCGCGGCGACAGGTTGACCGCCACCGGCGGCGGGTTGAGCCCGGCCGCCTGCCATGCCACCCACTGATCGGAAGCCGCCCGGATCACCCAGCGGCCGATCGGCACGATGAGGCCGGTCTCCTCCGCCACCGTAATGAACTGCTCGGGGCCGATGATGTTGCCCGAGCGCGTCAGCCAGCGGATCAGCGCCTCCAGCCCCACCACCTGGCCGCTGGCCAGATCGACCTTGGGCTGGTACACCAGCGCCAGTTCCTCCCGGCCGATCGCCTGCCGCAGGCCGCTCTCGACCGTGAGCTGCTGCTGCGCGACGGTGTTGAGCTCGGTCTGGAAATACTCGAAGCCGCTGTGCCGCTGCTTGGCCTGGTACATCGCCAGGTCGGCCTGCCGCAGCAGGCTGTGCGCGTCGATGCCGTCGTCCGGATAGACGCTGATGCCGACGCTCGCGCCGATGGCGTAGCGCCGCTGCTTGAGCTTGAACGGTTCGTTCACCGCCTTGATCAGCTTGCGCGCCACCCGGCTGGCGGCGCGCGAGGCCGGCGGGTGCACCAGAATGACGGCGAATTCGTCGCCGCCGAGGCGCGCGACGAAATCGTCCGCCCGCAGCTCGTCCTCCAGCCGGCTGGCAACGATGCGCAGCACCTGGTCTCCGACCTCGTGGCCCTGCGAATCGTTGATGTGCTTGAAGCGGTCGAGGTCGATGAAGAGCAGCGAAACCTGCGCCTTTTCGCGCTGCGCACGCGCCAGCGCATGGTTCAGGAAATCCTGGAAGTAGAAACGGTTGGGCAGGCCGGTCAGGGGATCGTGGTTGGCCAGCATGTCGAGCCGCATTTCCGAGTAGCGCCGCTCGGCCAGCGCCGCGGACACGAACATGCCGCCCATGGCCATGGTGATCATGCTCACCTGGAGGGCAAGGACGTCGCGCGCAGGCGTGGCGGCGCCGATCCCGCCGCTCATCGCAATCGTGAGGAAGAGCACGATCAGCGCGGCCAGGAAGATCGCCACGCCCGCGCCGGTCACCGAAAACCGCAGCGCCGCCCACAGCACCGCCGGCATCATCACGAACAGCACGATCTCGGCGGGACGCAGCGGTTCGACGTAATACATCGCGCCCAGCGTCAGCGACAGCATGCCGGCCGCCAGCACCAGCGCTTCCAGGCGTGCGGCCTTGCCCGTCGGCAGCAGGTCGCGCCGTGCGTAGCTGAGGATGACCGGCGCCACCAGATACACCCCGACCAGGTTGCCCAGCCACCACAGCAGGATCCCGTGGAGGACCCGATCGGCCGGCAGGTCGAGGAAAAAGTGCAGGCTCAGCACGCCTGCCACGGCGCTGACCAGGCAGCCGAGCGGCACGCTGACCAGCGCGAACTTCGCCACGCTGGAGACGTAATCGAGCGCCGCGCTGAAGGGCTGCAGGTAGCGCGGCAGAAAACCGATGACGGCCGACCCGACGGCGGCCGCCAGCGCGAAGCGCAGCGCGTCCTCGAACGGCAGCAGGCGGCTGCCGACGGCCAGCGCTCCCAGCAATACGCCGAACACCCCGGCCCAGCCGAAGCGCAGGCTGGCAGCCGCGCCGACGCCTGCCGCCAGCCAGACGGCAGCGATCACCTCGACGATAACGGTGGAGATGCGCAGGCTGAGCCAGCCGGCCAGTGCGTAGACCACCGCCGTCAGGACGGCGATCAGGGCGAAACGGCGAAAGTCGGCGAGGCGTGGCAAGCGACGGGTGGGCCGGGCGAGGCGGCTTACTGCGATCGATCGACTTCGGCACGCACCGATTCGAGTGCGTCCTTGAGCGTTTCTTCGGACAGGCTGTTCAACTGCTCGGCCAGCATCTCGGCGGCGTCGATGGTGTCCAGTTCGTCCGGCAGGCTGTCGGTATCGAGATTGGCGACGAAAACCGCCGCGGCGCCGGTCACCTGCAGCAACTGGCGGCGCTCGCTCATCAACAGCTCGATTTCCTCGCGCAGCAGCCGGACTTCTTCTTCCTTCATTGCGTGCAGCGTCATGTGTGTCTCCTTGAATCCGGTCAGGCGAACAGGGTGAGCACCCCGGTATAGCCATACAAGCGATCGTGGGAGATTTCGCCGTTGGCGAAAAAACCCACCAGCGGGACGTCGCCGAGTGACTCGCGGATCAACCCGAGCTCACGGTTCGGCTCGCCGAACATGTGCCGGCCGCGTCCCAGGCAGGAATAATACACGCCGCCCCGGGCGGGCGACTTCAGTTGGGCGCGGATCGACGCCAGCATGCGCCGCAGGTCGTCCTCGGCGGTCTGCTGGTCGCGCCGGCAGAACAGCAGCTCGTCGCCCGGCTCGATGATTTCGCCGATCGCCACCAGGTGATTCTGCGGGTCGACGCCGAGGATGTTGCGCACCATGTAGTCGCCGGTGTCGGAGCCGCGAACCGGCAGGCCGACGAAGATGTAGCCCGCGGCACGGCGCAGGTCGCGCGCCAGCACCTCGCCGATCTCCTCCTTCATCACGTCGAGCGCCGGCCGGTGGTCGAGCGTGGCGACGATGTTCTTGTTGCCGCTGGTGATGGTGTGGCGACCTCCCAGCGGCGAGATGCCCTGCGACAGACGCGTCGCGATCACGACCCGCTCGCCGAACAGCACGCCGGACAGCCCGCCGCTGACGACGCCGTCGCTGATCTGCGCCGATTCGCCGCGCGCACTCGACAGCCCGCCGACGACGAAGCCGCTGGCGGTATGCGCGGCGAGCGCCTCGATCAGTTCCTGGATGCGCGGGTTGGACGGGTCGCCGTGCGCCACGGCGAAGTAGGCGTCGGTCGGCAGCGCCGCGACGTCGGCCGGGCTGCGCAGCGCCGGCAGCATATGGAAATCGGCGGCATCGAATTCGCCCAGCATCACCGCCATCGCAGGTTCTTCGAGATACTCGACGCCGGCCGCGCACACGCCGACGCCCACGCTGCCGGTCCAGTGCGGCACGCCGGTCGCCTGCCTGAAGAAAGCCAGGATGGCCTGCAGATCGGCGACGAAGGCGTCCGACACATACAGGAAGCCCAGCGTGGCCGCCGCCGGGATCGCACCGAGCTGATCCACGCAGGCCTGCGCGGCACGGGTCCAGTCGGGGTCGGCCGCATGGGCCGATTTGAAAGGGGCAGTCATTGCATCGAGCGTTTACCAGCCAGGATGCGGTGATTCTGCCACGACGGGCGCAAAATGGGCGCCCGCGATCGATCAATAGCCGGTGCGCTCGCTGTGGGGCAGTTCGCCCTCGCCAAAGAAATTCCACAGCAGATGCGCGACCACTTCGGGCGCGATGACCGTGTGCTGGTTGCGGGTTTCCTGCAGCGCCGCACGCAGCTGCTTGCGCAATTCGGGATTGCCGGTCAGGTCGAAGACGATGTCGACCTTGTCCCCCAGCGACACGACTTCCATCGCGTCCCGGAACACCGGCACCTTGCTGTGCGCGAAGCCGAGCGCGACCGGCGATTCGAGATCGCGGTGGGCAACCGCGACGATCTCGACATTGACGTGTTCTTCCTGGATTTTTTCCAGGAAATGCTCGGCGAATTTCTCGCCGACTTCGCCCAGGCCCAGCAGGGCCACTTTCACGGTGTGACGCATGGATGTGCTCCTCGTATCGTTGTTGGCATGCAAGGGCTTGGCCGCTTGCACCCGCATCAACGACCGTCCGCTCCCCGCACTTGAGCCGACGCCCACGGCGACGACACGACGAAGGGGCGGCCGCGGCCGGGCGGCGTCTTCTGGCCCGACCGCCCGGGCGATATCATGCGGGCAACACCGGAGATCTTCATGCCCGACACCCCCGTGCTCTATCCGCCCATCGAACCCTACGCCAGCGGCATGCTCGACACCGGCGGCCGCCACCGCCTCTACTGGGAAACCTCGGGCAACCCGGACGGCATCCCGGTGCTGTTCGTGCACGGCGGGCCCGGTTCCGGCACCTCGCCCGCGCAGCGGCGCTTCTTCGATCCGGCACGCTACCGCATCGTCCTGTTCGACCAGCGCGGCTGCGGCCGCTCGACGCCGCACGGCGAACTCGCCGACAACACCACGCCGCACCTGATCGCCGACATGGAAGCGCTGCGCGTCGCGCTCGGCATCGATTCCTGGCTGGTGTTCGGCGGCTCGTGGGGCTCGACGCTCGCGCTCGCCTACGCCGAGGCGCACCCGGACCGCTGCACGGGACTGGTGCTGCGCGGCATTTTCCTGTGCCGCACAAGCGAAATCGACTGGTTCCTGTACGGCATCCGCGCCTTCTTCCCCGAGGCGCAGCGCACGCTCGCCGAGTTCATCCCCGAAGCCGAACGCGGCGACCTGCTCGCCGCCTACCATCGTCGCCTGATCGACTCCGACCCTGCGGTTCACCAGCCTGCGGCCTACCAATGGGCCACCTTCGAAGCCGCCTGCTCGACGCTGCTGCCGAACCCCGAGCTCGTCGCCGCGTTCGGCAGCGACCGCACCGCGCTGTCGCTGTCGCGCATCGAGGCGCACTACTTCGTCAACGACATCTTCCTGCCCGACAACAGCCTGCTCGCCCACGTCGACCGCATCCGCGGCATTCCCGGCGTCATCGTGCAGGGCCGCTACGACGCGGTGTGCCCCATCGTCTCGGCCGACGAACTGGCGCGCGCCTGGCCCGAGGCGCGCTACGTGATCGTGCCGGACGCCGGCCATTCGGCGTTCGAGCCGGGCATCGCACGCGAACTCGTCGCGGCCTGCGACCGCTTCGCGCAGACCGGGGACTTTGTCTGATGGCGCTGTCGCCCTACGTGTTCGACGCCAGCGCCGAGAACTTCAACCGCCTGGTGCTGGAGAACTCGCACAAGGGCCCGGTGCTGGTGCATTTCTGGACGCCCAAGGCCGGCCCCTGCTTCATCCTGATGCCGCGCCTGGTCAAGCTCGCCGCGGAGTACGGCGGCAAGTTCCTGCTGGTGATGCTCAACGCCGACGACCTGCCGGAACTGGCGCGCCGCTTCAGCGTGAACTCGGTGCCGACGGTGAAGTTCTTCTGGCGCGGCGAAGTCGCGCACACCATCCACGGCGCCGATCCCGACAGCAGCTTCCGTGAAGTCCTCGACCGCTTCATCGCCGGCGATGCCAACCGCGCCCACGCGCTCGGCGTGGCGGCCTGGCAGTCGGGCAAGGTCGAGCAGGCGCGCATGCTGCTCGCCAACGCGGCGCTCGCCGAGCCCGACAACCTGGCGATTCCGCGCGACCTCGCCAAGCTGCTGTGGGCCGAGGGCGAAGGCGCGCAGGCCTTGAAGCTGCTCGACAGCCTGCCGCCCGAGGCACGCGCCGACGCCCTGATCGCGCCGCTGCATGCCCACTTGAGTCTGGCCGAAACCGCACGCCAGGCGCCGCCGCTGGCCGAACTCGATGCGCGCCTCGCCGCCGACGTCAACGACCTCGAGGCGCGCTACCAGCGTGCCGCGGTGCTGCTGGCCGCGGACGATTTTGCCGGCGCGATGGAGGAGCTGCTCGCCATCGCCCGTGCCGACCGCGGCTTTCGCCACGACATCGGCCGCACCAGCCTGCTGGCGCTGTTCGACCTGCTGGGCAGCGCGCATCCGCTGACGCGGCAATATCGCCAAGCCTTGTCCGAATCGCTGCATTGAGCTGCTTCGACCACCCCGCCTTTCTGCCCTACCGTGACCTGATCGACGCGCTCGACCTCGCGCGCGGGCTGCCCACGCTCGACGCCCTGAACGCGCTCGCCATGCAATGCGGCGCCACGCAGGCGCGCGGCCTGCCGCTGCGATTCGTCGCACCCGACGGCGCGCTTGCTGCGCGCGATTACGAAGCCCGCATCCTCGAAACCGGCGAAGTGCCGAGTCGCGCCGACACCTGGCACGACACGCTGAACGCGCTGGTGTGGCTGCGTTTCCCGCGCTTCAAGGCGGCGCTGAACGCCGCGCACGGCGAGGCCTTCCCGACAGAGCGCGGGCCGCTGCGCGGGCGCCGCCGCGACGCGCTGACGGTGCTGGACGAATCCGGCGTGTGGGTGGCGAGCCGCGACCCCGCGCTGCCGCGCCTGCTGGCGAACCACGCCTGGCAGGCGCTGTTCCGGGACACGCGCGCGCGCGTCATGGCCGACATGCGCTTCATCGTCGTCGGCCATGCCCTGCTGGAAAAGGCCATGGCCCCCTTCCCGTCGATGACGGGAAAATGCCTGCTGATCGATACAGACGCACTCGACCCGGACGCGCCCGTCCCGGACACCCTCGAACCGCTGGCGGTCAGCGCGCTCGCCACGGTCGACACGCCACGCCTACTGCCGCCGCTGCCGATCCAGGGCATTCCCGGCTGGGACGCGGCCAACGCATGCGGCGACTACTACGAGAATCGCGAAGTGTTCCGGCCGGCGCCGTCATGAATCGCCGCACACCACCCTGAACACCGGGTCGTCGGGCGCGATCGGCTCCCACGCCGCCTGCTCCGGGTGCACGGCGTGGTGCTCGATGAGGGCGTCGTGGTCGGAAAACACCGCGCGCGACAGCGTGGCGATGCGGCGCGCGCGGCAATCGAGCTGGCGCTTGTGCAGCATTTCGCGGATCGTGCGCCGGCTGTGGGGGTCGAGCCGGCCGCCGCGCAGGCTGTGGCGCTCGCGAAAGCGGACGCCGTCGGCCAGGCGCTCCAGGCTGGCGGCGTCGATCGCCACCGTCAGCGCCGGCGTCTGCTGCACCACGCGCCAGTCCGCGGCCGCCCACCCCGGCACGGCCAGCAGCGCGACGGCCAGCCCGAGGCCGCGCATCAGGTCGCGGCTTGAGGCAACTCGCCGCCGGCCGCCCAGGCCTGCGCCGCCTCGAGGTCGTCGAACAGGCGGATGTCGGCCGACATGAAGGTGCGGTTGACCCACATGCTCCACGCCACCCACTGGTCGCCCGTCAGGATCGCGATGCGGCCGAAGTCGTTCTTGTGCTCGCGCGAGAATTTCATTTCCTCCCACGCCACGTCGACGCTGTAGGACAGCATGTCGCGCAGGTCGAACAGCAGGTTGACCGTGCCCTGGAACTGGATGCCGTAGCACACCGCCTGTTCGAATTCCTTGTAGTCGTCGAGCGTGAACGGCCCCATCACGGTGACGGCGATCACGTTGTTCTGCATGGTCAGGCTGATCATCGGCTTCTCCTTGGCGATATAGGTGAACTATAGCGAATCGGGCCGCGCCGGTTGCGCGGCGCGCACCGCCCAGATGCCCGCGGCAGCAACCGCGGCCATGCCGAACCAGGCGATCAGCGGCAGCCGCTCGCCGAACAGCAGCACGCCGTAGAGGGCGGAAAAGCCGACCGTGGTGAAGGCGAGCACACCGACGGTGAGGGTGCGGCCGCGATGATAGGCGCGCGTGAGCGCGAGCTGCGCGAGCGTCGCGGTGACGCCGATGCCGACGAGCCAGGGCCAGTCCTGCGCGCGCGGGACATGGAAGCCGGCGAACGCCATCCACGCCGCGCCGCCGACGGTCGAGATCAGCGTGAAGTAGAACACCACCCGCCACTCGGGCTCGCCCAGTTTGCCCAGTTGCTTGACGTTGACGTAGGCCACCGCCGCCAGCATGCCCGACACCAGGCCGGCCAGCGCCGGCAGCCAAGCCTGGTCCTGCAGTGTCGGCCGCAGCAGCAGCACGATGCCGACGAAGCCCAGCAGCACCGCGCCGACGAGGCTGCGGCCGTGATGCTCGTGCAGCCACCACGCCGACAGCGCGGCGAGGAACAGCGGCGCGGTGTAGTTGAGCGTGACCGCGGTGGCGAGCGGCAGATGGGCAAGTGCATAGAAGAACAGCACCAGCGCCGCGAAGCCGGAGAATCCGCGCCACGCATGTGCGTGCAGGTGTGCCGTGACGAGCGGCGCGAACAGCCGGCGCTGGCGCGCGGCGATCACGACCCAGATCGCGACCAGGCCGAAGACCGAGCGGTAGAACACCAGTTCGGCCGGCGAAAACGTCGCGGAAGCGTGCTTGACCAGCACGCTCATCAGCGCGAACAGCGCGGCGGCCACCAGCATCCAGCTCGACTTCATTCGGGATGACTCATTTCCGCAAGACGAAAAAAACGGGCGGAAGCAGCCGCCCGTTGGGGAGAGCGCAAGGGCTCATTTCAGGTGCGGCCCGATCTGCCGCAGCTGCGCTTCATCCAGATGCGGTGCAAGCTCGCGCCGCAGGAAAGCATGGAAATGCATCATGCCGTCCTCCAGCGGCGACTGGTACGGACCCGTCTCCGAAATGCCCTGTTTGTAAAGCGCACGACGCCCTTCGTGCATGCGGTGGCAGATGTCCTCGTCCTCCAGCGCAGTCTCGTGGTACGCCGCCTGCTCGGCCTCGACAAAGGCGCGCTCGAACAGCGCGATGTCCTCGGGGTAGTAGAACTCGACGATGTTGCTGCACGATTCGACGCCGGTCGGCACGATCGACGACACCACCAGCACGTGCGGATACCATTCGACCATCAGGCCGGGATAATAGGTCAGCCAGATCGAGCCATGCTCGGGCGCGCGACCCTGGCGATAGGCCATGAGCTGCTCGTGCCACTTCCGGTACACCGGCGACCCCGGCCTGGCGAGGCCGCGATTGACGCCCACCGTCTGCACCGACCACCAGTCGCCGTATTCCCACTTGAGATCGTCACAGGTGACGAAGTGGCCGAGGCCCGGGTGATAGGGCGCGACGTGGTAATCCTCCAGGTACACCTCGATGAAGGTCTTCCAGTTGCAGGCGTACTGCGTCACCTGCACGCGGTCGAGCACGAAGCCGGAGAAGTCCAGTTCGCGCGCCGCCTGCATGCCGGCCAGATCCGCATTGACGTCGCGGCCGCCGGCGAACAGCAGGCCCTGCCAGGTCTGCAGGCCGGTGCGGTTGAGATTCAGGCAGGGATTGCCGGGGAATTCCGGCGCGCCCATGAGTTGGCCCCGGGCATCGTAGGTCCAGCGGTGGATCGGGCAGACGATGTTGTGCGACGGCAGCTTGCCGCGCCCCTTCAGCATGATGGCCTGGCGATGCCGGCAGACGTTGGACAGCATCTCGACGCCGGCGCCGGTGTTGACCAGCATCCTGCCGCCTTCGAACATTTCGAGCGCGTGGTAGTCCCCCGCCTCCGGCACCATCAACTGGTGCCCGACGTAGCCGGGGCCGCGCTTGAAGAGGTGCTGCAGCTCCAGGTCGTGGATGACCGGGTCGAAGTACCAGGAAACCGGCAGTTGCGGCGAAGTTAGCGACAAGGCGCTGGATTCGGCGAGATCGCTCATGGCGTACCCTACTCAAAACCAAGCCCCCTTCCGGTCTGTACCGGAAGCGGCAAGCGTGACCGCGAAACGATCACCATTGAAAACGTAGCGGGGCTGGCGCCCCGATGCCCACCGGATTGACGGATGCTCCCCTGAAACGTTCGGGGAAAGGCGCGCAGTCTAGCACAGCCCCCAGCGCGGGGGAGCGTCCGCGCGGCGAATTTGCTAAAGTAGCGTTCTTTGTCTCTGCCGGGTGATTCGCATGGCCAAGCCCCGCGCCGCCGTTCCTCCCAAAGATTACGAATCCGCGCTCGCCGAACTCGAAACGCTCGTCGGTGAAATGGAATCCGGACAGTTGCCGCTGGAGGCCTCGCTCGCCGCCTACAAGCGCGGTGCCGAGCTGCTGCATTACTGCCGCCAGCAGCTCGCCGACGCCGAGCAGCAGGTCAGGATCCTCGAGAACGGCACCCTGCAAGCCTTCCGTGCCGACACCGCCGATGAGTGAGTTCGCCGTCTGGATGCAGGCCTGCCAGGCCCGCATGGAAGCCGCACTGGGCGCAGTGCTGCCGCCGGCCCGCATCGCGCCGCAGCGCCTGCACGACGCGATGCGCTACGCCGTGCTCGGCGGCGGCAAGCGGGTGCGCCCGCTGCTGGCCTTCGCCGCCGGCGAGGTCACCGGCGGCGACCCCGACCGCGTGCAGTACGCCGCCGCCGCGGTCGAGCTGATCCACGCCTATTCGCTGGTGCACGACGACATGCCGGCGATGGACGACGATGCGCTGCGGCGCGGCAAGCCCACGGTGCACGTCGAATTCGACGAAGCCACCGCGCTGCTGGTCGGCGACGCGCTGCAGAGCCTGGCCTTCGACACCCTAGCCTCGAAGTCGCTGGCCGACGATCCCGCCACCCAACTGAAGATGGTTCAGTTGCTCGCCCAGGCATCGGGCTCGCGCGGCATGGCCGGCGGCCAGGCGATCGATCTGGCCAGCGTGGGCAAGCCGCTCACCCTGCCGGAACTCGAGTTCATGCACATCCACAAGACCGGCGCGCTGATCCGCGCGGCGGTGCTGCTGGGCGCGCATTGCGGCCGCGCCGACGACGACGTCACCGCCGCGCTCGACCATTACGCCAAATGCATCGGCCTCGCTTTCCAGGTGGTCGACGACGTGCTCGACGCCGAAGCGCCGACGGCGACGCTGGGCAAGACCGCGGGCAAGGACGCCGCCAGCAACAAGCCGACCTACGTGAGCCTGCTCGGCGTGGCGCGCGCAAAGGAACTGGCCGAGGAGTTGCGCATCGACGCCCACGCCGCACTCGACGGCCTCGACGCGCCGGCCGAGCGCCTGCGCCAACTGGCCGACTTCGTCGTCGAGCGGAGCTTCTGACGCATGGCTGACGTTCTGCTCGACCGTATCGACAGCCCGGCCGACCTGCGCAAGCTCGCGCCGGCCGACCTGCCGCAGCTCGCCTGCGAATTGCGCGATTTTCTGGTGAACTCGGTCGGGCAAACCGGCGGCCACCTCGCGTCCAACCTCGGCACGGTCGAGCTGACGATCGCGCTGCACTACGTGTTCGACACGCCGCGCGACCGTATCGTGTGGGATGTCGGCCACCAGACCTATCCGCACAAGATCCTCACCGGCCGCCGCGCCGCGATGGCCGGGCTGCGCCAGGCCGGCGGCATCGCCGGCTTCCCGCGCCGCGCCGAAAGCGAATACGACGCCTTCGGCGCCGGCCATTCGAGCACCTCGATCTCGGCTGCGCTCGGCATGGCCGAGGCTTTCCGCCAGACCGGCTCGGACCAGCGCGCGGTCGCGGTGATCGGCGATGGCGCGATGACCGCCGGCATGGCTTTCGAGGCCCTGAACAACGCCGGCGCCACCGAACTGCCGCTGCTCGTCGTGCTGAACGACAACGACATGTCGATCTCGCCCAACGTCGGCGCGCTGAACAACTACCTGGCGAAACTGATGTCGGGCAAGTTCTACGCCGCCGCCAAACGCGCGAGCGACAAGGTGCTGTCGGTGGCGCCGCCGATCCGCGAGCTCGCACGCCGCGCCGAGGAACACATGAAGGGCATGGTCACGCCCGGCACGCTGTTCGAGGAGTTCGGCTTCAATTACATCGGCCCCATCGACGGCCACGACCTCGGCGTGCTGGTCGAGACGCTGAAGAACATCCGCGAACTCTCCGGCCCGCAGTTCCTGCATGTGGTCACCAGGAAGGGCAAGGGCTACGCGCCGGCCGAGACCAACCCCTGCCTCTACCACGGCGTCGGCCGCTTCGATCCGCAGGCGGGCGTCGCCGAGAAATCCGGCGGCAAGGCGACCTACACGCAGATTTTCGGCGACTGGCTGTGCGACATGGCGGCGGCCGATACGCGGCTCGTCGGCATCACCCCGGCGATGCGCGAAGGCTCGGGGCTGGTGCGCTTCTCGCAGGACTACCCCAAGCGCTATTTCGACGTCGGCATCGCCGAGCAGCACGCGCTGACCTACGCGGCCGGCCTCGCCTGCGAGGGCGTGAAGCCGGTGGTCGCGATCTATTCGACCTTCCTGCAGCGCGCCTACGACCAGCTCATCCACGACATCGCGCTGCAGAACCTGCCGGTGATGCTGGCAATCGACCGCGCCGGCCTGGTCGGCGCCGACGGCCCGACGCATGCCGGCAGCTTCGACCTCAGCTATCTGCGCTGCATCCCCAACCTGCTGATCGCCGCGCCGTCGGACGAGAACGAATGCCGGCGGCTGCTCACCACGGCCTTCCTGCACGACGGCCCGTCGGCGGTGCGCTACCCGCGCGGCAGCGGGCCCGGCACGGCGATCGAGCCCGGGCTTGCGCCGCTCGAAATCGGCAAGGGCGTGTTGCGACGCAGCGGCCGCGAGGTCGCCCTGGTCGCCTTCGGCAGCCTCGTCGCGCCGGCACTGGCCGCGGCCGGAGCGCTCGACGCCAGCGTCGCCGACATGCGCTTCGTCAAACCCCTGGATATCGACCTGCTGCGCGACCTGGTGCACCGCCACCGCCTGCTGGTCACGCTGGAAGAGAACGCGGTGGCGGGCGGCGCCGGCGACGCCGTCGCCGAGGCGCTGGCCGCACTCGGCCTGGTCATCCCGGTCCTGCAACTGGGCCTGCCCGACCGCTTCATCGAGCACGGCGACCCCGCCCGCATGCTCGCCGACTGCGGCCTGGACGCCGCCGGCATCGAGCGCGCGGTCCGGCAACGTATAACCCTATTACCCGAGTAGTTTACTCAACTATTCGCGCCGTGTAGACTCAGTCTAAACTGCAGAAATGAAGGAGCCCCCCATGAACCAGATTTGCGACACCGGTGTTTGCATGCCCGACGTGCAAAGTTCGGCCGACACCCGGCAGATCGCCATCAACAAGGTCGGCATCAAGAGCATTCGCCATCCGGTTCGCGTCGCCGACAAGAGCGGCGGCGTCCAGCACACCATCGCCACCTTCAACATGTACGTGTTCCTGCCGCACAACTTCAAGGGCACGCACATGTCGCGCTTCATCGAGATCCTCAACACGCGCGAGCGCGAGATCTCGATCGAGAATTTCGAGGGCATGCTGCGCGAAATGGTCGAGCGCCTCGAAGCCGAATCCGGCTACGTCGAAATGAGCTTCCCCTATTTCGTCAATAAGGCCGCGCCGGTGTCCGGCGTGCAGAGCCTGCTCGACTACGAAGTCACCTTTGTCGGCGAAATCGAGAACGGCCGCTACACCCACACCACCAGGGTGCTGGTGCCGGTGACCAGCCTGTGCCCCTGCTCGAAAAAAATCTCCGACTACGGCGCGCACAACCAGCGCTCGCACGTCACCGTCACCGCCCAGACCAACGGCTTCCTGTGGATCGAGGATCTGGTGCGCAAGGTCGAGGACCAGGCGTCGTGCGAACTCTTCGGCCTCTTGAAGCGGCCGGACGAGAAATACGTCACCGAGCGCGCCTACGACAATCCCAAGTTCGTCGAGGACATCGTGCGCGACGTCGCCGCCGCGATGAACGCCGAGCCGCTGATCGATTCGTATATCGTCGAAGCCGAGAACTTCGAGTCGATCCACAATCACAGCGCCTACGCGCTGATCGAGCGAAACAAGAAACAAGCCGCTGCCTGAGGCGTCGGCAAGAAACGAACGGGGCCTGCATTGCAGGCCCCGTTTGCTTTGCCAGGCTTGGTCTCAGTAGCGCTGCGTCAGCGTCATGGTCTGGCCGTCGCGCTTCATTTCCATGCGGTTGAGAAAGCTCATGCCGAGCAGCGGCACGCTGAGACCGGACTCCACGACCAGGCCCTCGACCTGGTTGACGCTGATGCCGCCGACCTTGACGGTGTTGAAGCTCACGCGCCAGGCCGGCATCGTGCCTGCCGCCGTGCCGACGCCTATCCGCTGGCCGCGCTGGTAATCGAGTCCGAGACGCCGCGCCTCGGTCGCACTGATGGCGATCGAAGTCGCGCCGGTATCGACCAGGAAGGTGACCGGGTAGCCGTTGATCGAACCGGCGGCGGAGAAATGCCCGCGCGCGTCGGCGGTCAGCGACACGCTCTGGCGCGCGTCCTGTTGCGCCCCGCCGGCGAAAGACTGGCCCATGCCGAGTTCGCGGCGGCTGCCGTTGACGTCGAAGCGGGCGCCGCTCGAATCCGCGGCGAGCAGCTTCACGCCGTTCAGCGTCTGCCCGACCGACAGCGTGCGCGGCTTGCCGCCGTCGATGCTGACGATGGCCTTGTCCTTGAACAGGCCGACCACCGTCACGCTCGCCGCCCATGCGGAGGTGCAGAGAGAAGCGCCGGCCGCTAAGATGAGCGCGAGAGCATTGCGTTTGAAAGCCATCATGGATCCTGTCCTTGTTTTTCGCCATTCCCCGACCGAAGGTCCGGGTTATTTCACCGAATTTCTCGACCGCCACGGCATCCCCTGGAAGCTGGTGCGCATCGACGCCGGCGACCCCGTGCCCGTCGATCTTAACGGCATTTCCGGCCTCTGCTTGATGGGCGGGCCGATGAGCGTAAACGACGACCTGCCGTGGATTCCGCCGCTGCTGGCATTGATCCGCGCAGCAGTCGCTGCCGACATCCCGGTGATCGGCCATTGCCTCGGCGGCCAGCTCCTGTCGAAAGCGCTGGGTGGAACGGTCGGCGCCAATCCGGTGAAGGAAATCGGCTGGGGCGAGCTGCGCGTCACCGATGCCGACGTCGCCCGCCCGTGGGTGGGCGACGCCGTCGGCCCCCTGCCCGGCTTCCACTGGCACGGCGAAACCTTCAGCCTGCCGCCCGGCGCGGTGCGCATCCTGGAAAGCGCGCACTGCGCCAACCAGGCCTACGTGCTGCACGACCGCCATCTCGGCATGCAGTGCCACGTCGAGATGACCCCCGGACTCATCGCCAGCTGGTGCGAAAACGGCGCCGCCGAAATCGCCGCCAGCGACAGCCCGGCGGTGCAGACGCCGGCCGCCATCCAGGCGGACATGGACGCCCGCACCACGCGCCTGCACGCGCTGGCGGACAAAATATATTCCCGCTGGATTCAAGGGCTTAGGCAATAAACTTGAAGCACTGCCCGGACCAAGGCTGGACAGCCCCGTCGCGCGGCGTAGGATAAACCCCGGACCCACCGGTCCCGATTGATAGCAACATCAGCTAACGGAGGCTTTATGCAAAACGTCGATTACGCCAACTTCGATTTCGGCGAACGTCTCAACGGCTTCATCGTTGAAGTCATGAACTTCGGCGGCGCCCCGCGCACCGAAGCCGATCTCACCGAAGGCCAGAAAGTCTTCGTCCGCGCGGTCAAGCGCGAAATGGTCAAGTACGCCGACCCCAACCGCCAGGGCTACCCGCACAACCTGCTGGAGCAGATGGAATCCTTCACCCGCACCATCGGCGACCTGCACAATTCCTACTTCGACTCGGGCATGCGCAAGGTCAGCGACTGTCTCTACAACCGCTGGAAGATGCTCTACGAAGAGACCAAGAAACTGGCGGCCGCCGGCGGCGCGACCAAGCCCTGCTGGGTCGACGTCATCAAGACCGAGCAGACCGACATGCCGGCCTTCTTCGACGCCTAAGCAGCTGTTCCAACACACAAAAAAGCCCGGCCTGCCGGGCTTTTTTGTTGCCTCTCCGAATATCAAACCCGCTTATCCGCAAATAAAAATAAAGCATTATTCAGGCCCCGGACCGGGTGCTATCCTGCATCCACTCTAAATATCCCTACAAAGTCCGAGGAGACAGCATGTCCAAACTGGTACGCCCCCACGGCGGCGGAGAACTCAAGCCCCTGCTGCTGACGGGCGACGCACTCGCCGCCGAAAAAGCCCGCGCCGCCTCGCTGCCCAAGCTCAAGATGAGCTCGCGCGAAACCGGCGACCTGATCATGCTGGGCATCGGCGGCTTCACCCCCCTCGACGGCTTCATGACCAAGTCCGACTGGCAGGGCGTGTGTGACGGCTACAAGATGGCGAACGGCCTGTTCTGGCCCATCCCCATCACCCTCTCGACCGACGACGAGACCGTCAAGGAAGGCAGCGACGTCGCGCTGGTCGACGGCGAGACCGGCGAGATCATGGGCACCCTCAAGGTGACCGACAAGTACACCATCGACAAGGCCCACGAGTGCATGATGGTCTACAAGACCACCGACCTCGAACACCCCGGCGTCAAGATGGTCATGGCGCAGGGCAAGTACAACCTCGCCGGCCCGGTCAAGGTGCTGTCCACCGGCAGCTTCAAGGAAGAGTACGGCGACCAGTTCATGACGCCGGCCGAGACCCGCGCCGCCTTCGAGAAAATGGGCTGGAGCCGCGTCGCCGCCTTCCAGACCCGCAACCCCATGCACCGCAGCCACGAGTACCTGGCGAAGATCGCCATCGAAACCATGGACGGCGTGCTGGTCCACTCGCTGCTCGGCGCGCTCAAGCCCGGCGACATCCCCGCCGAGGTGCGCAGCGAAGCGATCGCCACCCTGATCGACAACTACTTCGCCCCCAACACCGTGATCCAGGCCGGCTACCCGCTGGACATGCGCTACGCCGGTCCGCGCGAAGCCCTGCTGCATGCGCTGTTCCGCCAGAACTACGGCTGCTCCCACCTGATCGTCGGCCGCGACCATGCCGGCGTCGGCGACTACTACGGCCCCTTCGACGCGCAGAAGATCTTCGACGAGATCCCCAAGGGCTCGCTCGAGACCGTGAACATGAACATCGACTGGACCTTCTGGTGTAAGAAGTGCGGCGGCATGGCCAGCCAGCGCACCTGCCCGCACACCAAGGACGACCGCATCCTGCTGTCCGGCACCAAGGTGCGCGCGATGCTCTCCGAAGGCCAGGACCTGCCGGTCGAATTCAGCCGGCCCGAGGTCGCGAAAGTGCTGCAGAAGTACTACGCTGGTCTTTCTGCCGAGCAGAACGTGAAAATCGAGTTGAAAGGCCATTCGGCCGCATGATTTGTGCCTCCGGCCGCCATGCCGGAGGCACCGCCCTGATCGCACCAGACCAAACAGGGCAAGGGTTTTAGGACACGAGCCTACCGGAAGCGGATTCGCGAGTCGCCCCGGCCAAGGACGGGTTCAGTTCTAGACGGACCGCGACGTACGCGGATTGTTAGCTAACTTTAGGAGACTGTAATGCCAACCTATGTTCGTACCGACAAGTGCGACGGCTGCAAGGGTCAGGACAAGACCGCCTGCATGTACATCTGCCCGCACGACCTGATGAAGCTGGACAAGGACGGTTCGGAAACCGGTCACGCCATGCGCGCGTTCAACCAGGAGCCCGAGCAGTGCTGGGAGTGCTATTCCTGCGTGAAGATCTGCCCGCAGCAGGCGATCGAAGCCCGCCACTACGCCGACGTCGTGCCGCTGGGCGGCATGGTGCAGCCCCTGCGCGGTTCCGATTCCATCATGTGGACCATCAAGTTCCGCAACGGCACCCTGAAGCGCTTCAAGTTCCCGATCCGCACCACGCCGGAAGGCTCGATCGACCCCTACGGCGGCAAGCCCATGCCCAAGATGGCTGATATCCAGTCCGTGGGCTCGTTCACCAAGGACGTGATGGGCGGCTACCGCGCTGGCAACCCCGCCGAACTGATTCGCAAGTAATTGAGAGAGGTAAACGAAATGGCTGGAGAATTTGGTAATCCCGAAGTTGTCCAGGAGGAACTCGACATCCTCCTGATCGGCGGTGGCATGGCTTGCTGCGGCGCCGGTTATGAAATCATGCGCTGGGCCGATGCGGCCAAGGCCGAGATGGGCATCGACCTCAAGATCAAGCTGGTCGACAAGGCCGCGATGGACCGTTCCGGCGCCGTGGCGCAGGGTCTGTCCGCGATCAACACCTACATCGGCTCCGAGCAGGATCCCGCCGACTACGCCCGCATGGTCTCCAACGACCTGATGGGCATCACCCGCGACGACCTGGCCTACGACCTCGGCCGCAACGTGGACGACTCCGTGCACCTGTTCGAAGAGTGGGGCCTGCCGATCTGGAAGACCGACGAAAACGGCGAGCGCCACGACGGTTCGCAGGGCCTGCCCGCGCTGAAGGACGGCGGCAAGCCCGTGCGTTCCGGCAAGTGGCAGATCATGATCAACGGCGAATCCTACAAGTGGATCGTGGCCGAAGCCACCAAGAAGGCGCTCGGCATGGACCGCATCCAGGAGCGCATCTTCATCGTCAAGCTGGTCAACGACAAGAACGACCCCAACCGCATTGCCGGTGCCGTCGGCTTCTCGACCCGCGACCACAAGGTCGTCGTGTACAAGGCCAAGGCCATCCTGCTGGCCGCCGGCGGTTGCGTGAACATCTTCCGTCCGCGTTCTGTCGGTGAAGGCACCGGCCGCGCCTGGTACCCGGTGTGGAACGCCGGCTCGACCTACGCGATGGCTGCCGAAGCCGGCGCCGAGCTGACCATGATGGAAAACCGCTTCGTGCCCGCCCGCTTCAAGGACGGCTACGGCCCGGTCGGCGCCTGGTTCCTGCTGTTCAAGGCCCAGGCCGTCAACGCCTACGGCGAAGTCTACATGCAGAAGAACAAGGAACTGCTGAACGACTACCCCCCCTACGGCCAGGCGGCCGTGCCGGCGTCCTGCCTGCGCAACCACCTGATGCTGAAGGAAATGCAGGAAGGCCGCGGCCCCATCTACATGGACACCGTAACCGCGCTCGCCAAGCTGCGCGAGACCCTGACCCCGCGCGAAGTGAAGCACCTCGAAGCCGAAGCCTGGGAAGACTTCCTGGACATGTGCGTCGGCCAGTGCGGCATCTGGGTCGGCGAGAACATCGAGCCGGAGAAGAAGAACTCCGAGCTGATGCCGACCGAGCCCTACCTGCTCGGTTCGCACTCCGGCTGCTGCGGCATCTGGGTGTCGGGTCCGACCGATGTCGGCGCCCCGACCGATGAAAATCACGCCGACAAGGACAAGATCCCGGCTCACCTGCCCAAGGGCTGGAACTGGGGCTACCGCTCGATGACCACGGTCAAGGGCCTGTTCACCGCCGGCGACGGCGTGGGCGCCTCGGGCCACAAGTTCTCCTCCGGCTCGCACGCCGAAGGCCGCATGTGCGCCAAGTCCATGGTCAAGTACTGCATCGACAACAAGGACCTGAAGCCCGAGCTCGACACCCCCGTCGAGCAGCTGGTGGAAGAGATCTACAAGCCGGTGCGCACCTTCCTCGAGCACAAGGACTACACCACGGCGATCGACGTCAACCCCAACTACATCACGCCCAAGATGCTGCAGTTCCGCCTGCAGAAGATCATGGACGAGTACGTGGCGGGCGTCGCGACCTACTACAAGACCAACGCGAACATGCTGCAAGTCGCCGAAGACAAGCTGGGCATGCTGAAGGAAGACGCCGAAAAGATGCGTGCGAAGGACCTGCACGAACTGCTCCGCGCCTGGGAAAACTACCACCGCATCCTCACGGCGGAAGCCCACATGAAGCACATCCAGTTCCGCGAAGAAAGCCGTTACCCCGGCTTCTACTACCGCATGGACAAGAACTTTGTCGATGAGGAGAACTGGCACTGCTTCGTGAACTCGGTCTACGACAAGAACTCCAAACAGTGGAACTGCTTCAAGCGCGCCCACGTGGATCTGGTCGACAAGTCCAAGCTGTTCAAGCCCGCTGCGCACTGATCCGTCAGTTGAGCAGAAAACTCCGGGCGCCCTTGCGGCGCCCGGTTTTTTGGGCGACGCCGGAATTGAGACAGCGGCGCCCGGTTTTTTGGGCGACGCCGGAATTGAGACAGCGGCGCCCGTTTTTTTGGTGTCGCCAAATCATTACAGCGCGCCCGGTTTTTTGGGCGGCAATGCCCGTTTTCCTGAAACCCTCAAAACTGCAGGGCAAACAAGGTTTAGCATCCAGCCGAAAGCGCGTAACCTTGCGCTTTCGTGTGTGTGTTACAGAAGTGGGGTTCAGCCCCGGAAGGCAGTAGAAATGAACGAGAACGAATTCAAGGACATGATCAACGACTCGCCCTTCGCGGGCAGTCCGGTCAAACCCATCATGCTGAGGGACGACGCGCAGCTGCAGTTCCGTTGCCATCGCAACGTCAAATGCTGGAACGCCTGCTGCAGCAACATCGACATCCCGCTGACGCCCTATGACGTCCTGCGCCTGAAGAAACGCCTCGACATGTCGTCGGGCGAATTCCTCAACCAGTATTCGGTGCCCTACGAGATGGACAAGGACGGCATGCCGGGCATCAAGCTGAAACCGGTCGAGGGCGGCACCGCCTGCCAGTTCATGAAGCCCGAGGGCTGCGGCGTGTACGAGGACCGCCCGACGGCGTGCCGCTACTATCCGGTCGCGCTCCTGACCATGCGCCGTTCCGACGAATACTTCGACCGCAGCGCCTACGCGCTGGTGAAGGAGTCGCACTGCCTCGGCCATTTCGAGGACAAGACGCAGACCATCGAGGAATACCGCCGCGACCAGGGCGTCGACGAGTACGACAAGAAGGCCCACGCCTGGCGCCAGCTGGTGGTCAAGCGCAAGTCGGCCGGCCCGGCGATCGGCAAGCCGACGCCGGTGTCCAACCAGCTCTTCTTCATGGCGAGCTACGACGTCGACCGCTTCCGCGCCTTCGTCATGAGCGAGAGCTTCAACGAGACCTACGACATCCCGGTCGAGATCATGGCGACGCTCGTCGCCGACGACGAAGCCCTGCTCGACTTCGGCCTCAACTTCCTGCGCCACGCCCTGTTCGGCGAGAAATTCGTCGAGGAGCGTCCGGACGCCTACGAAAAGCGCCTCGCCCGCCGGCGTGCCCTGGCCGAGCAGGAAAAGGACGCCGAGTTCCAGAAGAAAATGGCACTCGAAGACGAGAAGTATTCCGGCGAAATCTGAACCGATGCGTCTGGTCGCGCTGCTTCTGTCCGTCGCCCTGCCGGCCCTCCTCCCTGCCGGCGCCGCGGCCCAGGCCACGCTGAACAAGTGCATCGACGCGGAGGGCCGGGTGACTTATTCCAATCTGCCCTGCCGCGGTGCGCGCGAAGTGAAGCGCGTCGAGATCGATCCGCCGCCCCCGCCGCCGAAGCCGGCGCCGGCACGCTCCCCGCTGCAGCCGCCCGCCCCCGCCCAGCCGACCGCTGGGACGGCACCGCCGCCCGCGCCCAGCGCGCCGACGCCGACGCCAACCGCCCCCCTGCCCGAGGCAACGCCCCCCGCGGCGCCGTTGCCGCCGCCCACACCGAGCCCGGCGCCGCCCCCACCCATTGCCTCACCGCTGCCCGCGCCCACGCGCGCCACGACGCCGCCTCCGGCGCCCACTCCGGCGCCGCCCCGAGCGGAATCGCCCCCGCCCGTCCAGCGGGCCGCCCCCCGCACCTGCGACGCGTTGACCGACCAGCTCGGACGCGTACTCGACCAGATGGACGCGGCGCAGCGCCAGGGCGTATCGCCCCGGCAGATGGACGCCTGGCGGCAGGAAATCCGCGAACTCGAACGCCGGAAAACCGAAGCCGGCTGCTTCTAACCCATCCCGTGACGCCCATGAATGCCCGCACGCTCGACCCCGCCCAGCACCTGATCGAAAAAGAGCCCTACTACGAGCCGGTCGGCGACGAGATCCAGCTGTTCGAGGCCGCCTACCGCCAGCAGATCCCGGTGCTGCTGAAAGGCCCCACCGGCTGCGGCAAGACGCGCTTCATGGAGCACATGGCGTGGCGCTTGAAGCGCCCGCTGATCACGGTGTCGTGTCACGACGACCTCACCGCGTCCGACCTCGTCGGCCGCTATCTGGTGAAGGGCGGCGAGACCGTGTGGGTCGACGGCCCGCTCACCCGCGCGGTGCGCTGCGGCGGCATCTGCTATCTCGATGAAATCGTCGAGGCACGCAAGGACACCATGGTCGTGATTCACCCGCTCGCCGACGACCGCCGCACCCTGCCGATGGAAAAGCTCGGCCAGATCGTCGAGGCGCCGCCCGAGTTCTGCCTCGCCATTTCCTACAACCCCGGCTACCAGAGCGTGCTGAAGGATTTGAAACAATCGACCCGCCAGCGCTTCGTCGCACTCGAATTCGACTACCCCTCGGCCGAGCTCGAACGCCGCATCGTCGCCAGCGAATCCGGCGTGCCGGATGCGGTGGCCGCCAACCTGGTGCGCTTCGCGCAGATGACGCGCAACCTCAAGGGCAGCGGGCTGGAGGAAGGCGCGTCGACCCGGCTGCTGGTGCACGCCGGCAAGCTCATCGCCGACGGCGTCTCGCCGGTGACCGCGTGCAAGTCGGCCGTTGCGCAAGCCGTGACCGACGACGCCGACATGCTGAAGGCGATCCAGGAGTTGTCCTCCTCCATCTTCTGATGGCGCCGCTTTAATCATGGCGTTGGCGCCACTCACCGCAGCGGAGATGGAAGCCAGCCTGCACGTCTGGCTCGATACCGAATTCACCTTCTTCAAGGTCGAAGAGCTCGCCGCCGAGCTCGCCGTGCTGCCGCGCGACGATCAGGACTTCCTGCTCGGCTGGATCCGCCGCATCGCCTCGACCCATATCACGCTTGCCTGGCAGTTTGGCCGCCGCGCGCCCGCCCTGTTGCCGCGCATGGAACGGCGCCTGCTCGAAGCGTGGGCGGTGCACACCTGCGACGTGTTCGACCGCACCGGCCTGCAGACCGCGCTGCGCGTGATGGAGGAAGCCGACAGCTTCGACGAGGAGCAGCACCGCAACGACGCCGCCGGCGCGCTGTTCGACGACATCGCGCCGGTGCTCGGCAACTTCGTCTGCGGCCTGTCGGGGCGGCGCCTCAAGCTGGAGGAAGGCGAGGCCGCCTGGACCGACGGCGAGCGCATCGTGCTGCCGCCGCTCGTCGCCGCGCTGCCGAACGAGACCGACAACTTCCAGCTCGCCAAGGCGACCGTCGCCCTGTTGTGGGCGCAGACGCGCTTCGGCACCCTGCGCATCGACTTCGCCGCCATCGGCGCCCGTTACGACGACCCCGACCGTGCGCTGGCGCGCCTGCACGCGCTCGAAACCCTGCGCCTGTCGGCGCGCATCGCGCACGAATTGCCCGGCCTCCATCGCGAAATGCAGCGCCTGCGCGCCACGCTCGACGCGGCGCTCCCCGCCGCCTGGCAGCCGCTGGCAGCGCATCTCGCCGCGCCCGACGCCCCGCTCGACGCCAGCCTCGCGCTGCTCGACGCCGCCTATGCGCTCGACGACTGTCCGCAGTGGCGCGACCAGGGCGTGCTGCGGCCGGATGCGGTCGCCGCCGCCCGCGCCGCCCGTCTGGACAAGGAAAAGGCGCGGCTGCGGATCAAGCTGGCGGAACTCCTGGAAGAACACGCCAGCGACGACGAACCGGCGCGCGATGCCCCCGCCGACAAGCCCGAGGTCGAGGTCAGCGTGCGCGACGAGAACGGCGCGCTCGATTTCGAGATCACGCTCGACGGCGCGCCCCTCGCGCCGCCCGACGACGTCCGCCAGCTGCTGACCTCGGTGTATCTCGATTTCGGCGACATCCCGCCGGAATACCTGGCGCCGGCGGGCGAAGGCGAATACGACCCCAACCTCGTCTTCGACCAGCCGGAAGACCCCGACGCCGTGTGGCACGGCACCTATCACGAGAAAGGCGCCGAGCTGTATCCCGAGTGGGACCACGGCCGCCAGCACTACCGCAAGAACTGGTGCGTCATGCGCGAGAAGCCGGTGACGCCGGTGCACGACGGCTTCGTGCGCGACACGCTGGCGCGCCACGCCGGCGTGGTGCGCCATCTGCGCAGGAAATTCGAGGCGCTGCGCGACGAGAACCGCTTCGAGAAGCGCCAGACCCAGGGCGACGAAATCGACCTCGACGCGCTGGTCGAGGCGCTCGCCGACGCCCAGGACGGCCGCGAAATGAGCGATCGCCTGTTCGTGCGACTGCATCGTGCCGAGCGCAACATCGCAGTAGCCTTCCTGGTGGACATGAGCGGCTCGACCAAGGGCTGGATCAACGAGGCCGAGCGCGAGGCGCTGATCCTGCTGTGCGAGGCGCTGGAACTGCTCGGCGACCGCTACGCGATCTACGGCTTTTCGGGGACGACGCGGAAGCGGTGCGAACTGTTCCGCATCAAGACCTTCGACGAGGCCTACAGCGACGAGATCAAGGCACGCATTTCCGGCATCCGCCCGCAGGAATACACGCGCATGGGCTTCGCGATCCGCCACATGACCAAGCTCCTGAATGCGGTCGAGGCCCGCACCCGCGTGCTCGTCACACTTTCCGACGGCCGCCCGGACGACTATTTCGACGTCTACCGCGGGCAGTACGGCGTCGAGGACACCCGCATGGCGCTGATGGAAGCCAGCCGCACCGGCATCCACCCCTTCTGCATCACCCTCGACCGCGACGCCCGCGACTACCTGCCGCACATGTACGGCGCCGCGCGTTACGTCATCCTCGACGACGTGCGACAATTGCCGGTCAAGGTCACCGACATCTACCGCCGCATCACGACATGAGCCTCGCTTCGCTCGCCCTCACCCCATCCCTGATAACGCCTCTAAGCAATCGACTAAGCCCGCAAGCGGGCAAGTCGCTGCTTATCTCCCGCTCGCGGGAGAGGGCGTAAACGCCATACCCATGACGATTGAAGAACTCAAACCCGGTTATTTCTACAGCAACGGCGCCTACGGCAGGACCTGGGGCGTACGCCAGCTGGCGGAAATCGCCACCGATGCCGAAACCGGCGAGACCGTGTTCCATTTCAGGGGGGTGGCGGGCACCTGCCGCCGCAAGAAGGGGCAGTGCAGCCCGGCGGAGTTCGCGCGCTGGGCCCGGTATCAGGTGACGCTGCAGGAAAACGACTGGAAGCGCGTCGGCGGCGAGACCGACTCTCAGGCGGCCTGATCGTCGCCCGCAGGCGGGTCGGTTTCGGCAGGCCGCGCCTGCGTTCCCAGATAGTCCATCACCGCATAGGTCAGCGCCGTGCAGCCGCTGCCGTCGAGCGCCGAAATCGCGAACACCGGGCCTTCCCAGCCGTAGTCCGTCACGAACTGCGCGACCACCGCGTCGCGCTCGGCCTCGTCGACCATGTCGAGCTTGTTCAGCACCAGCCAGCGCGGCTTGTCGTAGAGTTCCTGATCGTATTTGCGCAGTTCCTCGACGATGGCACGCGCCTCGTGCACCGGATCGCCGGCTTCCCAGCGCGGCGAAATGTCGACCAGATGCAGCAGCAGCCGCGTGCGCTGCAGGTGCCGCAGGAACTGGTGCCCCAGGCCGGCGCCTTCGGCCGCGCCCTCGATCAGTCCCGGGATGTCGGCGATGACGAAGCTGCGCTCGCTGTCGACACGCACCACGCCCAAGTTGGGCGCGAGCGTGGTGAAGGGATAGTCCGCCACCTTGGGGCGCGCGGCGGACACCGCGCGGATGAAGGTCGACTTGCCCGCATTGGGCATGCCGAGCAGGCCGACGTCGGCGAGCACCTTCAGCTCCAGCGCCAGTTCCCATTCCTCGCCCGGTTCGCCCAGCGTGTGCTGGCGCGGCGCGCGGTTGGTGCTCGTCTTGAAGTGCAGGTTGCCCAGCCCCCCGCGCCCGCCCTGGGCGAGGCACACGGTATGGCCGTCCGCGGTGAGGTCGGCGACCACCGCGCCCGTGTTGATATCGGAAAACACCGTGCCGACCGGCACCCGGATCACCCGATCCTCGCCGCCCTTGCCGTAGCATTGCGCGC
Organism: Pseudomonadota bacterium; assembly: GCA_040753235.1. Taxonomy (GTDB): domain Bacteria; phylum Pseudomonadota; class Gammaproteobacteria; order Burkholderiales; family Thiobacillaceae; genus Thiobacillus. Next base: position 156,565 of record JBFMET010000003.1, read on the forward strand.
CGCGGCCGTTCTCGCCCTTCTGTGCCTTGAACACGCGGGTGAAGCGGAACTCGACCAGGGTATTGATGTTGCGGTCGGCCACCGCGATCACGCTGCCGCCGCGGCCGCCGTCGCCGCCGTCCGGACCGCCCTTGGGGATGTTCTTCTCGCGGCGGAACGAAGCGCTGCCGTCACCGCCCTTGCCGGCGATGACCTGGATTTTCGCTTCGTCGATGAATTTCATGGTCTGGCCTCAAAAACAAAAAAGCCCCATCCGGCGGACAGGGCTTCTTGCGGTGGCGGAGCGGTTCAGGCTGCGACCGGCTCGATGCACACCGTCTTGCGGCGGGCAGCGCCCTTGATCTCGAACTTGACGGTGCCGTCGACCTTGGCGAACAGGGTGTGATCCTTGCCGATGCCGACGTTGTCGCCCGGGTGGAACTGGGTGCCGCGCTGACGCACGATGATGTTGCCGGCTGCAACCAGCTGGCCGCCGTAGCGCTTGACGCCCAGGCGTTTCGATTCGGAATCGCGGCCGTTACGCGAGCTGCCGCCTGCTTTCTTGTGTGCCATGGTGTGTGCTCCTTATGCGGTAATGCCGGCGATCTGCACTTCGGTGTAGTACTGGCGATGGCCCTGGCTCTTGCGATAGTGCTTGCGGCGGCGCATCTTGAAGATCTTGATCTTGTCGCCGCGCGCCTGGTTCAGCACCGTGGCCTTGACCGTGGCGCCACGAAGCATGGGCGCACCCATCTTGATGTCGGCGCCGTCGCCCACCATCAACACCTGGTCGAAGGTGATTTCGCTGCCGATGTCGGCCTCGAGCTTTTCAATCTTAAGTTTGTCGCCGGCGCTCACGCGGTATTGCTTGCCGCCGGTTTTGATGACTGCGTACATGGGGGGTCTCCAACCAATACGAACCCAGGAAAGCGCGGAATTCTAGCGGCGAACCTGCGGCGAGTCAAACGATTTGCAGCGTAAAAACAAATGGATTGCGCCGACCGGGCTGTGGCAAAGCCCATCGGGACTGCTACCATTGCGGGATTTTCCGATAACAAGTCCAAATCGTGTCCCTGGAGCGCCTGCAAACCTTCCTGGCCGACGACATGCAAGCCGTCGACCAGGTCATCCGCCAAAGCCTGTATTCCGACGTGGTGCTGATCCGCCAGGTCTCCGAATACATCATCAACAGCGGCGGCAAGCGCCTGCGCCCGGCGCTGGTGCTGCTGTCGGCCGGCTGCTTCAATTATCAGGGCCGCGCGCACCACGAGCTCGCCGCCGTGGTCGAGTTCATCCACACCGCCACCCTGCTGCACGACGACGTGGTCGACGAATCCGAGCTGCGGCGCGGCCGCGAGACCGCCAACGCCCTGTTCGGCAACGCCGCCAGCGTGCTGGTCGGCGACTTCCTGTATTCGCGCGCCTTTCAGATGATGGTCGCGGTCGACAACATGGAAGTCATGCGCATCCTCTCGGACGCCACCAACACCATCGCCGAGGGCGAAGTGCTGCAACTGCTCAACTGCCACGACCCCGACATCGACGAGGAGAACTACCTGCGCGTCATCCGCTACAAGACCGCCAAGCTGTTCGAGGCCGCGGGCCGGCTCGGCGCCGTCATCGGGGGCGGCAGCGAAGAACAGAAGGAGGCGCTGGCGCGCTACGGCATGCATCTGGGCACCGCGTTCCAGCTCATCGACGACGTGCTCGATTACTCGGGCGATTTCCTCAAGACCGGCAAGAACATCGGCGACGACCTCGCCGAAGGCAAACCCACCCTGCCGCTGCTGTATGCCATGAAGCACGGCACGCCGGAACAGGCCGCCAGCATCCGCCAGGCGATCGAGCACGGCGGGCTCACCGAATTCCAGAGCGTGCTCGCCGCGATCAAGGACACCAACGCGCTGCAGTACACGCGCGAACAGGCGCAACGCGAAATCGAAACCGCCAACGCAGCAATTTCTGTTCTACCGGATTCAAATTCCAAAACAGCTTTGCTACAATTAGCGGCTTTCGCGGTGGACCGCAGTTTCTGACCACCCGAAAAATTCCCGGTAGTCCAAGCCAAAACATCGGGTTCCGTCCGGAATCCGCCATCTGCCTCGGGGTGTAGCTCAGCCTGGTAGAGTACTGCGTTCGGGACGCAGGAGTCGGAGGTTCGAATCCTCTCACCCCGACCACTTTCCTTTACGGATCAAGTAGTTGCAAATTGCTCTCAGGGCCTCTTCGGGCCCCTGCGACAATTCTGCGACAACTGCGCGCCGCCTGGCGCCCCGTGCAGCGATAACACCGGTTCCTAGACCTCGCTCCCCGCCTCAGGAGTGAGCCATGGCCACCGTCGCCAACCGCAGTCGTTTCAGCGTCACCGTCGCGCGTCGTCCCGACCTCGCGCGCACCTTCCCCTACTCCGCCGAGAAGAAGGCCCACGACTACGCCGCCGAACTCAAGGGCCGTGGCCTCGCGCCGAGGCTCGCCCGCCTCGACGACCGCTTCGAGGTGAAGATCCGCAACAAGACCGGGCCCGACCAGTGCATCACCGTGGGCTCCTACGAGGAGGCCGACCTCGTCGTGAAGCAGATCGAGAGCGAGCGCCGTCGCGGGCTCTTCGTCGACTACACGCTCGGCTGGAAAACCCGCTTCGCCGACCTGCTGCGCCGCTACCTGCGAGAGGAGGCGCCGCGCCTGAAGAGCTTCGAGACGATCGCCTACCGCATCAACGGCATGCTCGAGGACGCCGGGCTGCCACGCGAGGATCTCGCTGCCGTGCTCGCCGCCCACCGCAACCCGCACCCGAACCTCGCCAAGCTCGGCAAGCGACGCGTCGTCGGCAACACCGTGCGCACGCCGCTGCCCACGATGAAGTGGATCAACAAGCCCTTCGCGCAACTGCTGCCGGAGGACTTCGAGACCTACATCGCCGACCGCTGCGAGGAAGTAGCGCCGTCGACCGTCGACCGCGAGCTCGATGTCTTCTCCGCGGTGTGCAACGTCGCCATCGACACCTGGCGCATCCACGTCGCCAAGAACCCGATGCACGGCGTGCGCCGCCCGAAATACTTCAACGAACGCGACCGCCGCGTGCGTGCCGACGAGGAAGCGGCGCTGATGCGGCACGCCACCGACGCCGACCGCGCCTGGTCGATCGAACGCCGCTTCGGGCAACTGATGGCGGAGGCCCACGCCGAAGCGGCGCTTGCACCCACCGTGTATGCGCGCAAGGCGGTCGTCAAGGAGGCGCGCGCCATCCACCGACCCGCGGCGGAGGCGAGTTTCGATCCGGTGCCGATCTTCTCGGCCTTCATCCAGTTCCAGTTGATGACCGGCGCGCGCCGCGGCGAGACGCTCTCGCTCGAGTGGCAGCACGTCGACCTCGAACGGCAGACCGCCTACCTGCCGGAGACCAAGAACGGCCGCCCGCGCACGCTTCCGCTTCGACGCGAACTGGTGGAATTGCTCCTGCTGTTGCCGCGCAACGGCAACTTGGTATTCCCCATCAGCACCACCGTGCTGAACCAGGTGTGGCGACGAATCTGCGAGGCGGCCGGCTTCGTCGGCGAGCGCGAGATCCGCATCCACGACCTGCGCCACGAGGCAATCTCACGCGTCGCCGACACCGGCACCATGTCCATGCTCGACCTGCAGGCGTTCAGCGGCCACCGCGACGTGCGCATGCTCCTGCGCTACGCCCACCTATGCGCCGAGCACATGGCCAAGCGGCTCGACGAAGCCTTCGCCTGCAGGGATGGACACACCGTCCACCGCGGGTTCCGCCGCCTCACCAAGGCGAGCGGAATCACCATGTCCGACCTGATGACAGCGCCATTGCCGAAGGCGGCACAGGATACTGCGCCCGAGTCACTGCCCGGGAACGTGATCCGCTTTCCGGGCGCGGTCGCGCGCAAGGCGGGGTAATCTGGGAACGCTAGGCTAGAGACGTGCCTGCCTCACTGCAGGCGCTGAGGATTCACCCGGGCGGGCTCGGCCATGCGAACGGCCGTGGTCCGCCGGAGACCCCGCGGAACAGGAAAAAAGGGAAAGGGATTGGGTGATCCCATCCGGTCGGGCCCGGGGTGCTTGCACAGCGCGCACGCCTTTCCCTTCGCCGTTCCGGATGGATACCCCCGCCTACACGGCGGCACTTCATCACAGGCCCAGTCGTGCGGCCTTTCTTGCTCTCGAAACCGCCTACACAGCGGCATCTCGACACCGGCCTAGTCATGCGACCGTTCACACTCTCGAAACCGCCTACACGACGGATAACAGAGGCCATCATTGCAAGCCGCCTATTCGGCGGGTCACTCTCGGCCCCGCTTGCGCGGGGGTACTGCATGGAGCCGCCCCACGGGTGTGGAAAAACGGTTCCGGTCATCCCCAAGACTTCTGGGTAGGTACTACTCGGTTCACCCCCGCGTGTGCGGGGAAATGCCCAACCGAATATCCGGCCGGACGCCCCGCTCGCGCGGGGTACTGCTTCGGAAAATCCCCACGGATGTGGGGAAACAGCTTCCGTTCATCCCCGAAATTCCAGGGAAGCTACTGCTCGGCTCATCCCCGCGTGTGCGGGGAAATGCCCGGTGCCGCGGCCAGGCGAAACCGCACGGATGGCGGCGAACATCGATCACTCGCGAACGAGCACTCTAAGCTGCGCAGGTGGCAGCGAAAAGACACGGCAGCGGGGTGGCCGAACCTCCCTTCGCTTGCGCGCAAGGCGTTCTTTCTCCCCGATCATGCACGTCGAACCGTAACGTTCATGATGGATAACATTTTATGGCCAGCGCGCCGGACCGTCCATATCAAATCGATATAACTCAATGATTTTTTTGATTTTTGTCGGCAAAGACGGGGCTCGGAGTCGTGGCCGGTTCGTCCACGACTCGCCGCGCGCCTTCCGGCGATCGCGCGGCAAAGGAACACGCCATCACCTCGGCTTTGCTCGAAGCAAGGCACGCAGCCCATCGTATAGCGAGCGTCCGGTGGTTTCGCTGACACCGTCCACCCCGCGTATTGAAAGGAGGCCCTCAACGGCCACGGAGAGTGACAGCCCCCCCCCCAGCAAGCATGGGCCAGCAACGAGTAGTCCCCCACCCAGCGGGGTCAAGAATCACTCTCAGGCCCCGATATGCAAATATGTTCGGCCCTTGCTGAGCACCCTGCCTCCCAAAACTACGAAGGAATACCTTATGGAAGTGGATACAACAAAAATGGGCTTTGAAATCGGTTGGGACCATGCCCGATACGGTGTGAGTCCCCACGCTGAGGTACCCAAGAGCATCAAGGATGGCTACAAGGCGGGGAAAATACAGTTCCCACGCCCGCAAGAAAAACTCGATGAGGAGGAGTTTCGATATGTCGCAAAATGGTTGCTGCTTCGGCGTAATGCGCTCAGACGAGAAAAACGCGTCGATGATGCCGTCACCCCTGAATTCCTCAAGTCCATTTTTCAGCCGGTCTGCCCAATCACTTTTGAGAAAATGCAACTGAGTGGCGGCACAGATAATGCGTGGACAATCGACCGTTTGAACAACAACGGCGCTTACGCCGTAGGCAATCTGGCCTTCATGAGTCAGAAGGCAAACAAGGCCAAAGGCCACAAGCGCTTTGAAGAAGTCCATAGGCTGGCGTCCCGCCTGCAAAAGGACGAACTCCACGACGATTTGACCGGCCGGCAGTGGCTCCGCATGGCTTGCGTCATGTATGGCCCGGCGATGGGCACGCAGGCAGGAGAAAAATTCTTGCCCTTGGCGACCTTCATCCCCCCGAAAGTAGGTCGACCCGCATGGTTCTCGATGCAGTCGTTCTTTCGCTCCTTGTTCATGTGCGGCGCCGATGAACACGAAAAGGCAGTAAGCAACTTGCATGCGGTGCTTGGCAAAGATCTCGAACCGCTTGTTGATAGGATTCTTTTTAGAATTGCGGACAAAATCCGACACTTCACAGATGCCCAGTCCCAGGACCCCTTTGACGTTCTGGCCAACGATCCCGTTCAGGATGCGTTTCTGGGGTTGGCGCAAGCGCTTTCGATCGAGCAATACAAGGCTCTGAACACGCTGATACAGCAGGCGCAGAGTCTGAGCGATTTTGACAAAGGAATGGTTGCCTCTTGGTCTTTGGGCACGAGGGGGTATTTAAGCCCTCGCCCTCGCTAAAGTTGCTGGGTCGGGACGCGTACGCTCGCTTGCCCCTTAGAATGTGCCATTCCTACGTGACGCCATCCTAAGTGGGTGGCGCCTGACGACAGGCTTGTCGCCCTGTGAGACTCCTCCGCTAAACATCTGATGGCACGCATCGTTCCAGAAGGCTGGCAGTCACTTCCGGTGACCGGCGCCCAGCAACGCGAGGTCGAAACCCTCGCCCAACTCGCAGCAAGCCTGCCCGACGCATACATCGTCTACCACGGCGTGCACTGGACCCGCGTCAACCAGAGCAGCGCCTTCGTAGGTGAGATCGACTTCGCCATCGTTAACCCTGCCGGCAACCTGCTGCTGATCGAGCAGAAGTCCGGCTTCCTCAGCGAGACGCCGGACGGCCTGGCCAAGCTCTATGACAAGCAGGAAAAGTCTGTGCCCGCGCAGATGGCGCACTCGGCCGAATCCTTGCGTAAGCGCCTCAATCAATATTGCACCGGCGACAAGCCCACGCTGGAAAGCCTGCTGTATTGCCCTGACTATCACGTCAAGCAACCCGGCACTGCAGGCATCGACCCGGCTCGGATTGTGGACGCCTCCAAGCGCGAGCACCTGGCCCGCATCATCCGCACCCTGTTGCCGGAGGACGCCCCGGCCAGCCCTGTCGCTGACGAGGTCCACCGTTTCCTGAGGAATGAGTTACGTCTGGTTGCCGACGTCGCCACCATGGCCGGGCACGCACAAACCCTCTACACGCGCCTGTCAGGCGGGTTGGCGGAATGGGCGCGTTGTATCGAGTGCGAACCTTTCAGACTACGGGTAATCGGCACCGCCGGCTCCGGCAAGACCCAGCTCGCGCTCAACGTGCTGCAGGATGCGGTGGCTGCAGGCCGGCGTCCGCTTTATGTCTGCTACAACCGCCCGCTGGCCGATCATATCGCGCTGATCGCCCCAGTCGGGTCGACCATCGCCACATACCACCAGCTGTGCGACCGCATTCTGCGTTCAACCGGCCAGGCGCCTGATTTCTCGAAGCCAGGCGCCTTTCAGGCGCTGGAAGACTTCATGGCCGATTACCACCCGGGTGTCGACTGGCAATTCGACGAACTCGTCATCGACGAAGGGCAGGACTTTCAGCCTGCCTGGCGCGACAACCTGCTCAAGCTGCTGAATCCAAATGGCCGTGCCTGGTGGCTGGAAGACCCGATGCAGAATCTCTATGGCAGGCCTCCAGTTGAGCTGCCCGGCTGGGTCGTCCTGCGCGCAAATACTAACTACCGCACACCGCGCGACATCCTTGCGTACTTGCAGCGGCTGGTTTGCCCCGAGCAGGCCATCGAGTCCGGCAGTCCGCTCGACGGGTCGGATGTTGAGATCCTCACCTATGACGGCCACGCCGACCTGATGGATAAGACCAAAACCGCTATCACACGGGGGCTGGGCGCCGGTTTCAAGAAAGACATGATCGCGGTGGTGACATACCGCGGCCGCGAGCACTCCAGCTTCACCCCGATCGACAGGTTGGGGCCGCACGCCCTCAAGGCCTTCACCGGCCAGTACGACCTCCTCGGCAGCCCGGTCTATTCCGAAGGCGATCTTTTCATTGACTCAGTGCATCGCTTCAAGGGCCAGTCCGCGCCCTGTATTGTTTTCACCGAGATCGATTTCGATGAACTTGATGAAGCGGCACTGCGGAAGCTGTTCGTGGGAATGACGCGGGCGACGATGAAGCTGGTGATGGTGGTGTCTGAGCGCGCAACAGCAAGCATGCTTCAGCGACTGGCATGAAAATCTACATGCCCCTCGCCTTACCGACGAAACTCCGATATTAGTGTGGATATAGCTCGTCACGGTCCGGCCGTTCGATTGTTGATCCGCGCGGAGCCTCATCATCTTCCACATCCCTTGCCGGGACTAGCCTGCCGATAGCAAAAGAATCCTGTGCCAATCCGCACGCGACAGAAACACGCTGATAACCGTCCGTTCCTCCATCGAAATTCGCAAGCCGCGGGTGGGGGGGCAATGGCATCAGGTTGACCGAACGTGCATGGCGTCCGCCGCCCATTTTTACCGACGTGGCATAACCATCCACCTTGCCCCCTCCGCCGGTAAGGAAGAGTGGAAATCCATCGGTCCACGCCTCTGCCTTACGGTAGCGCCTCTGTCTCGTCTTGTAGAACACACCAGCCACTGTGTCCCGCACAGCATTCCAAAGAATTCCGTCACGCTCCAAAATGTGTTCTTTCGGCAGGCCGCATGCCTTCGCAAACTCATCCGGTTCCAGAACCGGTGCCAGTTCATCGGGCAACATCCTCGCATCGTGGGTTGGCGCATCAACCAGTCGATTCTGGTACAGCATCTGCGTTCCCAACGCCCTGATCTCTGGAACCAGAAAGGGAAAGACATCTTCATCATCACGTTGGTGGACGATGAAGGTCACCACGTCCAGCGTGCCCCCACCCACATCAACAAGTCCATGCAGCCCTCGTCTGCGTTGGGAAGACTGGACGTAGCCGGCGATCTGAGCCACAAATTCAGGGAGGACGCTCACCTCGAACAAGTCCTTCGGCAGGGAGTTGCCGTCTTGCTTTGCAGCAAGGTCGTAAGCGTCCGCGAGGCTGATCACGCCCCCGCTTAGGCTTAGCTCCCAAGCCATGCGGCCCAATTTTGTATAGGCCGCCTCGAGTCGCCCTGTTTCCAGCCCGTTACTTGGTGCACCGAGGTTGAGCAGCCATCGAATCTGACTCGTTCCAATCTTCCCACCATGGGTCTGGTAGACCCAAGCGCGGATATATCGTAAGGCTAACGCTACAAATACACTGGCCTCCGCTATACAGGCAGACGAGACGGCCGGATTGATAAGTGGCTGCTTCAGCTTTTGATGCACGCGTTCAACGGGCACCGCAGGTGCCTGCCCGATCTGGCAGTTGCCGTCGCCAAGCTCGCTGTATTCACTTGGCAGCAGATGTTTGTCTGGCCCCGCCGACAAGCCTTCCCAACTAACCGGAAAGATCTGGTCTCTCATGCCCACTGCCGCTTTGGTGTATGAGGTTCCAAAATCGAGCCCGATTACGATGTCCATCGTGCCCCCACCGGTCACCTGCGAATACTGTGTTTGGGCACCGGACGAGACCCAGGATTCTGGCGTCATGTAATACGAGTGCCTAGTCAACTTCATACGGTTCGCGGTGTCCAACGCCTCAGGAACCCCCTTAGGTTTTGGCGGGCTGATTTTTGGGGGGGCTGATTTTTGTTTCTGCTCCGGGGCCATTGTGGTCGCTAACTGCGCCGCACGAGGCTGCGCAGGAGCTGGCTGTATAGGCCTACTTGTGCGCCCCTTGCCATGCGTAGTTTGGCGATCCACTGGCCGTGCTAGCACATCTTTCTTTCCTATACCGCGGGTATCCGGTTTCCCCCGATGGCCAGCCTTCGCCTCCAGAGTGTTTTCTGGAGCTTGTTTATCCTGAATCTGGCTTTGCAGCGTCTTCCTGAATTCACGCAGCGTGCGCTTCCAGTCGTTCATTGCTACCCCTCCCCCCAACCACGTGTTTATGTTTATTCCACCCTGATTAGTCCCGAACACACAGGCGCATCATCAGGTTGCAGGCGCTCCTGGCGCTGAATTTTCTCGCGCTTCAAGCCCATGGCTGCTACCAATTTATCGATACGACCCTGGGTAGCTCGAACCAATCCATGTCGGCCAGCCGATGCATGTACGTCACGCACATTTTCGAGTGTCCGCAGCCTTTGCTGTAGATGCTGTTCAATGCCATGCAACTGAAACATCAGACGGTCTGCGTTCTCATTCTGTTTACGTTGCCTGGCTCTCTGATAGGTATCATCAAGATGCATTTCCAATATATCGAGGCACGCACTCGCTACGTCCGATGACACGAATTGCTGGGCTTCGATCCAATCGCTTCCTTGTACCCTTGCTAGATTGATCAGTGATTCGGATTGTTCATCTGACAGGGGAACACGCGCGTTCAACTCGCATACAGCCGACTGCAGCCACTCCTCCTCGTGCACTCCACTGAAAGTCCAGCGACGTAACGCAAACATGTAGTCACCCGGGGGTACTTTCGCGTCTGCATGGGCTGGAACCCGTACTGATACCAACGGATAAAATGCTTCATCCTGTTCTTTAAGCTGATGGCTGATAAAACGGATCAGCGGATGGAACTGATGAATGCATTCCCACGCTTTGCTGCTTGCGCTTGTCAGGTTGTTCCGAAAACGACACTGCCTAGGCATACCATTGCCGAGAACCGTCTGGCCGATCATTCCCTTGCGGCGACAGAAGGCATCAAGGTCGGCTGCAGTCGTCGATGGCAGCTGAATTGTGAACTCGTCCGGCGCCTCCAACTGGCGAAACTGATGCCCTGGCGCATGGCGATTCAGGAAATCCCGGACGTAGATAATCAGGTCGCTCTCGGTAACACGCCGAGCGAGCTCCTGTGCAGCTGCGATCCGTTCAAGCACGAGCCCTCCATGAGCCATCATCTGCGACGCATTTTTCTCCAACTCCTCCTGCCGTTGGCGCACATTTTCCAGCGCCTGGGCTGCCCGCAGTATTTCCTCCTCCTCCTGCTCGGGGGTCAGGAAGCTGGTTAGCAGCTTGGACTCAAGCTTTTTGATCGTCTCGCCGACAATTGGCTCGGGCTCGCCAAGAGCCTGCTCAAAGATGCGTAAACGAGTCAGAAGCCGGCTAAAGATCCTCTCATCTATGGTTTCCTTGTAGAAGAGATTCCAAATGTGAATGACCTTTGCCTTCTGGCCCAAACGGTCGATACGACCAATCCGCTGCTCCACACGCATCGGATTCCACGGCAAATCGTAATTGACCAACAGACGACAAAATTGCAGGTCGACACCTTCAGACGCGACTTCCGTTGCGACGAGCACGCGCAAATCTGGTCGTTCCCGGAACTCGTTTATGAGTTCTTGCTTGGAGTCAGCCATATTTCCCCACAGCAGCATGCTTGGCATCCCCAGAGAAGTCAGACGCTCGCGCAGGTATTGGGCTGTCACCCGAAAGGAGGTGAACAGGATGACTTTCTCGTCAGGATTATCAGAAAAATACGTCTCAAGCTCAGAGACAAGGCGCTGCAGCTTGGAATCCGAGCGCTCCAACTCTGCCGCATCCAGATCTCGCGGCCGATTCGCTAGCAGAAACTCCTTGAGCGACACGCTGATATCTTCCAGCTCGTCTTCTTCGCCAGTTTCTTCCTCCTCTTCAAGCACTTGTTCTGACATGTCTTCGACAAGAGCAGCTTCACCTGCAAGCCACGCACGCGCAAAAGCCGCGGGGCAGCTACACACCTGCCGCTGCGGAGTCGCCAGCAGAAAACCATCGGAAATGCCCCTTCGCCAAGCGTAGTCGCGCGTCACTTCCGTCACATATTCGTAGAAGCGCCGCTCCGCATCCGTCATCGACACTTTCTCTGGATGAACCTCGCGCCTGGGACGTTCGATCTGAACATCGCGCTTACGTGTACGCGTGATCACATGCCCGAGCAGATTGATGCGCTCAAAGCTCGCAGCCAGTTCGGCCCGATAATCCGGGTAAGACAGCAGATCATCGGTGGGCGGACTTTCAAGGAGCGACGCCAGCTGCCGCGAGTTTCTAAGCAAGTCATTGTCTGCCGCCTGGCGGACATATGACATGACTTGTTCTGCATTTGAGGCTGGGTTCAAGACCGCATCCCGCGCTGCCACCAGTGGCTGGTTTGCCTCGAGCAATTCCTGGAAGCTTGATGGGTACTGAAAGTGGGACGGGTCGCACAACTGCAGCAAATGGAAAAGATCATCGTTATGCAGGTTTATTGGCGTCGCCGACAGCAACACCCGCTGGTGAGAGACCTTCTGGATCATTTCACCAAGGTGATGTACCGCGCTCTCGGGATTACGCATGTAGTGCGCCTCGTCAAAGATGACAAGGTCAACCAGCGGCTCGTCTTCCGCATGCTCATCAAGAAGATGAGCCAAAATCTGTCGCCCTGATGATTTCTTGGTGACAGGCTCCGCGCCGGGACGCCAGTTCCGAGGCGGACGGAGCGCCTGATAGCTCGCGATCCAAGTCTTCGCGGCCCCAATGCCAGATGATCGGTCCAGTTCGTCTGCGAGTGTCCTGGCATCCACAATCTGAGCATCGATTCCGAAACGAAGTTTGAGCTCGTCACGCCATTTCTCACGCAATACCGCCGGACAGACGATCAGGAGGCGGCGCATGTCTTCCCTGGCGCGAAGCTCGGTCCAGATAATGCCAGCCTCGATTGTCTTCCCTAGGCCCACCTCATCAGCAATAAGCAAACCTTCAGCTGGTGACTCCAGCAAGGTCAGCAGGGGCTTGTATTGATGCGCGTAGAACTCAGTATTGGTAACCCCCATCGAATACACCAGGTTCGCCAAGCGGCCCGACAAGTGCACGTGAGTCAGACTACGGCGCAGGTCCTCAGCGCGCCCATATCTCCCCAGCTCGATCAACTCGAAGCGGTCCTTTGAGAGGATGGCAGCCACTTCCTCCAGCTGGTCCTCAGCTACGTAGTCCAAAGCCCCGTCCTGCCAACGCACCCCAAGGTAGTTAAGTCCACCGCGATTACGGACCTGCCCGGTCGTCGTGCCGGTCTTGCCGGGGTTATCAATGCGTCGAACTTCTGACCCTTTTTCCCATGTCATTCTTATGCCCCCCCTAATCAGATGACCGGCGCCGGATTAGACGTCCTCTCCTTGGATAAGGCGAACGGTCGATCCGATCTGTTGGCTTAGGTCGTCTCGCAAGCCATCTTCAATCGTCGTAACAAGAATCCCCTTGGATTGGCCCGGCTTGAAATCTTGGAAAGGGACAATGCCCATCTTCGCAAATGCCTCCCTTTTGACCGCCCACTTCTCGCGGTATTTAGGTAAATCCATACGCCCCAAGTGCTCCCAGTACCATGTGACACCGCTGTCATCATCGTGGATCGTGAAATCTGGCCATCGCTCGGCTCCATCGAGCATGATGGGCTGCTCGTACAGGTATGAAATGCCGGCTGCGTTCAGCTTGTCGGCGATAATCCACTCGCTCTTTGATCGGACCAGCTCGCCACGGTCTGTCTTGTAGATCAGTCTTTCATCGAGGAGAACCTTTCGGTTACCGACAACGATCTCTGTCGGCCGGGACAGTTCAAAAAGATTCGTCATCCTTCGCTTGATCTCGGACGCTGTGTCCAGCGTGAACTGATGAAACTCAAGCAGTTCGCCTTGAATCAGTAGAACGACCTTCTCCTGCTGCCTGGTTAATGCGGTATACAAGAGCTCGCGCGACAGAATTCGGCACGGATTGGGAAGAACCAGAAAGGTAATGCCGAATTCGCTACCCTGCGTCTTGTGCACCGTCAGGGCGAATGCGAGCTCGAGCGGTGGCGAAGAGTCCGCACCAAATTCGGAAGGCCAATACTTGAACACTCGGCCGAGTTGAGAGGCCATCTCGACCTCAAGTAACTCTATGACGGATCTCTTCCCCTTCGTCTTAAAGAACCCGGTGGCTACCCCTATCTCGCCGTTGGCCACGTAGGCATTCTCCGCCTCAGGCCACGTCTTACGCCTGCCGCTGTTCTTGACGTTGATGACTTTGTCGCCCCAGAGTAGACGGTGAGGTCCCAATGGCCTTGGGATGTGCCGGTTAAATCCAGATTCCGCGCTCCATTTCAGCGTGCCAGTCCGGAAGCGCGACTGAAGCCCACGGTTGACCGCGTCGGTGCCCACCGAAGTAGATCGCAGCGGCGACAGTACCTGCCACGCTTCAACCTTTTCTGCCGCCCCTTGGCCGTCGCCTTTTTGGGGCCAAAAATAGGCGCGTCCGCCGTGCTCGGTGGCGCCATAACTCAATGCAAAGCCCAACTCATCGTCGTCGGACCTCAGTCCAAGGTGCTCGACGAGCGCCGCGTTAAGTGCTCTATCGAGCTGCTCTGGCGACGTCCAGTTAATCACCTGAATATGCTCGGACCTTGCAGAACGAAGCTTGCCCCACACCTCATCGCCCCCAGGCGTCTGTTCCTCACCACTGAAAAGGTTTGCAAACTCGAGGTCAAGCCGATCTTCGCCCGCCTTCTGTCGTCGCGTCACGAGCAGTTCAGCATAATTCGGCGCGACACGCGGCCGTAGATTCTCCAAGTTGTCCGGTCGGAGCAGATTAACGACGTCCACAAACGGGCGCCCTGCGCCGATGGGGGGCAGCTGCTTGGGATCACCGATCAGAATCAGACGGTCTACGCCCTCCAGCGCGTCCAACGTTGCTGCCAACTGGTCTTCCGTCAGCATCGAGCATTCGTCGATGACAACCGTCCGGGAACCTGCCGACTTGGCGGCGTTCGGGTTCATGAAATAGGTTCCTGTTGCCCCGTCATAGCGATCGTATTTGTTCAGAAACTGGGCGATCGTCTGTCCGCGTCCCACCATCCCACTGGTCTGTTCTAACCTCACGCGGGCCTTCCCTGTTGGAGCAAGCAGCAACACGCCGCTCTCCAGGATTCCTGGTACGTTGCATAACGCTTTGATGAGTGTGCTCTTGCCTGTCCCTGCAGCCCCAAGCAAAACGCTTATGCGTGACTCGAAGATCATTTTCAAGGCGGCGGTCTTTTCAGCGCGCGCGTCGGCTTCAGCGGCATCCCATTCCTGCCTGGGGGTCTTGTCGCCAATCGCCGCATCCACCAAACCTGCCCAGTCGTGATCACTGGCATGCGGCACCGCCCGCCTCCGCTTACGTACCAGATCGGCAATGCAACGTCGAATATCGACATAGCGGCTCAGCTGGTAATAGCGCGAGCCGCCCTCACCAAGAACCAGATCAACTACTGGCCCCAGCTCATCGTCAAATATCGGCATCACATCTGCATCAAGTGGACAGCTGGGCGAAAGGCCCAGCGCCTTGACGCGCTCAACCAGCCAAGGCTCCGGCAGAAGCGTATGCCCCTCATCCAAGGCCGCCGTCTCAAGCCGATCGACAATCAGCGCCCTTACCCGGCGGGAATCGATCACCTCCGATACCTTGCTTGGCTCGGGCACCGGTGCTTTGTCGCGGATATTCGGTGCGCTCAGCAACCCTCGGTCGATTGTGCCAAAAGGAACTGCAATCAGTCCGCGGTGCTCCGACAGCAGATACGGATTTGCGAGAATTTCCGCGTCGCTCGCACGTGCGCCCTCTCGTACCCGAGCTTCAGGAGTAAACCATAGCGCCGCTAGATCGTTGGAAAGTTCGAATCGGCTGAGAAGCTTCAACAAAGCTCTGCGATTCGGCTGTAGCGCATTCCACTTCTTAAGCGTGTTGGGCCCCACAGCACCAGCTAGATGCCGGGGAAGCTTCCCCGGGTCTTGAAGCACGCTTTCAAACTTTGTCCATGGGTCATGCTCATCTTCGGAATCCATGTCGCTGGCAAGATGCCATGCCAGCAGGTTGCCATTTGGAATGCCGAATGCATTAAGCGCGGCCCCGAATCCTGGGAACGCCCCCCTCAATTTCCATAGCCGATTTAGCTCGCGGTCAACCCATTTGCGATGCTCATCCCAGGACCCTGAAATGAGTTCTTTAATCTCGCGCAGCGCACGCTCGACCGCAAGTAGCGACGAAATGGCATTGTCTTGCGACAACAACTCTGAACCGTAGGAATACTGTTCAAACGCCTCATCCGGTGCAAAGGCAACACATCGCTCCAGCTCGAGGCTTGGGTCCTGCGCAGCCAGTTCCAGCAATTGTTGGTAGGGAAGCAGAAAACCATCTCGCTCGCCCTTCCCATCGACCCGTATCGAATGTGAAACGGTGCGTTCCCAGAGGAAACCCTTCATTGCCTCACGGGGCCGATCCTTGGCGTAAGCATATTCAAGCGGCGTTCCGACGCCCTTAACGCGCCCTACGCCAACGATGACTCGGCGCGGATCGTCGGATAACGGGGTGCGCTTGGCATAGAAGAAGACGAGCGATTCCTCAGGTTGAACTGCGCTAAAGAACGTATCCAACAAGACACGCTGATTCTTCCCCTCCTGAACCCAGGTATCAGGTATGTGTTCCGGCATCTCCGGCTCACGCGCCGGATCGTAGTCCAGCGCCAGCCTCGCAGCGAGACTGTCCACGCCCTTCCGCGCATTGCCCTCCACGTTTTCTTTGAGCATCCACCTGAAAGGAATGGCTGCCGCTGAATATGGCTCGATCGAATAGGGCGTGGGCTCGAAATGGCCATGCGTTTTCTCAGCCACTTTCTTATATGGATGATTCTTCAGCTGATGAACACCGAACTTGGCCATAAAGGTGCCATGCTCGTCGACACAGGGCGGCAAGTCCTCCGTTGCCATCTTTTCGACGGAACGGCCAGCCGCTTCCTTCTCTTTGGTGTCGTCACGCCCAGTCCCGATGCGCGGCAGAACCATGCAGGACGTATTCGCGCAGGGATTCCTGCAAATCGTCCCGTCCCAACCGCCGTCATGCCACGGGACGCGAACCGTAATATGGTGAATGGGCAACTGCTGCGAACCTTTGATCATTTCTAATACCTGTTGTTCGAGCAACCATGGCTCACAAGATGCATCCGACCAATGCGGTCAAAATTGACCTTTCCTCATGCGATCAATTTCCTCCTCGTATAGCTGCCGTGGAGGCTGAAAGAAGTCGAAGTGCTGATAAAGCGGTTCCGTCAGGCGTTTTACGGCATCTGGCAGCAGATCGGTGACCATCTGCTGGGTGAACTTGTCCTCCGTCACGACAGCCTCTTCCGCACAATGATGCCCCCCGAAAAGCATTCGCCTGGGATTGAAGACGAACAGTTCTCGGCCCTGAAGGCCGGTCCATTCGCAGCGCACGAGCATCGAAAAGCCATCCTCGAACATCGCACGGGCCAGTTCCTCTGCCCGCAGCAAAAATTCAGCGACACGCCACACAGGCAATGTCAGGTCGAGGCCTGTACCGGGTGCACGTGCGTCTCCGAGTTCGGCCAGGTCGTCCTCCTGGTAGCCCCGCAACAGATAGAAATACCCGTCAGGATGTACGCGCCAGAAGTCCGCATGCGCCGGACTTGGATGCTTCAGTTTGGTCAGAGACGCCTCAATCGCACCGTCTCTCAGATAGGGCTTATTTTCAGGCTGATGCAACGTAACAAAGGCGGGCCAGCCCGTGTATTTGCGCAACCGCTCGATGGCATCTAGGATTTCAGCCGGCCGCAAATTCCGCGAATGGCCAATGATCTGGCAGGAGAACGAGTACCACCCGTGTTTGATCTTCGAAGGGTCGTCCTCCTGCAACGCGCTATTGATCCCGGACCAACGGCCAAGCGAGTCAGCGACAAATTGATTCAGTGAGGCACGCTCATCGACAATCGCCTCTAGGTTGCCCGGTGCGACGGCAGGCACAAACGATCGAAGAATATCGACGATCTCGGCACGCTGGTTAAGGACGCACCGACGGATCAAGGCATCCCACTCGACCCCGTCCATCGGCGCCTCGCTTGCCGGTCCGGGGCGGCGCGTGTAGTAGATGTTGTGCTTCAGGGTTCCATTCGGTGTTGCGCTAGCCGAGCGCACGGGAACCCTGGATGCACCTGTGACCCGGACCAGGGGGAACTCCTCGCCGGTCTCTGGATGCCTCTGGAACGTCACGTGAGCGTGGAACGAAGGCTCAGCGTACTTTTTGATAATCGCGTTGATCTCATCCGTGCCGAAAGCCTCTAGGCTCGCCGGTCGCTGTGGATCGGGAATCAAGCGCCCCTGATCCTCTGTAAAGCCGATCAATAGGAATCCGCCGCCGTGGTTCTCCAACGCGATAAGCGCCTTGGCAATGAGTCCACGGGCCTCAGGGTCGCCCATGTCTAGCCAACCCTTGACCTCGAAATCGAGCGCCTCAGTCGGACTGATCAGCCAGTCCTCGAACCGGGAGTTGATGTCGCGATTTAGGGGAGCCGGCATCAGAAGAGCGCTCCCGTGCGTTCTGCGGCAGCAGATTTCTTGCCCGTTTTCTTCTTGCCCGCCACATTTGTGGCAGAGGCCTGAGTTTCAAGAGCGGCCCTGCGGTGGTTCTCTGCCAGCAGGCGCCTGAGAACTTCCTTTCGCGCTGCGGGGCTGATGGTGTAGCGGACGCGGTCGTTCTCGGGAAGCGTCTCGACTTCGTGGAAGCCATGACCAAGATCGAGATCGTGCCAGCCGTAAGCGTCGCGGATGGCTTCGTCCAGTTCGCGATGCAGGCGCCGGAGCTCCAGAATCCCCTGGTAACCCGCGTCCGCCTCGGCTATCGACTTCTTGCTGACCTTGGCGACTTGGGCTGGCGTAAGGTCCCGGTTGTGAAACAGGTTGTAGATGTCGGTGAGGCCGAGCCAAAGGCTCTTCATGAGGGCACGGCGGCGTTCGTGGTAGCGCTCACCGATGTTTTCAAGGGTAATACTAGACAGTTCCCCAAGACCTACAGGGAAAGGGAAGGTTTCGAAGCAGCTAGATGGTGAGTAGCGCAAATCCTGCTTCAATGCCCCACTGTATTTGCGTGCCCACACTTCGTGAAGGGTGGATTGGATAACTGCGTATAGGTCCCAGCGATCGGTAGCGATCACTTTGAGCGCTTCAGTAAAAACGACATCCGTCGGTTGCCGCTGTGGACCAAAGTGCTTTGTATGGCGCGAGAAGGCATAGCACCACTTCAGCTCTTTTAGACTCGAATAAAGCTCTGTCGTGGGTCGTTTGAATAACCACCACCTCTTTCTCAAGGCCGGCTCTTCATGCTTCTCCCGTTCGGGCTTCACATGCTGAACAATCCAATTCATTGCACCAACAAATTGCTCTGCTCGTGACAAAGGCCAATCGGCAAAGTAAACGGTACGCCGCGGAGGCTCTTGCAGAGGGTGATTGTTTAACTCGTCACCATTGATGAGAAGTTTGACGACCTCAGCGCTTTCCGGGTCACCCTCAACGATTTTAGAAGCTTGGCTTGGGGTGATCACAAAGCCATCACCAGTCCATTTGGAGCCCTCAAACATCAGACCGGAATTCTCATGTAACGAGACCGGCTCTCCAAGATCAATGCTGTCTTCAAAATACGCGCTTATCTCACTGACAATCTTTCCATCCAAGGCACGAAGCCCATTCCACGGACCTTTGTGGAGACTAACTAGGGATACAACAAGCTTAGCTCGCCCCGGCCACCTGATACCCCGAACCGCCATGTTGATCGCCCCGCCCTGTTTCAGCACCTGCTCCAGGCCGTCCTTGCGAATATCTCCATCTTTGATGGAGTTAGTGGTAATGAAAGCAGTGAAGCCACCTGGGCGCAGCAAACTGTATATACGTCGTACGAAATAGGCCACGAGGTCAGATAGGCCGGCGGGCGCGTATTCCCATTTTACGTATTCGCAAAATGCATGACCGTAGGTCCCGCTCAGGTGAGTACCGCCCTTATATGGAGGATTTCCCAAGATGCAGTCGAACCCGCCCCGCCCAATAATTTCTGGAAACTCAAGGAACCAGTGGAAGAAGCGCTTGCGCTCCGCCATGGCCCAGGCCTCGGCTGTCGCTTGCCCCTGCGGGCTGACCTCGCCAGTCAGGTAGCGCCGGAATGCTGCATCGGTTGTGATTTTCTGCAGATTGCCTGGCGTCTTCTCCAGATAGAACTGGGCGATGGGAATGGCGGCGATCTGGTTCAAGACCCAAGCATCCTGGCTCTCGGTGAACGCCAGGTAGCGGGCCTTTTTGGCCTCGATTTCATCCGGCGTATGCTCGGGCAAGGTGGCCAGCTCACGCCAACCCCGCAAGATGCCTTCGAGCTGCTTCTGCAGGCTGGGCGCAAGCGGCATCTGGCCGGCCTCATGAGCCTTGCGCTCTTGCTTGTTGCGCTTCCTGAGTAAGGCCTTGGTGTCCTTGATGTCCTTGTCATCTTCAGGCCGACTCGTGAACGCCTCGTCGGGCACACCGCGCTCGAGGTCTTCACGCCGGACATAGCCGACGATCGCGCTACCGCACTTGATATGGTGATCCAGAAAATTGAGCGGCTCGCCGGGGATGTGCGCTTCCAGCCAGAGTGCGACCTTACACAGCTCGACGGCGAGGGGGTTCAGGTCCACCCCGTAAATGCACTCGCGGATCACGTCGCGGATTGCGGCCCGCAACGCCGTTGGCGAGGGCTGCTCCTCGCCAGTGCGAATAATGGCGAGCTCGGTGCCAATGCGGCGGGCAGCAGCGAGCAGGATGTGGCCTGAGCCGCATGCGACGTCGGTCACCCGCAAATCCAGCAAGGCGCTCGCCGGCTCGGCCGCCTTGAGCCTGTCGGCAATCAGATAGTCGAGCGAGTGCTTGATTAGAGGCTGGACCAGTTCGTCAGGCGTGTAGTGCGACCCCGTGATGGCGCGCTGCTCCCCTTGTGCGAAAGCGAACTCAACGCCGCCCCCGCCCGTCAGGAAAAGCGGCTGGATCTCAAGCAGACCTTCGTAGACCGATCCGAATTCTTCTACGTTGAGCGCAGCGTAGCTGACGCGCACAAGTTGGCCGGTGTCGGGGTTCTCGTAGAGATTGAGGCTCCGCAGGCAATTGAGAAGGATGTCGTTGCCTAGGGTGGCGCGGCCGAGTGGGCCAATCGCCCGCGGGTGGAAGAGATCTCCTGCCAGCGGGGCAAGGCCTAGCTTCTCGCCGGGGCCGTGGGCCTCGAACAGGCGGAACGTTGCGGTCAAGCTCAACCAGAGATCGTGCTGGCGGCGGTCGGCGAGATGGCGCTTTTCCGACAGTCGCCGCAGACGTTGCAGGCTGTAGTAGCGGTCGTAGATGGTCCGCTGGGCAAGTGGGGTCGCGGACGGGAATACGAGGCCGCGCTCCTCGATCACCATGAGGAACAGCAGGCGGTAGATCAGCCTCAGCAAATGCTGGTAGTAAGCCTCCGGCGTGAGTCGGCCCGTGGCGATTTCGTCACGCAGTGCCACATTGTTTGGGTGGCTGAGAAAACCGTTGGCGAAGTCGCGAATCGCCTGTTCGACGGCACGCGAAAGTCCGTCGCGAATGCGCGCCCCCGAATCGACGGAGTCCTGGTGGTAACGCTCGATCAGGCACTCGGCAGCCGTCTCGATGCTCGCCGGCAGGCGTGTGACGTGAAGCAGCCGGTAAAGCACCGCAAAGTCGGCAAACAGGCCGTCCGTAAAGATTCGGTCGAGATCGAATTCCAGGTAGCTGAGTTTGATCAGGCGTGAGCTGTCACGCAGCAGGCGAAGGACGCGGCCGTTGGTGACCAGCCCGTATAGCTCGTCATGCAGGTTGAGGTATTCCTGCACCAGTGCGTGCGCGGACATCCGCGGCGTGCCAATGTGCGTGCGCTCCGGCTTGCGATCCAGGCCGGCCGGTTCCTGGTAGCCGACGATGTGGATCGGCGTATGGGCGCGATTGGTGGCACGATGCGAGACCGGGTACGTCTTGCCATTGAGCTCAACGCCCTTGGCCTGGTATTCGAGCTGGTAGCCCAGCAAGCCAAGCAAGGGTGTGACCCAGAGGTTGCGGGTTTCGGTTGTAGCCGGGGCCTCAGGTTTGAGCGTTTCGAGCTTGCGCTGAAAGATGCGCCAGTAATCCTGGGCGTCGGCCCAGGCGCGTGCGATCTCGTCCTTGACCTTGGCGGCGCCCTCCAAGCCAAAATCAGCAGGCCGCTGGCCGAGCGCATCATCGAGGCGATCGAGGATGTCGGGCGAAAGAATGGCGCCTTCGATGCGAATGCTGGGGTAGTTCATTGCGCTGCCTCCGGCAGGAGGATGTAGATGCCCAGAAGGTCCATCGGCAGTACCGGATACACCACCTGGAAGCGCTTGCCGTCCATCAATGAACTGAATCGCTCGTGGGCTTCTACAAGGCGCTTGGATTGGTGCTCGGCAACGTTGGCAAACTCAGGCTGAACGATATCCAGCAGCTTGAGTTCGTTTTCGAGGAAGCTGGCGCGGGCCTGCGGGCTCAGGTCTGAGGTGGCACGCGCCTCAACGAGCAGCGCCTTGGCCTCGGCATGGTCGAGAAATTCCTTCTGCTGAGGGGTGCCACGCCAACCCCAGAGCAGCATCTCCTCGGCCACCACCTGCTGCTGGCCATTTTGCTGCTCGATGACATTGCGGCAGCGGAACAACATGAGGGTGGTCTTGGTGGTCACCTGCCGGGTTCGTATGACGGCGGCGCGCGCGGCCCTTTTATCCGAGCGGGCCAGGGTATTGGCCATGACGTACTGGCAGAGCTGCTCGACAAAGCGGTGGTTGCGTCCCAGGTAGTGGTGGCCTTCGGGGGTAGGCGAATGGAAGCTAATGCGGATAGGATCGCCGGCCGGCAGCAACTCCCTTAGCTGAGGCGGTAGGTTGCCTGGAATCAGGCGGTACTTGTGGGGGGCACGGGCATCTCGCGTGATCTGGATGCCCAGCAAGTTGTTGAGCGCGGCAGTGACAAAGCTCTCCACTGCCTGAGGGTCACCGATGGCCTCATCCACTTCATGAAGATCGGCTTCGATTTCATGCGCCTTGATGGCGTGCTGGGCAAAGATGCTGCGCGAAGCCTTTTCGCGAGCGGCGGCTTCGTCCACCTTGCGGGTGATGTTGGCCTTGGCACTGGCGGCTTCGTCGAAGTCGTCGAAGTCAAAGGCGATCTGGTGCGTGCTGACCCGGGTTTTTGCGATTTGCCGCTTGGGGTTGAGCAGCAGTGCCTGCGTAATGGTGTCGATGATGCTCTGCGAATCGTCCGGGAACGGCACGTTGATCCCGGTCGACCGCTTGATCTCGCGCACCTTCCTCAGCAGCACATCGAGCACGATGCCGTCGATGGGATTGTCCGCCCCGTAAAGCAGGCAGGCCTTGACTTCCGGGGCAGTCTGTCCAAAACGATCCACTCGCCCCTCGCGCTGCTCCAGGCGGTTGGGATTCCACGGCAGGTCGTAGTGCAGGATGCCGGTGAAACGGTCCTGCAGGTTGATGCCTTCCGACAGGCAGTCGGTGGCAATCAGCACGCGCGGATGATTGACGTCAATTTCCTCGATGCGCTGCTTACGCAGATCGTCGGGCAATTCGCTGGTGATGACCTGCAGGTCTAGTTTCGGGAACTTGCGCTTCAGGACGTGAGCCAGCTGCTCGCCCACGTAGTTGGCGGTCGAGATGTAACGGCAGAAGATAACCGGGTTGAGTTTCTGCTTGAGCCAGTCCTCGATGATGAGTTCGGCTGCGGCGAGTTTCTGGTCATCCTGCAGGTTGGCGAGCTTGCCTAACTGGTCGGCGAAGCCACGCAGTTGCTGACGCTGATAACTGGTCCAGTCGTTGCGCTCGACGATCTGGGTCGGGGTGTTATCGCTTTCCGTACCTGATTCGCTATCGCCGACCGGATTCTGGTCAAGCTCAAGTGTATCTGCCCCCTCCCCTGCCATCTCGGCGAGACCGCTCAGACGGGTATTCAGCATCTCTACGCCAGCGGCTGGACTCGACATTACGCCACGCAGCAGGGCGAGCGCAGTCCAGTACTGGACACGGCGCTTTCCGTCTCCATCATGGTCGGGCGAGATCAGCTTGCGGGCGAAGTCGAGGAACTGCTCAAAGAACCCGGCATACCCATTCCCCAGGTCATAAGCCCATTCAAAGGCATCGCGTTTCGGGAAGGGCGTGTCCTCCCCAAGCCATTTTTCCACGTCACCGCGTTTGCGCTGCACAAAGTGGGCGGCCAGGTCGCGGCGCTGAGCCTGGCTCGAGTTGGGAAGATCGAGCATTTCGAAGTCCGGCTTGAGCAATCCCAGCAAGGAGTGAAACTCTTCAGGCTTGCCACTGTGCGGGGTGGCCGTGAGGAGTATCAGCTGCTGGCCGGGCTTCTGGGCGATACGGCTGACCAGGTGATAACGCTGTTGCTGGGTGTTGGATGCGCCGGTTGGGCGAGCACAGGTGTGTGCCTCGTCCACAATGACCAGCTCAGGACATTGCTCGATGAACACATCGCGCCTGGAGTCGGCCTTGATGAAATCGATGCTGATGACCTGATAGGGGTAGTAATCGTAGACGCTGGTGTCCCCTTGGATCTGGCGGTCGAGTCGGGCTTGGGTGTTGGAGCGGATGATGACCGCTTCGATGTCGAGCTTGTCGCGGATTTCCGCCTGCCATTGCTCGCACAGGTGGGGCAGGCAGACAACGGCGAAGCGCTTGATCTTGCGGCGTTCCAGCAGCTCCTTGACGATGAGCAGCGCTTCTACGGTTTTTCCGACGCCGACGTCGTCGGCAATGAGAAGCTTGGGGGTTTCCTGCCGCAGCGCCATGATGAGCGGCACCATCTGGTAAGAGCGCGGACGGAATGACAGCTTGGCAAGGGCACGGAACGGGCCTGCACCATTGCGGAATGCTAGACGGGCGGAGTCGTATAGCAGGCGAGCCGTGCCGATGTCGCCCAGATCAGCCGGGGATGGCACTTCAAACCGTGCGTCGACGGGCAGGTCGGTATCGATACCGAGTGGCAGATAGATGCCCGCGATTTCGTCGTCCGATCCTCCGAGGGGTTTGACCACCAGAAGATCGGGGTCATCCGAAGGGAGCACGATCCAGTCCCGCCCGCGCAACGTCACGAGCTTGCCTGGTTGCAGGGAAACGTTCATCTAACTTTCCTGAATATGTCGGGCCGCGCCGCAATTTTGTCGACGAGGTTGTCCTTGTAGTAGTAGACCCAGACCTCATCCCCCTTGGCCATGATGGCCTGGCGCTTGGCCTCGTCATCGGCCTGGGTGGCAGGTTCGTCATGCGGAGTGCCGTCGCAGAATACCCAGATGCGCGGTTCGTAATAGAAATCGGGCTGAACGTAGATGCCATCGACACGCTTCTGGGCCGCGTCGGGAAGGCGCAGGCCATTGGCGTAAAGGTAATCGATGAACTTGCGCTCGGTAGACGAGTTGGGGTCGAGACCGCGCAGCAAAGCCTGGTATTGATCTTCGTAACCCGCAAACCCGATATTGGTCTGGATCTCGATGGAACAGATGCGCAGCTTCTCCAGCGCGTCCTGGATCAGGTGGCGATCGATGATCTTGTGGTCGCGCTGGTTGTAGTAGGAGAGCAAGTCATCGTAGCTGGCCGGCCCCTTGTAGTCCTGATCATCGAACCGGCACAAGGCCTTGGCTGCCTCGACTACCTTATGGAAGACCGTCACGTCTTCCACGAACTGGGACAGGATACCCAGGCTGCCTTCCGCTGCCTCGTACAGCAGGATATTGGGAGACTCCGGATCGCCCACGGCCACCACACCGATCTCGTTGGGTTCGACCTGGAACACGCTCTCGATGGCACGCTTGAGGGCGTGCTGTAGGGTGATGACCCCCTCGGGCTTCAATCCCAGGGGCTGAATCGGCTCGATGTAGAGGGCGTCGGCCAGGTTGGAGGTCCACAGCTTCACCAGCCTGAATTCTTCCTTAAGGTTGTTATCCGGCTCGGGCATGGCGCTGCGCCAGTCGCCCGAGATCAGACCGATGGGAAAGCCTTCTTCATGGCGGGCACGCCACTGACGATTGACATGCACAAGGCGGGCCGCGGGGATATAACGCAGGTTGAGCAGCGCGTTCTCACTCGAACGGGCTATGGCCTTGCGCACGCGCTCCAGGTGCCCACCGTCGACCGAGAAATAGGTCTTGATCTCGAACCCGCGTGAGCGTCGCTCCTCTTCCTCGCAGGAGATACGGTCAACCTCTTCGGCACGCGACTCGGCCATCTCCATGAGGTTGTGCAGTCGCTCACAGTTGGCGATGTCGCTCAAGTTGAGACCTGAGAAGGGGCAAATCTCGAGGTCTTTCTGCTCTCCCGTTAGGAAGTACCCTGCCTTGATACTGACCTTGGCGTCGGTCAGGGCCGACTCGGCATCCTGAACAACGAGTTGGTTCACGCGATACTTGCGACCGTTGTGATAAATGATGTTCTGCGGACCAAATTCGCGCAGTGCCACAGAACGTGGTCGCGAGACGAACTCGCCCGCCGTGTCACTGGTGGGCAGGAAAACCCGAATCGGTAGGCGGGTGAAGTTGTAGCCGGGCAGGAAGCCCTCCGACGCGAAATAACGGTAGGGATAGAACTCGGACAACTCGGTCGATCGACCTTTCAAGTCGTTGCGCAGCAGATCGAGCTGACGCGTGGCCTGATCCTGGTTGCGCTTGTGCTTGCGGTATTCGTCACTTCCAAGGCTGAGGGTACCGCTTTCGATCTTCTGGGTGGCCCGGGACAAGATCGTGCGGGCCGAACGGTAGAGCCGCCGCCAGCGCACCAGGGCGTTATCCAGGTGATCTGGGATTTTGGTCAGGTTCTGTTCGATCCACTGATCCGAGTACCAGGTGGCCGCATTGGTGAATAGCTCAGCCTCGAAATCCTTGATGGTCCGCTTGAAGGTAGCCTTCAGTTCATTGAAGGGCGTAGGTGGAATTTCCAGGCCGGCACGGGCCTCGGAGGAAAGTGGCAGCTTGTCGTTGTCGTCGACGACGAGCCGCATGATCGAGGCGCTGAGCCCATTGCTTGATTCCAGGCCGGGCAACCCGATACGAGACACAACCAACGCGTTGAGGTGGGAAGCAAGCAGTTCACGGTTGCTCAAATCCAGCCTCGGCGCCATAACCGCACCTGCGACCAGTGCTTCCTGCTCCTTGAAGTAATGCCGATCATGCGGCGCATAGCTGGAGCAGTAGGTGAAAATCAGGGCCCCCTGGCCACTTCGCCCTGCCCGGCCGGCGCGCTGGGCGTAGTTCGCCGGATTCGGCGGCGCATTGCGCAGATGAACAACGCTGAGTCCACCGATGTCGATGCCCAGCTCCATGGTGGGGGAACAGAACAAGGCACTGATTTTTCCTTGGCGAAACAGGTCTTCACGCTCGATGCGAACATCGGTGCCAAGCTGACCGGTGTGGTCTTCGCCCCGCAGGCGCTTGGTCTTCCCAAAATCTCGCTGGTATAGCGCCTGGAAAAAAGCATTCGGTCGAGGAGCCTGATCCTTGTAGGAGCGCTGCTTGATGACGTCGGCCTTTACGGTTTTGCCGTCCCCCAGTCGCCAGATGATTTTATTGAGACGCAGCCGATAGACCGGTACTTCCTCGTTCTTTTCGTTGCGGGCGGGCTGAGACTTCAAGTAATCAGCCTGCTCTAACATATTCATCAGCTTGAGGATGAACGCCCGGTAGTCCTCGCCTTTGAGTTTCAGGTCTTCCAGATCGAGCGCCTCCGCGCGCTGGCGCACGTAAAGCTTGATGAACTTCCCAAGTGCACTGGCGGGCCCCATGCTCTTGGATGACATCTTGCATGACTTGTGCAGTGGGTCGAGACGAATGAAAAACGGTTCGCGAAGGTCCTCATTACGATCAAGCGTCCACGGGTTCTTCAACATCTCGCGGAAATGCTTTTCGTTTTCCTTGATCCTGGACTGCGTGAGGTAATTCTCGCTTTCCAATGCATATTCAAGCCGGAAGAAATCCAGGATGGTGGTGATGAATTCCTTGCGGTCCGCATGGCTTAGCTGGTTCAGGAGCGGCATGGCCTGCCAGAACGAGTCGGCTGCAGCGATCTCGTCGAGATCAGCGTAATCAATACTGAGCAGAGCGCATTGCTCCAGGTTGGGCAGCACAATCCGCCAGCTGCGCCGTAGATCTGCGATAGCCCGGTATACCAGGTAATCCTGCAATGCCTGTTCATAGCCACGTTTTACCGGGGCGAGCGCAGGTTCCTCATTCTTGTTGGCGAAATCGATGAAAGGCAGATTCAATGCCAGTCGAACGGATTCCCCCATGTTAGCGAAAGTCAGCGCATTGTTCGGTGCTACTTCCAACGCCTTGCGGATGCCCGCCCGCAAACGCACAACCTGGACGAAGTCATTGAAGTGGCCAGCCTGAAGCGCAGCGTCCTGGCGGTTGTCGGTAAAGCTGAGGAGCTTCTGGTCTTCCTGCCGATATCCCGCATCGTCCAGCTGATTGAGGATTGAGAATGCGGTGATGGTCGTAGACGTACTCCGGCCTTCGCTGCCCAGCTTAGTAAGCTTGGTTCCCTCGTTGGTCTTGGTGTCGTAAAACACGCCGCCGGTGGGATCGAACAGCAGCGGGGCTTTCATAAACCACCCCCACCATTTCATCGCCTTGGCTTCAGAACACAGGCCCGTCTCGTCGAAGTAGATCTTGATCGGGAAGAATGCCTTCTTGCGTGAATCCGGAACCGGCCCAGTCTTGGTCATGCGAAACCAGGATTCGGGCAGAAGCTCCATGTCCTCGATCGGGTCCCAGACCTCGTCGCCCACAAGCAGATAGCCGTCAGTAGCCTCCCCGTCGTCATCCGAGCTATCACGAAATTCACGGGGCTCCAGCTTGTCTCCCACACGGGACACACAGATGAAAGCGTGGCCAGTAGCCCGGCTGAAGACATTGGGGAAGATAGGCTTTTTCTCTGCATCGCCTGGCAAGTAAACCCCCGGCTCCAGAGTGATCTGACGGTTTTCGTCCTGATCGAGGGTGGTGTAGACCGAGCCAGTCTGGGAAATGAACTGGTGCAGCTTGAAAGGGAGCAAGGTGTAGCGCTCGCCCGCGTTCTGCAATCTTTGATTGGCCAGGCTGATCCACTGAAGTAGCGCTTCGAGGAAAGTGCGGCAAGTAGCTGGCGGCTGCCCGGAATCCTTCGCGAGGGCCGTAACGATGTCGGTAATCCGCTTGGGTTTGCCGCGGAACAGCACGCCGTCGCGACTCTCCAGTGCAATCTGGCTCTCCAGCCAGATTGCTATGGGATGCTTCTTCAGATCGGCAATATCGGCCTCATTGTTGACTCCGGATGCAATGGCATTGGCCAGCATGGCCATCGTCGGTGGCTGGCCGCTGTGATCCAATGAGCGGTCGAGGGTCTCATTGATGATCTGCTCAGGAGTAAAGGCCTTGCCAAACAGAGTTGTTGCAACCTTTGCCACCTCGGTGCGCTGCTCTTCCAGGGAGCCAACCGATACCATCGTCGCCGATGTCCCGATGCACACCACGGGGTTATCGCACTGGGCGCGAATGCGTCGGATCAGCATGGCCACGTCGGCCCCCTGGCGCCCACGATAGGTGTGAAGCTCATCGAACACCAGGAAGCGCAGATTTTGGTAAATGCCATCGCGAATCGGGCGCTCACGAAGGCGGGTCAGCAGCAGCTCCAACATCATGTAGTTGGTGAGCAGAATCTGCGGCGGGTTCTCGCGCATCTTCGCGCGTTTGTCTTCGTCTTCCTGCCCGGTGTACTGGCCGAACGTGATCGGGAAGTCCTTGCCAGTGCTGGCTTCGTAATTATTCTTGTAGGCTCTTTTGAATTTCGAGTGGGTTAAGCTGCATGCGGGTTGAAGCGCGAGAAGTCGAGCTTGCCGGCGATGAGGAAGAGGACGGTGCGGATGGTCGAGAAACGGCCGTAACCGCGGGCCTTGCG
>JBFMET010000004.1:0-182161 GCA_040753235.1 Pseudomonadota bacterium
GGGAGTCTCGCCCAAAATCCGCCACGCTGCCTGTTTCTTGAGCAGTATCCGCCTTGCGCCCCCCCCAATCTCCCAGCTCGCATCGCTTCGCCGCCTCAGTGGGGTATTGATGAAATATCCGGGCTAGAATCGGGCTTTCAGTTCCTATCCGGAAACCGCCATGGACGAAATCACTCTCACCGTCACCGGCATGACCTGCGGCGGCTGCGTCGGCAGCGTGCAGCGCGTGCTGTCGGCGGTCCCCGGCGTGCAAAGTGCCGAGGTCAGCCTCACCCCCGGCCAGGCCCGCGTCGTGTTCGACCCCGCGCGCACCGGCCGCGATGCGCTGGTCCAGGCCATTACCGCTGCGGGCTTCGGCGTCGCCGCCTGAGCCCCGACCGGCCGCTCACAGCCCGCCGCAGAGTTTTTCCAGCGGCGCCGGCAGGTGCACGGCATTGCCCTGCACGTAGTCCACGCCGATCTGCCGCAGCACCGCCAGCGCCGCATCCGATTCGACGTACTCGCCCACCGTCTTCAGCCCCATCTGGTGGCCGATGCGGTGGATCGCCTCGACCATGTAGCGGTCGATGGGATTGATGGCGATGTCGCGCACGAAGGCGCCGTCGATCTTGAGGTAGTCGACGTCGAGGTTGCGCAAGTAGCCGAACGACGACAACCCGCTGCCGAAGTCGTCGAGCGCGAAGCGGCAGCCGTAGGCGCGCATGGCACCGATGAACTCGTTGACCACCGCCAGGTTGCCGATCGCCGCGGTTTCGGTGATCTCGAAGCAGAGGTGCGGCCCCAGGTCGGGCGTGCCCTGCAGATGGTCGAGCAGCATGCGGCGGAACGCCGGATCCTTGAGCGAGGCGCCCGAGAGATTGATGGCGAACAGGCAGCGGTGCGTCGGCCCGCTCCGCAGATAGCGCATGCAGACGCGCAGCGTTTCCTCGATCACCCAGCTGTCGAGCGCCGGCATGATGGCGAAGCGCTCGGCCGCCGGGATGAAGGCCATCGGCAGGATCTCGCTGCCGTCGTCGTCCAGCATGCGCAGCAGCAGCTCGACGTGGCGTTCGCCCTCGACGGCGCCGTCGGTGCGGCGGATTTCCTGCCACGACAGGCGCAGACGCTTCTCCTCGAGCGCGCGCTGGATGCGTTCCATCCACTGCATCTCGCCGCGGTGACGCGCAAGGTCGGTATCGCGGCTTTCGTAGACGTGGATCTGGTTGCGCCCGTGGTCCTTGGCCAGATAGCAGGCCGAGTCGGCGGCGGACAGCAGGCTCGCGGTCGAGCCGCTGTCGCGGGTGATCGCCACCACGCCGACGCTCATGCCCACCGCGAAAATGCGGTCGCCCCACTTGAAGCGGAAGCGCTGCACGTCGGCGCGGAAGGCGTCGACCACCTCGAGCGCGTCCGGCACGACGCAATTTTCCAGCAGCAGGGCGAACTCGTCGCCGCCCAGCCGGGCGAGCGTGTCGCGTTCGCGCAGGTTGGCGCGCAGCAGCAGCGCCAGCTGGCGCAGCAATTCGTCGCCCGCGGCATGGCCGCAGGTGTCGTTGATGACCTTGAACTGGTCGAGGTCCATGTAGCACAGCACGTGCTCGCGCTCCTGCTGCAGCGCCGACTGCAGCAGGCGCTCCAGCCGCTGCTCGAATTCGCGGCGGTTGATGAGCCCGGTCAGCACGTCGTGGCTCGCCTGATAGGTGAGGCGCGCGGTCGCCTGGTCGATCTTCTCCTGCATCTGGTCCTGGATCGCCTGCAGGTGGGCCGCCATGTCGTTCACGCCGCGCTGCAGCGTGCCCAGCTCGGCGCGCCCGCTCGCGTCGACGCGCTCGTTGAAATGGCCGTCGCCGATGCGCTTGACCACCCGGCTGAGATCGAGGACCGGGCCCGTGATCTGGCGGCCGATGCGCCAGGCGAGGAAAACGCTGACGGCCAGGCCTGCGAGCAGGATCAGCAGGTTGTCGCGGATCGCCTCGCGCTGGCTCGACTGCGTCGCCTGCCGCGACACGTGCAGGCCCACCCAGCCCAGCAGTTGCGTTGGCGCCGCAGCCGACGCTACCTGCTCGTCGCCGGCGACAAAATCGTCGACCGCCACTTCGGTGCGGGTGATCGGCGCGTAGTAGACCAGCCGGTCCGGATACTCGACCGGATGCAGGCGATCGGACGGCAGGCCGGCATCGGCCGCATCGCTCCAGTCGCCCGTCCCCACCTCGGCGAGCTTCGCCCCGGTCTCGTCGAACACCGCCACGCCGAGCACGTCCGGTTCGGCGGCGGTTTTTTCGAGCAGGCTCTGCAGCACCTCGGCATTGCTGGACGTCACGCCGTATTCGGCAGCCGGCGCCAATTGGCGCGTCATGGCCGCGGCACGCGCCATCAGCGACTCGTCCAGATCGTCGATCTTGCCGCTGATGAGCTGGAACAGCAGCAATACGCCGATGATCGCCACCGGCACCAGGGCAAGGCCGATCACGCGGCCCCGAATTCCGACTGAAATCGTCCTCATGGACGCGCCCCCATGCGTTTCTCGAGCTCGGCTTCCGTCGGCAGGGCGTACCCCAGCGATCGGCCGACCTTGTCGTTGACGGAAATGCTGAAATAGGCGGGATAGGCCGGCACGGGCAGTCGCAGCGCCGCGCCCTGCAAGGCCCCCACGGCGGTTTCCGCCGCCTGCCTGCCGATCTGGGCCGGGCTGGCGTGCAGCGACAGCAGCGCACCGGCGCGCGTCATCGAACGCGAATAGCCGAAGACCGGCGTCCGGTAGCGGTAAGTGGTGAGAAAAAGGCTTTGCGCGGTGCTGCGGTTGAACACCTGGGGATCGGCGACCGCCAGCAGCAGGTCAACGTCCGGCAACAGGCCTTCCAGGGTGGGCAGCAGGCGCCCCTCGTCCGGCAGGATCGCCGACACCAGATCCAGGCGGTTCGCCTGCAGTGCTGCCGAAAGTTCGGGCAGGTGCCCCGCCTGGTCGGCACCCAGCAGCACGCCCACCCGCACGGCGTCGGGCAGGACCTGGCGGATCAGGGCCGCCTGGCGCTCGAACGGCTGGTCGACATAAATGGCGGAAAAATCGCGCCGCCCGCTGTCGGCCAGCAGCACACGCCCGGTGCGCAGATACCAGGTGCGCGGCACCATCGCGGCCAGCACCGGGGTGCGGATCGGCAGCGCGGCAACCGACTCGGCCGCCCGCACGCCGATGGTCACGACGAGATTCGCACCGCCGAGTACGGATGCGGACACCGTGTCGGCATACACCGGATAAAAGCCGTGCGGCGTGGGGTCGAGCTGGCCGTGAATCGCCTGATAGGCTTCCTGGTAGGGCGCGCTGTCCTCGCTCAGCACCACCGCGATGCGCGCCGCAAGCGCCTGCCCGGACAGCGCCAGCAGACAGATGCCGACCAGAAACAGCCGGACAATCCCGATCAGCCGGACCGCGTCGCGCGGCAATCGCAGGGTCAAACGGCCCCCTGCTGCACGACCCACAGACACGCGCCCTTGCTTTCCTTGTCGATTGCATCGAGCAGGGCGGCATGCGCCGCGAGATCCTCGGCGCCCGCATGCGCCAGGACCGGACGCGGCCGGCTGCGCACGGCGGCCGCATCGGACCGCGCCTGCCCGACGTCGAGTCCGATCGACAGGCTTTCCTGGCCGCGCGTCAGCGCCAGGTACACCGCCGCGAGCAGTTCGCAGTCGAGCAGCGCGCCGTGCAGGGTGCGCGCGGCATTGTCGACGCCGTAGCGCTTGCACAGCGCGTCGAGGTTGTTGCGCTGGCCGGGATGCAGGGCCTTCGCCATCGGCAGCGTGTCGATCACGCCGCCGCACCAGGTGCCGAGCGGCGCCATCTCGAGCAGGCGCAGTTCCATGTCGAGGAAGCCGACGTCGAAGGGCGCGTTGTGGATGATGAGCTCGGCGCCCCGGATGAAGTCGACGAACTCCTGCGCGACGTCGGCGAAGCGCGGCTTGTCGGCGAGGAATTCGGGCGTGATGCCGTGCACCTGCATGGCGCCGGCGTCGATGTCGCGGTCGGGATTCACGTAGCGGTGCAGATGGTTGCCGGTGAGCCGGCGGTTGACCATTTCCACCGCCGCCACCTCGATGACGCGATGTCCCTGGTTGGGGTCGAGGCCGGTGGTCTCGGTGTCCAGAATGATTTGCCGCATGTTCCGCTTCAGTGTTGTTGTTGTGCCTGCAGCACGCCCTGGTTGGCCAGTTGATCCGCGCGTTCGTTCTCCGGGTGGCCGGCATGGCCGCGCACCCACTTCCATTCGACCTGGTGCAGCTGGGCGAGCGCATCCAGCTGCAGCCACAGATCCTGATTCTTCACCGGCTTGCCGTCGGCGGTGCGCCAGTTGCGCCGCTTCCAGCCCGCCATCCACTCGCTCACGCCCTTCTGCACGTATTGCGAGTCGGTGTGGACTTCCACCTTCGACGGCCGCTTGAGCGATTCCAGCGCACGGATGACCGCGGTCATTTCCATGCGGTTGTTGGTGGTGTTCGCCTCGCCGCCGCTGATTTCCTTGCGGTGCGCGCCCGCCACCAGCAACGCGCCCCAGCCGCCCGCACCGGGATTGCCCTTGCAGGCGCCGTCGCTGTAGATGTAGATGGTATCAGCGCTCACGCCGGATCCGGTACTGGCTGAGATTGACGACCTTGGCGGCCGGGGAGAGCAGGCGCTGCGCCACCGGCGTTTTCCACTCCGGCAGGATCACGCGCATGCCGTGAACCCGCTTCACCGCCTGCAGGAAATACACGCCGCCGCCCATCGCCCACCAGCGGTCGCCGGCCGGCTCCATGAAGCGCAGGCGTCGCAGCCAGGTTTCGCGGTTGATCGGCGGGCGGTAGCAGCACATGCTGCCCGCCGCGACCTCGAGCCCGAGCAGCACCATCCAGTCCTTCACCCGGGAAATGTTGAGAAAGCTGCCGTTCCACGGATAACCGCGCTCGCCGCCCTGCAGCATGCGCGCGAGCCCCCACAGGCTGCGCGGATTGAAGCCGGAGAGCACCAGTCGCCCCTCGGGGCGCAGCACGCGCTCGGCTTCGCGCAGCACCTGGTGCGGGTTGGCGCTGAATTCGAGCACGTGCGGCAGCAGCAAGAGGTCGAGCGAGTGGCTTTCGAAGGGCAGGAACATGGGATCGGCGCGCACGCCGGCGGGCGCCTCGACCGCGCAGCGCGCCCGCAGCGGAATGCGGCTGTTGCGCAGGAAATCGATCTGCGGCAGGCCGACCTGCACGGCGTTGAAGCCGAACACGTCGGAGACGGCATTGTCGAAATAGCGCTGCTCGCGGAACAGCAGATGCTGCCCGAGCGGCGATTCAAACCATTCCGTATTCAGCCTGGATAACATAGCCTGTCCTTTTGTTGTATGAGCACGCCGCCATGTTGACCCTCGTACCCCTGCCCGCGTTCGACGACAACTACATCTGGGTGTGGCACGACGACCGCCACGCCCTTGCCGTCGACCCCGGCGACCCCGCGCCGCTGATCGATTTTCTCGATACCCGCGGGCTCGGTCTGGCGGCCGTGCTGATCACCCATCATCACCGCGATCATACTGGCGGCAACACCCTGCTGCGTCAACGCTACGACTGTGCCATCCTCGCCCCGGACAATCCGCGCATCCCCGCCGCCACCCGCACGGTGCGCGGCGGCGACGTGCTGGAGATCGCGGCGCCGGCGCTGCGCTTCGAGGTGATCGCCACCCCCGGCCACACGCTCGACCACGTGAGCTACGTCGGGCACGGCTGCGTCTTCTGCGGCGACACCGTGTTCGGCTGCGGTTGCGGCAAGCTGTTCGAAGGCACGCCGGAAATGATGGCCGCGAGCCTGGACGCCATTTTAGCCTTGCCCGATTCGACCCGGGTCTGCTGCGCGCACGAATACACGCTCGCCAACATCGAATTCGCCAAGACCATCGACGGCGACAATCCCGCGCTGATCGAGCGCGAGCGCGCCGACCGCGCGCTGCGCGCGCAGCACCGCCCCACCCTGCCCTCGACACTGGCGCTGGAACGCGCGACCAACCCTTTCCTGCGCTTTCATGACGCCGACATGACGGCTTTCGCGGCGAAATACCTGAATCGCCCGCATCCCGCCCCCGCCGAAGTGTTCGGCGCGATCCGCGCGGCCAAGGACGCCTGGGACGGTTGACCGCGCGCACGGGCCGCGCTTAGCATGCAGACATGTTGCAGCCGACCCGTCCGCTCCCCACGCTGATTTTCGCTGCGCTGACGCTGGCGCTTTGCCCGCCGGCGCTGGCTGCCGAAACGCCCGCGGCCATCCAGATGGAATGGGCGAGCGCAGTCGACGCCCCGGCCTACGCGCCCGACACGGCCAGCGACGACGTCTGGCTGCGCCTGCGCAGCGGCTTCGGCATCGACGACGCGGCGCAGCCCAACCCGCGGGTTGCCGAGCACGCGGCCTGGTTCGCGGCGCGTCCCGACAATGTCGCACGACTGGCCGAGCGCGCCCGCCCCTACCTCTATCACATCGTCGAGGAAGTCGAACGCCGCGGCATGCCGATGGAAATCGCGCTTCTGCCGATGATCGAGAGCGCCTTCGTGCCGACCGCGCTGTCGCGCTCGGCCGCCTCCGGCATCTGGCAGTTCATCCCTTCCACCGGTCGCCACTACGGCCTCCGGCAGGACCACTGGTACGACGGCCGCCGCGACTTCACCGCCGCGACCGATGCCGCGCTCGACTACCTCGGCAAGCTCTTTCTCGATTTCGGCGACTGGCAGCTCGCGCTCGCCGCCTACAACTGCGGCGAAGGCTGCGTCGCGCGCGCCATGCAGAAAAACGCCCAGCAGGGCCTGCCGACCGACTACGCCAGCCTCGCGCTGCCCGACGAGACGCGCAACTACGTGCCCAAGCTCCTCGCGCTGCGCAACCTGATGCGCGACCCGGCGGCGCACGCCATCGCCGTCCAGCCGCTGCCGAACCAGCCCTATTTCAGCGCGGTGACCGTGCACGCGAGCCTCGACCTGCATTCGGCCGCACGCCTCGCCGACATGAGCAGCGAGGAGTTCTACGCGCTGAACGCCGCGTTCCCGCGCAAGATCATCCGCTCCGACACGCCGGTGAACCTGCTGGTGCCGGTCGACAAGGCCGACACCTTCCAGCGCAACCTCGAAGCCGGCCAGTGGGATTCGTGGCAGCCCTATCATGCAAAGAAAGGCGAACGCCCGGAAGACATCGCCAAGCGTGCCGGCATCAGCGTCGCGCGCCTGCTCGAGCACAATCCGGTGCAATTGAAGCGCGGCAAGCTGAAGCAGGCGCAGACCATCCTGGTGCCGTCGCGCCGCCACGTCGCAGCTAAGCCGG
Source organism: Pseudomonadota bacterium (assembly GCA_040753235.1). Taxonomy (GTDB): domain Bacteria; phylum Pseudomonadota; class Gammaproteobacteria; order Burkholderiales; family Thiobacillaceae; genus Thiobacillus. Next base: position 7,295 of record JBFMET010000004.1, read on the forward strand.
ATGCCGCGCAAGCGCACGTCGTCGCGCGCGGCGACACCGTGTTCGGCATCGCGCGCCGCTACGGCCTGACGACCGATCAACTGGCGGCGGCCAACCCCGGCCTCAACAGTGAGACATTGCGCCCGGGCCAGACGCTGCGGCTCGCCACGGCAGCGCCCGAGTCGCCGCTGCGGCTCGCCAGCCTGCGCATCTCCGGATCACGCCCCGACGCGCCCGCGCACTACACCGTGCAGCGCGGCGACACCCTGTTCGGCATCGCGCGCGGTCACGACCTGCGCGTGGCGGACCTGCAGGCGTGGAATCCCGAACTCGCCGGCTCCGCGCTGCGCCCCGGCCAGACCCTGATCGTCCGCCAGCCCTGATTCATTTGGCTTGACTCAATCGCCTTGATTCAATTGGGCGGCGGCGGTTCGTCGCGCTTGTCCGACATCACCAGCGCCATCCCCAGCGCGGCGAGCACCATCCACAGCACCGCCGCCCACACGCCCAGCGCGTCCGACAGCGGCCCCATGAAGAACAGCGTCAGCATGGCGACGGCGAGGATGCCGTTGCCGATCCAGAAATTGCGACTGCGTTGGCCGGTATTCACGCTTGTTTTCCTTGTTTGATCACTACGCCTGTGCGGCCACCCAGTGGCAGCGCACCCAATGCCCGTTGCCCAGGTCCGTTTGTGCTGGGTAGGTCTCGCGACAGGCCGCACTGGCGTGCGCGCAGCGCGGATGGAAATGGCAGCCCGTGGGTGGATTCAGCGGAGAAGGCTGGTCGCCGGCAAGCCGAATGACGCCCTCGCCCGCCCCCGGTTCTAGGCGCGGCACTGCGCTCACCAGCGCCTGCGTGTAGGGATGGCGCGGCGCGCGCAGCACGTCGGCGGCCGGGCCGTGCTCGACAATGCGGCCAAGGTACATCACCGCCACTTCGTGCGCGAGATATTCCACCACCGCGAGGTTGTGCGTGATGAAGAGATAGGCGAGCCCGAGTGCGTCCTGCAGGTCGCGCAGCAGGTTGAGGATCTGCGCCTGCACCGAGACGTCGAGCGCGCTGGTCGGCTCGTCGCAGATCACCAGCCGCGGCGACACCGCGAGCGCACGCGCGATGGCGATGCGCTGGCGCTGGCCGCCGGAGAAGGCGTGCGGATAGCGGCTGCCGGCGTCGTCCGGCAGGCCGACCTGGGCGAGCAGGCGCGCGACCGCGTCGCGGCGTTCGCCCGGGATGCCGACGTTCAGCGCGTCCATGCCCTCGAGCAGGATGTCGGCCACGCGCATGCGCGGGTTGAGCGAGCTGAACGGATCCTGGAACACCATCTGCGCCTGCCGCCGCAGCTTCGCCAGACCGCCTGCGGCGACGGGTTCGCCGTCAAGCACGATGCGCCCGGCGGTCGGCTCGATCAGGTGCAGGAGCGCCTTCCCCACCGTGGTCTTGCCGCAGCCCGATTCGCCCACCAGCGCGAGCGTGCGCCCGGCCTCGATCGCGAGCGCGACGTCGTCGACCGCCCGCACCTGACCGACGGTGCGCTGGAAGAGGCCGCGACGGATGGGGAAATGCACCTTGAGGCCGTCGACCTGCAGCAGCGGCGCAGCCGCCTGGACGGCACGCTGGGCACCGGCGCTGCGCGCGGTCGTTGCCGGCAGGCTGCCGGCGAAGTGGCAGCGCACACGCTGCGCGCCGAGCGTCTGCCAATCGGGCGATTCGGTCCTGCAGCGCGCCTGCGCATGCGGGCAGCGCGGCGCGAAACGGCAGCCGGTGAAGGCGGCATCGAGCCGCGGCACCTGGCCGGGGATCGTCGTCAGGCGTCCGCCGTCGCCGGGCCGGGGCAGCGCCTCGAACAGCATGCGGCTGTAGGGATGCTGCGGCGAGGCGAAGAAGGCGTCGCGCGTCCCCGCCTCGACGAGTTCGCCGGCGTACATGACGCCGACGCGGTCGGCGTTCTCGGCGACCACACCCAGGTCGTGCGTGATCAGCAGCATGCCCATCCGGCGTTCGGCCTTCAGGCGGCGCAGCAGCTCGAGCACCTGCGCCTGGATGGTCACGTCGAGCGCCGTCGTCGGTTCGTCGGCGATCAGGAGCTTCGGTTCGCCGGCGAGCGCCATCGCGATCATCGCGCGCTGGCGCAGGCCGCCTGAGAGTTCGAACGGATAGCTGTCGAGCCGGCGTGCCACGTCGGGCACGCCCACGGCATCGAGCAGCGCGCGCGCGGCATCGCGCGCCGCCTGCCCGGAGAGGCCGCGATGACGCGCGAGCACTTCGATGATCTGCTGGCCCACGGTGATAACCGGGTTCAGCGCCAGCATCGGCTCCTGGAAGATCATCGCCATGCCGCCGCCGCGCACGTCGCGCATCTCGGATTCGGGCAACGCGCGCACGTCGGTGCCGTCGAGGATCACGCTGCCCGCGGCGACGTGGCCGCCGTCGGGCAGCAGGCGCATCAGCGAAAGCGCCGTCATCGACTTGCCGCAGCCCGATTCGCCGAGCAGCGCGTAGGTCTCGCCCGCGGCGATTTCAAAACTCACGCCGTCGACGACGCGCGCGCCGCCGATGTCGGTGACGAGGCCTTCGACCTGCAGCAGCGGCTTCACCGGCGGCCTCCCAGGCGCGGATCGAAGGCGTCGCGCACGCCGTCGGCGAACAGGTTGGCGGCGAGCACCAGCGTGAACATGAAGACGAAGGCGGCGCCGAGCTGCCACCACACCACCGGTTCGCGCGCGAGCTCGAGGCGCGCGCCGTTGATCATGTTGCCCCAGCTGTACATCGAGGGGTCGACGCCGACGCCGACGTAGGACAGCACCGCCTCGGCGAGCACCAGGCCGGAGAAGTCGAGCACGATCGCGATCAGCACCAGGTGGAACACGTTGGGGAAGATGTGGCGGCCGAGGATGCGCGTGTGCGACACGCCGAAGGCGCGCGCCGCCTCGACGTAATCGAGCGTCCGCAGCTTGAGCGTCTCGCCGCGCAGCAGACGGGCCAACCCGGTCCAGCTCGTCACGCCCATGATGAGGCACAGCGCGAGGAGCCGAATGTCGGCACGCGCGGCGGCGGTGTCGAACAGTTCCGGATTGGACTCGATGTATACCTGCACGATCAGCACCGCGGCGGCGATGAGCAGCACGCCGGGGATGGAATTGAGCACGGTGTAGACGTACTGGATGATGTCGTCGACCCAGCCGCGGAAATAGCCCGCGGCAATCCCCAGCCCGATCGCCAGCGGCAGCGTGACGAGCGTGGTGAGCGTGCCGATCACGAGGCCCGTGCGGATGCTCTTGAGGCTGATGTAGAGCACGTCCTGCCCGACCTTGTCGGTGCCGAGCACGTGGTAACCCGCTGCGAGCTGCATGAGGATCGCGGCCAGCACGGCGAGCAGCGTCAGCACGATGAAGACGGTGCGCGCGGGCCAGCCGAGCGTGCCGCGCCGCCAGTCGGCGAGCCAGGCCGTGAGCACGACCTGCCGGCGCCGCGCGCGCCACGCGGCGAACAGGCCGAACAGCACGAGGCTCGTCGCCAGCCCCTGCGCGGCGCCCGTCAGCGCACGGCGCGTGATGTCGGGCAGGCGCGCGTCCGGGTGGGTGAGATGCGCGCCGCCGTATTGCAGGCGCGGATGGTCGCGCACGGTGACGCCGTCGCGCTCGATGAATTCCTTGGCGTAGAGCTGCATCGCCAGCGGCGCCGAGTAGGTCTTTTCCTGCTGCGTGCGCAGTTCGCCGACCAGCGCGTCGAACACCGACAGCACCTCGACCGAGTATTGCGGCTTGTCGGGCGGGCTGTCGGGCAGCTTCTCGCGGTAATGCAGCGAATCGAGCAGGCCGATGACGACGAACACGCTCAATATCAGCGCGGCCCCCATCGCCATCGGCCGCTGCGCCACGCTGCGCCACGGCGCGCGCAGGTGCTCCTGGCGGCGGATCGCCCACACCAGCCCGGCGATCGCCGCCAGCAGGACGAAGACCAGCGCGTCGGTCCACAGGATCACCGGCATGACATTCATTGCAGCCTCACTCGCGGATCGACCCAGGAATACGAAATGTCGGTGAGGATGAGGCCGACGATGTAGAGGAAGGAGCCGAGGAAGACCATCGCGCGCACCACCGCGAAGTCCTGCGCCTGGATCGCGTCGATGGTGTAGCTGCCGAGGCCCGGAATGCCGAAGAAGGATTCGGTGATGAGGCTGCCCATGAACAGCGTGGGAATGACCACCACCGCGCCGGTGAGGATGGGGATCATGCCGTTCTTCAGCACGTGGCGGAACAGCACGCGCGCTTCACCCAGCCCTTTGGCGCGCGCGGTGCGCACGTAGTCCTTGCCGATTTCCTCCAGAAAAATGGTGCGGTACCAGCGCGCGCCGCTGCCGATGCCGGCGACCACGCCGACGACCACCGGCAGCAGGATGAATTTCCAGGCGTCGATGCCGTCGGCGAAGCCCGAGATCGGCAGCAGGTTCCACAGCTTGGCGATGAAGTACTGCCCGGCGATGATGTAGAAGAGCCCCGAGATCGACATCAGCACCACGCACAGCACCACGCCCCAGAGATCGAGGTAGGTCGAGCGGAAGAACACCATCAGCAGCGCGAAGGTGATGTTGACCAGCAACCCGATGACGAACACCGGCAGCGCGATGGCGAGGCTCGGCCCCATGCGCGTCTGGATTTCGGTGCCGATGTCGCGGCCGTCGTCGCCCTTGCCGAACTCGAACGCGAACATCGCCGCCGAGTGCCGGAAGAAAATGGTGTCGGTGAGTTGCGCCGCGCCTACGGCTTCGCGGTTGAGCAACAAGGGCTTGTCGTAGCCGTGCTCGGTCTTCCAGCGCTCGATCGCCTCGGGCGTCACGTGCTTGGCGCCGAGTTGCAACCGCGCCATGTCGTCGGGCGTGTTGACGACGAAGAACAGCGTGAAGGTAAGCAGGTTCACCCCGATCAGGATCGGGATCGCGTACAGCAGGCGGCGCAGGATGTAGGCGTACATGGCTTTGGTTAATTCACAATGAGGACGCAGAGGACGCCGAGGGAATCCATAGTCTTCCTCCCTGCCCTCCGCGTCCTCCTTGTGCAATGCAGTGATTCATCACGCCCGCCTTGTCTCATGCCGGCGCCAGGCGACCGCCGCCGGCGCGATCACCGCAATCATCCCCAGCCCCATCAGGACAATCGGCCACAGCACGGGATCGTTCCACTGCGTCCGGCGCTCGGCGCGCAGCTCGGGGTCGATGTGGCGGTATTTCAGCGTGTTGTTCGCCATCAGGTTGGGCTTCACGTTGTGCACCCAGCCGTGGCGCAGGCCGAAGGACTTCGGGTAGTAGGCGAAGATCCACGGCGCATCGCGGCGCACGATTTCCAGCATGTCATCGATCACCGCCTGACGCTCGGGACCGTTGGCCATGTCTTTCATGCGCTCGAACAGACGGTTGAATTCCGGATTGTCGTAGTTGGCCGCATTCTCACCCCCCGTGCCCACCTTCTTGTGCGGGCCATAGAGCAGGAAGAGGAAGTTCTCCGGGTCGGGGTAGTCGGCGTTCCAGCCCCACTCGAAAATCTGCGCGTTGCCCTTGCGGATCTTGTCCTGGAAGCGGTTGTAGTCGGTGCCGCGCACGACGAGCTGCACGTTGAGCTTGTCGAGCTGCTTCTTGATCCAGTCGAGCCGCGCCTTGGCATCCGGGCCGCTCGCCATGGTGTCGAAGTAGAGCACCAGCGGCTCGCCGGTCTTGGCGTTGCGGCCGTTGGGATAGCCCGCCTCGGCGAGCAGTTGCCGTGCGACCTCGATCGGCTTGCGCCGGACCTGCCCGTTACGCGCCTCGTACACGTAGGGATTGAGGCCGGCCTCGCCCTCAACGTGACCGAAGATACCGGGCGGGATCGGCCCCTGCGCAGGGCTGCCGCGGCCGTTGAGGAAAATGGAAATGAACTCGTCGTAATCGAACGCGATGGAAATCGCCTGGCGCAGCTTCCGGCGATCCTCGCCCAATCCGCCGACGACCGGGTCGAGCATGTTGAAGCCGACGTACCACAGCGAGGACGCTGCCACGGTGATGAGGCGGATGTCCTTCTCGCGCATGCTGTCGGTGAGCTGCGGATCGCCGCCGCTGCCGAACTGGATCGCCTGGTCGAAGCTGTCGGAGCTGATGCCCGAACTGTCGTAGTAGCCCTGCAGGAACTTGCTCCAGTAGGGGATGGTTTCCTTTTCGAGGCTGAACACCGCCGCATCGAGGAAAGGCAGCGGCTTGCCGGCGTCCGCGAGCAGCCCGGCCGCGCGGTCCTCCTCGCTGCCGTCGACGGGGTAAGTCTCGCCGTGGAAGTTCGGGTTCTTCTTCAGCACCATGCGGCGGTTGGGGTCGTTCTCCGCCAGATAGAACGGCCCGGTGCCGACCGGTTGCCAGTCGATCGTGAGGTTGCGGTCGGCCATGCCCGGCTGCGCGTAGAACACCTCGGCTTCCCACGGCACCGGCGCGAAGAAAGGCATCGCCAGCCAGTAAATGAACTGCGGGTACTTGCCCCGGATGCGGATGCGGTAGGTGTAGCGGTCGATCACCTCGGCGCCGGCGAGCGGGAAATCGCCCAGGTTCAGCACGGCGTCCGGCTTGTTCTTCGCCGCCTGCTGCAGCGCCTCGCCGAGCGCCTTGAGGCCGACGATGTGCTCGCTCATCAGGCCGTAGATCGGCGAGCTGAGCCCGGGGTGCGCCAGCCGCTTGATCTGGTACACGTAGTCGGCTGCCACCAGTTCGCGCGTGCCGGTGTGCTCGAAATCGCCGATGCGGCGCTTGCCGGCCAGATCCGCCTCGGTAAGCGCGTGGTAGCGGTAGCGCCCGGCCTCGTCCTGCGCGAAGGCCGGATGCGGCTGGTAGCGGATGCCGGGGCGGATGCGGATTTCGTAGTGGCTTTCGGCGATCGCCGCCGACGGTGCATCGTCCGGCAGCAGCTTTCCCGCCGCGTCATAGAAGCGCGGCTTCGGCACCGCCTCGGCCGTCAGCGGAATGAGTGCGTAGGGACGCTTGAGGAAGTGGTACTGCAGCGGCGGCTCGTAGATCTGGCCGGTGAACTCGACCTCGTTGGAACTGTAGGAACGCGCGGGATCGAGATGCTTGGGGCGCTCGGCAAACGCGCTGTAGAGCACGTTGGTGTCCGGCTCGTGCCCGGGGTAGGGATTGTTCCAGGCGTCGGAACAACCCGCCAGCACGCCCAGCCCGAGGAGGAGGATGCCTTTCAGCGTCATGACGCAAGTGTACCCAAGCCCGGCCCCAGCGTCAGCCGGTATAATCCGCCCCTGCTCCACTTTCCGAGATCATCATGGGATTCCTGACAGGCAAGCGTTTGCTCATCACCGGCGTCATTTCCAACCGTTCCATCGCCTATGGCATCGCAGCCGCTTGCAAGCGCGAAGGCGCCGAACTCGCCTTCACCTACCAGGGCGAGCGCATCAAGGACCGCGTCACCGAATTCGCCCAGGAATTCGGCTCCGACCTGGTGTTCCCCTGCGACGTCGGCAGCGACGAGCAGATCGACGCGCTGTTCGTCGAACTCGGCAAGCACTGGGACGGCTTCGACGGCCTGGTCCATTCGATCGCGTTTGCGCCGAAGGAGGCGCTGGCCGGCGACTACCTTTCCGCCGTCACCCGCGAGAATTTCCGCATCGCCCACGACATCAGCTCGTACAGCTTCGCCGCGCTCGCCAAGGCCGCGCTGCCGATGATGGCAGGCCGCAACGCCGCGCTCCTGACGCTGTCCTACCTCGGTGCGATCCGCTCGGCGCCCAACTACAACGTCATGGGTCTCGCCAAGGCCAGCCTCGAATCCAACGTCTACTACATGGCGCAAAGCCTCGGCCCCAAGGGCATTCGCGTCAACGCGGTGTCGGCCGGCCCGATCAAGACGCTCGCCGCGAGCGGCATCGCCAACTTCGGCGAGAAGCTCGACCTGGTCGCCAAGAACGCGCCGCTGCGCCGCAACGTGACCATCGAGGAAGTCGGCAACGCCGCCGCCTTCCTGCTGTCCGACCTCGCGTCCGGCATCACCGGCGAAATCACCTACGTCGACGCCGGCTTCAACACGACCACCGGCGGCGCCGACTGAGCCGTACGTCAACCCAACAAAAAACGCGCCCTGAGGCGCGTTTTTTGTTGGGGGCGGGCCAGGCTTACTGCGCCTCGATCGCGTTCGGTTTGATCTTCACGCGCTGCCCGGCCTTCAGCAGTTCGGCCATCGCCTGCAGGTCGGCGCGCTGTTGCGCCTGCGTCACGCTGTTCTCGATCGACGCCGTCAGCATGGGATCGAGCGTCGTCGCTTCCAGCACGCGCGTCACCCGCACGATACGGTAGGACCCGTCCGGACGGGCGAAGCCGGCGTAGGCCGGCAGCGTCCCGGCATGCGTGCGGAACACGGCCTTGAGCGCGTCCTGGTCGAATTCGGCGGAAGGCTGGCGATTGACGACACGGAACGCGGACCAGCTCGCGCCCGGTTCCTCGCCCTTCTTCAAGGCCGCAATCATCGCGTCGCCCTTTTGCGCGAGCAGGCGCGCCGTCTGCTCGGCACGCAGCCTGGCTTCGATCGCGGCCGACACCTCGGCCAGCGGACGCAGACGCTGCGGACGGTGCTCGATCACGCGGGCCGCCACCAGCGTGCCGGGGGCCACTTCGATCGCCTCGGTGTTTTGCCGCGACTTGATCGACTCTGCGCCAAACAGGGTGGACGTCAATCCGGCATGGTTGAAAGGCGGCGGCGCCTGCCGCGCCGTCATCCAGCCGCTCTGCCGCACCGTCAGCCCGGCCGCCGCAGCGGCCGGCTGCAGGCTGTCGGCATTCTCGTAGACGAGATTGCCGAAATTGTCGGCGAGGTCGGCAAACCGGCTTTGCGCCTGCTGCTTGCGCAATTCTTCGACGACCACGGGCTTCGCTTCGGCCAGCGGCACCATTCTCGCAGACTCGATACCGTCCAGGCGAATGATGTGGAAGCCGAAATCGCTCTCCACCGGCCCGCGGATTTCGCCCGGCTTCATGCCGAACACGGCATCCTCGAAAGGCTTCACCATCATGCCGCGTCCGAAACTGCCCAGGTTGCCCCCCTGCGCAGCCGAGCCGGGATCCTGCGATTCGGCGCGCGCCAGTTCGCCGAAGCGGCCCGGCTCCTTCTGCAGGATCTGATACAGCTCGGCCGCTTTCGCCTTGGCCTGCTCGCGCGCGCCGGCGTCGGCGCTCTTGTCGGCAGCGATCAGGATATGGCTCGCACTGCGCAGTTCGGGCTGGCCGAATTGCGCGGCATTCGCCTCGTAGTACGCTTTCACGGCCTGATCGGTCACCGTGATGCCGGCGGCCACCGCGGCAATATCGAGCACGAGATATTCGGCGCGGATCTGCTCGGGCTCGGTGAATTCGGCACGCTTGTCGGCATAGTGGCGCTCGACGTCGGCCGGCGCGACCTTCACGTCCTGCGCCACCTGCGATGGCGACAGGTCGACCCAGGAGATTTCGCGCTGTTGCGCGACCAGGCGCGCCAGTTGCGTCACCGAAGTCTGCGATGGGAACGCTCCCAACGATACGGCGCTGCTCATCGTTTCGAGCATAAAGGCCTGATGCAACTCGCTCTCAAACTGCCCCGGCGTGCGGCCGTTCTGACGCAACACGGCCTCGTAGCGCTCCCGGGAAAACTTGCCGTCCTGCTGGAACGCCGGAATCTGTCCGAGCACGCCGACGAGATAGGAATCCGGCGCGATGAGCTTGAGCTTTTGCGCCTCGAGCAGCATGACCTTGCGTTCGATCAGGCTGTCGAGCACCTGCTTGCGGAAATCGGGCGATGCGGTCATCGAGGAATCGAATGCAGGCCCCATCGCCTCGCGCATGCGATCGCTTTGCGCCTGGATTTCGCGCGTGAACTCCTCGCGCGAAATACCCGTATCGCCGACCTCGGCGACGACGCCGCCGCTGCGGTCGCCCGACATGTAGGATTCCAGGCCGAACAGGGCAAAGGTCACGGCGATCAGGCCCAGAATGATTTTGGCCAGCCAGCCCTGGGCGCGGCTGCGGATTGCTTCGAGCACGGTACGACTCCGGTAGTGAATGCCAGACGGGGATTTTCGCGCACTTTGCGCCTCGCGTCTCCCCTTGCACACAATTTAATCGGCATCGGGGAAACCGCGTCCAGACAATGCGCGCCGCAAGAATGACGCCGTGCGCAGACGGGAATCGAATCGCCGCGATCCGCCCGCGACGAAGAAGACGGCACACGAGGATGCACGAAATGAAAAAAGGCGAACACGAGGTTCGCCTTTCGGATGTTGGCGGAGTGGACGGGACTCGAACCCGCGACCCCCGGCGTGACAGGCCGGTATTCTAACCAACTGAACTACCACTCCTTCGCGACGCAGCGTACTGCGCCGCGCGAAAACTGACTGCTTGTGCTGACCCGGCTGGTGGGTGCTGAGGGGTTCGAACCCCCGACATTCGCCTTGTAAGGGCGACGCTCTACCAGCTGAGCTAAGCACCCGGCAAAGACCGAAATTCTACAATATTTTTTTCGATCTTGCCAAATGCAAATGCGATTTTTGTTTAGTTGATCGCGTCCTTCAGGCCCTTGCCGGCGCGGAACTTCGGCACCTTCGCGGCCTTGATCTTGATGGAAGCGCCGGTGCGAGGGTTGCGACCGGTACGTGCGGCGCGCTTGCCGACGTAGAAGCTGCCAAAACCCACCAGCGTCACCATGTCACCCTTCTTCAGGGCTTTCTTGACAGCGTCGACCGCGGCATCGAGCGCACGGCCGGCAGCCGCCTTGGAGATGTCTGCGGAGTCGGCGATGGCATCGATCAGTTCGGATTTGTTCACGTGTTGTCCCCTTCACTCAGTGGCACAGGAAAACCCTGTGGGCGAATTTATAAAACCCGCAAACCCTTGTGTCAAGCGGTTTTCCGGGCATCGACCAAAAAAATCCCGCGCCGTGCGCGGGATTTTCCAGGCGGCTTCCGAAGCCCCTCAATGCTTGATCGCAACGCTCGTAGTGTCGTCCTCTTCGGGCACGGCAATTGCTGACGATTCGCCCTCGGGTTCGTCCTGCAAGGGCTCCGGCAAATGCTCCAGCGCAAGCTCGAGCACCTGGTCGAACCACTTCACCGGATGGATGTCGAGCTTGTTCTTGATGTTGTCCGGAATCTCGGTGAGGTCCTTGACGTTTTCCTGCGGGATCAGCACGGTCTTGATGCCGCCGCGATGCGCCGCGAGCAGCTTTTCCTTGAGGCCGCCGATCGGCAGCACTTCGCCGCGCAGCGTGATCTCGCCGGTCATCGCCACGTCCGCCCGCACCGGGATGCCGGTGAGGATCGACACCATCGAGGTGCAGATCGCGATACCCGCCGACGGGCCGTCCTTGGGCGTCGCGCCTTCCGGCAGGTGGATGTGGATGTCGCGCTTCTGGTAGAAATCCTCGCGTATGCCGAGCTTGCGCGAACGCGAGCGCACCACCGACAGCGCTGCCTGGATCGACTCCTGCATGACCTCGCCGAGCTTGCCGGTGGTCGTCATCTTGCCGCGACCGGGCAGCGATACGGCCTCGATCGTCAGCAGTTCGCCGCCGACTTCGGTCCAGGCGAGACCCGTGACCTGGCCGACCTGATTGTTCTTCTCGGCAATGCCGAAGCTGAAGCGGCGCACGCCCAGGTATTTCTCCAGGTTGCGCGCAGTCACCGAAATCTTGCTCTTCTGCTTCTTCAGCAGCAGCGCCTTCACCGCCTTGCGGCAGATCTTGGAGATTTCGCGCTCGAGGCTGCGCACGCCGGCTTCGCGCGTGTAATAGCGCACGATGTCGCGCACCGCCGATTCGGCGATCGCCAGCTCGCCCTCCTTGATGCCGTTGACCTTCAACTGCTTCGGCACCAGATAGCGCTCGGCGATGCTGACCTTCTCGTCCTCGGTGTAGCCCGACAGGCGGATCACCTCCATGCGGTCGAGCAGCGGCGCCGGCAGGTTGAGCGAGTTCGCCGTCGCGACGAACATCACGTCGGACAGGTCGTACTCGACCTCGATGTAGTGGTCCTGGAAGGTGTGGTTCTGCTCGGGGTCGAGCACCTCCAGCAAGGCCGACGACGGATCGCCGCGGAAGTCCTGGCCCATCTTGTCGACTTCGTCGAGCAGGAACAGCGGGTTCTTCACGGCGACCTTGGTCAGGCTCTGTAGAATCTTGCCCGGCATCGAGCCGATGTAGGTGCGACGGTGGCCGCGGATCTCGGATTCGTCACGCACGCCGCCGAGCGCCATGCGCACGAACTTGCGGTTGGTGGCACGCGCGATCGACTGGCCGAGCGAAGTCTTGCCGACGCCGGGCGGCCCCACCAGGCACAGGATCGGCGCCTTCACCTTGTCGACGCGCTGCTGCACCGCGAGGTATTCGAGGATGCGCTCCTTGACCTTGTCGAGGCCGTAGTGGTCCTCGTCGAGCACGCGCTCGGCCTTCGTCAGATCCTTGCTGATCTTGGTCTTCTTCTTCCACGGCAGACCGACCATCGCCTCGATGTAGCTGCGGATCACCGTGGCCTCGGCCGACATCGGCGACATCATGCGCAGCTTTTTCAGTTCGCCCATTGCCTTGGCTTCGGCTTCCCTGGACATGCTGGCGCGCTTGATGCGGCCCTCCAGCTCTTCGAGTTCGGCGCCTTCCTCGATGTCGCCGAGCTCCTTCTGAATCGCCTTGACCTGCTCGTTGAGGTAATACTCGCGCTGGCTCTTCTCCATCTGCCGCTTGACTCGGCCGCGGATGCGCTTTTCCACCTGCAGGATGTCGAGTTCGCCTTCCAGCAGACCCAAAAGATGTTCGAGGCGCTTGTTGACGCCGATCATCTCCAGCACTTCCTGCTTCTGCTCCAGCTTCAAGGGCAGATGCGCGACGATGGTGTCGGCGAGCCGCCCGCCTTCATCGATGCCCGACAGCGAGGTCAGGATTTCCGGCGGGATTTTCTTGTTCAGCTTGACGTACTGATCGAACTGGGTGAGCAGCGCACGGCGCATCGCTTCGACTTCGACCAGTTCCTCGCCCTCGGCGGGCAGGATCTCGGCGCGCGCGGCAAGATGCGTGCCGACATCGGTCACGCCCAGCACGCGGGCGCGCTGGTTGCCCTCGACCAGCACCTTCACGGTGCCGTCGGGCAGCTTGAGCATCTGCAGCACGGTCGCCACGCTGCCCGTGTCGTAAAGGTCTTCCGGCGTGGGATCGTCCTGGGCGGCGGTCTTTTGCGCCACCAGCAGGATGCTCTTGCCCGACTCCATCGAGGTTTCCAGCGCCTTGATCGACTTGGGCCGGCCGACGAACAGCGGGATGACCATGTGGGGAAAGACCACCACGTCGCGAAGCGGCAACAGCGGCAGATCAACCTGTTCCTTGAGTGTGTTGTCGCTCATCATGATTTCCTGTCGAGGGTGGGAAAGGACGCGCGGCGGTTAACCACGCACGTCCGAAATGGGGGGCATAGTTAGGAATTCAAGATGGCTGGCAGGTTCCCTGTCAGCCATCGCCGGTCAGGCCCCGGCCGCGAGCGGCTGGTCGCCCTGCTCGGAATAGATGAGCAAGGGTTTGCCCTCGCCCTTGATGAGACCGTCGTCGACCACGACCTTGCTCACGCCCTTGAGCGAAGGCAGGTCGTACATGGTGTCGAGCAGCGCGTGTTCGATGATCGAACGCAGGCCGCGTGCGCCGGTGCGGCGCGCCAGCGCGCGCTTGGCGATGGCGTTGAGCGCGTCCTCGCGGAATTCGAGCTCGACGCCTTCCATCTTGAACAGCTTGGCGAACTGCTTGGTCAGCGCGTTCTTCGGCTCGGTGAGGATCTGGATCAGCGCCGCCTCGTCGAGCTCGTCCAGCGTCGCAACCACCGGCAAACGTCCGACAAATTCCGGGATCAGGCCATACTTGATGAGATCCTCGGGTTCGACCTGGTGCAGCAGCGCGGCGTCGCGCTTGGTTTCGTCGACATTCTTCACCTGCGCGCCGAAACCGATGCCGCCCTTTTCGGTGCGGCCGCGAATGACCTTTTCCAGGCCGCTGAAGGCGCCGCCGCAGATGAACAGGATATTGCTGGTGTCGACCTGCACGAATTCCTGGTTCGGATGCTTGCGGCCGCCCTGCGGGGGCACCGACGCGGTGGTGCCTTCGATCAGCTTGAGCAGCGCCTGCTGCACGCCTTCGCCCGACACGTCGCGGGTGATGGACGGATTGTCGGACTTGCGCGAGATCTTGTCGATTTCGTCGATGTAGACGATGCCCTGCTTGGCCTTGTCGACGTCGTAATCGCACTTCTGCAGCAGCTTCTGGATGATGTTCTCGACATCCTCGCCGACGTAGCCCGCTTCGGTGAGCGTGGTCGCGTCGGCGATCACGAACGGCACGTTCAGCAGGCGCGCGAGCGTCTGCGCCAGCAGGGTCTTGCCCGAACCGGTCGGACCGATCAGCAGGATGTTGCTCTTGGCGAGCTCGACGTCGCCGCCGGGCGTGGTGTTACTGCGCAGGCGTTTGTAGTGGTTGTATACCGCGACCGCCAGCGCCTTCTTCGCCTGGCTCTGGCCGATCACGTACTGGTCGAGGATGGCGGCGATTTCGTGCGGCGTCGGCAGGTCGCCGCTGCCGCTTTTCTGCGCGTCGGCCTGCTGGATTTCCTCGCGGATGATGTCGTTGCACAGCTCGACGCATTCGTCGCAGATGAACACCGACGGCCCGGCGATCAGCTTGCGCACCTCATGCTGGCTCTTGCCGCAGAAGGAGCAGTAGAGAAGTTTGTCGCCCGTACTTTTGTCCGCCATGCCCGTTCCTTGTTGCCTCTTGCTCAGTTGCCTGCGTCGACGCGGCTGGTCAGCACCTTGTCGACCAGGCCGTACTTCACCGACTCATCCGCGCTCATGAAGTTGTCGCGGTCGGTGTCGCGCTCGATCGCCTCGATGCTCTGCCCGGTGTGCTTGGCGAGCATGTCGTTGAGGCGCGCCTTCAAATATAGGATTTCCTTGGCGTGAATTTCGATATCCGACGCCTGCCCCTGGAAGCCGCCCAGCGGCTGATGGATCATCACCCGCGAGTTCGGCAGGCAGAAGCGCTTGCCCTTGGCGCCCGCGGTCAGCAGGAAGGCACCCATGCTGGCGGCCTGGCCGATGCACAGCGTCGACACGTCCGGCTTGATGAACTGCATCGTGTCGTAGATCGCGAGCCCGGCCGACACCGAGCCGCCCGGCGAGTTGATGTAGAAATAGATGTCCTTGTCGGGGTTTTCCGACTCGAGGAACAGCATCTGCGCCACGACCAGATTGGCGGTGGCGTCGTTGACCGGGCCGACCAGGAAAATGACCCGCTCCTTGAGCAGGCGCGAGTAGATGTCGTAGGCGCGTTCGCCACGGCCGCTCTGCTCGACGACCATGGGGACGAGGCCCAGACCCTGGGGCTCGAAAGTCTTGCGTTCAAAATCCATGTGCATCAGGCACGTCCCATCAATTCTTCAAACGAGGTTTTAACGTCTTCCACTTGGGCCTGACCTGCAACCCATGCTACCACATTCTCTTCCAGCGCCAGGGACTCGATTTCCTGCATCCGGTCGGGGCTCTGGTAGTACCACTGCACCACCTGCTCGGGGTCTTCGTAGCTCTGCGCCTGCTCGGCGATCAGCGCGCGAATCTGCTCCGGCTGGGCCACGAGTTTGTTCGTCTGCACGATTTCGGCCAGGATCAAACCCAGCCGCACGCGGCGTTCGGCCTGCCCTGTAAACATATCGGCCGAAAGCTTGGCGGTCTGAACCCCGCGCTGCTGCATGTCGGCCTCGGTCATTTTCTGCAGGCGCTCGGTTTCCATCGCCACCAGGCTCTGCGGCAGATCGAGCGTGCTTTTCTGCAGCAGCAGCTCCATCGCCTGCTCCTTCAGCTTCGCCTGCACCCGGCGTTTCACCTCGCGTTCCAGATTCTGCTTCACCTCGGCCTTGAGCTGCTCCACGTCGCCGCCGGCCACGCCGAGCGCCCGCGCGAAGTCGGCATCGACGGGCGGCAGCACCGGCGCCTGCACGTCCTTCAGTTGCACCTCGAAGTGCGCGACCTTGCCGGCGAGGTTCCTGGCCGGGTATTCGGCCGGGAAAGTCACGTCGAAGCCCTTGGCCTCGCCCGCCCTGGCGCCGATCAGCTTCTGCTCGAATTCCTGCAGCAAACGGCCCTCGCCGATCACCGCCGAGAAATCCTCGCCCTTGCCGCCTTCGAAGGGCGCGCCGTCGACCGTGCCCTGGTAGTCGAAGCGCACCAGATCGTCCATCGCCGCCGGGCGGTCGACGGTCTCGAAGCTGCGGCGCTGCTTCTGCAGCACCTCGAGCGTCTTCGCCACGTCGGCATCGCCGAGCTCGACCGCCGGCCGGTTGAGCTTGCCGGTCGCCAGGTCGTCGATCTTCACCTCGGGATAGACCTCGAAGCTGGCGCTGAACACCATTTCGCTCGCCGCTTCGCCGGACTTGGGCTCGAAGCGCGGATAACCCGCAATCTTCAACTGGTGCGTGCGCACGGCCTCGCCGAAGCGGGCCTGCAGGGTTTCGCCGAGGACTTCCTGACGCACGCCCGCACCGTGCTGGCGCGCGACGGCGCTCATCGGCGCCTTGCCGGGGCGGAAACCCGCCATCTTGACGTTGCGGGCCAGCCGCTTGAGGCGGTTCTGCACTTCGTTTTCCAGCTGGTCCATGGGCACGTGGATGTCGAGGCGACGGACCAGTCCTTCGAGAACTTCAAGATTTGCTTGCATCGGGATACTTCCTGGCTGAGGTGAAAGGTTGGGTGAAGGGCAAAACGATGGTGCGAAAGGGGGGACTCGAACCCCCACGCCTTGCGGCGCTGGAACCTAAATCCAGTGCGTCTACCAATTCCGCCACTCTCGCGGCCGCGCCGCAAAAAACATGACCGATAAGTGTAATATAATCAATGCGATGCTGTCACCCAAGGCTCCCGGCATCCCGCCTAAGTCTTTATTCCCATTCTGATTTTTCGTTGCCGGTGCCGGTCGATCACTACGAAAACTTCCCTGTCGCGTCGTTTCTGCTGCCGAAGCGCCTACGACGCCCGACCGAGGCCATCTACCGCTTTGCCCGCAGCGCCGACGACATCGCCGACGAGGGCGACGCGACGCCCGCCGAACGCCTGGCGCAGCTTGCCGCCTACCAACACGAACTCGACCGCATCGAACGCGGCGAAACGCCGGCCGACCCCGTGTTCGGCCCGCTCGCCGCGGCGATCCGCGAAGACGCCATTCCGCTTGCACCGTTTCGCGATCTGCTGTCGGCCTTCGCGCAGGACGTGGAAAAAAAGCGCTACGCGAACTTCGGCGAGATCATGGACTACTGCCGGCGCTCCGCCAATCCCGTCGGCCGCCTGATGCTGCACCTCTACGGCGACCGCGACGCGCGCCATCAGGCCTATTCCGACGCCATCTGCAGCAGCCTGCAACTGATCAATTTTCTGCAGGACATCGCCGTCGATTACCGGAAGGACCGCATCTACCTGCCGCAGGACGAGCTCGCCGCGCATCACGTGAGCGAAGCGCAGATCGCCGCCGGCGACACGCGCGGGCTGTGGCACGCGATGATGCACAAGCAGATCGAGCGCACGCGCAAGCTGCTGCAGGCCGGCGCCCCGCTCGGCCGCGCGCTGAAAGGCCGCATCGGACTCGAGCTGCGCGTGACCATCCGCGGCGGCGAGACCATACTCAGAAAGCTGCACGCCGACCCCGGCTGCGTGTTCCACAACCGCCCGGTGCTCACCCAAAAGGACTGGATCGTCATGCTCGCACGGAGCCTTCGCTGAATGGACGCGCACCAATACTGCCAGGAACGCGCCGCCGCCAGCGGCTCCAGCTTCTACTACAGCTTCGTCTTCCTGCCGCCCGACACGCGGCGCGCGATCACCGCGTTCTACGCGCTGTGCCGCGAGCTCGACGACGTCGTCGACGAATGCCACGAGCGCCAGGTGGCCGAAGCCAAGCTCGACTGGTGGCGCGCCGAGATCGCGCGCTTCGCGGCCGGCGCCCCCGAGCATCCGGCAACCTGCGCGCTCGCCGACACGCCGCAGGGCCGCACGATTCCGGCGGCGCTGCTGCTGGAGATCGTCGACGGCATGGCGATGGATCTCGACCACGCGCGCTACCCCGACTTCAAATCGCTGCATCTCTACTGCTACCGCGTCGCCGGCGTGGTCGGCGAGGTTGCGGCCGGCATCTTCGGCGGCGAACGCAGCGAACACGATCGCGATATCCGCCGCTACGCGCACGAACTCGGACTCGCCTTCCAGCTCACCAATATCATTCGCGACGTCGGCGAGGACGCGCGGCGCGGACGCATCTACCTGCCGCAGGACGAGCTGGCACGCTTCGGTGTCGCCGAAGCCGACCTGCTCGCCGGCCGCGACTCCCCCGCCTTCCAGTCCCTGATGGCTTTCCAGTACGAACGCGCGGTCGGCCACTACGACCAGGCGCTCGCCGCCCTGCCCGCGGCGGCGAAACGCGCGCAGCGGCCGGGGCTGGTGATGGCGGCGATCTATCGAACCCTGCTCGACGAAATCCGCCGCGATCGCTTCCCCGTGCTGCGCGCGCGCATCGCGCTCACGCCCTTGCGCAAACTGTGGCTGGCGAGCAGGACCTGGCTGTTCCCATGAAAGCCCGCGTCGCCGTCGTCGGCGGCGGCTGGGCCGGCTGCGCCGCCGCGCTGACCCTCGCCGAAGCCGGCGTGCACGTCACGCTGATCGAAGCGGCCCGCACCCTCGGCGGCCGCGCACGCGCCGTCGAACTCGAAGGCGAGGCGCTCGACAACGGCCAGCATATCCTGCTCGGTGCCTACGCGCAGACGCTGCGACTCATCGCCCGCCTGCAACCCGAGTCCGACGCCCTGTGGCGGCTGCCGCTCACGCTCGAGCAGCCGCCGGATTTCCGCCTCGCCTGCCCGCGTCTGCCGGCGCCACTGCATCTCGCGGCCGGACTGCTGACCGCGCGCGGCCTCAGCGGGCCGGAAAAATGGGCGGCGGCACGCTGGGCCGCCGCGCAACTCCGCGGCGCGTCGGCCGTCGCCGGCAGCGTCGACGAACTCACGCGCAGCCAGCCGGAAAAACTGCGGCGCCTGCTGTGGCACCCGCTGTGCGTCTCGGCGCTCAACACGCCGCCGGAGATGGCGAGCGCGCAGGTGTTCCGCGACGTGCTGCGCGCGGCCTTCGGCGGGCGCAGCGCGCACAGCGACCTGCTGCTGCCGCGGCGCGACCTGAGCGCGTTGTTTCCTGCACCGGCAGCGGCGCGCATCGCCGGGCTGGGCGGCGAAGTGCGGCTGGCGCAGCGGGTGACGGTGCTGGCCGACGCGGGCGACGCGGTCCGGGTCGGCACGCGCGAAGCTGCCGACCGCTACAGCCACGTCGTCCTCGCCGTCGCGCCGCAGCACCTGTCCGCACTGGCCGCGCAACTGCCCGAACTCGAAACTGCCTGCCGCGCGGTGGCGGCCTATGCCTACCAGCCCATCGCCACCGCCTACCTGCAGTTCGAGCCCGCCTTCCGCCTCGCTGCGCCGCTCTATGCGCTCGGCGACGGCCCCGCGCAGTTCGCGTTCGACCGCGGCCAGAGCCACGGCCAGGCCGGGCTCGTCGCGCTGGTCGCGAGCGCGGCGTCGGCACTCGATGACCACTGGGTCGACCAGACCGAAGCGCAGCTGCGGCGCATCGCCGACCCCGGTCCCGCGCGCTGGCGCCGTCGCATCGTCGAAAAGCAGGCGACCTACGCCTGCGTGCCCGGCATGGCCCGGCCCGGCGTGCGCACGCCGCACCCGCGCGTGTTCCTGGCCGGCGACTACACCGCCGGCCCCTACCCCGCCACGCTCGAAAGTGCCACGACGAGCGGAGTACAATCGGCCGCCTCGCTGCTGGAATCGCTATGAAAGACTATTCGCCTCGCCCCGATCTGCTTGCCGGTCGCGTCATCCTCGTCACTGGCGCCAGCTCCGGTCTCGGCCGCGCCGCCAGCCTGGCATTCGCCCGCCACGGCGCCACCGTGGCGCTGCTGGCGCGCAACGAAGCGAAGCTCGAAGCGGTGTACGACGCGATCCTCGCCGCCGGCGGCCCCGAGCCGGCGATGTTCCCCTACGATCTGGCCGCCGCCGACGACCGCAGCCTGGACACGCTCGCCGGCACCCTCGGCCATCACCTGAAGCGGCTCGACGGCGTGCTGCACAGCGCGCACCAGTTCTACAGCCTCACGCCGGTCGCCCTGCAGACGCTGGAGCAATGGCAGACGCTGATGCGCGTCAACCTCATCGCGCCCTTCGCGCTCACCCGCGCCTGCCTGCCGCTGCTGAAGCAATCGCCCGACGCCTCGGTGATTTTCACCGGCGAGACGCACGGCCACCAGCCGGCGGCCTACTGGGGCGGCTACGCAGTGGCGAAGGCCGGCCTGGAAACCCTGACGCGCATCTGGTCGGACGAGCTGGCCGCGGAAACGAACCTGCGCATCAACACGCTGATTCCCGGCCAGGTCGCGACCACGCTGCGCGCCAAGACGCATCCCGGCCTCGACCCCGAGTCGCTGCCGGGCCCCGATGCGCTGATGCCCTGGTATCTGTATCTGATGGGCGAGGATGGCCGCAGCGTGCGCGGCCAGGTCGTCGCATGCCAGGCCTGAACGCCGCCTGCGGATGAACATCGGCCGCTACGAAGTTCTCGAGGAAATCGGCCAGGGTGCGATGGGCACGGTGTACCGCGCGCGCGATCCGCTGATCGAGCGCACCGTGGCCATCAAGACCGTCGACATCGCGCAATTGCGGCGGGAGGGCGCCGACGCCGAAGCACGCTTCCTGCGCGAGGCGCAGAGCGCCGGGCGGCTGTCGCACCCCAACATCGTGACCATCTACGACGTCGGCGAAACCGACAGCCTCGCCTACATCGCGATGGAATACCTGTCCGGGCCGACGCTGCGCGATCTGCTCGACCACGCGCGCATGCCGCTCGACCTCGCGCTCGACACCGCGCGGCAGATGGCCGAGGCGCTCGCCTTCGCCCACGCCCACGGCGTCACCCACCGCGACGTCAAGCCGTCCAACGTCGTCGTCACCGGGCAGCGCGGACAGATCAAGCTCACCGACTTCGGCATCGCGCATCTGGCCAACAGCGAACAGACGCAGACCGGCCAGATGCTCGGTTCGCCGCGCTACATGTCGCCCGAACAGGCGACCGGCAGCGAAATCGATGGCCGCTCCGATATCTTCTCGCTGGGCGCGGTGCTCTACGAAATGCTCACCGGCCGCTACGCCTTCGACGGCGACAGCCTCGCGACCATCGTCTATCGCGTCGTGCACGACGCACCGGTCGATCCCGCCAGCCTGCGCCCCGGCCTGCCTGCCGGGCTCGTCCAGTTGCTGGGACGCATGCTGAGCAAATCGTCGCGCGACCGCCCCGACGCGCACACCGTGGTTGCGGCCCTGCACGCGCTGACCCCGGTCGCCGCACCACTTGCGCCGCGCACCGGCAACCGCGTGCCGCGCATGCTTGCGGTCGCCGCCTTCGGCACGCCGTTCGCCGTTTTTCTGCTGATCGGCGTCGGGCTCATCGTGATCCAGCATTTTCTCGGGCCGCCGCCCAACGCGCCGTCGCCTGCCGTCACCGGCGCCGTCCAGGCGCCGTCGAGCGCCCCCCCGGATGGGGAGGCGGCGGCCCCGCCGGCGCAGCCGAGCGCCACCAACCCGACCGCAAAGCAAGCCACCGCCAAGAACGACCCCTATCTCGCCGGGCTCGACCGCAAGCAGGTGGAACTGCGCCTGCAGCGCACCGAACTGCTGCTGACCTACACCGACCAGCATCCCGACGTGGTGCAGATCGACCGCCAGCTCGAGCAACTGCGCGCCGAGCGTCGCCGCCATCTGCGCCAGTTGCAGCGCGACGCCAACCGCTGACGCGGTGTCATACAAAGCCGAACACGCCCGATGATTCAGCCAGGGCAGTTACAACGGGAAGAAAAATCGGTGCGCCGGAGACCGGAAAGGTGCTGCGGACAGGCGGACGGGACACTCAGGGATACGCGGTGGCCTTGTTGGTTGGTCGCCCCGGCGTCGCGGCCCAGCAGGTCGCGGTCGAGACCGATGCTGTAGCCGTCGGCTTCGGTGACCTGGGTGAGGTGGCCGATGGGGTTGTACTGGGTGAGGGTGGCGTTGCGGCGTAGTCGACGCGCGCTCGATGCGGTCAACAACTGAAAATGGTGTTTGACCCCATTTGTTTGCGGTCAACAACTGAAAATGGTGTTTGACCCCATTTGTTTGTTTGTTGTGGTTGGCATCAAACGCGGTTTCGAGGCTGGGGCCGGCCGCATTTTTAAGGGAAGCGTCCCCTTTGTTTCTTGTAGGACACAGCCGCGCTGCGCAATGCGCCATAGCCCAGCGCGGTATCCAGTGTGCTTGCGCCGTAGCCCGGGTAGGCCCCCCAGGTCGTATAGGTGGCGCCGCCGATATATTGAAGGCTGCCGGATTTCGCAACCGTGGTGTTGCGTTCATCGCGAATCCCGCCCGCAATGCCTGTTGCATCACGCCCTGCCGCCGCAAGCGCAGCGGCTTGCCACGCACGCGCATCCAGGCTGCCGCCCTGAGTGTTGGTCAGCCAGGCCAGCGCGCGGGCATACTGCGGCGAGCGCGTCAGTCCTGCCGCGAGCATCGCCTCGACCGCCGCCGAGGTGGACTGCACTTCCAGGCCTTGCAAACCCGCGAACGAGCCATCGCCTTTCTGGGTTTGCACCAGCCACTTGATCCCTTTGGCGCGTGCGTCGTCGATCGCCGCCTGCGCCGGAGCGGTGGCGAGCGCGAGCAGCAACGCATAGGTGAATAATTGAGTTCTTGTGATCACGCGCCTTCTCCCCTGGCTTGTGCTGGCCTGTCGGAGCAAGGCTAAGGGGCGGGTGTGACAGTGCGTCGTGCCGGTTTCTTGCGTTTGATGAGCCGCTCGCACTAAGACTTTAGTAGTAGGTCAGCGAGAATCCGGTTCGGTTGTTTGATCCAACGGGTTGATGTGGCTCAGCAAATTTGATGCAAGCTTCCAGCCCGCGGCGCCCAGCAGCAAGGCGATCCCGAGCCTGCCCCCGCCGTGCAGGAATTCGTGCCAGGCCATCAGCGGCGAGAAGCGCTCGGGTTCCAGGTTGTCGATGAACATGTCCCACACGTAGGCATGCAGCGTCAGCGGCAGATCGAGTACGAGGAAGCCAAGCGCGAGGAGCACGGCCAGCCCGAATGCCGCCAGCCTGGCGTGAAGGCTGCCCGGCAGGGCAAAGGCGATGGCCGGCGCGATGACCAGCGGCTGCAGCATGGCGCCGGTGGTAGTGGTGACTTCCAGCCAGCCATCGGTTTGCGGGGCAATGACTTGCCCGCCCATGACGAAAGGCGCGACGACGTTCGTACGAAGCCGGACGACGGTGTCCTGCCAGTTGCGTTCGACGCCGAGGAACTGGATACCGAATCGGTCGTCGCTCCAGCCGAGCAGGGTTTGCACGACGGGCAGCAGCTGCTCGATCAGCGGGACGCCCCACATCCAGGTGGAAGTCAGGGTGGCAGCAAAGCCGGCAACGAGTCCCAGCGCGAAACGCGCCGGGTCAGGCCATCCGGTCGCGGTGCAGGAAGGCATAGAAATACAGGGCAATCGCAGCGATCAGCACCGCAGGCAGGACGGCGGTGTGCAGGATGTCGAACAGAGCGCGCTCGTTGCGGAAGGCATAAAAGAGCGCCAGGATGCGCGCCTGATTCAGCACGAACACCAATCCCAGCCCAAGACCCAATCCAATCAGTTTCCGTCGCCAGCCCATGCGCACGGCGGCGAAGGCGGCAATCAGCAGAAACATGACTTCGGTGCCTTCGCAGCCGTTGAGAATGTTGAGTCCGCCGCCGGGCGCCTTGATGCTGGCGGCGACGGGCTTGGCGTCGACCTCCGGTGTAAGCATGCGGACAAGCTTGGTAGCGGGTTTGACGGTGACATCATGGATAATGATGCGCTCGATCCAGGTGTCGCGCGCTTCTCCCCATAGCGACTGCAAGACAAAGAAAACGCCGAGGAAAATTGCCAAACTCAGCCACAGGGGATATGGCGAACGCGGCGGCGCGGCATCGCATGCGCCGTCAGGCAGATACGGCACGTCGTTGTGGGTGGCAAGCGGCATGGATGAAGTAGGCATTGAGAACGACGCCATGCTCGGCTTCATGGGTGTCAGAATGATGACTGCCAACATCAAGGTCAGGTGTGGCGGGTTTCAACCCAGATTGTCCATGAGCCATCTTGCGGACCATACTGCCGGCGGGGGGCGAAGCCCTGGCCCGGAGTCCGGCGCAACTGGCGCATTCGACGGGGCACGGCGCGTTTTGGTAGCTCGGACACTTTCCCGACATCCAGGCGATTCGAGCACCCACGCGGCGGGAAAGTATTCCCGCCCTACGGATCGAGTGGATTATCCGGGTTCAATTGAAAAAAGCGGCCCGGATTTCCCCGTGCTTGAAGGAGACCCCGAACAAGTTCATTGCGAGTCGCGCAGCGACGCGGCAATCCGGAATGCGCTTGTCGATCAAGGAAGCGGTTTGCTTCGCTTTGCTCGCAATGATCCATGGGGGGCTTGTTCAGGGCTTCCTGGATGGTGGCCTGTCTTCCGGGCCAGGCAAACGAGATGCCTCCGTTTTTCTTTCCAAACCCTTGTTCCAACGACGCGGTTTACCAGTTGGTCTCGCGTTCTGCGGTCGCCGACACCTTGTGGATGCTGAGGTCGGCGCCGGTGAATTCGGCTTCCGGGTCCAGCCGCAGACCGACCCACGCTTTCAGGCTGCCGTAGACGACGACGCTGCCGGCCAGCGCGACCGCGATGCCGCCCAGCGTGCCGATCAGCTGTGAAAGGAAGCTGACGCCGCCGAGCCCGCCGAACAGTTCGGCGCCGAAGATGCCTGCCGCGATGCCGCCCCACGCGCCGCACAGGCCGTGCAGCGGCCACACGCCAAGCACGTCGTCGATCTTCCAGCGGTTCTGCGTGACCATGAACATCCACACGAACAGCGCGCCGGCGATCGCGCCGGTGGCGAGCGCGCCAAGCGGATGCATGAGATCGGAGCCGGCGCAGACCGCCACCAGGCCGGCCAGCGGCCCGTTGTGGATGAAGCCCGGATCGTTGCGGCCGATCACCAGTGCGGCGAGCGTGCCGCCGGCCATCGCCATCAGCGAGTTCACCGCGACCAGCCCGGAGATGGCTTCGAGGCGCTGCGCCGACATTACGTTGAAGCCGAACCAGCCGACGGTGAGGATCCAGGCGCCGAGCGCGAGGAAGGGAATGTTCGACGGCGGATGCGCCGAGATCATGCCCTCTTTCGTATAGCGGCCGCGCCGCGCGCCCAGCAGCAGCACCGCCGGCAGCGCGATCCAGCCGCCCACCGCGTGCACCACCACCGAGCCGGCGAAGTCGTGGAAGGGCGCGCCGAAAGCGGCCTCCAGCCAGGCCTGGACGCCGAAGTTGCCGTTCCACACCAGGCCCTCGAAGAAGGGATAGACCAGGCCCACCAAGGCGAAGGTGGCGGCGAGCTGCGGGTTGAAACGCGCACGCTCGGCGATGCCGCCCGACACGATGGCGGGAATCGCCGCGGCGAAGGTCAGCAGGAAGAAGAACTTGACCAGGTCGTAGCCATTCTGCGCCGACAGCGCGCCGGCGTCGGAAAAGAAGCTGACCCCGTAGGCGACGCTGTAACCGATGAAGAAATAGGCGATGGTCGACACCGAGAAGTCGGTGAGGATCTTGACCAGGGCGTTGACCTGGTTTTTCTTGCGCACGGTACCGAGCTCGAGGAAGGCGAACCCCGCGTGCATGGCGAGCACCATGATGCCGCCGAGCAAAACGAACAATACGTCACTGCCTGATTTCAATGCTTCCATGGCCCGGCTCCTCGAAACGATCCGGCACATTGAAGCAAGCGTCGTTCCCGGACGCTATCCTGTTGTTTGAGAAGGGAACTGATTCGGTTTCGCGATCAAACGCGCACCACAATCGTGCGCAATCGCATTTAACGCACCATGCGGGTGCGTCACTTCGTGTCGCGCGATTCCCGCTCGATGCGGTCCAGCTCGGCGTCCATCTCATCCTCGCTCATGGGCTGGTAGACCGGCGGCTCTTCCGGCTTCGGCCGCGTGATCACGACGGAAACGAGTATGCCCAGCTCGTACAGCAGCCACATCGGAATGGCGAGCATGAACTGCGAGATGATGTCGGGCGGCGTGAAGATCGCGCCGAGGACGAAGGCGCCGACGATGACGTAGGGACGGACCTCGCGCAGCTTCGCCACGCTCACCATGCCCATCTTGACCAGCAGCACCACCGCCACCGGCACTTCGAAGGTCAGGCCGAAGGCGAGGAAGAGCGTGATGACGAAATCGAGATACTTGCCGATGTCGGTCATCACCGCCACGCCTTCGGGCGCAACGCCGACGATGAAGCCGAACACCACCGGGAACACCAGGAAATAGGCGAAGGCCATGCCGAGCAGGAACAGCAGCACGCTCGAAATCACCAGCGGAATGCCCAGGCGCTTTTCGTGCTGATAGAGGCCGGGCGCGACGAAGGCCCAGGCCTGGTAGAACACATAGGGCAGCGCCAGCAGGAAGGCGGTCATCATCGTGACCTTGATCGGCACGAAGAAGGGCGTGGTGACTTCGGTGGCGATCATCTGCCCGCCCTGCGGCAGCGATTCGAGCATCGGCTTGGCCAGCAGCGCGTAGAGATCCTGCGCCCAGGGAAACAGGCACACAAACAGCACCACCACCGCGATCACCGCGCGCAGCAGGCGATCGCGCATTTCGATCAGGTGCGAAATGAAGGTGTCCTGGGTGTCGCTCATGCGGACTTGTCAGCCGGCGCGCGCGCGACTTCGATGACCGCCGACGGTGCCGGCGCACTCTGGTCGGGTTCGTCGAGCGGCAGGCTTTGCTGCGCGGCGGGCGGAGCCGCCTTCAGGGCCGGCTCGGTGGCCGGGCGCTCGCCCTCGGTCGTCCCCATCGCCTCGGTCACCTTGGCGATGCGGTCGGTTTCATCGCGGAAATAGTCGTCGATGCGCGTTGCTTCCTGCTGCACCCCGGACGTCACCGACTCGACCGACTCCTTGAAGCTCTGGCCGGCCTTGCGCAGTTCCTCCAGCTCGATTTCGCGGCTGATGTCGGACTTCACCGATGAAACATAGCGCTGCATGCGGCCGAACAGATGCCCGGCCGTGCGCGCCACCTTGGGCAGGCGCTCGGGGCCGATCACGAGCAGCGCCACCACGCCGATGACGAGGAGTTCGGTAAAGCCGATGTCGAACATTTAGGGGCTAGGATCTAGGGGCTAGGATCTAGGGGCTAGGGACGGAAGGAAGCCGCGCGCAGCGCCTCTCCCTAACCCCTAGATCCTAGCTCCTAGCCCCTGATGTCAGGAGTTCTGCTTGTCCTTGACCTCGGCGTCGATGGTGCGGCCGCCCTCTTCAGGCTTTTCGCCGATCTTGGGGGCATCCTCCTTCATGCCGTCCTTGAAACCCTTGACCGCGCCGCCGAGGTCGCTGCCGATGTTGCGCAGCTTCTTGGTACCGAAAATCAGCAGCACGACGACCAGAACGATCAACCAGTGCCAGATGCTAAAAGCGCCCATGTCCTTCTCCTTTTGATTTAGCCATGCTTGACCGGGTCGCCCCCGCCAAACACGTGTACGTGAATGTGAAACACTTCCTGACCGCCGCCGCGCCCCGTGTTGATGAGCGTCTTGAAGCCGGCGCCGAGCCCCTGCGCCTTCGCCAGACGCGGCGCCAGCAGCAGCATCCTGCCCAGCAGGCCCTCGTCGGCCGGGGTGCAGTCGGCCAGCGTCGCGATGTGCATTTTCGGAATGATCAGGAAATGCACCCGCGCGAACGGGTGGATGTCGTGGAACGCCAGCACCTCGTCGTCTTCGTAGACCTTGCCGCTCGGAATCTCGCCGGCGACGATCTTGCAGAAAATGCAGTCGCTCATGTCAGTCGCCCTGCCGATTCGCTTTTTCAACCAGCCCCGAGAGCCCTTCGCGACGCGCCAGTTCGTCCAGCACATCCGCCGGCTTCAGCCCCTTGTGCGCCAGCAGCACCAAGGTATGAAACCACAAATCGGCGACTTCGTAGATGATCTTTTCGGGCTGGCCGTCCTTCGCCGCCATTACCGCCTCGGTCGCCTCCTCGCCGATCTTCTTCAGGATCGCGTCGGTGCCCCTGGCGTAGAGTTTGGCCACGTAGGAACTGTCGGGCGACGCCTGTTTGCGCGCTTCCAGCGTCTCGGCGAGGCGGTCGAGGATGTCGCTCATTGGTAGATCTCGTCGGGGTTTTTCAGCACGGGCGCGGTCGTCACCCACTCGCCGTTCTCCAGTTTCTGGAAAAAGCACGAGCGGCGACCGGTATGGCAGGCGATGCCGCCGACCTGCTCGATCTTCAGCAGCACCACATCGTTGTCGCAGTCTAACCTGATCTCCATGACATTTTGTAAATGGCCGGATTCCTCGCCCTTGCGCCACAGCTTGTTGCGCGAGCGCGAGAAATACACGCCGCGGCCGGTGCGTGCGGTCTCTTCCAGCGCATCGCGGTTCATCCAGGCGACCATCAGGATCTCGCCCGTGGCGGCGTCCTGGGCGATCGCCGGCACCAGGCCGTTGGCGTCCCATTTCACGGCGTCGAGCCAGTCGCTCACAGGCGCACCTCGATGCCGTGCTGCTTCATGTAGCGCTTGGCTTCGTCGATGCCGTATTCGCCGAAGTGGAAAATGCTCGCCGCCAGCACCGCGTCGGCACGGCCTTGCTTCACGCCGTCGACCAGATGCTGCAGCGTGCCCACCCCGCCGCTGGCGATGATGGGAATGTCGACCGCGTCGGAAATCGCGCGCGTGAGTTCGAGGTCGAAGCCGCTCTTGGTGCCGTCGCGGTCCATCGAGGTGAGCAGCAATTCGCCGGCGCCCAGGCTTTCCATCTTCTTCGCCCACTCGATCGCGTCGAGGCCGGTCGCGGTGCGGCCGCCGTGGGTAAAGACCTCCCAGTGGTCGCCCACCCGCTTGGAATCGATGGCCACGACGATGCACTGGCTGCCGTAGCGGTCGGACGCGTCCTTCACCAGCTGCGGATTGACCACCGCCGAGGTGTTGATGCTGACCTTGTCGGCGCCGGCGTTGAGCAGGCGCTGCACGTCGCCGACCGCGCGCACGCCGCCGCCCACGGTCAGCGGGATGAAGACTTCCGCCGCCACCGCCTCGACGATGTGGAGGATGAGATCGCGGTCGTCGGACGACGCGGTGATGTCGAGGAAGGTCAGCTCGTCGGCGCCCGCCTCGTTGTAGCGGCGCGCGATCTCGACCGGGTCGCCGGCGTCCTTCAGTTCGACGAAGTTGACGCCCTTGACCACGCGCCCGTGGGTGACGTCCAGGCAGGGAATGATGCGTTTGGCGAGCATGGACTAGACGCCGAACACGCCGCCGGCGAGCTCGTCGGCGAGCTTCTGCGCTTCGACGAAGTCGAGCGTGCCCTGGTAGATCGCGCGGCCGGTGATGGCGCCGATGATGCCGTCCTTGGCGACGGCGGACAGCGCGCGCACGTCGTCGAGGTTGGTGACGCCGCCGCTGGCGATGACGGGGATCGACAAGGCCTGCGCCAGGCGCTGGGTGGCGTCGACGTTGACGCCGGTCAGCATGCCGTCGCGGCCGATGTCGGTGTAGATGACGGCCTCGACGCCGTAGCCCTCGAAGCGCTTGGCGAGATCGACGACGTCGTGGCCGGTGATCTTGGACCAGCCTTCGACCGCGATCTTGCCGTCCCTGGCGTCGAGTCCGACCATCACGTGGCCGGGAAAAGCGTCGCAGGCTTCGTGCAGGAAGCCGGGGTTCTTCACCGCCGCGGTGCCGATGATGACGTAGCGCACGCCGTCGTCGAGGTAGCGCTCGATGGTCGCGAGATCGCGAATGCCGCCGCCGAGCTGCACCGGCATCTCGTCGCCCACCGCATCGACGATGGCGCGGATCGCCTCGTCGTTGACCGGCTTGCCGGCAAAGGCGCCGTTGAGGTCGACGAGATGCAGGCGGCGCGCGCCCAGTTCCTTCCAGTGACGGGCCATCGCGGCCGGGTCTTCGGAGAACACCGTCGCCTTGTCCATTTCGCCCTGTTCCAGGCGCACGCAGTGGCCGTCTTTGAGGTCGATAGCAGGAATGATCAGCATGGTCGTACGAAAAAAGGATTAGGCGCAGGCTGCGCCGGACATATCACAGGCCGAGGCATGCTCGCCCGGATTCCAGGTGACGAAATTGCCCAGCAGCGCGAGGCCCGCGTTCTGGCTCTTCTCCGGATGGAACTGCACGGCGAAGATGTTGCCGGACGCCACCGCGCAGGTGAACGGAAACGGATAGTGCGAGAAGCCGGCGATCACGTCGGGCACGGTCGGCTGCACGAAATAGCTGTGCACGAAGTAGAAGCGCTCGCCCTCTTCGATCCCCACCCACAGGGGGTGCGGCATCGCCTGGTGCACGTTGTTCCAGCCCATGTGCGGCACCTTGAGCTTCGCGCCGCGGTCGTCGACCATCGCCTCATGCGGAAAACGTTGCACCGTGCCGGGCAGGATGCCGAGGCAGGCGGTGTCGCCCTCCTCGCTGTGCTCGAACAGCACCTGCATGCCCATGCAGATGCCGAGGAAGGGCTTGCTGTGCGCCGCGTCGATTATGACCTGGCGCAGGCCGCGCGCGTCGATTTCGCGCATGCAGTCGGGTGCGGCGCCCTGCCCCGGGAACACCACGCGGCCGGCGTCGGCGATCACCGCGGCGTCGGAGGTCACGACCACGCTGGCCGACGGCGCGACGTGCTCGATGGCCTTGGACACCGAACGCAGATTGCCCATGCCGTAGTCGATAACGGCAATATCAACGCTCACCGTTCAGCCTTCATAACGAAATTCATAGAGTGCCCTTGGTCGAGGGCAGCACGTCGCCCATGCGCGCATCAGGCTCCACCGCCATGCGCAGCGCGCGGCCGAAGGCCTTGAAGATGGTCTCGGCCTGGTGGTGGGCGTTGATGCCTCGCAGGTTGTCGATGTGCAGCGTCACCGCGGCATGATTGACGAAGCCGCGGAAGAATTCGAGAAAGAGGTCGACGTCGAACTCGCCGATGCGCGCACGGGTGTAGTCGACGTGGTATTCGAGCCCGGGGCGCCCCGAGAGGTCGATCGCCACGCGCGACAGCGCCTCGTCGAGCGGCACGTAGGCGTGGCCGTAGCGACGGATGCCCTTCTTGTCGCCGAGCGCTTTGGCAAAGGCCTGGCCCAGCGTGATCCCCGTGTCCTCGACCGTGTGATGGGCGTCGATGTGGAGGTCGCCCGTCGCCGTGATGTCGAGATCGATCAGTCCGTGACGCGCGATCTGCTCGAGCATGTGGTCGAGGAAAGGCACGCCGGTGGCGAGCTTGGCCACCCCCGTGCCGTCGAGGTTGAGGCTGACCGCGATCTGGGTTTCGAGGGTGTTGCGGGTGACTTGGGCGGTACGCATGGCGTCGTAGCGGGAGACGGTAAAGGGATTCTAGCAGGCCACGATGAGTTTCAAGGCATCGACGAGCGCATCGCACTGCGCGTCGGTGCCGACCGTGATGCGCAGGAAAGGCGCGATGCGCGCGGGATTCCGGAAGTGGCGCACGATGATGCTGCGTTCGCGCAAACGCGCGGCGAGCACCGCGCCCTCGTGCTGCGCATGACGCGCGAAAACGAAATTGGCCGCGGACGGCAGCACGTCGAAGCCGAGCGCTTCCAGGTCGGCGACCAGCCGCGTGCGCGTCGCCACCACCTTGGCGCAGATCGATTCGAAATGGCCGCGGTCCTCGATCGACGCCAGTGCGCCGGCCTGGGCGAAGCGGTCGAGCGGGTAGGAGTTGAAGCTGTCCTTGACCCGGTTGAGTGCCTCGACCAGGTGCGGCTGGCCGATCGCGTAGCCGACGCGCAGGCCTGCGAGCGCGTGCGATTTCGACAGCGTGCGCGTCACCAGCAATTGCGGGTAGCGCGCCACCAGCGGCACCGCCGACTCGCCGCCGAAGTCGATGTAGGCCTCGTCGATCACCACCACCGAATCCGGGTTGCCGGCCAGCAGGCGTTCGATTTCCGCCAGCGCCAGCAAACGCCCGGTCGGCGCGTTGGGATTGGGGAAAATCACCCCGCCGTTGGGCGTCAGGTAATCGTCGACCTTGATCTCGAACGGTTCCGTCAGCGGTACCTGCCGATGGGCGATCTCATACAGACCGCAGTACACCGGATAGAAGCTGTAGCTGATGTCCGGGAACAGGATCGGCTGCTCATGCTTCAGCAGTGCCATGAAGGCGTGCGCCAGCACCTCGTCGGAGCCGTTGCCGACGAACACCTGATCGGGACTCACGCCGTGATGCGCGGCGATACCGGCGCGCAGGCGGTCGGAATTGGGGTCCGGGTACAGGCGCAGGGTGTCCGCGGCTTCGGCACGCACCGCCTCGATCACCTTCGGACTCGGCCCGTAGGGATTCTCGTTGGTGTTGAGCTTGACCAGGTTGGCGAGCTTGGGCTGCTCGCCCGGCACGTAGGGCGTGAGGCCGTGGACCACGGCGCTCCAGTATCGGCTCATCGCGATGTCACCGGTGGGTCAGACGGTATTCGGCCGAGCGCGCGTGCGCCTGCAGGCCTTCGCCGTAGGCGAGCGTCGCGGCGATCCTGCCCAGCGTCTGCGCGCCCGCGGACGACACGTGGATCAGGCTGCTGCGCTTCTGGAAATCGTAGACGCCGAGCGGCGACGAGAAGCGCGCGGTGCGCGAGGTCGGCAGCACATGGTTGGGGCCCGCGCAGTAGTCGCCGAGCGCCTCGCAGGTGTGCTTGCCCATGAAGATCGCGCCGGCGTGGCGCAGCTTCGGCAGCAGCGCGCCGGGGTCGGCAATCGAGACTTCCAGGTGTTCGGGCGCGATGGTGTTCGAGATCGCCGCCGCGTCGTCGAGGTCGCGCGTCTTGATCAGCGCACCGCGGTTGGTGAGCGAGGTGCGGATGACGTCGCGCCTCGGCATGTCTTCGATCAGCCTGTCGATCGCCGCGGCGACCGCGTCGAGGTAGGCGGCGTCGGGGGAGAGCAGGATCGACTGCGCGAGCTCGTCGTGCTCGGCCTGCGAGAAGAGATCCATCGCCACCCACTCCGCCGGCGTCGTGCCGTCGGCGATGACGAGGATTTCCGACGGTCCGGCGATCATGTCGATGCCGACGGTGCCGAACACGCGGCGCTTGGCGGCCGCGACGTAGGCATTGCCGGGGCCGACGATCTTGTCGACCTGCGGCACGGTCTCGGTGCCGTAGGCGAGCGCCGCCACCGCCTGCGCGCCGCCCAGGGTGAACACGCGGTCGACGCCGGCGATCGCCGCGGCGGCGAGCACGAGTGGATTCTTCTCGCCGCCCGGCGTCGGCACCACCATGATGAGTTCGCCCACGCCCGCGACCTTGGCCGGAATCGCGTTCATCAGCACCGACGAGGGATACGCCGCCTTGCCGCCCGGGACGTAGAGGCCGACGCGGTCGAGCGGCGTGACCTTCTGGCCCAGCACGGTGCCGTCGTCCTCGGTGTAGCTCCATGAACCCTGCACCTGCTTTTCATGGTAGCGCCGCACGCGTTCGGCGGCGGCTTCCAGCGCGCCGCGGGTGTCGGCCGGCAGGGCGTCGAGCGCGGCCTTCAGTTCGGCCTGGCCGAGTTCGAGACTGGCGACCGAGGTCGCCGGCAGGCGGTCGAAGCGCGCGGTGTACTCCAGCACGGCGGCGTCGCCGCGCGTCTTCACGTCGGCGAGGATGGCGGCGACGGTCTGCTCGATCGCGGCGTCGGTGGCGTCGTCGAATTGCAGCAGGCGGGCGAGGCGCGCCTGGAAATCAGGCTGCGCGCTGTCGAGGCGGGTCAGGGTCGGCACGGGAATCGGGTTCGCTTGGCGGCGCGGCTAAAGTCTGGTGCCGATTGTACCGTTTTTTTGAGTAATTTCCGCGACTGCTCAGGCGCTTAGGCCT
This sequence comes from Pseudomonadota bacterium, assembly GCA_040753235.1. Taxonomy (GTDB): domain Bacteria; phylum Pseudomonadota; class Gammaproteobacteria; order Burkholderiales; family Thiobacillaceae; genus Thiobacillus. The sequence continues at coordinate 41,273 of JBFMET010000004.1, forward strand.
GCTTTTCATACCCGTTCCGGATATTAGACAAAGTCCAGATTGGTGTTTATGATGGAAACCATGCACTACACGCGCGACAACATGGCCGGCCTCCTGCGCAGCCACGACATCAATCCGACCCACCAGCGGATCGAGATCGCGCACGCGCTGTTTTCTCGCCAGGAACACCTCTCGGCCGACCAGGTGATGGCGATCGTCAACACGCGCCACTCCGAGACCTCCAAGGCCACGGTCTACAACACGCTCAAGCTCTTCCTCGAAAAGGGCCTGGTGCGCGAGGTCATCGTCGACCCCAGCAAGGTCTTCTTCGACCCCAATACCAGCCCGCATCACCACCTCTACGAAGTCGACACCGGCAAGCTGTCCGACATCGACGCCACGCACGTGCAGATCTCCGGCCTGCCGACCCTGCCCGAAGGCATGGTGACCGAAGGCATCGACCTCATCGTCCGCGTCCGCCGCGCGCAGTAAGCCGGCCGCCCGTGAAGCGGGTCCACATCGCGCCCACCCTGCTCGACGCCCAACTGGCGGTCGACGCGCTGTCCAGTCTCGGCATCGCCGCGCACATCTTCAACGCCAACGCCGCCGGGGCGCTGGGCGATGTGCCCTTCATGCAGGCCCAGCCGGAAGTGTGGGTCGAGGACGAGGCGCAGGCTGCGCGCGCACGCGAAACCTTGTCCGCCTTGCGCGACGCGCCGGTGCGCGGCGAAAAGACGTGCCCGCATTGCGGCGAAAGCAGTCCGGGGAATTTTCTGAGTTGCTGGCAGTGCGGACACGCGCTGCCCGACTAGGGTTATTGCCCGGACGGCTGCAGGCCTTTGTTCAGCGCGTCGAGATGCTGCTGGTACTTGCGCGCGAAAATCCGCTCCAGTTCGTCGATCGCCTCTGCCGCCGCGACGCCGTGCACCAGATGGCGCGTCATCTGCGCTGAGGCCTCGTGGAAGACATGGTTGCGCTCGAGCATCGGATAGGTCTGGATCAGGCGCTGGATCGCCTTCACCACGTTTTCCTGCTCGGGCCGCGGAATCGGCAGCGGTTCGGACGGCGGCGGCGGGGATTCCTCGCCTTCCTTCCCGGCCAGGAACTCGGCGTATTCCAGCAGCGCCTGCTGCCGCCCCGCCGACAAGCTCCCGAAAATCGAAACCAGGCGCTTGCTGTCGCCCATGTCAGCGACCGCGCCCCTTGGCCGGGCGCTTCATCGGCACGACGTCGGTGTTGCACTGCTGGAACTTGCTCTCGACGAAGGCAATGAAGGCATCCAGCAGCTTGCTGCGGAATTTTTCCGGCGCGTAGACCATGGATAATTCGCGGGTGAGCCGCGGACTCAGCGGCACCGCGACCAGGGTGCCGAGCTGGACTTCCTTGGTGACGGTCGACGCCGACATGATGGCGACGCCGAGGTTGGCCTCGACCGCCCCCTTGATCGCCTCGCGGCTCCCCAGTTCCATTTCGATGTGCAGGTCGTCCGGATTGACGCCGTTGTGCTTGAAGAAGTCGTCGACCACTTCGCGCGTGCCCGAACCGTGTTCGCGCGACACGTAGGGCTGCTCGGCGATTTCGCGCGCCTCGACGCTGGTGCGTCCGGCAAGCGGATGGTTGGGCGAACAGATCATCACCAACTCGTCTTCGCAGCAAGCCAGCGTCTTCAGATTGCTGTTGTGGGAAGGGGCCTCGATCAGGCCGACGTCGAGCGAATGGTCGGCGACCTTGGCGGCGACCGTTTCCGAGTTCGCCACCGTCAGGCGCGCCTGCACCTGCGGGAAACGCTCCTTGAATTCGCCGAGGATGCGCGGCAGCTGGTATTCGGCGATGGTGGTCGACGCGCCGATCATCAGCGGGCCGGTCACCTGGCCGGTCATCTCGCCGACGCGGGCTTCCATTTCGCCGGTGAGCGCGAGAATCCGCTCGGCATAGCCCAGCACCAGTTCGCCCACCGGGGTGAGCGAGATCTTGCCGTGGCTGCGCTCGAACAGACGGGTGTTGAAGTGCTCCTCCAGCTGCTTGACCTGGAAGGTCACCGCCGGCTGCGTCATGTAGAGGATATCGGCGGCCTTGGTGAAACTGAGCTGTCGTGCGACGGTGTAAAATACTTGGAGTCTACGGTCGGCCATAAATCCCCGCCCCTGGGTCAAAAAAGATTTTTATTCAACCACAAACCCGACCGTGATGAAACCATTTCCGACTCGACTGTCTGTTTTTGCAGGCGTTTCGACCGCCTGCGGGGCCGGCTGCCGGGGATCGCGCCGCCCGCATTGACCGCCTCGACGTGAACCGCGCCTTCTACACCATCCTGCTGGCGCAGTTCCTGTCTGCGCTGGCGGACAACGCGCTGCTGTTCGCGGCCATCGGCCTGCTCGTCTTCTTCGCCGCGCCGGAATGGTTCTCGCCGCTGCTGCAAACCGTGTTCGTCGTCGCCTACATCGTTCTGGCCCCGCTGGTCGGGCCGTTCGCCGACGCGGTCCCCAAGGGCCGCGTGATGCTGATCGCCAACACGGTGAAGTTCGCCGGCTGCCTCGTCATGCTCGCCGGGCTGCATCCGCTCATCGCCTACGCCATCGTCGGCGTCGGCGCCGCGATGTACTCGCCGGCAAAATACGGCATCCTCACCGAACTGCTGCCGCCCGAAAAGCTGGTCGTCGCCAACAGCTGGGTGGAAGGCACCACGGTCGCCGCGATCGTGCTGGGCGCCATCATCGGCGGTGCGCTCATCAACCCCGAACTGGCCGCGCACATCCTGGAAGGCGCGGGGCTGACCGGCATGGTGATCGCGCCGAAGTTCGCCATCATCGCGATCACCGGCCTCTACCTCGCCGCAGCCGTCGCCAACCTGTTCATCCCGCGCCTGCCGATCGACCACGCGCTGCCAAGCCTGTCGCCGCGCTTCATCCTGCACGACTTCGGGCACAGCTTCGTGCTCTTGTGGCGCGATCCGCTCGGCCAGGTGTCGCTCGCCGTCACCACGCTGTTCTGGGGCGTCGGCGCGACGCTGCGCCTACTGATCATTGCGTGGGCCGCGCTCAACCTGAAATACGGCCTCGACCAGGCGACCCAGCTCACCGCGGCAACCGCGGTCGGCATCGCCATCGGCTCGGTGCTCGCGGGGCGCTTCGTGCCGCTGGTGGGCGCGGTGCGCGTGCTGCCGGCCGGCATCGTGCTCGGCTTCGTGCCGATCGCGCTGATCTGGGTGGAAAGCCTGTGGCCGGCGCTCGCGCTGCTCACGCTGGCGGGCGCACTGGCGGGCTACTTCGTGGTGCCGATGAACGCGCTGCTGCAGCACCGCGGACATCTACTGATGGGCGCCGGCCACTCCATCGCGCAGCAGAACTTCAACGAGAACATCAGCATCCTGGTGCTGACCGGCGCCTACGCCCTGATGGTGCGCGCCGAATGGCACATCCACTCCATCATCTGGGTGTTCGGCCTGTTCATCAGTACGGTGATGACGGCGATCTGGCTCAGGCACCGCCACGACGTGGTGCACTGAATCAGCCCTCGCGCAGCGGCGCCGGGCGGCCGATATGGAAGCCCTGCGCATGCGAGAAACCGAGCGCGGCAACCCGGTCCTGCAAAGCCTGGGACTCGATGCCTTCGGCCACCAGGGCATAGCCGGCGTCCTTGATCATGCGCGCGAGGTCTTCGACGAACACCGCCTGGCGGCCGATTTCCTCCAGGCTGCGGATCATGGAAATGTCGAACTTGACCAGATCCACCGGCATGCTCGCCAGATAGCGCAGCGACGAATAGCCGCTGCCGAAATCGTCGAGCGCGATGGTGAAGCCCGCACGCCGCAGTGCGCCGAGATTGGCCGAGGCCTGCGCGATCTGGGTAATGAGTGCGGTCTCGGTGACTTCCAGCACCAGCTTGTAGTCCGCCAGCAGCGGCACGAACTGCTCCAGCGCCTGCGTCACCCGGCTGTTGACGATGCCGGGGCCCGACACATTGAGCGACACGCCGGTGCCGGCCGGGATGCGGCCGGCCGTGAGGTCGCGGCGCACCCGCTCCAGTACCGCGAGGTCGAACTCGGTTTCGAGGCCGCGCAGTTCGACGACCGGGAAAATGCTGCCGGGCATGACGAGCCCGTGCTCGCTGCGGATGCGCACCAGCGCCTCGCAGTATTCGATTCGCCCGGACGTCAGGCCCAGCACCGGCTGGTAGTGCATTTCGAGCCGGTCGGGGTCGGCCATGGCCTCGTAGATGGCGCTGGTTTCGGCATTCGAAACCAGCGCCTCGTGGCCGGCACCCATGTCGGGCGTGTACACCGCGATCTTGCCCTGCCCCGGCCGCTTGGCGTGATACATCGCAAGATCGGCCTGGCGGTGCAGGCGCGTCAGCGCATCGTCGTCGGCCCGGTCGACGTGCGCAATGCCGACGCTGATGCGTACCGGCTCCTTGACGCCGTAGGCGCCAAAGTCGTGGCGCATCACGTGGTCGATGCAGCGCTCCGCCACCTGGCTCGCATGCGCGACGTCGGCGGCAAACAGCACCGTTGCGAACTCGTCGCCGCCGAGTCGGTACAGACGGTCGTCGGCGCGCAGCGCACTGTGGAGCGACTGCGCCAGCCCCTGCAGCACCCGGTCGCCGATCTGATGGCCATAGGTGTCGTTGATTGCCTTGAAATGGTCGCAGTCGAAGAGCAGGAAAGCCACCTCGACGCCGCTGGCGTCGGCATGCAGGCGCCACATGCTGCGCCAGTCGTCGTCGAACGCGCGCCGGTTATGCATCCCGGTGAGCGGATCGCGATGCGCCAGCGTCCACAGTTCCTGGTTCTTGTCGGCCAGGCTCACATGCATGTCGTCGAGCTGCTGCTGGTAATCGTTGAGCGACTGCCGCACCTGCTCCAGCTCGCTCACCGCCAGCACGCCGCGGTAGGACTCGTCGAGCGGGGTCTCCTGTCCGCGCCGCATGGCCACGATATGCTGCGACAGGCGCCGCAGCGGGCGGGTGACGACCGAGACCAGGGCCAGAAAACCGACCAGCGAAATGACGACGATGATTGCGCCGAAGCGGTAGACCGCGTCCAGGATGAGCCGCTGCAGCGCACGCATCTCGGGGTTGGGCGCGGTCCGGAATTCCAGCGCGCCCACCACCCCGGCCAGGGGGATGCGGTCGCCCGCTTTCGCAGTGACGCGTACGCTTTCCAGATCCAGATAGCGGAACTTGCGCAGCTGCCGCAGCTGCTTCTGGAAGTCGAACTTCAAGCCGGCGTATCCGCCTGTTCGCACGCGTCCGGCTTCGACGTCGAGCGGCAGAAAGAAGTACAGGAATTCGCCATCCGCCTCGCGCACCAGGTAGGCCGACAGATGGCGCGGGTCGATGCGCGACGGCATGCCGACCTCGTCCGTCGCATAGACTGCGAGATTGTGGCCATCCCGGTCGTACAGATCGACCGCCGCAAGCGACTCGGGCAGGACGCCGGCCGCCAGTGCCCGGGTGTTGCGCCAGTAGGCGTAGTAGTCGGGATGCTCGAACTGCTGGCGCGCCTCGTCCCATTGCGCCAGCGCCTGCGCCGCGCGATGCGCCTCCTCCGACACGAGCTCGATGGCTTCGTCCAGCTCCTGGCGCGCGAGCTTGAGGTCGGACTGCGCGACGCTTTCGCGCAGGTGCGCGGCGTCGTGAAAGACGAATGCGACCAGAATGCCGAGCGACGCCATCAGCACCACCACCAGCAGCAGCGCATAGTGGGCGATCGGTCGCGGCGCAAGCCGCACGCGCAGACTCGGCAGACGCACGCTCAGTTTTCCTGCAAGGCCTGCAGCACGGCGTCCTGCAGATCGAACTCGTACTGGTTGTCGAAGAAGTGCGACGCCCCCTCGATCATGCGCACGTCGATGCCGCGCGCGCGCAATTTTGCAATCCAGTCCGGCCCCATGCGGTCGTCCTTGCTGCCCATGATCGCCGTGATCGGCACCGGCGATTGCGCCAGCCCGCGCAGCATGCTTTCGCGCGTCACGTCCAGATAGGAGAGCACGGCTGCAGGCGGTCCGACGTACTTGCGGCAGTGGCCGACCTCGACCTCGGCAAGGCCGCGGTCCTTGTTTGCCACCCGTTCGCGCAGGGTTTGTGCGATTTGCGCCCGCTGCGCGGCGCCCTGCTTCACATCCACATCGGTCAGGCTGACCATCAGCGCGCGCTTGACCGCCGACGACGGCGAGCGCGCCAGGTATTCCAGCAGCTGGACGTTGCCGAAGCTGTGGCCCGCCAGAACGATGTTGTGATGCCCCTGGCGCTGCAGCCAGCGCACCCAGAACGCCACCTCCTCGGCGTCGTCCTTCAGCGTGTGCAGATGGATCGCCTCGCAGGGCAGGCTGCGGTTGCGTCGCGAGATGCCGAGCGAGAGCGTGGGCGCCAGCACGGTGTACTCGCCCGTGGAGAACGCACCCTGCAGGCCCGCCACGGTGGGGAACTCGCGGGTCTGCAGAAAACCGTGCAGGAGCAGCACCGCCGGTCGGCCGCGCTTGCCCGCATGGTAATCGGCGGTGGCAAACTTGCCTGAAGCCAGGCGCGCCTCGACCGTCCGGGCATGGTCCGCCCACACCGGAGCAAGAAGTAGTGCGCTGATCGGAATCGCCAGCAACGGCAGCAGGAATCGTCTCATCTTGTTATCGAAAACGCGTTGCAGGGCATCGGTTGAATCGGCAGCAACCGGCCCGCCAGGATGGCACATTTGTACCGCCCCGATGAAACGACGCAGGCGCCCGCCTCAGCTCGGCGTCTGCTGCGCTTTCACCACGCTCATCGCGCCCGCGATCAGGGTGCTGAGGTCGGCCATGTTCGACGGCACGATGAGGGTGTTGCCGGTTTTGGCGATGCCCGAGAAGGCCTCGACGTATTTTTCCGCCACCTTCAGGTTCACCGCCTGCAGGCCGCCCGGCTTCTCGATCGCCATCGCGACCCGCGCGATCGCCTCGGCGTTGGCGATGGCGATGGCCTTGATCGCCTCGGCCTCGCCCTGCGCCACGTTGATCGCCGCCTGCATCTCGCCTTCGGACTGCTGGATCGCCGCATTGCGTTCGCCGGTGGCGATGTTGATCTGCTCCTGCATGCGGCCTTCGGATGACGCGATCAGCGCGCGCTTCTCGCGTTCGGCGGTGATCTGCCGCTGCATCGCGTGCAAAATCTCTTTCGGCGGGGTGAGGTCCTTGATCTCGTAGCGCAGCACCTTCACGCCCCAGTTGGTCGACGCCTCGTTGAGCGCCATCACCACGCCGCGGTTGATTTCCTCGCGCTCCTCGAAGGTGCGGTCCATTTCCATGCGGCCGATCAGCGAGCGCAGCGTGGTCTGCGCCAGCTGCGAAATCGCATCGATGTAGTTGCTCGATCCGTAGGACGCCATCTTCGGGTCGGTGACCTGGAAGTAGAGAATGCCGTCGACCGCGAGCTGGGTGTTGTCGCGCGTGATGCAGACCTGACTCGGCACGTCGAGCGGGATTTCCTTCAGCGAATGCTTGTAGGCGACGCTGTCGATGAAGGGAATGACGAGATTCAGGCCCGGCGCCAGCACGGCGTGGAACTTGCCCAGGCGTTCGACCACCCAGGCGTTCTGCTGCGGCACCACGCGGATGCCCTTGGCGACGACAATCAGTACCACCACCAAAATGACCAGTGCGACGACGTCCATGTGTTGCGCTCCTCTTGTTGTGTCCGTTAAAAAAATCAGTTGCCGAGCACCAGCGTGTTGCCGCGCACCGCGCGGATCCGCAGCGGGCGGGCGGCGTCGACCTCGGCCGACTCGGCCTCGGCGTCCCACAGCGCGCCGCGGTACTTCACCTGCCCGCGGCCGTCCCGCCAGGACTCGATCTTCACCGGCTGGCCGATGTCCATGTCCTGCACGCTGGCTTCCGGATGCGCAGTGCTGCGTTTCCAGTGGCGCAGCGCGAGCGTGCCGAGCGCGGCAATCGCGCCCGCGACCAGCAGCTGCACGATGAAGCCGGCGCCGAGCCAGGCGGCGAGCCCCGCCCCCGCCGCGGCGAGGCCGTACACCAGCAGATAGAAAGTGCCGCTGGTGAGCTCCACCCCCACCAGCACCGCCGCCAGAATCCACCACACCACGTAAGCCTGCATTGCGTCTCCTCAGAGTATGACCGGCCGGTTCGCCAGCTCGTCGGGATTATCGCCCAAAGCCGCGCCGCCGCCCGTCGCCGGGAAATGCCGCGCCAGCAGTTCGCCGGCACGGGCCACACCAGCCAGCGCACCCGCCTCGAAACGGCCGGCGCGAAACCCGGCTTCCATCGCCTGCGCCACCGCTTCCCATTCGGCGGACGCGACCTTCGCCGCGAGGCCGCGGTCGGCGACGATCTCGATGTCGCGGTCGGCGAGCAGCACGTAGATCAGCACGCCGTTGTTCGCCGCCGTGTCCCACACGCGCAGATCGGAGAACGCCTGCAACGCGCGCTCGCGGTCGCTCGTGCCGCGCCACACCTGCCCCGGCGACAGCGCGTTTTCGATGGCGAAGGCGATCTCGCCGGTATGCGTCGCTTCCGATTGCCGGATCGCCGCCTCGATGGCGTCGAGCACGGCAGGCGGAAACGCGCGCCGCCACGCCCACGGCGGGGTGAACAGATGGCGCAGGAAGCGCTTGAGCCTCACCATCTGCCCGACGCGCCTCCGCCGCCGAACCCGCCCCCGCCGCCGCCCCAGGACGAGCCGCCGCCGAAGCCCCCACCGAAGCCGCCCCGCCCGCCGGTCGACCAGCCGTTGCCGCCGCGAAAACCCGACGCGACCGCGGCGAACACGAACACGGCGATGATCAGCAGGAGAATGTTGAAACCCATCAGGATCGCGCCGGCGGCCATGCTGCCGACTGCCGCAAGGCCGGCCGCGGCCGGCCGGCTCATCAGCGTCGACAGCAGCCAGCCGCCGATGACGCCGCCCATGACCAGGAAGCCGAAGACCGCGTCGTCGCCTTCCGCGCTACCGGGCGCCGGCGGCGGTAGTGCCTCGCCCTCGATCAGCTTCATGAGCTGGGTCACCCCGGCGTCGAGGCCGCCTGCGTAGTCGCCCTCGCGGAAGCGAGGCACGATGACCTCGTCGATGACGCGCCGGGCGATGGCGTCGGGAATCGCGCCCTCGAGACCGTAGCCGACTTCGATGCGCAGCGCGCGGTCGTCTTTCGCAACGATGAGAATGAGGCCGTCGTCGGCTTTTTCGCGCCCGACCTTCCAGCGCTCGGCGACGCGGATGCCGAATTGCGCGATGTCCTCGGGCTGCGTCGTCGGCACGATCAGCACCGCGATCTGGCTGCCGCGCGCAGCTTCGAACGCGGCGAGCTTGTTCTCCAGCGCGGCCGTCTGATCGGCCGACAGCGTGGACGTCAGGTCGGTGACGCGGCGAGTGAGCTCGGGCACCGCGATCTGCGCCCAGGCAGCCAGCGCGAACGCCGCCAGCAGGCAGCCGAACGCGAGTCGCGTTGCGGCGAAGCGCATCATCGTTGACTCAGTAGCCGTGCGACAGGCTGCCGGACGCATTCCCGCCACCGCCAGGCGCGGCCGGCGCTGCGGGCGCAGCCGGGGCGGCCGGCGCCGGCGTGCCGAAATCAACCCTGGGCGGCGCGGCAATCGCCGCCTCGTTCTCGACCGTGAAGCTCGGCTTGGTCTGGTAGCCGAACAGCATCGCGGTGAGGTTGGACGGGAAGGCGCGCACCGTCACGTTGTAGGTCTTCACCGCCTCGATGTAGCGGTTGCGCGCGACGGTGATGCGGTTCTCGGTGCCTTCGAGCTGCGCCTGCAGGTCGCGGAACAGGCCGTCGGCCTTGAGCTGCGGATAGTTCTCCGCGACCAGCAGCAGGCGCGAAATCGCGCCGGTGAGCTGCCCCTGCGCGGCGATGAAGCGCTGGAACGCCGCCTCGTCGTTGACGAGCTCGGGTGTGGCCTGGATCGCGCCGACGCGGGCGCGCGCCTCGGTCACTTCGGTGAACACCTGCACCTCGTGCGCGGCGTAGCCCTTCACCACGTTGACGAGATTAGGCACCAGGTCGGCGCGGCGCTGGTACTGGTTCAGCACCTCGGCCCAGGTCGCCTTGATCTCCTCGTCGGTCGATTGCAGGGTGTTGTAGCCGCAGCCCGACAGGGCCAGCGCCATCAACGTCACCATCAGCCATTTCAACATGTCGCGCTCCTTGTTCGAGGATGAGGCCCGGCGCCCAACCCGCCGGGGCAGTCCGATGCAATGCGAAGCTTACTGCAAGAGCGTGACGAGTTCCGCCTCGGCGCGCCCATGCGTCACCCACAGCCGCGCGACGCTCACCGGCAGGGTGAAGCGGCGCGGCCCGGCGCTGCCGGGGTTGACGAAGAGCACGCCGTCGCGCGTTTCCACGCAGGGCTTGTGCGTATGGCCCGAGACGACGACGCGCACCCCCGCCGCCGCGGGATCGAGCGCGAGTTCGCCGAGGATGTGCAGCACGTGGATGCGCACGCCGCCGACTTCAAGCTCGGCGGTATACGGGATGTCGGCGGCCCAGGCGGCACGGTCGTTGTTGCCGCGCACCACCGTGACGGGAGCGATGCGCGCGAGCGCCTCCAGGATGCCGCGCGGCTCCCCGTTACGCGAGCCGATGTCGCCGGCATGAATGATGTGCGCGCAGTCCTCCAGCGCCGCGACCGCTTCCGGTCGCAACAGCCCGTGGGTGTCGGCGATCAGCCCGATCCGGGTGCGCGCCATCGCAATCGACTCAGGGCTTGACGCCCCAGGTCGCGAACAGCGGGTCGGACTCGGCGAGCCGGTCGGCGTAGCGGTCGTCCTTCGGCCGCTTGAGGCCGCGCTCGACGTAGGTCTCGACCTTCTTGAAGCCGGCCTGCTTGATCAGCGAGCCGACCCAGGCCATACGCTCCATCGGGTGCAGCTGCGTCCACAGCTTGATCACCTTGGGCGGGAAATAGCGGTTCGACAGCGTCGCGACGAACATGCCGCCCGGCTTCAGCACCCGCTTCGCCTCGGCGACGATCCTGTGCGGCTGGGTCAGGTATTCGAACGACACCGTGCACACCACCGCATCGAAGCTGGCGTCGGGGAAGGGCAATTTCGGATCGGCGTTGAGGTCGTGGACGATGCGCTCGGTCAACTGCGGGTTGTCGGCCAGTTCCTCGGCGTTCATGCCGAGGCCCACGGCGGACGACACGGTGTCTGGCAGGTGCGAGCGCCAGCCCGCCATCAGGTCGAGCACCCGCGCGTTTTCCGGCAGCACGGTGCGGTAGAGCGCCTGGATGCGGCGCGCGCATACCACGTCGACGTGGGTGACTTTTCGGGGCTGCGCGTAGAACGCGGCGTCCGGCGTCTCGTCCTCGCGGGCGAAGGCATCCGGCCCCTCGAAGTCGGTCGGCGTCTGCATCTGCGTGTCCATGCCGCTCCATTCCAGCAGCTGCTCCACCTTGCCGACCGGCTCGGTCGACACGTCGCTCTTGCCGCTGTCGATGCTGAAAATGCGGCCCTGCAGCGGATGGCTGAAGTTGGCGACGAAGTGTTCGCCATTCACCTTCATCACGCGGAACATCGGCCCCGGCGCGTCGTCGGCGTGCAGCAGCTGCGAAGGATAGAAGCGGCCGAACTTCAGCTGCGCGATGTCGCTGCGGAACACCTCGACCGGCACCTCGTGTTCGATCTTCGGGCCGACGTCGACCTGGGCGTCGACCGGCGGCGTGTCGCCCGGCATCCAGATCACCACCTGGTGACGGCCGAGGTCGGAGAAATAGTTGACGCGGAAGCGCAGGGCGGAATGGAGCAGTTTCATTGCAGGGGCTAGGGGCTAGGATTTAGGGGCTAGGATTTAGGGGCTAGGGGCTAGGGGTTAGGGGTTAGGGAATGGTAGGTTCGGCGCGCCAGGCACAGGTCTTCCCAGGCGCGCGCCTTGTCGGGCAGGTTGCGCAGCAGGTAGGCCGGATGGTAGGTCACGATGAGCGGCACGCCTTGATACTGGTGCACGCGGCCGCGCAGGCGGCCGATGGCCTCGTCCGTCGCGAGCAGCGTCTGCGCGGCGAAGCGGCCGACGGCGACGATGAGCTTCGGGCGGATCAGCGCGATCTGCTCCAGCAGATACGGCAGGCAGGCGGCGATCTCGTCGGGCTCGGGATTGCGGTTGCCGGGCGGGCGCGACTTCAGCACGTTGGCGATGTAGACGTTTTCGCCGCGCGCAAGACCGATAGACGCCAGCATCGCGTCGAGCAGCTTGCCCGCCTGGCCGACGAAGGGTTCGCCCTGCGCGTCCTCGTCGGCGCCCGGCGCCTCGCCGATGATGAGCCAGTCGGCGTTGCGGTCGCCGACGCCGAGCACGCCCTGGGTGCGGGTGCTGTGCAGTTTGCACTTGGTGCAGTGCGCGACGGCGTCGGCGAGCGCGTCCCAGCCGGGCAGCGGCGCGTCGCCGCGCGCGGTTGGCGCCTCGGCGGGCGCGGGCGCGGCTTCGCGCAGGCGCCATACCGGACCGATGCCGAGTTCCTCGAAGACGTCGTCGCGCGTCAGCATGTCAGCGTCTTCTTCATGATCAGCGCGTCCTCGCGCCCGTCGCGCGCCGGGTAGTAGCCGCGCCGCACCGCCAGGTCGACGAAGCCGCTGCTGTGGTAGAGCCCGATCGCGGCGATGTTGGACGCGCGCACTTCGAGGAACACGCTTTCGGCCTTGTGGTCGCAGGCGCCGGCGAGGCAATGTTCGAGCAGGTCGCGCCCCAGGCCGTGGCCGCGCCAGATCGGCGCGATGGTGAGGTTGAGCAGATGCGCCTCGCCCGCCGCGATCATCATCGCGTAGTAGCCGATGACCTCGCCCTCGGCCTCGCGCACCCACATGCTGTAGCCGGCCTTCAGCGAATCGGCGAAATTGCCCGGCGTCCACGGGTACTCGTAGCTCGCGAGTTCGATGCGGTGGATGCGCGGCAGGTCGGCCTCGGACATCGGCCGCAGGCGGTGTGCGATTTCGAACACGGCGCTCATGCGGATGCCTTCACGCGGCGCTCGTCGACGGTGAGCGCCACCTTGTCGCGCAGATAGATCGGCGCGGCGAGCGCGGCGTCCATGCCTTCGCCGCGCTCGAAGGCCGCGAGGGCCAGCGGCACCATCGCCGCCGCGTCGGGCATCAGGGTGTCGTCGATGCGCGCAAGCTGCGCGGCCAGCCGCGGCCGCAGCGCCTCGCCGAGCACGGCAAAGCCGTTGCCGGCGCCGACCCAGCCCTCGCCCGGCGGCACCGCCACCGATTCCGGCAAGGCCAGTTGCGGCGCGCTCAGCGCGCGCCAGCGGGCCCCGTCGCGTTCGTAGGCCGCCCAGTAGACCTCGGCCATGCGCGCGTCGAGCACCGTGAGTACCTTGTCGGCGCCGGCCTGCTCGGCGACGGATTCCAGCGTGGACACGCCGACCACCGGCAGGTCGGCGCCGAAGGCGAGACCCTGCGTCACCGCGCAGGCGATGCGCAAGCCGGTGAACGAGCCGGGCCCGGCGCCGTAGGCAATGCCGTCGAGCTGGCGCAGCGTCACGCCGCCGTCGCGCAGCAGTTCCTCGACCATGGGCAGCAGCAGCGAGCTGTGGCGCTGCCCGGCGAGCACGCGGAAGGCGAGCACCTTGCCGTCGAGCGAGAGCGCGGCGGAGCAGTATTCGGTGGAGGTATCGAGGACCAGCAGCTTCATCGGCGTCATTTTACCGGTTGCCGGCCGTGCCCTCAGCGTTTTCCCCTGTAGACGACGCGGTAAATCGCGCCGGCGTGGTCGTCGGAGATGAGCAGGCTGCCGTCGGGCAACACCAGCACGTCGGCGGGGCGGCCCCAGGCCTGCTCGTTTTCCATCCAGCCGCTGACGAAGGGTTCGTAGCGCACCGCGCGATTGCCTTCCAGATGCACGACGCTGACTTGATAGCCGATCTTGCGGCTGCGGTTCCAGGAGCCGTGCTCGGCGATGAAGATGGCGTTGCGATAGCGTTCGGGGAATTGCTTGCCGGTGTAGAAGCGCATGCCGAGCGCCGCGACGTGCGGGCCGAGCGCCTGCACCGGCGGCACGAAGTCGGCACAGCGCTTGCCGCGACCGAATTCGGGATCGGGCACTGCGCGGCCGTGGCAGTGCGGGTAGCCGAAATGCTGGCCGGGTTTGGTCAGCCGGTTGAGTTCGTCGGGCGGCACGTCGTCGCCCATCAGGTCGCGCCCGTTGTCGGTGAACCAGAGCTCGCCCGTGCGCGGATGCCAGTCGAAGCCGACGGTGTTGCGCACGCCGCGCGCGACCACCTCGAGCTTGCCGCTCGCGAGGTCGAGCGCGGTGATCGTCGCGTAGCGGTCGGCGCCGGCATCGCAGCTATTGCACGGCGCACCCACCGGCACGTAGAGCCTGCCGTCCGGGCCGAAGGCGATGAATTTCCAGCCGTGGTGGGTCTCGGTCGGCCAGGCTTGGCTCACGACTTCCGGCCGCGGCGGCTTGTCCAGGTTCGCCTCGATGTCGGAGAGCCGCAGCACCCGGCTCACCGCCGACACGTAGAGGTCGCCGTCGCGGAAGGCCACGCCGACCGGCATGTTGAGCCCCTCGGCGAGCAGCACCGGCGTGCGCGGGCCGGCGAGCGGAATCGCATGCACCTTGCCGGCGCCGCGGCTGCCGACGAAGAGGGTATTTTTGCCGAGCGCCATCTGGCGCGCGTTGTCGACGCGGGCAAAGAGCTCGATCTCGAAGCCCGGCGGCAGCTTGAGGCGGTCGAGCGGCAGCGCATCGGCGTGCGCAAGGGGCAACCCGGCGAGGGCCAGCAGGGTCAGCGCTATCCAGCGGGTCACGGCAACGCGCCTCAATTGGCCTGCAAAGGCATCACGATCTCGAAGCGCACGCGCGACCACGGGTCGCGTACTTCGGCCAGGCGCGTGATGCGCGCGGCAAGCACCTGGCCGCGGTCCATCAGGCGGGCGACGTCGGCGTTTTCGCGGCGCGGCACGTAGCCGAGCTTGCGGCCCTGCCAGTCGACGCGCACGGCCTTCGCGTCGTGGGGGTTGTCGGGCTCGCGCACGAGCATGAGCGTGTCGCCGACCCGGAGCTGCGCCCACACTGCACGGCCGGCGTGGTACTGGAAACCGGCGAGCGGCGAATCCTGCAGCACGATGTGCGCGGCAACCTCGGCGTGGAGCGGCATCGCCCACGCCCACAGCAGCCAAAGCACGGCCTGCCAGCGCCTCATGTCCAGGCTCCATTTACGGGATCGGAACGGAGCATTCTACTGACAAAACGGTTGCCGCAAGCCAGCCTTTTCCTGATCGCGGGATTAAGTTTTTGCATTCGACAAGCCGCCTTGCGCTTGAGGTAGGATGAAGCCGTCCGCAACCTTACGCCCGCCTCGACATGCCCAAGAAAGCCGCCGCCCGGACCAAGCTCTTCGTACTCGACACCAACGTGCTGATGCACGACCCCACCAGCCTGTACCGCTTCGAGGAGCACGACGTCTACGTGCCGATCGCCACGCTGGAAGAACTCGACATGCACAAGAAGGGCATGACCGAAGTCTCGCGCAACGCGCGTCAGGCCAGCCGCTTCATCGACGAGATCGTCAGCAAGCTCGACAGCATCGAGGACGGCGTGCCGCTCGACGTGCACAGCCACAAGGCCGCCACCGGCCGGCTGTTCCTGCAGACGCAGGCGATCAGCGGCGACGTGCCGATGAGCCTGCCGACGTCCAAGGTCGACAACCAGATCCTCGGCGTGGTGCTGTTCCTGTCGCGCCACCAGCCGGGGCGGCAGGTCATCCTGGTGTCGAAGGACATCAACATGCGCATCAAGGCGCGTGCGCTGGGCCTGCCCGCCGAGGACTACTTCAACGACAAGGTGCTGGAAGACACCGACCTGCTCTATGCCGGCGTGCGCGAGCTGCCGGCGGATTTCTGGGACAGCCACGGCAAGGGCATGGAATCGTGGCAGGCCAACGGCCACACCCACTACCGTCTCAAGGGCCCGCTGGTGGCGAGCCTGCTGCCCAACGAGTTCGTGTTCCAGGAAGGCCCCAACCCGCTCTACGCCAAGGTGCTCTCCGTCACCGGCAAGCAGGCGGAGCTGATGACGGTGCGCGACTACAGCCACCACAAGAACAACGTGTGGGGCATCACCGCGCGCAACCGCGAGCAGAACTTTGCGCTCAACGTGCTGATGGACCCCGAGATCGACTTCGTCACCCTGCTCGGCCAGGCCGGCACCGGCAAGACCCTGCTCACGCTCGCCGCCGCGCTGGCGCAGGTGCTCGACAAGAAGCTCTACACCGAAATCATCATGACCCGCGTCACCGTGCCGGTCGGCGAGGACATCGGCTTCCTGCCCGGCACCGAGGAAGAAAAGATGACGCCGTGGATGGGCGCGCTGGAAGACAACCTCGACGTGCTGAACAAGAGCGACGACGAGGCCGGCGACTGGGGGCGCGCGGCGACGCAGGACCTGATCCGCAGCCGGATCAAGGTGAAGTCGCTCAACTTCATGCGCGGGCGCACCTTCCTCAACAAGTTCCTCATCATCGACGAGGCGCAGAACCTCACGCCCAAGCAGATGAAGACGCTGATCACGCGCGCCGGCCCCGGCACCAAGGTGGTGTGCCTCGGCAACATCTCCCAGATCGACACGCCCTACCTCACCGAAGGCAGCTCGGGCCTCACCTACGTGGTCGACCACTTCAAGGGCTGGCCGCACAACGGGCATGTCACGCTGCAACGGGGCGAACGTTCACGTCTGGCAGACTATGCTGCAGAGGTGCTGTAAGCCCATCCACTCCGGGAGCCCCGTCATGCCCCTCGCCCAACGCAGCCTGCTCCTCGCCGCCAGCCTCGCGCTGGCCCTGCCCGCCCACGCCGACTGGCGCGAGCTGCTGCGCGGCGTGGTCAGCCCGCCCGCCGAACAGAAGCCCGCGGCCAGCGGCGTCGACGCGCTGTCGCAGACCGAGATCAACGCCGGCCTCAAGGAAGCGCTCAGCCGCGGCGCCGACGCCGCCGTCGCCCAGCTGGGCCAGCAGGACGGCTTCTTCGGCAACGCCAAAATGAAAATCCCGCTGCCGCCCAGCCTGCAGAAAGCGGAGAAGGCGATGCGCCTGATGGGCATGGGCAGGCAGGCCGACGACCTGGTGCTCTCGATGAACCGCGCCGCCGAGGCCGCCGTGCCGGAAGCGAAAACCCTGCTGGTCGACGCGGTGAAGACGATGACGCTCGAAGACGCCAAGGGCATCCTCACCGGCGGCCAGACCTCGGCCACCGACTTCTTCCGCCGCAAGACCGAAGCCCGGTTGACCGAACGCTTCCTGCCCACCGTCAAGGCGACCACCGACAAGGTCGGGCTGGCGCAACAGTACAACCGCTACGCCGGCGCCGCCGCGCAGTTCAACCTCATCGACAAGAAGCAGGCCAAAGTCGAGGACTACGTCACCCAGCAGGCGCTCGACCGGCTTTACATCCTGATCGGCGAGAAGGAAGCGGCGATCCGCGCCAACCCGCTGCAGGCCGGCAGCGACCTGCTGAAGAAAGTCTTTGGCGCCGTCAGCGGCAGGTAAGCGCAGCGCATGAAGCCAGCCCCCCCCAAAACGTCATTCCGGCGGACGCCGGAATCCAGCCCAATCAAACTGGACCCCGGCGTACGCCGGGGTGACAGAAATGGGCGTGCTTCGCGCATCCTGAAAACCGCCCTCCTCGCTATCGCCTACCTCGCCGCGCCGGCGCGGGCCTGGGAGGTCGGCGAATTCCGCAACGGCATGACCCGCGCCGAAGTCGACGCCGCACTGCAAAGCTGGAATTTCGACCGCAGCATGCCGGTCGGCCCCGACAGCGTGTTCGTCTACGACGGCCTCGGCAACCCCGCCGCGCGACGCTTCCTGTTCACCTTCTGCAACGACCGCCTGGTCGCGCTCGAGCAGGAA
Source organism: Pseudomonadota bacterium (assembly GCA_040753235.1). Lineage (GTDB taxonomy): Bacteria > Pseudomonadota > Gammaproteobacteria > Burkholderiales > Thiobacillaceae > Thiobacillus. The sequence goes on from JBFMET010000004.1 coordinate 59,089, forward strand.
GTCGCCCCGGCCTTCCGCCACTTCGTCATCATCGCGTCCAACTACGCCAACCTGCACGGCGACCCGTTCAAGGTCATCCCCTACACCAGCGTCGTCGCCAACGGCGAAAAAAACCTGCTCGCCATGTTCTGGCGCCGCGGCAGCGACTTCATGGGCGTGAAATACGTGCTGCAGCCCACCAGCGAGCAGCTCACCATGACCTGGCAGATCAGCAACAACTGCTGGCAGGCGCCGCGCTGAAGCGGCCTGCGAGATTCAGCCCAGATAGGCTTCCGTCGCGTAGCGCCGCATCATGCGGTGGCTGTTGAAGAAGCTGGCGTTCTTGCTGATCGCGCCCTTCATCACGGCGATCCAGCCGGCGCGGTCGCCGATCCACAGCGGCAGCACGACCTGTTCCAGCTTGTCGTAAAGCGCCCTGGCGTCGTCGCCGTTGGCGCTCAGGGAATCCGCGCCCACCGCCCAGCCGGTCACGCCCTCGATGCAGCCTTCCACCCACCAGCCGTCGAGCACCGACAACTGCGGCACGCCGTTGAACGCCGCCTTCATGCCGCTGGTGCCGGACGCTTCCAGCGGCCGCAACGGGGTGTTGAGCCACACATCCGAACCCGACACCAGCGCGAGCGCCAGATCCATGTCGTAGTCGGGCAGGAAGGCCATCGGAATTTCATCCGCCAGTTCGCGCATGTGCGCGTGCAGGGTTTCGATCAGCGCCTTGCCCGCCGCATCGCGGGGGTGGGCCTTGCCGGCCATGACGATCTGGAAGGGATATTCACGGGCGATGGCCCGCAGGCGCGCGAGGCCGCTGAACAGCAGATCGGGGCGCTTGTACGCGGTCATGCGCCGGGCGAAGCCAAGGAGGGGGCGGTTCAGGTCCAGACGCACGCCGGTCAGCGCCATGACCTTGTCGAGCAGCGCCTGCTTGGCCGCGACGTGGGCACCCCACAGCGCCTCGTCGGGAATGCGGTCGGCGCGTGCGAGCAGTTCCGGCTCGTGGCACCAGCCCGGCACCTGCTGGTCGTAGAGCGCTGCGAAAGGCTGGCTGGTCCAGGTCGAGGCGTGCACGCCGTTGGTCACCGCGTGCACCGCATAACCGGGGTACATCTGCCGCGAGACCTCGGCATGGCGCTTGGCGACGCCGTTCACGTAGTCGGACAGGTTGAGCGCCAGCCGCGTCATGTTGAGCCGGTCCTCGCCGGCGAGCAGTTTCACCGTGCCGAGGTCCGTCAGGTTGCCGTAGACGCGCTGCACCAGGCCGTAGTCGTACTTGTCGTGCGCCGCCTCGACCGGGGTGTGCGTAGTGAAGATGCACAGTTCGCGCACCCGCGGCAGGTTGTAGGGGCTTTCGCCCGGCCGCAGGTCTTCCGGCGCGTGCGCGAAGCGACGCAGCAGCGCGAGGGTGAGGAAGGCCGAGTGCCCCTCGTTCATGTGGTAGCCCATGAGCGTGAAACCGAGCGCCTGCAGCATGGCGATGCCGCCGACGCCAAGCACGATTTCCTGCTTCATGCGGGTGACCTCGTCGCCGCCGTACAGGGTGTGGGTGATGTCGCGGTCGCGCGGATCGTTCACCGGCAGATCGGTGTCGAGCAGCAGCACCGGCACGCCGCCGTCGAGCCGCGTGCTCAGTTGGTAGAGCCAGCCGCCGACCCACACCTGACGCCCTTCGATCTCCAGCGCAACGGTCGCCTGCAGGCGCGTCGCGTAGCGCGCGGGATCCCACTCGTCTGCGTGCTCGGTTTGCCGCCCCTGCGCGTCGAGCACCTGCCGGAAATGGCCGTCGCGGAATACCAGGGTCACCGCGACCATCGGCACGCCGATGTCGGCCGCCGCACGCAGGCTGTCGCCGGCAAGCACGCCCAGTCCCCCGCTGTAGGTCGGAATGTCGCTCTGCAGCGCGATCTCCATCGAGAAGTAAGCGATGCGCGGCTTGCGGGTATAGGGCTCGGGGGTGATCTCGGCTTCGGCCATCGCGTATTCCAGACAGGTGCTTGGCCACCCGTCGCGGCACGACGGGGCCAAGTTGAGAAAAGCTTAACAGCCCCTTACCTGGATTTTGGTTTGGCTTGCGTAGCCGCCTGCGCCTTGACCTGGATTTCCGCCCATTTCTCGCGCCATTCGGCGAGTTCTTCGTCCTCGATTTCCAGCTGGATCGCCGCCACTTCAACCGCGCTCATTTCCATATCCTCGATGCGGCGCATGAATTTGGTGCGCGTCCGTGCCAGCAGCCGCTCGATATCCACCTTCCGCAGGCGCCTGGCTTTCTCAAGATAGGCTTCATTCGGTTTTCTCATCGCAACGCATCCTTGTTAGTCTGAAAAGAAATTCCAAAACTACACCGATTCGAGTGCTTGCATCTACCTTGCCGCTCACCGATCCGCCGCCTCGCCTGCCATTCACGTGCCTCCCGTTTCGGCCTCTCTGTCATCAGGCATTCATGTTCAGCTTCCATAATGATGGTCCTTCGGCTTCGGCCGGTCGGCTTCGCATATGGAGGCATTCATGGCAACAGCAAGCACCCCGCAGCCCCGGCCGCCATCGCAGCATTCAGGACACGCCTCCGTCATGCCGGCGCAAACCGCTACCGAACTGGTGGTCCTCAGCCTGGACGATCAGGGCGTTATCCACGACTGCAGCGAGGCCTGTCAAAGAGTGTTCGGCTTTCCGGCAGCCGAGCTGATCGGCTGCCATGTGTCGACGCTGCTCCCCCAGTTGCCGGCAGCCGAACTGGTGCGGAACGGCCGCATTGATACCCGCCTGGCCTATCTCTGCCACTGCGGCTTCGCGTTCCAGGCACGTCATCGCAACGGCCAGCGCTTCGGCATCGAGCTGTTCATCAACCGCCTCGACCATCACAACGTCGCCGTGCTCGTGCGGCGCCTGAATGTGCATGCAACGACCGATGCGGTCGGCCGGGCACACTAGTCAACCCGTCCTGCTGTCGTGCCGGCATGCGTCGAGTGAACGCTGACCACGGCGAACTGCCAGCCGAAAACGCCGATCTGGATGGTCTCCTCGCCGAATTGCTGGCGATCCGCACCGATATCCTCGCCAGCGCGGCACGTGCGCAAGCGCTCTGCTGCACGGTGCATCCCGATCATCAGGAGAGCGCCCGCAACCTGCTGCATTACCTCGCCCTGCGCCGGCGCGACCTGCGCGCCCTGCAGTTGCGCCTGGCGAAAATGGGTCTTTCCTCGCTGGGGCGCGCCGAGTCGAACGTGCTCGCCAGCGTCGGCGCCGTGCTGCGCGTGCTGCACCGCCTGGCGCAGCGCGCGTGGGCGCCCGACCCGCCGGCCGCGCAGCTGGTCGACTTCGACCAGGGTGCGGCCCATCTCGTCGCGCATGCCGCGGCTCTGCTCGGCCCTGTGGCACCCGAGCGGCCGGTCCGCATCATGGTCACGATGCCGAGCGAGGCGGCGGACGACGGCCGTCTCGTCCACGCCCTGCTGGAGCAGGGCATGGATTGCATGCGCATCAACTGCGCGCACGACGACGTCACCGCCTGGAAGCGCATGATCGATCACCTGCGCGAAGCGGAACGCAAACTTGGCCGCTCCTGCCGGGTGTTCATGGATCTCGGCGGGCCCAAGCTGCGCACCGGTCCACTGACCCCCGGGCCGGCGGTGGTGCGGGTGCATCCCGTTCGCGATGCCTGCGGCCGCGTCGCCGCGCCGGCACGCATCTGGTTCACGCGCATCGACGCGCCGCAGCCCGCCCCCTCGCCTGCCGGCGCCAGCCTGCCGGTCGCGGCAGACTGGCTGTCAGGCTTGCGGCCGGGCGACCGGGTGACGTTCACCGACGCCCGCGACGCCCACCGCGCGTGCAGCGTCGTCGAAGTGAGCAGCCATGGCGTCTGGGCCGAAGCGACTGAAACGGCCTACCTCGTCCCCGGCATCGCGTTGCAGCATGCGCCGGCCGGCAACGCTGTTGCTGCAAGCGAAACGCCGGTGGGCGCGCTGCCGCCCCGGGGCAGCGCGCTCACCCTGCAAAAAGGCGACCTGCTCGTGGTGACGCGCGACCGCCAGCCGGGCCACCCCGCCACCCACGACAGCGCGGGCAATCTCCTCACCCCCGCGACCATCGGCTGCACTCTGCCGGAGGCTTTCGACCATGCGCATCCGGGCGAGCCGATCTGGTTCGACGACGGCAAGATCGGCGGTGTCATCGAACGCGTCGACGCGACCCAGGTGCACGTGCGCATTACCCAGGACCACATCAGGCCGCTCAAGCTGCGCGCCGACAAGGGCATCAACCTGCCGGACACCGAACTGCGCATCGCCGCGCTGACGCCGAAGGACATCGAGGACCTGCCTTTCATTGCCGCGCAGGCCGACATCGTCGGCCTGTCGTTTGCCAACAGCGCGGCCGACGTGCTCGCGCTGCAGCAGCACCTGGCCGACCTCGGCAGTCGCCGGCCCGCGATCGTGCTCAAGGTCGAAACGCGGCGCGGTTTCGAGGCTTTGCCCGAGATGCTGCTCGCCGCCCTGCGCGCGGCGCAGTGCGGGGTGATGATCGCGCGCGGCGACCTCGCGGTGGAATGCGGCTTCGAGCGTCTCGCCGAAGTGCAGGAGGAAATCCTCTGGCTGTGCGAAGCGGCCCACGTGCCGGTCATCTGGGCCACCCAGGTGCTGGAAACGCTCGCGCGCGAGGGCCGCCCCTCGCGCGCGGAAATTTCCGACGCCGCGATGGGCCTGCGCGCCGAGTGCGTGATGCTGAACAAGGGGCCTTATATCGTGAACGCGGTGCGCACGCTGGACGACATCCTGCGCCGCATGCACGCCCACCAGGCGAAGAAGCGCGCCATGCTGCGCGCCCTGCGGCTGGCCGAGCGCCCGCCGGTTGACGCACCCGGCGCTTGAGGCTTCAGTCGAGCGGCTTGCGCCGGCGTGCCGGCTGCGCCTCGGCGCACTGGCCGAGCGCAACCACCAGCGCGGGCGTCTCGCCCGGACCGAGTTTGAGCACGGCGCGCAGCGCCGCCTCGTCGTAACCGCCGATGGGGCAACTGCCCAGCCCCAGGTGCGCGGCCTGCAGCAGGAGGTGAGCGGCGGCGAAATTGCACTGCCCGCAGGCCCAAGCCGCGATGGCGTCCGCCCGGTAGAACGCGCGGTATTGCGCATGAATCGTCGCCGTGTCGCCGCCGCGCACCTCGGCTTCGAACTGCCGGCGCACGTAGTCGGAATCGGGTGCGAGATCGTCGACCAGGGCGACGATGGCGATGAAGGCCGGCGCGGTCGCGGCGGCGGGCTGGTCGAAGCAGGCCTGCGCGATCGCCGCGCGCGCGGCGGGATCGGTCACGGTGACGAAGCGCCACGGCTCGAGCCCGAACGCCGACGGCGCGAGGCGCCCGGCTTCGCGCAGCAAGGCCAGCTCTTCCGCCGTCGGCGACTGTCCGGCGACGAAATGACGGCAGGCGTAGCGTTGGTCGATGGCGTCGAGCAGCATGGGCATATCGGACTCCTTCATTCGAGCAGGCCCTGGCGCGCGAACAGCCACAGCTGCTGCTGCGTGAGGGCGTTCACGCGGTCGGCCGGCAGATCAATGCCGGCGGCGGCCAGGCGCGCCTGCATCGGCGCCACCAGTTCGTCCAGCGTGCGCGTGCCGTCGAGCAGGGCCAGAAGCGCGCGGCCGTGGCCGTCGAGGTCCATCGCGACGTGGCGCGCCCCGCTCACCACCCAGCCGGGCGTGCCGGCCTGGCTGCGCGCCAGCGCGTTCGCCCGCGGCCGCTCGCCGGGCGCCTGCGGTGCCGGGCCGCGCCACAGCGTGGGCATCACGCCGTGGATGACGACGAGACGAAACAGCGCGTCGCGAAACGCGGCTTCGTCAACGGCCGGCTGCGCGCCGTAGGCCGCGAGCGTCTGCCGCGCCGCGTCCAGCAATTCAGCATAGTCGAGTGCAGCGGGATAGACCGAGGACAGCGCCATGACCGCGGCCTTCATCGCCGGCTCGGCGATCTCGTAGCCGTTGCGCGCGGGGTTGATGAAGCGCTGCGCGGCATCGCTGTCGAGGTCGATTTCCTCGTCGCTGGCGAGGTCCGTATGAAACATCAGGCCTTCGAGCGCTTCCGGCAGCGGCGGCTGCGCGCAGGGCGCCTCGATGCGCGCGACCAGCGCGCGGCGGAAGCGGGTATCGAGCGCGTCGTCGAGCGCCGCCTCGGCGTCGAGCCAGCGCCCCGCCATGCTTTCGGGCACCAGGCCCCAGGCGTCTTCGAGTTCGACCACGGCGCGGCGCGGGCCGGCTTCGCCGACGTAGCGCAGGCCGTGCGCGTCGAGCCGCGCCGCGAAGTCGGCAAAGGTCATCGGCGCGTTGCAGTCGGCGAGGTATTCGTGGAAGAGGTACGAGGGCAGTGCGGTCTTCAGGTAGGCGATTTCCTTCTGCAGCACGGGACCGGTCCACTCGGCCGCCAGGGCGTCGAGCACGCCGCGCGCCTGCCGCAGCCGTTCGGGCGCGGCGGCACCGGGGTCGGTGCGCGCGATCAGCGCCTCGCGCAGCGGCAGCAGCTTCTGCCAGCCGGCGGCAACGTTGAAGCTGACGTAGGCGAGGCCGTTCGGACTCAGATGGCGGCGGCACACGTCGAGCAGCGCCTGCTGGATCGCGGGCGGGATCCAGGAATACACGCCGTGGGCGATGATGTAGTCGAATTCGCCCAGATCATCCGGCAGCGCCGCGAGGTCGCCGTGCAGGATGCGCACGTTGGGCAAGCCCAGTTGCGCGACGAAATCGGCGCCCGCCTGCGCCTGGACCTTGGACAACTCGACGCCGACGCAGGCACACTCTGGCCAGCGCCACGCCAGGGGGATGAGGTTGCCGCCCTGCGCGCAGCCGAGCTCGAGGATGCGCGCGCGGGCAGGGTCGGGCGCATCGAAAGCGTGCAGCTTCGCCACCGCCGCCAGAAAGTCCGGCTGCGTCTCGGGCAGCGGCAGGCTGTCGTAGGGGAGTTCGTCGTAGGTAATGAGGGTATCCATGCAAACGATTGTAGCGTCGGCCCTGGCGGGCACCATGACACGGATTTTCCGTCCGCTGCGCGGAAGCACCCTGGTCCGGGCCCTGCTGCTGTGCGCGCTGCTGGCGCCCGCCGCCCGCGCCAACACGGCCTGGATCGAACCCGGCGCCGACGGCGCGCCCGTCGTGCACCTCTATTTCTTCTGGTCGCTCGCCTGCCCGCATTGCCTCGAGGCGCGCCCCTTCATCGAGGCCATCCCGGAGAAACGGCCGTGGGTGAAGCTGCACAGCCTCGAACTCACCCGCCATCCGGAAAACGTGCGCCACTACCTCGCGCTCGCCGAGCAGATCGGCCAGCCTGCGCAATACGTGCCGGGACTGCTCTATTGCGGCCGCATGCAAACCGGCTGGGAAGACGATGCGACCAGCGGGCAGGCGCTGCTCGCCGAGCTCGACGCCTGCCGCACCGCGGTGAAAACCGGCAGCCCGGCCGACAGCGCACGCGCCCTGCCCGAGCCCGCCTTCAGCGTGCCGCTCCTGGGAGAGATCCGCCTCGACGGCTACTCGCTCCCCGTGATGACGGTGCTGATCGCCGGCCTCGACGCCTTCAACCCCTGTGCGTTCTTCGTGCTGCTGTTTTTGCTGTCGCTGATCGCGCACCAGAAAAGCCGAGCGCGCATGCTGGCGATCGGCGGCGTGTTCGTGCTGGTGTCGGGGCTGATGTATTTCGCCTTCATGGCGGCCTGGCTCAACCTGTTCCAGCTACTTGGCAATCTGGCGTGGGTGACGCTCGCCGCCGGCGCCATGGCCCTCCTCGTCGGTTTAATCAACGTGAAGGATTTCTTCCTGTTCGGCCGCGGCGTATCGCTATCGATTCCGGAGGGCCGCAAGCCCGCGATCTACCAGCGCGCCCGCGCCATCCTCGCCGCCGGCAGCGTGCCGGCCATGCTCGCCGCCACGGCGCTGCTCGCGGTGGCGGTCAATTTCTACGAGCTGCTCTGCACCGCCGGCTTTCCCATGGTGTACACGCGGCTGCTGACCCTGCAGGACGTGGGCGCGACCCAGCACTATCTCTACCTCGCGCTGTACAACCTCGTGTACGTGATTCCGCTCGCCGTCATCGTCGGCGCCTTCGCCTTCACCCTAGGCGCGCGCCGGCTCACCGAGCGCGAGGGCCGGCTGCTCAAATTGATGTCGGGGTTGATGATGCTGGGGCTGGGCGCGCTGCTGGTGATCGCACCCGATGCGCTCAACCGGCTCGGGGTTGCCTTCGCGCTGATTGCGGTGGCGGTGGGTGTCACCTGGCTGGCGGCGCGGGTGACGCGCCGCTGAGTGGTGGGCTGATTGCACGCGGCCCCTGGCATTGAGAGGCGCGGAGCACCACTGAGTAGTTGTTGGCTTTGCGGTGCTGCTGTCCGTTGGCCGGGCTACCCCCGGCCAACGGTCACTTGCCAAGCGAGAACCTAACTACTCAGCGGTACTCCGCGCCTCGCAATGACAGCAAAGCGCGGCGACCCGATCAGTGCCCGCGCGTGCCGGGCTTGGACGAGAACAGCGCGGCCTGCGGACGCGGCTTGCGCGGATGCGCAGCCGGCTGCGGGCCGGGCTTGGGCGCCGGCTTCGGTGCGGCGGCGCGGGCGGGCTGGCCCTGCGGTGCGCGGCCCGAGCCGCTGCGGTTGCCGGGCTGGCCCTGCCCTTGTCCCTGGCGCGCGCCCTGACGCTGTCCCTGCCCCTGACGCTGGCCGCCGCGGCCCTGCGGCTGACGCGGCGGACGCTCGTCGGACATCAGTTCGTGCTTGGCCGGCGGCACGAAGCCGGGGTCGACCTCGACGCGCACGATCGCGCGCTTGATCAGCCGTTCGATGTCGCGCAGATAGCTCAGCTCCTCGTCGTCGACCAGCGAGAGCGCCGAGCCGGTGGCGCCGGCGCGTCCGGTACGGCCGATGCGGTGCACGTAGTCCTCCGGCACGTTGGGCAGCTCGAAGTTGACCACCTGCGGCAGCTGGTCGATGTCGATGCCGCGCGCGGCGATGTCGGTGGCGACGAGCACGCGCACGCTGCCGTCCTTGAAACTCGCCAGCGCCTTGGTGCGCGCCGCCTGGCTCTTGTTGCCGTGGATCGCGGCGGCGGTGATGCCGTCCTTGTTGAGCTTTTCGGCGAGCTTGTTGGCGCCGTGCTTGGTGCGGGTGAAGACGAGCACCTGCTGCCAGTCGTGCTGCTTGATCAAATGCGCCAGCAAGTCCCGCTTGTGCGCCTGCGGCACGCGGTGCAGCGACTGCTCGACGACTTCCACCGTGGTGTTGCGGCGTGCGACTTCGACGCTCTTGGGGTTGTGCAGCAGGCCGTTGGCGAGTGCGCGGATCTCGTCGGAGAAGGTCGCCGAGAACAGCAGGTTCTGGCGCTGCTTCGGCAGCACCGCGAGCACTTTCCTGATGTCGCGGATGAAGCCCATGTCGAGCATGCGGTCGGCTTCGTCGAGCACCAGGATTTCGACGCCGGAGAGATCCACCGTTTTCTGCCCCAGGTGGTCGAGCAGGCGGCCCGGCGTGGCGACGAGGATGTCGACGCGCGATTTGAGCGCCTTGAACTGCGGGTTGATGTTGACGCCGCCGAACATCACCATCGAAGTGAGCGGCAGGTACTTGCCGTAGGTCTTGACCGATTCCTCGACCTGCGCGGCGAGCTCGCGCGTCGGCACCAGGATCAGGCAGCGCGGGCGCCCCGGCTTGGATTGAACGGCGCGCGTCGACAGATGATGCAGGATCGGCAGGGTGAAGCCGGCGGTCTTGCCGGTGCCGGTCTGCGCGGCGGCGAGCAGGTCGCCGCCGGCGAGCACCTGCGGGATGGCCTGCGCCTGGATCGGGGTGGGCGTGGTGTAGCCGGTTTCGGCGACGGCACGCAAAATGGGTTCGGCGAGGCCGAGCTCGACAAAGGCCGGGCCGGCCAGGTTGGTTTCGACAGTCATGTAAGGGTTTCCTGCGACGGCCTGTCACGTTTGCAGTGACACCAATCGAGGCAGACGAATAGGGGATCGTGAGATCGGGGGTGAAAGAACCGCGCACCGATTGGCTGGGTGCGGGTGGGCGCACTATACCGGCGATGCCCCGCCGCGGCAATGCCGGGGACACACTGACTCGTTCCGTCATCGCGAGGAACGAAGTGACGCGGCGATCCAGCGTCTTCTGGTATTACCGACATTCCGGATTGCCGCGCTTCGCTCGCAAAGACAATTTCTGAATAAATCAGCGTTTTCCTAATCTTTCCGCACGCGGAAATGAAAAAGGACCGGCGCATACCGGTCCTGTCTCGATGTTCGGGCTGGTGGGCAGTACAGGGTTTGAACCTGTGACCCCCGCCGTGTGAAGGCGATGCTCTACCGCTGAGCTAACTGCCCCGAAGCGGCGCGAATTAAACCACATCCGACCCGGCGAGGTCAATTTCAGGCCCCTCGATCCGGTAAAATGGCCCCTTTTTTCCGCCCGGCCCCGCCATGATCCGCACCCGCTTCGCCCCTTCTCCCACCGGTTTCCTGCATATCGGCGGCGCGCGCACCGCGCTGTTCTCGTGGGCGTTCGCGCGGCATCACGGCGGCCAGTTCATCCTGCGCATCGAAGACACCGACATCGCGCGCTCGACCCCCGAGGCGGTGCAGGCGATTCTCGACGGCATGGCCTGGCTCGAACTCACCCACGACGAAGGCCCGTTCTACCAGACGCAGCGCCTGTACCGCTACAAGGAAGTGATCGAGCAGATGCTGGCGAAGGGCGACGCCTATTACTGCTACTGCAGCCCGGAAGAGCTCGACGCGATGCGCGAGGCGCAGCGCGAACGCGGCGAGAAGCCGCGCTACGACGGCCGCTGGCGCCCTGAAGAAGGAAAAACGCTGCCGGTGGCGCCCTCGGGCGTGCAGCCGGTGGTGCGCTTCAGGAATCCCACCGAAGGCACGGTGGTCTGGAAGGACCTGGTGAAAGGCACGATCGAATTTGCCAACGCCGAACTCGACGACCTCATCATCGCGCGCGCCGACGGCACGCCGACCTACAACTTCTGCGTGGTTGTCGACGACTGGGACATGCAGATCAGCCACGTCATCCGCGGCGACGACCACGTCAACAACACCCCGCGCCAGATCAACATCCTCAAGGCGCTGGGCGCGACGGTGCCGCAATACGCGCACCTGTCGATGATCCTCGGCGACGACGGCACCAAGCTGTCCAAGCGCCACGGCGCGGTGTCGGTGATGCAGTATTTCGAGGAAGGCTATCTGCAGGAAGCGGTGATCAACTATCTGGCGCGGCTCGGCTGGTCGCACGGCGACGCCGAACTCTTCAGCCGCGAGCAGTTCGTGCAGTGGTTCGACCTCGACCACATCACGCCGTCGGCTGCGCAGTTCAACACCGAGAAGCTGCGCTGGCTCAACCAGCAGTACATCAAAGCCGCCGCCGACGCGCGCCTCGCCGACCTCACCCGCCCTTTCCTCGTGCGCAACGGCGCCAACCCCGACGACGGCCCTGATCTCGCGGCAGTGTGCGCGCTGGTGAAGGAGCGCGCCGCCACCATCGAGGAACTGGCCGACGCCGCCACGCTGTTCTACCGCACCCTGCACCCCACGCCCGAACTGCTGGCGCAGCACGTCACGCCCGACGTCGTGCCGGCACTCAGGGAACTCGCCGCCCGCTTCGAGGCGCTGGCCTGGGAGCGCGCCGCGATCAGCGCCGCGTTCAAGGAAACGCTCGCCGCCCACGGCCTCAAGATGCCCAGGCTGGCGATGCCGGTGCGCGTGCTGGTGACCGGCGAGCCGCAGACGCCGGCAATCGACGCGACACTGGAATTGATCGGCCGCGACAAGGTGGTTTCGCGCCTGAAAGCCGCGCTGTAGGCGCTTACAGGCGCGGGCGAATCCGCTATAATGCGCGCTGTTTTTCGCCGGCGTAGCTCAGTTGGTAGAGCAGCGCATTCGTAATGCGAAGGTCGTCAGTTCGATTCCGATCGCCGGCACCAGTTGTCAAAAAACGCCGCTCATCGAGCGGCGTTTTTCATTGCACCGGGCTCAGCGCAAGTTCGTCGATGCGGCAAGGCTTGTGCACGGCATAGCCCTGTGCGTAGTCGACGCCGATCGCTCTCAGCGCCTCCATGATCGCCTGCGACTCGACGTACTCGGCTACCGTGCGCAGCCCGAGAGAATGCGCGATTTCGTTCATCGACCTCACCATCGCCCGGTCTGCGGCGTTGCTGAGCATGTCCTTCACGAAACTGCCGTCGATCTTGAGCGTGTCGGCCTGCAGGTTCTTCAGGTGGGCGTAGGAGGTGAAGCCGCTGCCAAAGTCATCCAGCGAAAACTTGCAGCCGTAGCGACGGATTTCGCGGATGAATTCCTGCGCGGCGCCGTAGCTTTCGATCGCGACGGTTTCGGTGATTTCGAACGCGATCTTGCTGGCAGGCACTTGCGGGTCGGCGAGCAATTGCCGCAACTGCGCGATCACCTCGGGGTGGCTGAGCGAGCCGGCCGACAGGTTGATCGCAAAGCCGCCGACGGCAGCGAACGCCTCCGGGTTTGAACGGATCCAGCCGAAAACCGTGCGCATCACCCAGATGTCGAGCTCGTGCGAGCGCTGCAGACGCTCGACTGCGGGGACGAAGAGCATCGGGTCGACTGTCGTGCCGCCCTCGCCGTCGATGCCGAGCAGGATCTCGTAGTACGGCAGCAGGCCTTCGCCATTGATCGGCATGACCTTCTGGCAGCGCAGGAAGAGGCCGTTGCCCTCGAGGAACGCATCAAGGCGTCCGGCCCAGCCCATCAGCGATTCCAGATGCTGCAGCTGCGGCGCGGCCTGATCGTAGACCTGGATCTGGTTGCGGCCCGACGACTTCGCCGTGAGGCACGCCGAGTCGGCCCGGCGCAGCGCTTCCTCGCCGCCGACGCGCGCCGGGTCGAATTCACACAGGCCGATATTGAAGCCGATGCGATAAGTCTGCTCGCCGTGCTTGAAGGGAAAATCCTTCAACTCGCCCAACAGGGCTTTGACCGCCGGGCAGCCGTCGCTGCGGCTGCAGTCGGGCAACAGCAGCGCCAGGGTGTCCTCGCCGAAAGCCGCCAGCACCGTCGCCGGGCCGGTCAGCGTGCGCACCTTGTCCGCCAGGCTGCGTGCCAGCGTCTCGACTGCCGCTTCACCGCAGGCGTTGCGTATCAGGCGGAACTGGTCGAATTCGATGATGCCCACGACGTGGGTCCTGCCCGCATCGCCAGGCTCGGGCTGGCGATGCAGCCGCTGCATGAAGCCCTTGCGATTGGGCAGGCCCAGGAGGGGATCGCGTATGGCCTGCTGCGCCAGTTCGCGATAGCTGTCGTCGAACAGGGCATATTCGGAGCGGTCCAGCAGCGGCAGATCGAGATCGCGCGCCGGCTTGACCGCCTGCTTGCGGACCTGCCTCTCCAGCTCGTCGAGCGTGAAGTCGAGCTTGCGCGTCGCGGAGCGGTTGGCGAAGGTGCAACTGTATGGCGGCTGGCTAACCCAGATGAGCTGCATGGGCACAGGACTGTTTTCGAGGCTGAACGCCCACCACTCGCCGATCCGCAGCCGATCCGCCAGGCGCGGGAGCGCCGGGCCCTCGGCGGCGCGCGCGGCCAGCCGGCCCGGCGGCACGAACACGCGCGGTGAAGGCATGCCGTCGAGGCAGGCGCCCAGTTCATCGAGAAACGCCGCACGCAACTCGGTGTCGACGTTGACGGATACGAGCCCGCGTTCGATCTCGCCCAGCAAGACCGGCGCCGGCTCGCTGCGCGCGGCATCGCGCCCTGTCGCCAGGCTGGCGAGCGCGCGGTCCAGCACGTCCAGCCCCGCGATCCAGGCCGGGCTGTGCGCGCCTTCGCGCATTTCCAGCAGCACCAGGTGCTGGCGCCAGCCGGCGTCGAGCAGACGCAGCAGCATGCCGGGTACTTCGCGGCCGGCCAGCCGCGCTTCGAGCGCCGCATTCACCCGCGCGCGCGCCGCGCGGATGCGCTCGCGGCCCTCGCTCGCTTCCTGCAGTCGGGCCACGCGCGTGCGACGCGTCTGCAGGATGGGCAGCAAAACCTTCGCGAGGCTGTCGCGCACCATGTCGTATACGCCGGGATCCGCATCGGCGCGGCTGCACACGCGATCGACCAGCAGGAACAGGAAGCGCTGCAGCTTGGGGTCGAAGAACGTGCCCTTGTCGTCCGCCGCCACCGCGAACTGCTCGATGAGGTTGAGCACCTGCCTGGCCGGGTGGTCAGGCGTGGCCGGGAAACGGGTATCGCGCAGCGCCAGCTTGAGCAGCGGGCGTTCGAGTCGCTTGATCAGCGACTCCATTTCCGAGCTCGGGACGATGTCCGTCCGGGCGCGATTGAACAGCTGCGATGCGGCATCGAGGATCCGCCGGTGCTCGACGGCCAGCCGCCGCACCGCGCCATCGGCAGACTGGATGCGCCCGTCGATCTGCTCGGTCAGAACGGGCGCCTCTGTGCCGGGCAGCGCGGGCGCCAGGGGCAGGTTGTCCAGCACTCTGAGCAAGTCCTGCAGGCTCGCCTCCGGCAGGTCCGGGGGCGGCGCAGCCGGTGCGCGCCCTTCCAGTTGCTGCCGGGCGTGTCGCATCCGGTCGACCATCCGCAGCAACGCGCCGGGCCCGGCTGCGTCGGCGGCAGCCACCGCGACGCGTGCCGCGATCTTCGACCCGCCCGCCCGTTGCGACCGCGCCGGGTCCAGCGATGCCAGGACGCGATCGAGACTGTATTCCGCGCTTTCCGCAGTCGGCGGCGGACTCGCCAGCCCCTCCCGGTAGAGCTGGTTCAGCGTCTCGGCAATGTCCGCGAGGTCCGGCCTCGGGCTGGCGTCGTCGGGCGCTGTCGGCGCGGCGGCAGGCGGCTGCGGCGGCCGTCCGGCCTCGTGCGCCGGCGTGAGCGGCTGCAGCGCGGCCAGGGTCTGGTTGAGCTGACGGTACAGTGCCGGCGCGTGGCTCGACACCGCGCGGCCCAACGCCTTGTACAGGACCGTGCGCATGGGATTGGTGAAATCCAGGCCCTGAATCGCACCCTGGAACGTCCGGCCGATCGTCTCGGGACCGAAGGGATTGTTCTTGCGGTCGACCGGCCGCGACACCAGCCGGCTGTATCGCTGCTCGAACTCGACCAGTTGGGGCTGAAGGTCGGACTCGATCTGCTTGATCACTGCAGACAGATTGAGCCAATCCTCGAATTCCGCCTCGTCGATCAGCGAGAGATTGCCGGCACCGCGCCGTGCAATATCCAACCCGGCATCGGGATCCAACCCGGCATCGGGCTCCGCGTGCTGGATGCGCTCGCGGATGGCATTGAAAAAGCCCTCCTCGATGCGGCTGCGCGCCTGCATCAGTTCCTGGGCACCGTATTCGTAGCGGCTGCGTTCGAGGAAACTGGGCTCGTCCTGCCCGGCCTGGGCCAACCGTTCCATCGCCTGCAGGAAGAACTCTTGCATCATTGCGTCGAGGAAACCGCGGAACACGCTGGTGCATTCGTGGCGCAACGCCAGCGCCTGCTGCGGACCGGGCCGCTCGCCGAACGACGTGGACCCGGCGCCGGCACGCTTCGCGCTGGCATCACGCAGCGCCTGCAACGCGGCTTCCGGCATGGCCGGCACGAAAATGCCCACGCCGTCCGGTGCGATGCGGGCCACCCACCCGTTCAGCTGGAACGTGCGTTCCGCCTCGCCCTGACCCGTGGCAAAACCGACGCCGACCGCTGCGCCGACCAACGCGGGGATGACCAGTTCGGGCGTGCGGTTGCCGGGGAGTCTGACATACAGGCCGGCCTGACAGAAATCGCGGATTTCGGCCGGCAGCGCAGGCCCTTCGGCAAAGCGGACCTGCGCGGTTTGCTGCGTCGGCTTGCGCGCATGTCGCCTTTTTTCCTTGCCGTCCGGTCCCAGGGGGTGATTCATGGCTTGCCTCGAAACGTCATGCCGCTACTTAGCCATGGCTGGCGCCAACTTGCAAGCCGGGGCGGGCGCCGGCGCAGCGCCCCAGGCGGGATCAAGCCGCGGCGGGCAGATGAATCATCAGGACATCGATGCCGGTCGCGAACGCCACATCCTTGCTGACGCTGCCCAGCATCCACTCGTGCATCGGCCCGCCATGCCCATGGCGGCCGAGCGCGACCAGCTCGGTTCCCGTTTCTTCGATGCAACGGCAAATCTCCGCCGACGCCAGCCCGTGCCGGATGCTGCGCCCGATTGTCGGGCCGGCCTCCAGTCCGGACAGCAAACTGTCGAGTTGCCGGCCCGCTTCCGCACGCTGCCGCTCCAGCCAGTTTGTGATATCGGCCTGGGCAAGCTTGGCCCTGCGCAGACGCTGCTCGACCTCGCTGCCGAGCACATGCAGCACCGTCACCGCCGCATCGCCGGCGAGCGCACGCACATGGCGCACCACCTCGACCGAAACCGGCGACAGATCGACCGCAGCCAGCACCTTGCGATACGGCGCGTCGCCGGGCCGCCTGACAATGAGCACAGGCAGGCTGACCAGCCTGAGCAGACGCGACGCCGTCGCTCCCATCAGCAAATCGAGCAGGGTGTTCTCGCCGCGCGCACCGACCACTACCAGATCGGCCGCGTTCGTCTGCGCGTACTCGGCAACTTCCGCATGCACCCGGCCGATGCGGGCGGCGGCCCGAACCTGGATGCCGAATCGCGCAGCCAGCTCGGCCGCGGCCAGCTCCAGCCGCGACTGCTCGACCTGCTGCACGGCGGCGTCGTGCCCGGCCAGCGCGTCCGGCTCCAGCGTCAGCGCGGGATAGAGATCGAGCGGACGCACCACGTGCAGCAGATGCAATTCCGCGCCGTGCTGGCTGGCAAGCCGGACCGCGCGCGCGACGGCGCGCTCGGCGGTCGGTGAAAAGTCGGTAGCGGCCAGGATGCGGCGCGGAAAGGACATGGCGGACCTCGAAGCGTGGACGGACACACGCTTCATCATAGTCATCCCGACACAAAGGAAAGCGGCGGCCGCAGGCGCCGGCAGCTACTGCAACTCTGCCTGGGTGAACGCCCGGTTCATGTTGGCGCGGTGCAGGTCGCCGTAGTTCATCAGGTGGCGGAATGCCGGCAGGTCGGCGTAGCGGTCGAGCGTGGCGTCCATCGGCTCCATCTCGCGCGCGGCGGCGCCGACCTTCTCGACCAGGAAATCATAGTAGTCGCCGGACTCGCGTTTGGCCTGCGCAAGATCGCACGCGCGACCGTGGCCGGGCACGATGCGCGCGGGTTTCAGCGCGGCGAGCGCCCTGAAGGCCCGCTGGCCGTTGTGCACGCTCGACCACGGCAGCACGCTCATGAGGCGGTCGACGTAGACGAGGTCGCCGCTGAACACCACGCGCTGCTTCGGCAACCACACCCAGGCGTCGCCCGGATAGTGGGTGTCGGTGTAGGCGAGTTCGAGCTTCACCCCGCCCAGCGTCAGCGTGGCCCGGTCGCCCGCCAGCGTCTTCGGCGCGGGCATGGGCTCCGTGCCTGCCAGGCGCGCGCCGAGAAAGCGTTCGAGGCCGCCCAGTTGCTGCGTGGCGTATTCGGCCTGGGTGGCGGCGGTGCGCGCCAGCGCGATGACCTCGGCGCCCTGCCCGGCGAAATAGTCGTTGCCGAGCCAGCGGTGATCCTGGCTGCCGGTGTTGATCACCCAGCGCACCGGCTGCTGCGTCACCTTGCGCACCGCGGCTTCCAGTTTCCGCGCGCCCAGCCGGCTCGCACCGGAGTCGATCAGGATCACGCCCTGGGGCGTGACGATGAAGCCGTAGTTGGCGTTGAGGCCGTCGTTTTCCGCACTGCGCTGGCCCAGTGGGCCGATGATGGCGTAGACGTTGGCGGCGACTTTTTCGGCGCGGGGGTGGTACTCGGCAGCCGGCGGGACCTCAGCGCGCGCAGTCAGCGCGGACACGGCCACGACGACGCCGAGCAGGATCGATACGGTGTGTCCGAGCATGGCTTGTCCTCGATTTTTTATCGGGCCGGCAAACCCGCTTCATACCACCCTTTGCTGCGGTTGACGAGCTTGACCACCAGCAGCATCACCGGCACCTCGATCAGCACGCCGACCACGGTGGCGAGCGCCGCACCCGACTGAAAGCCGAACAGCGCGATCGCCGCCGCCACCGCCAGCTCGAAGAAGTTGGACGCGCCGATCAGCGCCGAGGGACAGGCGACGCTGTGCTTTTCGCCTACCTTGCGATTCAGCCAGTAGGCCAGTCCCGAATTGAAGAATACCTGGATCAGGATCGGCACCGCGAGCAGCGCGATGATCAGCGGCTGCGCGAGGATCTGCTCGCCCTGGAAGGCGAACAGCAGCACCAGCGTGACGAGCAGCGCGATGATCGACAGATGCCCCAGCGTCGCGAGCGTGGCGTCGAACACCGCCTGCCCGCGTTTCAGCAACAGTTTGCGCCAGATCTGCGCCAGAATCACGGGGACGACGATATACAACACCACCGATGTGAACAGCGTGTCCCACGGCACGACGATCGCGGAGAGCCCCAGCAGCAGGCCGACGATGGGCGCGAAGGCGAAGATCATGATGGCGTCGTTGAGCGCCACCTGCGACAGCGTGAAGTAGGGGTCGCCGCCGGTGAGCCGGCTCCACACGAACACCATCGCGGTGCAGGGTGCGGCGGCGAGCAGGATGAGCCCCGCGACGTAGCTGTCGAGCTGCTCGGCCGGCAGGTAGGGCGCGAACACGTGGCGGATGAAAATCCATGCCAGGAGCGCCATCGAAAAGGGCTTCACCGCCCAGTTGACGAAGAGCGTGACGCCGATGCCGCGCCAGTGCGATTTCACCTGGTGCAGCGCGCCGAAGTCGATCTTCATCAGCATGGGGATGATCATGATCCAGATCAGGATGCCGACCGGAATGTTCACTTGGGCGACTTCCATGCGCCCGAGCGCCTGGAACGGCGCGGGAAACCCTTGCCCCAGCGCCACGCCGGCGACGATGCACAGCGCGACCCACAGCGTGAGCCAGCGCTCGAACGCGCTCATCGGCGCGCCGGCGGCGGCCTTGGCGGTGACCTCACATTGCGCCGACATGATCAGTGCTGCATCGCATCGCGCACGGCCGGCACGAGACGTGCGCGGATGTCATCGCGCACCGCGAGGAAGCTTTCCAGCGGCTCGCCGTGCGGGTCGTGAAAGGGCAGGTGGATGGCCGGGATCGGCTTGGGAAAGACCGGGCAGGCTTCCTTGGCGTTGCCGCACACCGTGACGACGAGGTCGATGTCCTCGCCCATCACCGCGTCGATGTCCTTCGGGTGCAGGCCGTCGGTATTGAGGCCGGCTTCCTTCAGCGCGGCGATCGCGCCGTCGGCCACTTTCGGCTGCGGCCGGGTGCCGGCAGAAATCGCGCGCACCTGGCCGGCCAGGTCATGGTTCAACAGCACTTCGGCCATTTGCGAGCGGCAGGAGTTGCCGGTGCACAGCACCAGCACGGTGTAGGGTTGGGTCATGGGGATTCCTTGATATGCATGAAAAGTTGGGCGTTCTAACAACGCGTCATCGCGAGGAGCAAAGCGACGTGGCGATCCAGGTGCCTTTGATATGCTGGCTTTCTGGATTGCTTCGCCTTGCTCGCAATGACGGGTTTCAGCAGCAGTTGCCGCTCGCGGCCGGCTTGCCCCTGACCGGAATGCAGCCCGACACCTTGGCGACCGCAGGCTCGGGCACGCAGCAGCCGCTTGCTTCCTGGCCGCCGAACACCGGGACGCTGTCGAGCGTGTGGTAGGTCTCCCACGCGATGCCGGTGGGATCGGTCGCCCAGTACTTGTCCGATTTCGCGTAGCAGCAGGCGGTGCCCATTTCCTCGACCACCTCGCCTTCCAGCTTCTGCAAGCGCGCGTTCATCTCGGCAAGTTCCTCGGCCGATTCGACCTGCACGCCCAGATGGTTCAAGCCGGGCGCGGCGCCGCGCGCCGAGATCGCGAAGTTCACGCGCGGATCGTCGAGCATCCATTTCGCGTAGTCGTCCTTGGTGACGGTCGGCTCGGCGGCGAACATCGTCGAATAGAAGCGGATGCTGGCGGCCAGATCGTCGACCGCGACGTGAATG
Source organism: Pseudomonadota bacterium (assembly GCA_040753235.1). Lineage (GTDB taxonomy): Bacteria > Pseudomonadota > Gammaproteobacteria > Burkholderiales > Thiobacillaceae > Thiobacillus. Next base: position 79,093 of record JBFMET010000004.1, read on the forward strand.
TGGAGGCGTTTCATGTTGACTCCTTTTCGGGTGCGCACGCCAGCGTGCACACCGGCGCGCAGGGATTGCCGCCGCAGCAGTTTTCAGTGAGAAAACCGAGCAGCGCGTTCATGGTCGCGAAGTTCGCGGTGTAGATGACGAAGCGGCCGGCCTGCCGCGAATCCAGCATGCCGGCGTGCGAGAGCTCCTTCAGATGGAAGGACAGCGAGGACGGCGCGATGCCGGTCAGCTCGCCGATGCGCCCCGCGGCGAGGCCTTCCGGCCCGGCCTGGACCAGCGTGCGGAAGATCGCCAGGCGGGATTCCTGGGCGAGTGCGGCAAGCGCGGTGACGGCGTCCTTTGTTTCCATATTTCAATAATATTTGTAATATAAAAATCAATGCAAGCACTTTTTCAATCGGGCTTGTGTTCCATCCGCAGAGAACTTTCAATGCAGGTGGAATAAACGCGCGCACCGGGGTGTTCACGTTCATGCAAGCGCTGTCTTGCGCCCGCTTCTTCCAACATGAACGAGGAAACACCATGAACATCCGATCGATCCTGTCCGTCGCCGCGCTCGGGCTGCTGGCCGCCTGCGCCACAGCCACCGTGCCCACCCAGACCCGTACCGGCGTGCTCACCAACGGCGCCGGCATGACGCTGTACACCTTCGACAAGGACGCCGCCGGCTCCGGCAAGAGCGTCTGCAACGGCGACTGCGCCGCAAAATGGCCGCCGCTCACCGCCGGCGCTTCGGATACCGGCAGCGGCGATTACAGCGTCATCACCCGCGACGACGGCTCCAAGCAGTGGGCCTACAAGGGCAAGCCCCTGTACCTGTGGATCAAGGACCAGAAGCCGGGCGACATGACCGGCGACGGCGTCAACAACGTGTGGCGCACCGCCAAACCCTGAGTGCCCGCGCGCCCCGACCTGATCGAGCACCTGCCCCGTCTGCGCCGCTATGCCCGGGCGCTGACGGGGGATGCCGCCCGCGCCGACGACCTGGTGCAGGACACGCTCGAGCGCGCACTGGCCAAGCTCGACCTGTGGCAGCCCGGCAGCGATTTGCGCGCCTGGCTGTTCACGCTGATGCACAACCTGTTCGTGAACCAGAGCCGCGCGCGGCGTCCGCAGGAAACCGCGATCGACGACGCGCTCGACGAGCCGGTGAGCGGCGGCCAGTCCGAGGCCATGGCCGCGCGCGACATCCACGCCGCGCTCGGCCGCCTGCCCGGGGAACAGCGCGAAGTCCTGCTGCTGGTGGGGCTGGAGCAATTCGGCTACGCCGAAGCCGCCCAGGTGCTGGGCGTACCCGTCGGCACCGTGATGTCGCGCCTGGCACGGGCGCGCGAAAAAATGCGCCAGATGCTGGCGGGCGAAGCCGCCGTGAAACTGAGAGTGGTGAAATGAGCGAAGACGTGCGCGAAGACGAACTGCATGCCTATGTGGACGGCGCCCTGCCCGAGGCGCGCCGGATCGAGGTCGAGGCCTGGCTGGCGGCGCACCCGGCCGACGCCGCGCGGGTGGTGGCCTGGGCGGCGCAGAACCGCATGCTGCACGGTGCCTTCGACCCGGTGCTGAACGAACCCCTGCCGCTGAACCTGGTGCGCGCCGCGCGCCGGCCTGCGCTCGGCACGCCCTTGCGCGCGGCGGCCGCCTCGCTCGCAGTGTTCGCCGCGGGGCTGGTCGGATACGCCGTCGGCGTGAGCGGGCAAACCTCGGCGCCGCTTCCGCAGGCCCACCTTGCGCGCGACGCCGCCATCGCCCACGTCGTGTTCAGCCCGGAAACCCGGCATCCGGTCGAAGTCGACGCCGCCCACGCCGAGCATCTGGTCGCGTGGCTGTCGAAGCGCATCGGCACGCCGCTCAAAGCGCCCGACTTCAGCGCGCAGGGCTTCGGCCTGCTGGGCGGACGCCTGCTCACCGGCGAAACCGGCCCGGTCGCGCAGTTCATGTACCAGGACAGCTTCGAACGCCGCGTGACCCTGTACGTGCGGCGCGCGGTGGCCGGCAATCAGAACACCGCGTTCCGCCACGCCACCGAAAACGGCGTCGACGTGTTCTACTGGATCGACGGCGATTTCGGCTACGCGCTGTCGGGCCAGATCGGCCGCCAGGCGATGCAGCAACTGGCCGACGCCGCCTATGCGCAGCTGGCCCCGACGCCTGCCGGCCGCTAACCAGGGAGACACTTCCCTAGACGAAATCCAGCGCCGGGAAGCGCCCGCCCAGCGCGGCCCGGTCATCCAGCCCCCAGTGCCGCTGGATGACCGTCGCGTACAGGCTGCGGAAATCGACGCCATGCACGAGGTTGCCGCCTTCCAGGCGCGCCAGATCGGGCGCCTTACCATAGAGCCCACCCTTGACCCGTCCGCCTGCGACAAGGTGCGCACTGGCGGTGCCATGGTCGGTGCCGTTGCTGCCGTTCTCGGCTGGCCGGCGGCCAAACTCGGCATAGCTCAGGATCAGGCTGCGCTCCCAAAGCCCTTTCTCCTTCAACGCGGCCGCCAGCGCGACGACGCCGCCGGCGAGTTCGCCGAGCAGGCGCGCGTGCTGCGCGGGCTGGTTGACGTGGGTATCGAAGCTGCCGAGCGACAGCTTGATCGCCGCCACCCCGGCCGGGCTCGCCGCAACCTGGGCGGCCGCGCGAACCGCATTGCCGAAAGGCGTCTGCGGAAATGCCGTCGCGAGCTGCACGCCCGCCCCGAGCCCGCCCGCCGCCTGCCGGATATCGCTCTCCACCTTGAGGACATGCGCCAGCGACGCATTCGGGTGCGCCGTCGCGCCCTGCCCGGCCAGACGCGACTGGCGGCGGAACTGCGCGGTGTCGCTCAAGGAAACCGTGCGCGCGCTGCCGCCTGCGAGCGGGCCGAACTCGCTCGATCCGACAACGACACCGTGCGCCGCGAACCCTGGCGGTGGCGGCGCCTGCAGGAACAGCCGCGCCAGCCAGCCGGCTTCCAGCGTTTGGTCGCTGTCCGAGGCCGTGTCCCAGATTTCGATCGAGCGGAAATGCGAGAGATTGGGCTGTGGATACCCCACCCCCTGGACCCACGCCAGCTGGCCCGCCTGCCACAGCGGCATCAGCGGCGCCAGCGCGGGGTGCAACGCCGCCTGTTCGGACAGCGGCAGCACTTGATCGCGCGCAATCGCAATGCGCGGACGCAGCTGCGCGTAGCGCGCGTCGGCGTACGGAATCAGGGTATTGAGGCCGTCGTTGCCGCCCTTCAGCTCGACCAGAATCAGCAGATTGCGGTAGCGGGCGTCGCCGGCGGTCAGCGTGGCCGGGGCAAACCCGTAGCACGTCAAAGCCGCCAGGGAAGTCAGAAACTCGCGTCGCCGCATGGCATCCTCTGCTTCATTTCAACTGGAAGGCTGCATCCTGCGCGAGCGCCTGCAGGAAGCTGCGCCGGTCGCGCGCCTGCAAATCGCCCGCGGGCGGAACGGCCAGCGTCAGTTGGGCGAAGCGGGCGCGCGCCGCCGCTTCGTCGCGCCCCAGCCCGTCGAGCAGTCGTGCGGCGTCGACGTCGAATGCGTCCATGCCGCGTGCGAGACGGCGGTCCAGCAGCACCTCGCGGGTGGTCGAGGCCATGCGTATCGGCTCCGCCGCTTCGTCCGCTCGAAACAGCCGCTCCACCAACTGTCGCCGCGCGAGCAACGTGGTCGAGCTGATCCACGCGTCGCCGCCCGGCCAGCCCTTCACGTTGGGCGGCGCGAACAGGTCCTGTCCCAACTGGCGCGACGCCAACGCGAGCACACGCGGATCGACGCCTTCGACATCCAGCGACTCGACCAGGCCCAGCAGGAACTCGACCGGAGACTTCACCAGCACGCCGCGATGCGCAGCCTGCCAGAATGCCGGCGACAGCAGCATGGCGCGCAGCCATGGCCGGATCGCATGGCGCGACTCCCGCAGTACGCCGGCCAGCCGCTTCACCTCGGCCGCGTCCGGATCGGGCGAGACGAATTCGCGCCACAGCTTGCGGGTGAGAAATTCCGCCGTGGCGGGATGCGCCAGCAGGATGTCGAGCACGTCGTCGCCGTCGAAGCGCCCGGTCTGGCCGAGCACGGTCTTCTCGCCGCCGTCGTGCAGAAGACGATAGAAGCGAAAGCTTCCGCTCTGGCGGTCGATGCTCCAGCCGGTGAAGGCGCGCGCGGCTTCCTTGATATCGCGCTCGCCGTAGTGCCCTTCGCCCAGGGTGAACAGTTCCATCACCTCGCGCGCGAAATTCTCGTTGGGCGCGTCGCGCCGGTTCTGGGCCGAGTCGAGGTACAGCACCATCGCCGGATCGCGCGCGATCGCATGCAGGAGTGTGCCGAAATTGCCGAGCGCATGTTGCCGCAGCAGGCGGTTCTGGTCGACCAGCAGCTTGGGGAAGCGCACTTTCTGCTGGCTCGAAACGAAATGGTTGTGCCAGAACAGCGTCATTTTCTCGGTGAGCGGACTGTCGGTGGCGAGCATCTCGGCAAACCACCAACTGCGCATTTCCAGACCCAGCCGGACCTGTTCGCGCTGGAAGGCCTTGCGCTCCGCCTCGCTCGGTTCGCCACGCCGGCGCGGCGGCGGCACGAATTCGTGCAAATCCACGGGCACAGGCGTCGTGGCGATACGGCGCGTGCCGTCGAGCACGCGGTCGACCGCTTCGGCACGCGAGAGTTGTGCGTAGACCGCAACCTGCTGCGGCGTTGCCGCCCAGCCGGTGCGCAGCAGCAGGTGCCGCGCCTCGTCCTCGCCCATGCCGGCGAAGGCCAGCATGGGAAAGACCAGCATCAGCCACAACGCCCTGCTCGCGCCAGGCCCGCCAGTACGCAGACGAATGCAGGCATGCAAGACAGCGACGATCAGGACTTGGCGCATCGTCTCAGGGGTTGGGTGTGAGGGTGGTGCTGTGCGTGCGCGTCTCGCCCTCGAACCCGGTACCCGTAACCGTGCGGGTAACGCTGCCGTCAGCGTGCGTTACATCGACGCTGCGGCTCGCCGTCTGGCCATCGCTATTGGTCATGCTGCGGTCGCGCGCGTAGCCGTCTTCGGTGCGGGTGAGGCTGCCCGCGGTGGTGCCGGTCTTGCCGCTGCCGGTGGTATAGCTGCCGGCGCTGCTCCAGCCCTCTTCGGTGCGCGTCACGGTCTTGTCGGTGGTGAGGCTCCTGCCGGTGGTTTCGTTGACGCGGGTGGTTTCCACCGAGCGCGTGCCGTCGTCGTTTTTCGTCATGGAACGATCCATGCTCACGTCATGGCCGCGGAAGTTGGTGCCTTCGCCGTGCACCGCTGCGCCGGTATCGGTTCTCTGGCCGGATTTGCTCCAGGTTGCGGTATCGCCGTTGCCGCGCGTCACGCTGCGGTCCGACGACCAGGTGCCTGCTTGGCGGTCCCGGGTGCGGTCAAGCGCGGACGAGCCGCTGCGGCCGTTGGCGTTCTGCCAGTTGGTGTCGCGCGACAGGCTGCCACGCTCGCGCACGGTGTTGCGCTGATAGCTGCCGCTGCCGCCGTGGCTGTTCTGCCAGGCGCCGCTGCGGCTGCGTTCGCGCGCATCGGCGTCGCCGGCGTGCAGGGTGGAAGCGAGGACGAGGGCGCCCGCAAGGGCGGCGGCGATGGGTTTCATGGTCAACATGGTCATTCCTTTATCTGAGCGGGGCCCGCAGGGCGGGCCGGTTGAAGTGTTCGCGCCGCACTTCCTGCAGGCGACGCAAGGCGTCGGCCAGTTCCTGTTCGCTGACCTGCCCGTCTTGATTGGCGTCGATGCGATCAAAATGCCGTGCGAGCACGGGGCGCAGCCGAGCCAATTCATCGCGATTCAATAGCCCATCGCCGTTGCGGTCGGCTTCTGCAAAACGCGCACGGGCGCGTTCGCGGATCGCCTCGCGGCGCGCCTCGAAATCGCCGTTGCCGCCGGGACGACGCGCGCCCGCATCCACGTCGCGGCGCAACTGGCCCCAGTCGGGGTCGGCGGCATCGCGGTGTGCCTGCGCCCACGTCATCCCTGCTCCCAGGCCCAGGGCGCAGGCAAGCAGGCTCGTCAGCACGAGGCGTTTCACGGCGTCATCGACTCCTGCTGCGGTCAGCGACGATCGGGGCTGGCGCCTGGGCCGCCACGCGGGCCGGGTGGGTTTTCCCAGTTGGTGCCGGGGCCGCCTGCCGCGCCAGGCGGGTTGTTGTCGCGATCGCGATACATCTGCGCCCGCCGCTCCCGGATCTTCATTGCCAGCGCCTGGCGTTCTTCCGGGCTCAGCGCCATCAGCTTCTCGCGTTGCTCGGGGCTCAGGCGGGGACGGCGGTCCGGGCTGGCGCCGGGGCCGCCGGCAGGGCCGGGGCGGTTCTCCCAATTGCTGCCCGGGCCGCCGGCGGGGCCGGGCGGGTTGCCGTCAGGATCGACCGCAAAGGCTGGCAGGCTGAATGTTGCGGCCATCATCAGGGCAAGTGCATGGATGCGTTTCATGTTCAATTCTCCTTGTATCCGGTTGAGGTGAACCTGTTGTTCACGCTTCGCATTCTGGAGAGCCTATGTAAATGGCGCTTGTCCGGCCAGGGGAATAGTGTAAGGATTTGTTTCCAAGCCGCCGCCGGAAACATTCTGAAACAATGCATGGCGGGTCGCCGCGCTAAGCTCATGCCATGACAACCGCACCCACCAAAGTCCTGCTGCTCGACGACGATCTGCGCCTGCGGGATCTGCTGGAACGCTATCTTGCCGAACAGGGCATGGCGGTGCGCGCAGTGGCCGACGCCAGGGCACTGGACGCCACGCTGGAACGCGACCGCTTCGACGTGCTGGTGCTCGACTGGATGCTGCCAGGGGAGGACGGCCTGTCGATCTGCCGGCGCCTGCAGACTACGCATCCCGACATGCCCATCGTGATGCTGACCGCCAAGGCCGACGAGATCGACCGTATCGTCGGCCTGGAAATGGGCGCGGACGACTACCTGCCCAAGCCCTTCAACCCGCGCGAACTGGTGGCGCGCATCAAGGCGGTGCTGCGGCGCCGCGCGATGCCGCCTCCAGGCGCTCCCATGGCCAGCGATCAGGAAATCGCATTCGGCGCGTGCACGCTCCGGCTCGGCGCGCGTGAACTGTTCCGCAACGGCGAGAAGCAGCCGCTGACAGGCGGCGAGTTCGCGGTGCTGAAGACGCTGGTCGAGCATCCACGCCACCCGCTGTCGCGCGAGCGGCTGATGGCGCTGGCGCGCGGCCGCGACCACGACGCCTACGACCGCAGCATCGACGTGCAGATTTCGCGCCTGCGCAAGCTGATCGAGGCCGATCCCGCGGCGCCGCACCACATCCAGACTGTGCGCGGTTTTGGCTACGTCTTCGTGCCGGATTGATGCTGCGCATGCCCCACACTTTGCTGGCGCGCACCGTCGCGCTGATCGGCATCCTGCTCGTCGTCAGCCTTGCAGCCTGGCTCACGCTGTTCACCCTGGCGGAACAGGAGCCGCGCGCCCGGCAAATCGCCACCCGTGCCGCGGCCGTCGTCAACCTCACGCGCGCCGCGCTGCTGGCCGCGCAACCCGAGCGCCGGCAGGCGCTGTTGCAGGAACTGTCGCAGATCGAAGGCATCCGCGTGGTGCCGATGATGCCGGAGGAGGCGTTCCTGCCGCCTCCTGAACACGGCATGCAACGGCGCATCTGGCAGGAACTGCAGACCCAGCTGGGCGCGGACACGCTGCTGATTGCCGATCCTGTAGACGACGAAGCGCTGTGGATCAGTTTTCCGCTCGGGCCCGACGAATACTGGCTGGTGCTGCCGCGCGCGCCTCTGCGCGACAGCCTGCCCTGGCAATGGATCAGCTGGGGCGCCCTCACGCTGCTGCTTGCCTTTGCCGGTGGATCAGCCGTTGTGGCGCGCCTCAACCAGCCGCTGCGCGACGCTGCGATTGTCGCCACGCGTATCGGACGCGGGGAGTTCCACGCCCGGCTCGACGAAAAAGGACCTTCTGAACTCGCCGTTTTGGCGCGCGCGTTCAACCGCATGGGCTCAGACCTGGCCGCGCAGGAAAGCAACCGCGCACTGATGCTCGCCGGCCTGTCGCACGACCTGCGCACGCCGCTCGCCCGCTTGCGCCTTGCGATCGAGATGCAGGTGGCCGACGCACAGGAACGCGAAGCAATGATTCAGGACATCGACGACATGGACGCATTGACGCGCCAATTCACCGAGTTCGCGCGTACCGAGATCGAGGCCGCGACAACTGTGGATGTCGATGCCCTGTGCCATGAGCTTGCAGCACGCTTCGAACGGCGCGACATGCCGATAGGCGTGCAGGGCGCGGCGGGGACGGCGCAGCTGCCAGAAAACGGCTTGCGTCGCAGCCTGCTGAACCTGCTCGAAAACGCCTGCCGCCACGGCAAGCCACCGGTGATACTCGAACTTGCGCGCACCGCCGGTGCGGTCCGCCTCACCGTCATCGACCAGGGCGCGGGGCTGCCCGATACTGAACTCGAAGTCGCGAAGCGGCCGTTCTACCGCGGCAATGCTGCGCGAACCGGTGCGCAGGGAACGGGGCTCGGACTTGCCATCGTCGAGCGTTTCGCGCGACAGGTCGGGGGCAGTCTGACGCTCAGTAACCGCAACCCGGGTTTGGCTGCGAGCCTGAGTCTGCCGCTGCCAGTCCCAGATAGTCCCGCGCCACCGCCTCGGCGACCTTGATGCCGTCGACCCCGGCCGAGAGAATGCCCCCGGCGTAGCCCGCGCCCTCGCCCGCCGGATACAGGCCCTTCACGTTCAGGCTCTGGAAGTCGTCGCCGCGCGTGATGCGCACCGGCGACGAGGTGCGCGTCTCGACCCCGGTCAGCACCGCGTCCTCCATCGCAAAGCCCTTGATCTGCTGGTCGAACGCCGGCAGCGCCTCGCGGATCGCCTCGATCGCATAGGCAGGCAGCGCGGTGGCGAGGTCGGTGAGTTGCACGCCGGGCTTGTACGAGGGCTCGACGCTGCCGAGTTCCTTGGAAGGTTTGCCTGCGAGGAAGTCGCCGACCCGCTGTGCCGGCGCGTCGTAGTTGCCGCCGCCGAGCACGAAGGCGCGCGATTCGAGTTCCCTTTGCAGCCGGATGCCGGCGAGCGGGTCGTCGCCGGGAAAATCCGCCGGCGTGATGCCGACGACGATGCCGGCGTTGGCGTTGCGCTCGTTGCGCGAATACTGGCTCATGCCGTTGGTGACGACGCGCCCCGGCTCGGACGTCGCCGCCACCACCGTGCCGCCCGGACACATGCAGAAGCTGTACACCGCGCGGCCGTTCTTCGCGTGATGCACCAGCTTGTAGTCGGCGGCGCCGAGCAGCGGGTTGCCGGCGTTCGGCCCCAGCCGCGCCCGGTCGATGAGCGACTGCGGATGCTCGATGCGAAAGCCGATCGAGAAAGGCTTGGCTTCCAGATGCACGCCGCGCGCGTGCAGCATCTCGAAGGTGTCGCGCGCGCTGTGGCCGAGCGCGAGGACGACGTGGCGGCTCTTCAGCGTCTCGCCGCTGGCGAGCACGACGCCCGAGACGCTGCCGTCCTCGATCAGCACGTCGGTCACGCGCTGCCGGAAGCGGATCTCGCCGCCCAGCGCCTCGATTTCGTGACGCATGGTCTCGACCATGCCGACCAGGCGGAAGGTGCCGATGTGCGGTTTCGACACGTAGAGAATTTCTTCCGGTGCGCCCGCCTTGACGAACTCGGTCAGCACCTTGCGGCCGAGGTGGCGTGGGTCCTTGATCTGGCTGTAGAGCTTGCCGTCGGAAAAGGTGCCCGCGCCGCCCTCGCCGAACTGCACGTTGGACTCGGGATTGAGCACATGCTTGCGCCACAGCCCCCAGGTGTCCTGGGTGCGCTCGCGCACCGCACGGCCGCGCTCCAGCACGATGGGTTTGAAGCCCATCTGCGCCAGGACGAGCGCCGCGAAGATGCCGCAGGGGCCGAAACCGACGACGAGCGGGCGCTCGACCAAGTTCTCTGGCGCATGGCCGACGAACGGGTAGGCCATGTCGGGCGTCGGCTTCACGTGCGCATCGTTGCGGAATTTCTTCAGAAGCGCGGCCTCGTCCTTCACCTCGACGTCGACCGTGTAGACGAGCAGCAGCGCGTGCTTCTTGCGCGCGTCATGGCTGCGCTTGAAGATGCCGAAGCCGAGCAGCGCGCCGTCCGCCAGTTCCAGGCGCTTGAGGATCGCCGCGCGCAAAGCCTCGGGCGGATGGTCAATCGGCAGTTTGAGTTCAGTCAGTCGCAGCATATGGTCTCGTCAAGACGCTTCGTCATCGCGAGGCTCGCAGAGTCGTGGCGATCCAGAGCCCATCGATGCAGCACGCATTCTGGATTGCTTCCCGCCGCGCTTCGCTCGCGGTCGCTGTGACGGAAAATCCTCATTCATTCAGCGGTCAGGTAATTCAAGGCGCCCTGCCCCGCGACACGGCCGCTGGCAAAGCAGGCGGTCAGCAGATAGCCGCCGGTCGGCGCTTCCCAGTCGAGCATTTCGCCAGCACAGAACACGCCGGGCAGACCGCGCAGCATCAAGTTATCGTCCAGCGCCTCGAAACGCACGCCGCCGGCACTGCTGATCGCCTCGTCGTGCGGGCGCAGAGCCGCAAGCGTAATCGGCAGCGATTTTATCGCGCGGGCGAGTTGCACCGGGTCGCTCAATGCGTCTTTGGACAAGACCTCGTGCAGCAGCGCGACCTTCGCGCCCCTGAGCCCGGCGCGGCTCTGCAGGTGGCTGGCCAGCGAACGCGCGCCGCGCGGATGGGCGATCTCGGCCATGACCCGCTCAGGCGTCTTGTCGGGTGCCAGGTCGAGTTCGACGTTCACCGACCCCCGTGCCGCGATCGTGTCGCGCAAGGGTGCCGACAGCGCATAGACCAGACTGCCCTCGATGCCGGTGTCGGACAGCATCAGTTCACCCTTGCGTTCATGGATGCCGCCGGCCGCATCAGTGAAGCGCAGCGCCACTGTTTTCAGTGGCTGGCCGGCGAAGCGGCACTTCAGATGTTCGCTCCAGCCACCCGCCACGTCGAAGCCGCAATTGGATGGCTGCAAGGGCGCGACCTCGACTCCGCGTTGAACCAGCAGCCGCACCCATGCGCCGTCCGATCCCAGCTTCGCCCAGCTGCCGCCGCCCAGTGCCAGCACGACCGCATCGGCCTGCACGGTCATTTCGCCTTCCGGTTTCGCAAAACACAGCGCGCCGTCCGCGTCCCAGCCCAGCCAGCGGTGCCGCACGTGAAAGCGCACCCCGGCTTCGCGCAGCCGATGCAGCCACGCGCGCAGCAGCGGCGCGGCCTTCATGTCCCTGGGGAAAACCCGCCCCGACGAACCGACGAAGGTCTCGACCCCCAGCCCTTGGATCCACGCGCGCAATGCAGCGGGGGAAAAGGCATCGAGCAGCGGTTTGATCGATTCGGCACGCGCCCCGTAGCGCGACACGAACGCGTCGAAGGGCTCGGAATGGGTGATGTTCATGCCGCCCACCCCGGCCAGCAGGAACTTGCGTCCGACTGACGGCATGGCATCAAAGACATCGACCTGCACGCCACCTTGCGCCAGCACTTCCGCCGCCATCAAGCCGGCGGGGCCGGCGCCGATAACGGCAACGGTCTTCATGGGATGCGAGCCTCAAGAGCGCCCGCTCCGGAAATTATTCGCATAACACAATCCTGCACGTCGCGGGCAGCCTTCCTCGCCGGGTCGATCCCCGCTGCGCGGGGCCCCTCGCCCAACGGCTCAAAGAAGCCCGCTCCGAGAGTGCGTCGCATGACAAAGGTTGGTGCGTCGCGGGCAGGCCATTTCGCCGGGTCGATCCCCGCTGCGCGGGGCCCCTCGCCCAACGGCTCAATAGCCTTACTCCCACTCAATTGTTTCCGAGCACAGAAGACCCGCATAAACACTGGATTTATTTGTCTTTGTCATCACGATTTACCGTCATTTCTACCGTCAAAAAACGGCTCTTCCGGTAAATCCTACGGAGGAATGAGATGACCGACACCCCTGAAATGCTGTATCTACGGGGTTTTTCGACGACGCGAGTAGGTACGGCAGATGGGGGCGGTCATCCCGGCGAAGATTTTGGGGCTTGGGGGTCAAGTGATCAAGAAGGTTTTGTTTGACGAAGAGCGCGGGCGAGTGCGGGTCGTGTGCGACCGCGACCGGCGCCGGCGGCCCGTGGATCACCGCACCAGCCGAACGGGCTCCGTCAATCGCCTGTTGCGCCGGACCGTGCTGGACGTGCCGCTGGGCGGTTGGCCGTGCGAGATCGAGATCGAGATCGAATACGCCGAGACCTTCCTGTCGTTTGGAGAGGTGCGCGTAGAGGCGCTGCCGTTCGTCCGCCCCAGGGTTCGGGTGACCCGGCGCTACGCCCGCCTGATCGCCGGGATGGCGCGCCATATGCCGATCTCGACGGTAGCGCGCCACACCGGGCTGTCGTGGGACTCGGTGAAGGCCATCGAATGTGCGCACCTGGCCGAGACGATCCCGATCCCCGATCCGAGGAGACTCGAAGGCATCCGTTATCTCGGCGTCGATGAAGTCGCCCGCGCCAAGGGACAAATTCTAATTCTTCACGCTGGTCTACGACCTCTCGCCGGGCACGGACTACGGCCGCATCCTGTGGGTCAAGGAAGGCCGTGAATCGGCGGTTCTGCTTGAGTTTCTCGACGCTCTTTCCGAAGCGTGTGCCGACGGGATCGAAGCCGTGGCGGCCTGAAGACGCGCGCCTGGCCGGAGGTAGAGGCCGCGCTGCCCAACATGGTGGAGGCGGCAAAAGGCTTGCGACACCGGTGATGATTCGGCACACGGCGAGGCTGGTGTGCAAGCCGAACCATCGCCATCACGCTCCGGTGTCGCGCCCGTTCCCTCCCGTCGCCCCCGCCTGGCCGGGCCTGGCGTCCATCCGGGCCATGGTTCCCAGCAGGCCGCGCCACCCGCGGGTGGTGGCCGGTTCCAGCCAGACCAGGATGTCTCCGGGAGGAAGACTGACCGCGCGCCCGGCCATGCGCGCCGGAAAGGCGATGCCGGCGAGGACCAGCCCCGACAGGACCGGCCACAAAGCGCTCCACAGGCTGGGCGCCGGCAGAGCCGGAAACGACATCGGCAGCCAGACCGGCGCCGCCGCCACCGCGGCGAGGGCGCCCGCCCAGGCCAGGGCCATGCGCGCATCCGCCTTGCCGGCCGGACCACGGATTCTGATCAGCCACAGCAGGCGCGCCATCAGCAGGGTGGTGCCGATGGCGGCCACGGCAAGGGCCAGACCCAGAGCCTCGGGCAAAGGCGCCTTCAGGGCCGCCTTGGCCAGCGCGCCCGAGGTCAGCGGGGCCCCGGCCAGGGCCAGGGCGGCGAGCGCCATGCCGGCAAGTTTCAGGCGGCCGGCCGGCAGGCCGACGCCCAGGAACAGCGCCCCCTTGGCCAGGCCATGATGGGCGGCGTAGACGGCCACGGCCGGGGCCAGGGCGGGCCAGGCGCCGGGGTTGCCGAGGCCGGCGCCGACCGCCACCGTGATGAAGCCCATCTGGCTGATGCTGGAATAGGCCAGCACGGTCTTGGCGTCGCGCTGGACCAGTCCGATGAGCACGCCGAGGAAGGCCGCCCCCAGCCCCAGGCTCGTCAGGGTCCAGCCCAACTCCGGCAGCGGCGCCGCCCCCAGGGGCAGGAAGCGCAGCCAGCCCAGCACCCCGGCCTTGATCATGGCCCCGGACAACACGGCGGAAGCGGGTGTGGGTGCCACCGGATGGGCCAGCGGCAGCCACATGTGCAACAGCGGCAGCCCGGCCTTCACGCCGAAGCCGGCCGCCAGCAGGGCGCAGGATGCGGGGTCCAGGCTGGCGGCCCGCGCCATGTCCGTCAGCAGCAGGCTGGACGCTGCATGGGCCAGCCGCCAAAGCGCGGTGAGGAGCAGCATCTCGCCACCGAGGGCCATGACGAGATAGACCCGCCCGGCGCGCAGGGCCTCGGCGCTGCCGGTATGGATCACCAGGCCGTAGGCGGCGAAGCTCATCAGGGCGAACATGGAATAGAAGCTGATCGCGTCCGCCGCCAGGATCAGGCCCAGGTTGCCCGCCTGGGTGGCCAGGAAGAAAAAGCCGAACCCGTGCCGGCGCGGGTCGCCGGCCAGATAGCCGCGCGCGTAGAGGCCTGCCAGCAGCCATATCCCGGCGGTGAAGCCGAGGAACAGACGGCCGGTCTCGTCCAGCGCGTAGCGGCTGCCGAGCAGCAGCCAGGGCAGGTCGAGCGCGGCCCCGGCCGGCGCGATGAGCGCCAGGGCCAGGGCCGGCAGGGGGGCGAGCGGGGCAAACCATCCGGAGAGCGCGCGCCCGGCCCATGGCCCGTGCAAGACCGCCAGCAGCAGCGGTAGCAGCAGCGTCAGGACGATCAGGGTGTCCATTCCAGATATTCGCGCCGGGCGATCAGGCGCGCCCAGTAGAGCGGGCTGAAATCGGCATTGGCGAAGAGGCCGGCGGCCGCCACGGCCAGGGCGGTCACCACCGGAGGCAGCAGCAGCAGCCAGGCGGTCTCGCGCCGGCCGGCGGCGGGTATGTGTTCTTCCGGCCAGTTCGCGGGCGCGGGCCGGAACCAGGCGCGATAGAGGATGGGCAGGAAATAGGCGGCGTTGAGCAGGGACGACGCCATCAGCACCGCCTGCGCCCAGGGCATGCCGGCTTCGAGCGCGCCTTCGCCCAGGTACCACTTGCTCACGTAGCCCGCCAGCGGCGGCGCGCCCATCATGCCGAAGGCGGCGACGCTGAAGGCCAGCGTCGTCACCGGCATGCGCCGGCCCGCGCCGTCCATCTCGCTCACCTTGTGCACGCCCAGGGTCTCGGCGTAATTGCCGGCGCAGAAGAACAGGGTGATCTTCATGATGCCCTGATGCACCAGGTGCACCAGCCCGCCGATCGTGCCCACGGGGCCGAACAGGGCCACGCCCAGCGTGATGTAGGACACCTGGCTCACCGTGGAATAGGCCAGCCGCTTCTTGAGGTCGTCCTGCGTCAGGGCGCGCAGGCTGCCCCAGAGGATGGTGATGGCCGCCGCCACCGCCAGGGGCGCGAGCAGGTCCAGCGACTGGGCGAACTCCACCCCATAGACTTCATACACGATGCGCACCACGCCGAAGGCCCCCGCCTTCACCACCGCCACCGCGTGCAGCAGGGCCGACACCGGCGCCGGCGCCACCATGGCCTGGGGCAGCCAGCCATGCAGCGGCACCAGCGCCGCCTTCACCCCCACCCCGGCGATGAGCAGCAGGAAGGCCCATTTCAGTTCCGATGCCTGTTCCGGCCCCAGGGCCGACAGATAACCGCCGTGGGTGAACTCCGCCGCGCCCGCGAGGCCGTGCAGCCAGACGATCCCGGCGAGCAGCAGCGCCCCGCCGCCCAGGGTATAGGCCAGGTACACCGTGCCGCCTTTCATGGCCTGGGGCGTGCCGCGATGCACCACCAGCGGGAAGGTCGCCAGGGTGAGCAGCTCGTAGAACACGAAGAAGGTGTACAGGTTGCCGGCCATGGCGATGCCCACGGTGGCGGTGACGCACAGGCTGAAAAAGCCGAAGAAGCGGCTGCGGTGGGGCGAGCCCTCCAGGTAGCCGATGGCGTACAGCGTGGTGAAGAACCACAGCACGCTGGACAGCGTCACGAACAAGAGCGCCAGCGCGTCGGCCTTGAACACCAGCTCGACGCCGGGCACCACCGTGTGCCGGAAGGTGTACTCCTGGCCCGCGTACACCCCCGCCAGCAGCATCCCGACCAGGACCAGCTTGGCGACGGCGCCGAAGAGGTTGAGCGCGGTGCGCAGCCGGATGCGATCTTCCCGCAGGGCGAAGATGATCAGCCCCGGCAGCAGGGACGAGGCCAGCACCGCCAGCGGCAGCATTGCGTTGACCGTCATGGCGCGGCCCCAACCGCCAGCAGCGCGGTCAGCTCCGCCGCGCGCAGCCCCAGCAAAACACTCGCCGCGGCCAGCGCGAAGGCGGTCCACTCCAGCGCGCGCGGCACGGCATGGAAACGCGCGGATTCCGGCGTCAGCAGGAAGGCCTGGCGCAGCACGCCGAACACATAGGCCGCCGCCAGCAGGCCGCCGGCGATCACCAGCACCGCCCAGCCCCACTGCCCGCGCGCCAGCGCGGCGTCGATCAGCAGCCACTTGGCGAGAAAGCCGCCGGAAGGCGGCAGGCCCATCAGCGTCACCCCGGCCAGGCCGAAGGCGAACAGCGTCAGCGGCAGACGGCCGGCCACCCCGGCCAGACCGGCGATGGCGTCCTGGCCGGTGGCCTTGATGAGCACGCCGGCGGCGGCGAACATGGCCGCCTTGGCCAGCCCGTGCGACACCGCCTGGGCCACCCCCGCCGCAAGCGCCGGCCCGCCCGGCGCGAGCAGCGGAAAGATCAGGAACAAATAGCCCAGCTGCGCCACCGTGGACCAGGCCACCAGCATCTTCAGGCGCGTGGCGGAGAGCGCCTGCCACGAGCCCCACAGGATGGCCGCCGCGCCCAGCAGGCCGGGCAGCCAGGCCACTGCCGCGGCGAGCGGCGCGAACGGCCCCAGCCACAGCCGCAGCACCAGGTAGAACGACACCTTCACCACCAGCGCCGAGAGCAGGGCCGACACCGGCGCCGGCGCGCCGCCGTGGGCGGGCGGCAGCCAGAAATGGAAGGGAAACAGCGCGGTCTTGGCCAGCAGGCCCGTGAACATCAGCCCCCCCGCCAGCCAGACTGCGAGCGGCGCATCCCGGGTAATGCGCGGCGCGAGCTCGGCGATGGCCACCGTGCCGTACACGCCATAGAGCAAGGCCACGCCCAGCAGGTAGCCGCCGGAGGCCACCAGGCCCACCAGCAGGTAGCGCAGCGCCGCCCGCGCCTGCGCCGCGCCGCCGCCCGCCGCCGCCAGACCCACGGCGGCCAGCCCCAGCAGTTCCAGGGTGACGTAGAGGTTGAACAGGTCGGCGGACAGCAGCAGAGCGTTCATGGCGGCCAGCATCAGCCCGGCCAGCGGCCAGAACCCGGCCACCGCCGCCGGGCCGGAAAAATAGGCGCGGGCATAGATCGAAAGCGCGAGCGCCACGCCCTGGACCAGCAGCAACATCACCGCCGCCAGCCCGTCGGCATACAGATCGATGCCCAGGGGCGCGCCCCAGCCACCCACGGCGTGTACCCGCGCGCCCCCCTCGATGAGCCGCCTGGCCAGTTCCAGGGCCAGGACGGACTGCGCGGCCGTGCCGGCGATGGCGGTCCAGGCGCCCCGCCCCGGCCCGAGCAGGAAGGCGAGCATCGCCCAGGCCAGCGGCAGGACGATGAGCCAGGGCAGGGGATTCAGCAGCGTCTCGCTCATTCCCGCTCCAGCTCCAACTCCGACGCCGCGTCGCGGCCGTGACCGCCGGGCAGCGCGGCCACCGCCTTTTCCCATTGCTGAACCAGCCGGCGCAGGCCGCTCAGTTCGTCCAGCAGGGCATCGGCCTCGTCCAGGTCGAGCGTGCGCGCGACGGCGGCGCTCAAGAGCGAGGCCTTGGCTTCCTGGTAGGCCGCCTCGAACGCGGCGCCCGCGCTCGCGCTGGCCGATGCCTCGGCGCGCAGCGCGGCGGCGGCCTTTGCCACCACCCCCTGGACCGCCGGCACCCCGGCCGCCGCCACGGCAACCTGCCGCGCCGCAGGCGCGAGCCGCGCCGCCTCGTCCAGGTAGCGCGCCACCCGCAGCGCCTGCGTCAGCGCATCCGAGACGTCGCGCGGCATGTTCTGCGCGCGCAGGCCGCCGACGAATTCGGCGATCGCATCCGACAGTTGCCGGGCCGCATCCGCCCGCGGCGTGAGCGGCCCCCGCTCCGCCAGCGCCGCCGTCGCCAGCCCCCGCACCGCGCCTTGCAGGCGAGGCAGTTCGGCCTGCGCCGCGGCCAGGGCCAGCTCCGGCGTGGTGGCCAGGGTGGCGTCCAGATGTCGCGGGCGCGCCAGGTCTTCCTCGGCGCCGCGGAACAGGCGCTCCAGCAGGTTCGCGAAACGGCCCGCCAGGGGCAGCATGATCACCACGCCGAGCAGGTTGAACACGGTATGGAACAGCGCCAGCTTGGCGGCGGGATTGCCGACCACCCCGGCAAACTCGGCCACCTCCGCCACCACGCGCACCAGGATGGCCAGGATGGAGAAAGCCACCAGGGCGGTGATCAGGTTGAAGCCCACGTGGGCGAGCGCCACCCGGCGCGCGGCGGCGGTCGCTTTCAGGGCGACCAACGCGGTCGTGCTGGTGGTGCCGAGGTTGGCGCCGATCACCGCCGCCGCGCCATCGGTGAGGCCCACGATGCCGCCCGCGGCGGCGGTCAGGATGATGGCGATGGCGGCGCTGGACGATTGCGTCAGCAGCGTGAGCATGAAACCGAGCCAGAACGCCACCAGCCAGTGATCGTCCTGTCCCGCGCCGAACGCCCCGGCGCCGTACGCATCGGCCAGATCGCCGAAGGCCGACTGCAAATAGTCCAGGCCGATGAAGAACAGGCCGAAACCGATCAGCGCCTCGCCCAGCCCCTGATGCCGCTTGCCGCCGGCCACCAGGCGCCAGGCCACGCCGACGGCGACCAGGGGCAGCGCGAAGGCGTCGATCTTGAAGCCGAAGCCCATCAGGCTCACCAGCCAGCCGGTCATGGTCGTGCCCAGGTTGGTGCCGAAGACCACGCCCAGCGCCTGGCGCATGCTCAGCAGACCGGCGTTGACGAAGCCGATGGTGCTCACGGTCACCGCCGAGGAAGACTGCACCAGCGCCGTGACCAGCACCCCCGCCGCGACGCCGCGCAGCGGCGTCGAGGTCCAGCGCCCGAGCAGACGCTTGAGCCCGCGGCCGCCGAAGGCCTTCAGGCCCTCCGTCATCATCAGCATGGCGAGCAGGAACAGCGCCAGGCCGCCCGCGGCATTCGCCGCGGTAGTCGTCCAGTTCATTGCCTCAACCTCCGGCCAGGTGCAAAGCTCGTAGCATACCCATCGCCCGCCGGATTTTCGATCGGACCCTGCCCAGGCGTCCGGCTTTCCACGAACCCGCATGCCGTCGCCCCCCAACCCCGCGAAAGGACGAGGGCGCCGATGCTGATTGTGGGCGGTATCATGCGGCTCGCGGTGGAAGGGCTCGAAGACACGCCCCCGCCCGGCCTCCGGAATGCCAGGCCCGGTGCCCGATCGCAATTTCCGCAACATCGGCACCCAAAGTGGTCCATGGACAATCCGGCTTCAAGAAATATAAGAGTTCGTCGATATACTATTCGAGACGACAACCCCCCGCGCCGCCCCCATGACGTCCCCCCCCCCCCCGCATGAGGCCATGCCCGCCGAGCGCCGCGGCCTGATCCCGCTCCTGGCGGCGCTCCTCCTCGCCGCCCTGGGCCTGCTGCTGGGCGGCTGGCTGCTGCGCGGCGAGCTGGCGGCGCGCTTCGAGGACGAGGCCGGCGCGCGCCTGGGTCTGGTGGCCCAGGCCAAGGCGCGCCACCTCGCGCACTGGCTGGAGGAGCGCTACGCCGACGCGCGCGTGGCCTGCCAGGGTTCGCTGCTGGCGCGCGAAACCGCGACCTGGCTGACGGCCGGGCGTCCGCCGGGGGCGCGCGAGAACGCCATCCGCGAGCAGTTGCGCATGATCCGCGACAACCACGGCTACCGCGCCATCGGCGTATTCGACCGCGCGGGCTTCCCGGTGCTGGCCACCGGCGGCGACCTGCCGGTGGCCCTGCACGGCGCCGACGCCCTGCGCGCCATGGCCGCGCGCCGGCCGGTGCTGGTGGACGTGCACCGCCACGGCCCGCCCCAGCCCGGCGAGAGCTGGGCCGAGGGCGCCGCCCTGGGCATCGCCGCGCCGCTCTGCCCCGAGGGGCCGGGCGTGGGGCCGGTGGTGGGCGCGGTGTATTTCGCCCTGCGCGGCGAGGATTTCCTGTTCGATCTGCTGAAGAACTGGCGGGTGCTGGAGACGCGCGTCGAGACCCGGCTGACGCGCGCCGAGGGCGGCTGGGTGCTGGTGTTCACGCCCGGTCCGCGCGGCGCGCACAGCCTGCATCTGCCCGCCGACCGGCACGATTACGTTGCCGCGCGCGCCAGCCGCGGCGCGCGCGGCCTGATCCGGGGCGTGAACCATCGCGGCGCGCCGATCCTGGCCTGGGCGGAGGCGGTGCCGGGCACGCCCTGGATCCTCATCGCCAAACAGGACCGGGCCGAGCTGCAGGCGCGGCTCGATCGCACCCTGGGCTGGCTTGCCGGCGCCGGCGCGCTCCTCTACCTGCTGGTGAGCGCCCTGTTGTGGCTGTCCTGGCACGCGCGCGGCGAACGCCAGCGGCGCCGGGCGCTGGAGGAACGCCTGGCACGGGCCGCCGTCGAGGAGCGGCATGCCGCGCTGCTGCGCGAGGCCAACGACATCGTCCTGCTCGCCGACGGCGCCGGCCGCGTCGTCGAGGCCAATGCCCGCGCCGCAGCGGCCTACGGCCGGCCGCGCGAGGAACTCGTCGGCCGGCCGCTGGCCGATCTGCGCGCCGAGCCCGAGGACGCCGCCGCCTACGCCGAGGACATGGAACGCCTGGCGCGCGAGGGCGCGGCGCGTTATGAAACCCGGCACCGGCGCCAGGACGGCACGGTCTTCCCGGTGGAGGTGAGCGCCAGCCTGGTCGAGGCAGGCGGCGAGCGCCTGCTGCTCAAGATCGTGCGCGACATCTCCGAGCGCCGCGCGCACGAGGCGCGCATCCGCGAGCTGGCCTACTTCGACGCCCTCACCGGCCTGCCCAACCGCGTCCTGCTGCAGGACCGCCTGCAGCAGTTCGGCGCGCACATCCGCCGCGCCGGCGAGCACCTGGCGGTGCTGAGCCTGGACCTGGACCGTTTCCGGCAGGTCAACGATTCCCTCGGCCACGCAGTGGGCGACGCCCTGCTCGTCGAGGCGGCGGCACGCCTCACGGCCTGCGCCCGCGCCGAGGACACGGTGGCGCGGCTCGGCGGCGACGAATTCGTGTTCCTGCTGCACGCCGACCACGGCGGCGCGGCGCGCGTGGCGCAAAAGCTGCTGGCGCGGCTGGCCGAGCCGTTCCGCGTGGCCGGCCACGAACTGAGCTGCGGCGCCAGCATGGGCATCGCCGTCTGCCCGGACGACGGCGAGGACGCCGAGGCCATGCTGCGCGCGGCCGACATCGCCCTGGCGCGCGCCCGGCAGGCGGGCGGCGGGCGCTTCCGCTTCTACCAGGCCGACATGCAGACCGGCGTCAAACGCCGCCTGCGCCTGGAAACCGCGCTGCGCGGGGCGCTGGCGCGCGGCGAGCTGAGCCTGCACTACCAGCCCCAGGCGGAGGCGGCGAGCGGTACGGTGACCGGGGTGGAGGCGCTGATGCGCTGGTGCCATCCGGAATGGGGCTGGGTCTCCCCCGCCGAATTCATCCCGGTGGCCGAGGACACCGGCCTCATCGCCGAGCTGGGCGACTGGGCGTTTGAGACCGCCATCGCCCAGGCCGCCGCCTGGCGCGCAGCGGGCCGCGATCTCACCATGGCGGTCAATCTGTCGGTGGCGCAACTGCGCGACGCCGATCTCGCCGAGCGCGTGCTGGCCCTGCTGCGGCGCGCGGGCCTGCCGCCCGACCGGCTGGAGATCGAAGTCACCGAAAGCCTGGCCATGCGCGAGGCGGCGCAGGCCGAATCCCTGCTGCTGCGCCTGGCCGAGGCCGGCGTACGCCTGGCCATCGACGACTTCGGCACCGGCTACTCCTCGCTCGCCAGCCTCAAGCGCTTTCATGTCCATGTGCTGAAGATCGACGCCTCCTTCGTCGCCGGCCTGCCCGACGACCGCGAGAACGCCGCCATCAGCGCCGCCGTGGTGCGCATGGCCGAGGCCCTGGGCGCGCACACCCTGGCCGAGGGCGTGGAGACCGCGGCCCAGCTCGAAGCCCTGCGCGCCATGGGCTGCCGCGGCGTGCAGGGCTATTTCCTGGCGCGGCCCATGCCGGCACAGGAGCTGGACGCCTGGCTCGCGCGCGGCGGCAATGGTCACGCGGCGACGTAATCATCTGCAACTTACCTTACCCCGAACCGCCAAGACCGCGGGAAATCTGGACACACGCGTCATTCGTCGATAAAGGCGCAATGGGTGCGGGGCCGTACCGACAACCCAACTGCTTGTACCTGGCAGGCGAAGCGACGATCCCATATCCTTGCCATTCCTTCGCACAAACCTTCTCATTGGACTTTCATCCGCGCGCCATGCCATCGAACGCCCCGCCCAGCCCCGCGCACACCGCGCCGGATTCCATGCTCGACCAGATTTTCACCGCGATTCCCGGCCAGTGGGAAAAGGTGATCGCCACCGTCCTGCTGATCCTCATCGGCGCCGCGCTGTCCCACCTCTGGGCGCGTTATCTGGCGCGCGGCGAAATCTCCCCCGAGAAGCGGCGGCTGCATCTGGTCTGGGCGCGCAACCTCATCTGGTTCCTGATCGTGTTCATCATCGTCTCGGTCTGGGCCTCGACGATCACCGGCTTCGCGCTGTCGCTGGCGGCCGTCGCCGGCGCCATGCTGATCGTCAGCAAGGAACTGCTGATGTGCGTGCTGGGTTACCTTTTCGTCACGCTGGTGCGGCCTTTCAAGATCGGCGACGTCGTCGAGATCGGCTCCTTGCATGGCCGCGTCATCGATATCGACATGTTCGCCACCAGTCTGGTGGAGATGGGTTATGCCGGCCAGCTCACGGGCAAGACCGCCGAATTCCCGAACGCCATGCTGCTCACCCAGCCGCTGAAAAATACCGCGCTCGGCGACGATTACGTCCTGCACCTGTTTCGCATGCCCATCCCGGAACACGCGTCGCGGGACCTGGACCGGGTGGAGGCCGCCGCCCTGTCCGCCGCCGATCAGGCCACCAGCGCCTGGCGCGAGCAGGCCGAGGCCCATTTCCGCAGGCTCGCGGACGAAAACTTCTTCGATTTTTCCACCGGGCGCAGCAAGGTCATGTGGGATTTTTCCGATCCGGCGGGGCTGGCGCTGGTCGTCCGCGTGGCGTGTCCCGCCGCGATGCGGCCGCAGGTGGAGCAGGCGGTGTTCCGGGACACCTGGCGCGCGCTCGGCGCGACCGCCGCAACCGCCTTGCGCGAGGACGGCGCGCGGCACGTCGCGGCGCGGGACGAAACCTGACGGGAGGCGCAGGCGCTGGCCGGTTCCGGCGTGCCGGTGCGGCCGCGTCCCCGGAAGTCGCGCACAAGCGGACCGCGGTGATGGGTGCGGCGGCGGGCCAGACGATGGATCAGCCATGGGGTTCATCACCCCCCGTTCCTCGCGTCATCATGTACCCGCACAACACCAGCCCCAGGCCTGCCAGCCCACCCGCCGTCACTAAGGCCGGTCCGTAGCCGCCGGTGGCGTCAAAAGACCATGCACCCAGCATCGGTGCGAGCGAGCTCGCCCCGAACGCGGTGAACACGAGGCCATAGTTGCCGCCCAATAGGCCAGGTAGCCGCCAGCCAGGCGGGACGATTTGGTCCTCGATCTCGTCAGCGGCGCCGGCCATGGCACGAAGCGGCCGGTTGCCCGTCATTTCGGAAGTTGCGCTCAAGTGTCCTCCGGATGGAAGAGAAACGTGCTCACCGCGGTTCTCCTGTCGATCTGAACCGTCATCGCACAAGCCCCATGAACAATGTCCTCCCCGGAACAATCGGGACAACGGTAAACCGTCTCGGTCACCGTGTAGAGAAGAGTGATCCTGGCTTCGATGATCTCGCTCTGGTCATCCACCCCGAGCACCATGACCGTGATCGGCTCGTCGATCGAGCCGAACCCGTTCATGCGCCGTGCAAGCGCCGCCCTCACCACGCCATGCATCCCGACTTCGCGTTTCAACGTCGTGATGAAGTCCACCGTACCCCAAGCCGCCAAGATCTCAGGAAGCCTGAACACGTCCGTCATTCGTCGAAAAAGGCGTCAGTCAGGGGCGCAAAATTCATTTTCGGGATGCGCGCCTTGCAGTTGGGGTAGGCCTGCTGCACCGTAACCCGCACGTAGCGCTGGGCCATGGGCCAGATGTCCTCATATGCTCGCCGATCTTCGATGATCTCTGCGGCACCGTTCACTCGCGCCCGCGAGCGGTTCTGAAAATCCACGAACAGAATGCCGATGTGAGGGTTGACCAGGATGTTGCCCATGGAGTTGTAGAGCTTGTTGCCACCGAAATCCGGGAACACCAAAGTCTTCGCGTCCAGGACCTTGAGCAGGGGGTAGGCCTGGCCCGAGGCGTTGAACTCCCGCCCCCGGAAACTGCAATCGCACTCGCCGTGATGGTTGGCTGTGGCGATGAAAAAAAACGCTTGGGCTTCCATGAACGCTGCCCATGCAGGAGGAATGGAATCTCGGATCATGTCGAGATTGTGCTCGTTCCAATATCCCTCTGCCCCGAATCGGCGCTGGGCCTCAAGCTCGCCTTCGTGGAGGATGTCGCCGTAATTTCTTTTGGTGGCCATTATGGGGGTGGTTTCGGGAATGGTATTTCTTGATCATTATCCTAACAAACGATAGTTTGTTTAAAACACAACAAATTACAGCAGTTCACGGGCTCTCTTGCACATTCTCTTTAACGGGGCCGGGTCGTCGAAGATGTTTAACCAGAGGACAGCCCCCTCAAGCTGAGAAATGGAGTCCTCAGCCAATCGCCGTGCAACCGAGCCACCGTGGCGGGTTGCCAGGACACCGGCAAAAGCACTGCGCCACCGTCTGAAAAAAGCCTGTATCTGATCCCTGACTTGAGCCATATCATCCATCGCTTCCATGGAAACATGTGCCATTACACAGGCCTTGTTCTTGATGAAGTAGCCTTCCATCGCCGAAACCATGGCATCCAACCGCTGCTTCTCGGTCATGCTTTCGTCCTGAGCCAACGAAAAAATCTGCTTTTCAAAATGACCGGACAAGCGGTCAAGCGCCTGGCTCAGGATGGCCTCCTTGCTCGGGAAGTGATGATAAATACTCCCCTTTAGCAGCCCACTAGCCTTCCCGATGTCCGCCATCGAAGTGCTCTTGTAACCTCTTGACCTGAACAGGGAGAGGGCATGGTCGAGGATGGATTCTGCGTCAGTCTTCTTCATGACCGCACCAAACGGTTGTTTGGTTTAATGCTCATGCAAAACTGTACAGGCGTCAAGTTATTATTTTGTTACTTGGTAGAAAAGCCCGATGCGACTATTGCGGCAGCGCTTGTTGCCATAGATCGAAGTCGCGCACAAGCGGACCGCGGTGAGGGGTGCGGCGGCGGGCCAGACGATGGATCAGCCAGGGGGTTCATCACCCCCCGTTCCTCGCGTCATCATGTACCCGCACAACACCAGCCCCAGGCCTGCCAGCCCCCCCGCCGTCACGAAGGCCGGTCCGTAGCCGCCGGTGGCGTCGTAAGACCAGGCACCCAGCATCGGCGCGAGCGAGCCCGCCCCGAACGCGGTGAACACGAGGCCGTAGTTGCCGCCCAAGTGCCTGACGCCAAAGCAGGCTGAAGTCAGCACGGGAAACAGCCCCAGGGTGACCGCGAAGCCCCAGCCCAACACCGCCGCCGAAACGAACAATGTCGGCATCGAGTCCGCGGCGAGGGGAAATGCCAGCAGGGTCACGGTCTGCACGGCGTAGGTCGCGGTCATTACGCGCAGCACCCCGAAACGGTCGGCCAGGAACCCGCCCAACGGCCGCCCGAAGCCGTTGAAGGCGGCAAAGACGGAAATCGCCAGCGCCGCCTGCGCCGAGGTCAGTCCGATCGAACGGCCATAGGCGGGAAGCAGGGCGATCGACATCAGGCCCCCGGAGGTCACCGCGCCGAAGGCCAGCCAGATCATCCAGAACCGGGGCGTGCGCCAGACCTCGCCGGGCGCGTATTCGCGCCCGCCCGCGCCCGCGCGGCTTGCGCCCGTTGGCGCCGTCCAGCCCCGGGGCGACCAGTCCGGCGGGGGATTCGCCAGCATCCGGGACGCGATCATCGACACGACGAAGGTCAGCGCGCCGATGATCAGGAAGGTCCCCTCGATGCCGTGGATCACCAGCAGATACTCGGACTTGATGGGCGAGACGATCAGCGCCGCCAGGCCGAATCCCATGACCGCGGTGGAAACGGCGAGCGCCGGCTGGTCGGGAAACCACTTGCGGGCGGACGGCGCGACGCAGGCATAGGTCAGCGCGCACGCCGTGCCGCCGATCAGGCCGTAGGAAAGAACCAGCCACCAGGCATGGGGAAAGTAACCCACCAGCGCGGCCAGTACATAGGCGATCAGGAACAGCGCCGCGCCGGCGGCGGAAACGATCCGCGGCCCCCAGCGGTCCTGCAAGCTGCCCGCGGGGACCATGGCCAGCGCGAAAACCACCATGAACGCGGTGAATGGCAGGGTGGCTTCGGCCTTGCTCCAGCCGAAGCGGTCCATCACCGGCACCACGAGCACGCCCCAGGCATAGGAAAAGCCGCCCATCAAGGCCAGCAGAAAGCCGGCCAGCACGATACGCTGCCGCGAGACCGGGGTCGAGACCGAGGACGTCTTCTTCATCGTCAATACGGCCACACCCAGTCGCCCTCCTCCGCTCGATCGACGCCGTGCTGGTGCGCATGACGCCGGCAGTCGAGCTGCCGGTCGCGCAGCTTCTCCTTCACGTGCGCGCCGGCCACGTGCAGCCGGGGCACGCGGTTGATGACGTCGATGGCCAGGCTGAAGCGGTCGATCTCGTTCTCGATCGCCAGCTCCAGCGGCGTGTTGATGTTGCCGCGCTCCTTGTAGCCGCGCACGTGCAGGTTGCGGTGGTTGGCGCGGCGGTAGGCCAGGCGGTGGATCAGCCAGGGGTAGCCGTGGAAGTTGAAGATGATGGGCCTGTCCAGCGTGAACAGGCTGTCGAAGTCGCGGTGCGACAGCCCGTGCGGGTGTTCGTCCGGGGTGGTCATGCGGAACAGGTCCACCACGTTGATGAAGCGGATTTTGAGATCCGGGAAATGCTCGCGCAGCAGGGCGGTGGCGGCCAGCGCCTCCTGGGTGGGGACGTCGCCGCAGCCGGCCAGCACCACGTCCGGCTCGCCGCCCTGGTCGTTGCTCGCCCAGTCCCAGATCCCCAGGCCCTTGGCGCAGTGCCGCACGGCGGCGTCCATGTCGAGGTACTGCAGGTGGTTCTGCTTGTCGCAGACGATGACGTTGATGTCGTTGTGGCTGCGCAGGCAGTGGTCGGCGGTGGCGAGCAGGCAGTTGACGTCGGGCGGCAGGTAGATGCGCGTGACCTGCGGGCTCTTGTTGACCACCACGTCCAGGAAACCCGGGTCCTGGTGGGTGAAGCCGTTGTGGTCCTGGCGCCAGACGGTGGAGGTGATGAGCAGGTTGATGGAAGCGATGGGCGCGCGCCAGGGCAGTTCCTCGCAGATCGCCAGCCACTTGGCGTGCTGGTTGTACATCGAGTCGATGACGTGCACGAAGGCCTCGTAGGTGGCGAAGAAGCCGTGCCGCCCGGTCAGGACATAGCCCTCGTACCAGCCTTCCAGGGTGTGTTCTGAGAGCATCTCCAGCACGCGGCCGTCCGTGGAAAGCTCGCCGCCGTCGGCGTCCTCGGGCAGCATTTCGGCCAGCCACAGCTTCTTGCTCGTCTCGTAGACCGCGTCGAGCTTGTTGGAGCTGTTCTCGTCCGGGCCGAAGACGCGGAAGTTGTTCATGTTCCGGCGCATGACGTCGCGCAGCATGGCTCCAAGGGGCTTCGTGTTCATGGCCCGCTCGCGGCCGGGTTGCGCCACCGCCTGCGCGTAGTCGCGGAAATCCGGCATGCGCAGGTCGCGCCGCAGCAGGCCGCCGTTGGCGTGCGGATTGGCGCTCATGCGCCGCGCGCCTTCGGGCGCCAGCGCCTTCAGCGCCGGGATCAGCCGGCCCTCCGCGTCGAACAGCTCCTCCGGCCGGTAGCCGCGCAGCCAGGCTTCCAGTTGGGCGAGATGGGCCGGGTTGTCGTGCAGGCCGGACAGCGGCACCTGATGCGCGCGCCAGAAGCCCTCGACCTTGCGCCCATCCACTTCCTTCGGCCCGGTCCAGCCCTTGGGCGTGCGCAGCACGATCATCGGCCAGTGCGCGCGTTGCACCGGGCCGCCGGCACGCGCCGGCCCCTGGATGGCGCGAATCTGGCGCAGACAGGTTTCGAGCGTGGCCGCCATGGCCCGGTGCATGACCGCCGGGTCTTCACCCTCGACGAAGTGGGGCGTCCAGCCGTAGCCGCGCATCAGGCTCTCCAGTTCGTCGCGGGGAATGCGCGCCAGCAGGGTCGGGTTGTTGATCTTGTAGCCGTTCAGGTGAAGGATGGGCAGCACCGCACCGTCGCGACCCGGATGCAGGAACTTGCCGGAATGCCAGGCCGTGGCCAGCGGCCCGGTCTCGGCCTCGCCGTCGCCGACCGCGACGGCGACGATCAGGTCCGGATTGTCGAAGGCGGCGCCGAAGGCGTGCGACAGGCTGTAGCCCAGCTCGCCGCCTTCATGGATGGAGCCCGGCGTCTCCGGCGTGCAGTGACTGCCGATGCCGCCGGGAAACGAGAACTGCTTGAAGAAGCGGCGCAGCCCCTCCTCGTCCGCGCTCATGTCCGGATAGACCTCGGCATAGGTGCCTTCCAGATACACCGGCGCCAGCACGCCGGGCGCGCCGTGGCCGGGGCCGGCGAGGAAGATGGCGTTCAGGTCGTGGGCCTTGATCAGCCGGTTCAGGTGCGCGTACATGAACGACAGCCCCGGACTCGCGCCCCAGTGGCCGAGCAGGCGCCGCTTGACGTGCGCGGCTTGCAGCGGCTCGCGCAACAGCGGATTGGCCTGCAGGTAGATCATGCCGGCGGCGAGGTAGTTGCAGGCGCGCCACCAGGCGTCGAGCCGGCGCAGTTCGTCGTCGGACAGCGGGCTGCCCGGCAGGGCGAGGTCTTGGGTCATGTTCGATTCCTCCACGTTCAAGTTGGCGTCAGGCCCCGGCGATGCGATACGCGTGCCGGGCGATGACGCGTTCTTCATCGGTCGGGATCACCCAGACCGACACCGGGCTGTCCGCGTCGCTGATGCGCGCACCGCCCGCGGCATTGGCCGCCGGATCGACGCGAACCCCGAGCCACGCCGCCCGCTGGCAGATCCGCTCGCGGATGACGGCCGCGTGCTCGCCGATGCCGCCGGTGAACACCAGCGCGTCCAGGCCGCCCAGCGCGGCGGCCAGCGAGCCCAGTTCGCGCCCGGCGCGATAGACGAACAGCTCGATCGCCTCCGCCGCGCGCGGGTCATCGCTGGCGAGCAGCTCGCGCATGTCGCCGCTGATGCCCGATACGCCGAGCAGGCCGGATTGAGTATTCAGCAGGTTTGTGACCGCATCCGGCGTCATGCCCCGCTCGCGCATCAGATACAGCGGCACGCCGGGATCGAGCGCGCCGCAGCGCGTGGCCATGGGCAGGCCGTCCAGCGGCGTGAAGCTCATGGTGGTGGCCACGCTGCGCCGTCCCCGCAGGGCGCACAGGCTGGCGCCGTGACCCAGGTGCGCGACGATCACGCGGCCCTCCGCCGCCGCGCCCAGAGGGTCCGGCAGCGCGTCCGCCACGTATTCGTAGGACAGGCCGTGAAAGCCGTAGGCGCGCACGCCCGCCTCGGTCAAGGCGCGCGGCAGGGCGAAGGTCTGCGCCAGCATCGGCTGACTGCGGTGAAACGCCGTATCGAAGCAGGCCACCTGCGGGAGATCCGGATCGATCTCGCGCAGCGCCGCGATGGCCGCCAGGCTGTGGGGCTGATGCAGGGGCGCCAGCGGAACCAGCGCCTCGAGCCGGGCGAATACGTCCGCGTCGATCCGCACCGGCGTGCCGAAGTGGACGCCGCCATGCACCACGCGATGCCCGACGGCGACGAGCCGCGCCCCGGCGCCGCGGCCGCGCACCCAGGCGAGCACCCAGTGCAACACCGCGCGCAGCGCGTCCGCGTGGCGGCGCACCGGCGCGCATTCGACCTCGGCGGGCGCGGCGCCAGCCGCCAGGTCTTCCACGGTGAAGCGCGCTGCGCCGCCGATCGCCTCGATCCGACCGCGCGCGATGGCCCCGCCGCCGCTCGACACCGTGCGCGCGTCGAACACGGCGAACTTGAGGCTGGACGAACCGGCATTGAGTACGAGGATCGTCTGGTCCATTTCGTCTACAGCTTGCTCATGTCTACGGACACCGATCCGGAAGAGACGGTTCGCATCGGTCAGGCTCCCGGCCCGCTCGGCCCGCGGTTTTGCCGCTCCCGCAGGGCGTTCTCGATCCGGATCAATTCCATGATGTTGTCGAGATCGACCGTCCCCGCCAGCCGGCCGGCCTCGGTCACGGCGAGCAGAGGGCAGGCGCGGCCCTGCAATCGTTCCAGCACGCGGTCGAGCGGCTCGTCGATGTCGGCGCGCTCGATGTCACGCCGCATGCAATCGCCGACGCGGGCCTGCTCGCCCCGCGACCGCAGGCCTTTCAACAGCGCGGTCTGGGTGAGCACCCCGATGACGTCCCCGTTCAGCAGCACCGGGAAATCCTTCTGGCTGCCGGCCAGGGTCAGCTCGACGGCGCGGGACAGGGCGTCGTCGGGCGACAGGGCCTGGAAATCGGTCACCATGGCGCGGCCGACAGCCGCATCGGACAGGGTGGCTTTCATCTGCTCCATGCCCGCCTCGGACGCGGCGCCGATCCACACGAACAGCGCGATGAAGACGAGAAAGGGGTTGTGAAACAGGCCGACGAACCCCAGCAACAGGGCCAGCCCCTGCCCCACACGGGCGGCCGTCTGGGTGGCCCGGTTACGATCCGTGCGCATGGCCAGCGCCGCGCGCAACACCCGCCCGCCGTCCATGGGAAAGGCCGGCAGCAGGTTGAAGACGGCGAGAAAGAGGTTGACAACCATCAGGCGTTCCAGAAACGGACCTTCGGTCAGGCTCAACTGATCCACCGGCACCAGCGCGCCTTTCGCCGCGAGCCACAGCCACAGGCCCAGCGCAATCACCACATTGACCGCCGGACCCGCCAGCGCCACGGCGATCTCCTGCTTCGGATCGTCCGGCATGCGCTCCAGCGCGGCGACACCGCCGATGGGCAACAGGGTGATGTGCCGGGTGCGGATCCCGTAGCGCCGCGCCGTCAACGCGTGGCCCAGCTCGTGCAGCACCACGCAGCCGAACAGCGCGAGGATGAAGCCGACACCGCCGATGACCGCGGCCGGGCTCCCTTTCACCAGCCAGTAACTCAGGCCGATCCAGGCGACGAGGATGAAGAAGGTGGCGTGGACATGGACATCGATACCGGCGAGCCGGGTCAGTTTCCAGGACCATTTCATCGCTCGCCGCCCCCCGTCTCCCGGCGCAGCCGCCAGGCCTTTTCCATGCCGATGACCAGGTAGATCGCCAGCCCCACCAGCGCGATGTGGAGCCAGTCCAGCCAGCCGATGGGCGCGGTGTGGAACAGCCAGTTCATCGCCGGCAGGTAGGTGAACAGGAGCTGCACGCCGATCATGGCGGCGATGCCGACCCAGATCCACGGGTTGCTGTTGAGCCCCAGGCGGAACATCGAAACCCGCAGCGAGCGGCAGTTCAGCAGGTAGAAGGACTGCCCCACGGCGAACACGTTGACCGCAATGGTGCGCGCCTCGGCCTCGCTGGCGCCCCGGTCGAGGGCCCATTCGAACAGGCCGTAACTGCCGATCAGCAACATCAGGCCCACCAGGGCGATGCGGAAGATCAGCTCGCCGGTGAGGATGGGCGCATCCGGCCGGCGCGGCGGGCGGCGCATGATGCCCGGTTCCTTGGGCTCGAAGGCAAGCGCGAGACCGAGCAGCACGGCGGTGGTCATGTTGATCCACAGCGCCTGCACCGGCAGCACCGGCAGCGGCTGCGCCGCCAGCACCGCGGCCATGATCACCAGGCCCTGGCCGGCGTTGGTCGGCAGGATCCAGGTGATGAACTTGATCAGGTTGTCGAACACGCCGCGGCCTTCTTCCACCGCCGCCTCGATGGTGGCGAAGTTGTCGTCGGTCAGCACCATGTCGGCCGCCTCCTTCGACACCTCGGTGCCGTTGATGCCCATGGCCACGCCGATATTGGCGCGGCGCAGGGCCGGGGCGTCGTTGACTCCGTCGCCGGTCATGGCCGCGACCTCGCCGCGCGCCTGCAGGGCCTCCACCAGGCGCAGCTTCTGCTCCGGCGTGACGCGGGCGAACACCCCGGTTTCGGCGGCCGCTTCGATCAGCCGCGCGTCGGACAGGCCTTCCAGCTGGCGCCCGGTCAGCACGTCCGGGGGCCGGCCTTCCCGCATCGGCCCGCCCAGCCCGATCTGGCCGGCGATGGCCGCCGCGGTCACGGCGTGATCGCCGGTGATCATCTTCACCCGGATGCCGGCGCTCTGACAGGCGCGCACCGCGCGGATCGCCTCTTCGCGCGGCGGATCGATCATGCCCTGCAGGCCGAGGAAAGTGAGGCCAGCGGCGACATCGGCGTGATCGACATCCGTGGTGCCCGGCGGAACGGGAAGACGGGCGAAGGCCAGCACGCGCAGACCCTGGCCGGCCATGGCCTCGACCCGTGCGTGCACCGCCTCGCCGTTCAGAGGGACAGTCTGGCCATCCGCGCCCAGCAGCGTCGCGCAACGTTCGAGGATCTTTTCCGCCGAGCCCTTGAGGTAAACCACCGGCTGCTCGCCGCCGTGCAGGGTGGCCATGTACTGGTGCTGGGACTCGAAGGGAATCGCGTCCAGCCGGGGATGCGCCGCCTGGCTTTGTCCGATGTCCAGTCCGGCCTTGCGCGCCGCCACCAGCAGCGCGCCCTCGGTGGGGTCGCCCTCGATCTTCCAGGTCTCGGCCTCCTGTTTCAGCACCGCGTCGTTGCACAGCAGACCGGCGCGCAGCAGTTCGGACAGGGCGACGTTCGCGCCGGGCGCGATCGGCGCGCCGTCGCGCAGCAGCTCGCCCTGGGGCGCATAACCGACGCCGCCGACCTCGACCGCTTCGCCGCCCGCCCACAGGCGTTGCACCGTCATCTCGTTGCGGGTCAGGGTGCCGGTCTTGTCGGAGCAGATCACCGTGGTGCTGCCGAGGGTCTCCACCGCGGGCAGGTGGCGGATGATGGCGTTGCGTTTGGCCATGCGCGCCACGCCGATGGCCAGGGTGATGGTCAGCACCGCCGGCAGGCCCTCCGGGATCATGGCCACGGCCATCGCCACCGCCGCCATGAACATGTCCACCGCCGAGCCCCCGTGCCACAGGCCGACGGCGAAGGTCAGGCCGGCCAGGGCCAGGATGGCGTAGAGCAGGATGCGGCTGAAGCGCGCGATCTTGCGCGTCAGCGGCGTGGCCAGCACCTCGGCGCCGGCGATGAGCTCGGAGATGTGGCCGATCTCGGTGTGGTCGCCGGTGGCCGTGACCACGCCGGTCCCGGTGCCATAGGTCACCAGGGTGGAGGAGTACGCCATGTTGGCGCGCTCGGCCAGCACGGCGTCGTGGGCCAACTCGCCGGTGCGCTTCTCCACCGGCACCGACTCGCCGGTGAGCGCGGACTCGTCGACCTGCAGGTTGCGCACCTGCAGCAAACGCAAATCCGCCGGCACCCGGTCGCCCGAGGCGAGCAGCACGATATCGCCGGGCACCAGTTCCCTGGCGTCGATGCGCTGTTTCTCCCCGGCGCGCAGCACGGTGGCCGTCGTCGTCAGCGCGCGCGCCAGCGCCGCCAGCGCGGAGAGGGCCTTGCCCTCCTGCACGAAGCCGATGATGGAATTGAGCAGCACCACGCCGAAGATGACGCTGGCGTCCACCCAGGCGCCCAGCGCGAGCTTGATCACCACCGCCACCAGCAGGATGTAGACCAGCGCCTGGTGGAACTGCAGCAGGAAGCGCAGCAGCGGCCCCTTGCCCTTGCGCGGCGTCAGCGCATTGGGACCGAAGTTCTTCTGCCGGTCCTCCACCTCGAAGCGGTCCAGGCCCTGCTTCGCGTCGGCGTCGAGCAGGTCGAGCACCTCGTCCTGCGGCAGGTGATGCCAGTGTTTTTCCAGCAGGGGGGTCATGGCTGCGTCACTCCTTCTCGCTTGTTTTCCGCAGGCCGGCGCCGGGTGTGGTTTCCGGCTTCCCGCCCTCGCCGGGCTCCGGCGGCGGCTCTTGCCTGGCACCAAATACCAGATCGTATCGGGGCAGCCGCACGACCAACCAGTAGCCGATGCTGATGGCGATCACGATCGCGGCGATGCCCCAGAGATATTCCGGCGCCGTGGTTTCCAGATCGAGGATGATGACCTTCCGCGCGATGGCTATCAGCGCGGTGGCCATGACGATCTTGACGTGGATGACATGCTCGCGCAGGTACACGGTGATATTGATGAAGATCTCGATGGCGATCAGCACCGCCATGAAGGCGCCGAAGCTCGCCAGCATGTCGGAGACGGTCAGGATGTAGGCCGGCGGCGAAATCAGCTTGCGGTACAGCGTCCATCCCACGTCCACCACGCCCATGACGATCACGAACACCATCAGCACCGCCAGGGCGCGTACCGACCAGGTGATAATGACCTGCAGTTTTTCGATCAGCGGCTCGTTCTTTTCCATCATTTTCTTCGTTGCGTTGTACGTTGACCTAAGGTTATCCGTTTTCGGTTACGCCCGACCGGCGGATCAGGGCCAGCGCCAGCGCCGTGGACGCCACCGCCACGACGATGCCGGTCAGCACCATGGCCTGGGGCACGGGATCCACGACCCCGTGCCGCTGCGCCAGCCCCACCAGCACCAGGAAGGCGCCGCTGCCCATGACGTTGAAGGCCAGCACCTTGCGCAGCGCGCTGGCCAGCACGACGGCGCCGGCCGCGCCCATGACGAACAGCAGCGCGCCCGCCAGGGCGTAGAGCAGGCCGGCGCTCACCGGGCGCCCCCGTCCGGCGGCGCCTGGCCCGGCGCCGCGACCCCGGGCTCGCGCTCGCGCGGGGCGCGCCCCGACAGGAACAGGAACAGGCCGGCCAGCACCAGCCCCAGCGATACGCTGAGCGCGCCTTCCACCAGCAGGATCAGCGCCCCCGCCCAGGCGGGCGGATAGGTGAGCAGCGAGGCGTGGCCCAGCGGCAGCACGGCCACCGCGAGAAACACCAGCAGGCCGCCGGCCAGCCCCAGCCGCAGCAGGCGGGCAGCAGGCCGGCCAGGTGCAGCAGCACCGCCGCCGCCGCCAGCACCGCCGCGGCCTGGAACGCCCCGCCCGGCTGGTGCGCCCCGGCCCACAGCAGGTAGCCCGCCACCACGATCATCGGCGCCGCGGCGAGGCGCGCCCAGGTGCCCAGCAAGGGATCGCCCGGCGCCCCGGCGCGCGGCCGGCCCGGCGCCAGCGCCAGCAGCCCGAACAGGGCGGCCAGCAGCACCGCCACTTCCAGCAGGGTGTCGTAGCCGCGGAAATTGAGCAGCACCGCGGTGACCGGATGCGCCACGCCGCTTTGCGCCATGTTCCGTGCGACGGCGGCGGGCAGATCCACGGCGGGCGCGGGGGCTTTCAGCAGCGCGACGACCAGCACCGCGGCCAGCAGCGGCGAGAGCGCCAGGACGGGCCGGCGCCAGCGCGCGGCCGCGCGGTCTTTCTCGCCACGGCCCCGCTCGCCCCCGCCCCGCTCGCCGCGCCCCGCCCCGAGGGCGTCGAGCAGCAGCGCGCCGGTGAGGCCGGCGCCGATGGCCGCTTCGGCCAGGGCGATGTCCGGCGCGTCCAGCCGCGCCCAGGCCAGCGTCAGCAACAGGCCGAAGACGATGAACATCACCACCGCGCGGGTGGCCTCCGGCGCGGCCAGCGCGCGCCACGCGCTCCACAGCAGCGCGATCGCCAGCAGCAGGTCGAAAACGAGCGCCAGGCTCATCGATCCTCCGTCCGACGCCAGGGGACAATGCCCAGCGCGCGGGCGCGCCGGGCGATGAGATAACCCACGCTGGCGCTGGCGGCCATCGCCAGCGGCCAGATCAGGATCAGCTTGAGCGCGGCGGCGAGGCTGTCCGCCTGCAGGGCCAGGCCCAGCACGAGGCATCCCAGGCCCAGGTTATCCGCCTTGGTCAGGGCGTGCAGGCGGGTGTACACGTCGGGAAAGCGCAGCAGCCCGACCGTGCCGGCGAAATAGAAACCGGCCCCGGCGAGGAGCAGGACGGCGCTGGCAAGGGTGGCGAGGCCTTCAGGCATCGTCCCGCCCCCGGCCCCAGGCGCGGCCGGCGAACGCCGCGCCGCTGATGGCGGCGAGCAGCGCCAGCACCAGCGCCACGTCCACCAGCGCGGGATGGCCGCCGGCGTAGGCCAGCAGCAGCAGGATGCCGACCCCCGTGCTGCCGAACAGCAGCGCCGCCAGCATGCGGTCCGCAGGCGTGGGGCCGCGCGCCGCGCGCGCCAGCGCCGCCAGCAGGTTGAGCAGGAGAAACAGCGCCAGGGGCCATTCCAGTCCGGTCATGGGGCCAATCCCAGCATTCGGGCGATGCGCGCCTCGGCGGCACGCACCTCGCCGGTCACCGGCAGGCGCGCGTCGAGCACGTGCAGGCGCAGCGTCCGGCCGTCGATACCCGCGCTCAGCGTCCCGGGCAAGAGGTTCAGGCTATTGACCAGCAGCACCGTCGCCGGTCCGGGCGGCAGGGCGAGCGGGATGTCCACCAGCGCCGGCGCGAGATCGGGGCGGCGCTGGAACGCCAGCCTGGCCACCTGCACGCCGCCCTTCAGCGATTCGGTCAGGAACCAGGCGGCGAAGGCCAGCGCCCCGACCGGGGAGAGCCCCCGGTGATCGTTCGACGGCTGCGCCCGGAACCGGGGGCTCTTCCCGGCGGGCGACCACAGGCGCAGGCTGGCCACGGTCGCCAGCGCCACGCTCGCCAGGCCCACGCCCCAGGCGCTGGTGTCGCCCTCGGCGAGCACCCACCACAGCAGGGCCAGGGCGAGCGCACGCCCGAGGAGGGCGCGCAGCGTCCAGGCAGGCGACCGGCCGCTCATGCGCCCGGCTCCGGGTGGCTGGCCACCAGCACGTCGCCGGCGGACTCGGCCAGGACGTGCTTGGTCACGCTGCCCAGCAGCAGTTCCTCCAGCACCCCCTGGCCGTGCTTGCCCAGGACGATGAGGTCGCAGTCCCGCTCCTGTTCCTGGGTGAGGATGACGCGCGAGGCGTCGCCATGATGCACGCCGTAGCGCACCTCCTCCGGCCGCAGGCCGGCGGCGGCGACCAGCGCGTCCAGGCGGACCAGGGCGTCCTGCCTGGCCGCGACCCGGTAGTGCTCGATGGTATCTTCCTCGACGCCGGCGTAGCGCAGCCTGGACTCGAACGGGGCCTCGAAGGCGTGCAGCAGCACCAGCTCCGCACCGGGCGCCCAGGCCCGCGCCAGGCGCAGGGACGGTGCCGACCAGGGCGAGAAATCCACCGGCACCAGCACGCGCCGGTAAGGTGTCCGGGGGGTCTGTTTGACCACCAGCATGGGCCTCAGGCTGCGCCGCAGCAGGCGCTCGGCGGTGGCGCCCAGCAACAGGTGGCGCAGGTAGTTCTCGCCGCGCGCGCCCAGCACCAGCAGGTCCGCGTCCAGGGCGTCGGCCTGCTCCAGGATGGCGCGCAGGGCGTGCCCCTCCACCACGCGGCTGCCGGCGGAGACGCGGTGGGTCTGGCCCAGCTCGGCGCCGAGTTGCGCCAGGGCCTCGCGCGCCTCGTCCAGGAGGTATTGCGCCGCGGGCGAGTCGCGGACGCCCAGCATCCGGCGCAGGCCGTCCAGGGCGTTTTCGCTCAACACATGGACCACGTCCAGCGCGGCGCCGGTCTCGGCGGCGATGCCGTAGGCGCGGGCCACGGCATGGCGCGCCGGGGCCGACAGGTCGGTGGCGGCGAGGATTTGCTGTCGCGGTTTCATATCGGCTCCTTTTAGCATGAAAGTCGCGCAGCGACTTCTCGAAGCTCCCCTCGCCCGCGGGCGGGAGAGGGGCTGGGGGGTGAGCAAGGGGTTTCGCGAAGCATGCTTCGGGTGACCACCCCCACCAGGGTGGTGAGGCCCAGGGCCTGCATGCCCACGTGGCCCAGGGTGACGCCCATGGCCACGAAGACGATGGAAAGCTCGCTGATCTGCGCCACGGTCAGGCCGGCGAGAAAACCGGTGCGCTTGCGGTAGCCCATCCAGCCCATGATGGCCATGACGATGAGCGGGTTGCCGATGAGCACGAAGGCGGACAGCAGCGCCGCCGTCCCCAGCTCGTCGCCCAGGGTGGCGAAGTCCAGCTTGGCGCCCAGGTCGATGAAGAAGAACAGCAGCAGGAAGTCGCGCAGGCCGGTCAGCCGCGCGCCGATGGCGTCGCGGTAAGGGGTGGAAGCCAGCGAGAACCCGGCCAGGAAGGCGCCCGCCTCCTTGGAGAAGCCGGCCCACTCTCCCAGGGCCGCCAGCCCCGTGCCCCAGGCGATGGCGAACACCAGCAGCAGTTCCTGCGAGTGCGCCATGGCGCGCACCACCCGCGGCAGGACGTAGCGCATGAGCACGAACAGCAGCAGCGCCGCCGCCGAAACCCGCGCGGCGAGCGTGCCCGCGACCTCCCAGGCGGCGGCGTCGCCGCCGTCGCGCAGGGTGCTCATGACCATCATGGCCAGCACCACGGCGATGACCTGCACGATCAGGAAACCCACGGCGATGCGGCCGTGCAGCGAGTCCAGCTCGCGCTTGTCGGACAGCAGCTTGACGATGATGATGGTGCTGGAAAAGGTCAGCGCCACGGCCACGTACAGCGCCTCCATGACCCCCTTGCCCAGGGCCAGGATGATCAGGAAGCCGATGACGAGGGTGAAGCTCAGTTGCCCCAGGCCGGTGGCCAGCGCCACCGGGCCGACGTGGCGCACGTGTTGCAGGTCGAGCTTGAGACCGACGAGGAACAGCAGCACCGCGACGCCGACCTGGGCCAGCAGGTCGATCTGGTCGTGCGCGCGCACGATCTCGAAGCCCGCCGGCCCCGCCAGGATGCCCACCACGATGTAGGCGATCAGCACCGGCTGGCGCAGGCGCAGGGCCACGACACCGGCCATGGCGGCGATCGCCAGCAGCAGGGCCAGCTCCGCGAACGGCCCGTTCATGCCTTCGCGTCCTCCCGCCCCGAAATATCACCGGCACTGTGGCTACCTGTGCCCCAAGACCACACGCGCATCGTTTGCCCCCTCAATAGAAAAGCTCAATAGAAAAGCACCAGCATCGACATCATCACCGCGATGAACAACACGGTCATGATGCCGCCCGCGCGCAGGAAATCGGCGACCCGATAATCGCCGGGTCCCATGATCAGGGCGTTCACCTGATGCGTGGGCAGCAGGAAGGCGTTGGAGGCGGCCAGGGCCGCCGTCAGCGCGAACACCGCCGGGTCGCCGCCCGCGGCCACGGCGATTTCCACCGCCAGCGGAACCAGCAACACCGTGGCCCCCACGTTGGACATGACGAGGGTAAACACGGTGGCCAGCACCGCGATGGCCAATTGCAATACCCAGACAGGCATGTCTCCCAACAGGGACAGGGTCTGCCCGGCGATCCAGGCCGCGGTGCCGCTGCTCTCCACCGCGATCCCCAGCGGAATCAGGCTTGCCAGCAGAAACACGGTCTTCCAGCTGACGGCCTGATAAGCCTCGTTGATGCGCAACACCCCGGTCAGGACCATGCCGATGGCACCGGTCATCAGTGCCAGCGACAGGCGCACATCGGTAAACAGCAACATATACAGCGCGACGCCGAAGCAGATCAGCGCCGGCGCGATCTTGTGCGGACGCTGCTCCTCGTGCGGATAATCGGAGGTGATGACGGCGAAATTCCGGTCCCGTTCGAGGCGGGCGAGGGCCTGCCAGGCGGTGTGCACCACCAGGGCGTCGCCGACCCGCAGCGGCAGGTCGAGGATATCGTCGTCCCCGCCCAGGGTTTTTCCGCCACGGTGCAGGGCCAGCATGGACAGGCCATAGGTCTTGCGCAGCCACACGTCGCGGGCGCTCATGCCGATCAGCGCGGAGCCGGGCCGGATCACCACCTCGGCGATGCCCGCCCGCGCCGGCGACAGCGTATCGGCCAATGCGTCCAGGTCCGCGGCCGCTTGCAGCCCCGCATCCTGCGTCAGGCCTTGCAGACGCTCCGGCGTGGCCAGAACGCCCAGCACCGTGGCGGGCTCGATGCAGATGTCCCGCGCGAGCCCGCCCGGCCCGATGCGCGGCGGATCGTTGCCCTGCTGGACGGCAATGACGCGAATGCGGTACGTTCGCTCGATCTGATCCAGGGTCTGCCCGACCAGTTTGCTGCCGGCGGGCACGCGCACTTCCCGGATGGCATAGTCCAGGCCGTACAGGTTGCGGAAATACGCCTGCGCGGTGGCGGCGCGGCCGAATTCCTCCTGCCGCCGGGCAGGCAGGACATACCGCCCCGCCACCACGAAATAGACGATGCCGGTGAGAAGCAGGGCCAGGCCCACCGGGGTGACCGAGAACAATGACCAGGCTTGCATCTGCTGCCCGGCCGGCAGCGACGGGTTGGACAACAGGATCAGGTCGTTGAGCAGGATCAGCGGGCTGGAGCCGACCAGGGTGATGGTTCCGCCCAATATGGCGCAAAACCCCATGGGCATGAGCAGGCGCGACAGCGGGATGCCGGTGCGGGATGCGATGCGCCCGACCACCGGCAGGAACAGGGCGGCCGCGCCCACGTTCTGCATGAAACTGGAAATGAGGCCCACCGTGCCGGAAACGGCGGGGATGACGCGGGCCTCGGTGCGCCCGGCCAGTCGCAGGATGACCGCGGCCAGGCGGGTCATGATGCCGGTCTTGTCGAGGCCGGCACCGATGATCATCACGCCGATGATGGAAACCACCGCGTTGCTGGAGAAGCCCTGGAACAGTTCCGCCACCGGCACCAGCGGTTGCGCGAGGCCCAGCGAATGACTGAAGGTGCTCACCAGACCCAGCAACACCAGAATACCCACCGCGGCCACGTCCACGCCGACGATTTCGAAGGCGAACAGGTAGATGGTCAGCAACAGGATGCCCATCACCACGGCGATTTCCGGGCTGGGAACCCGCGTGGCGACCCACGCGCCGACGAGCAGGAAACCCGTCGCGGCGGCGATTCTTGTGGGATTGACGGTCATGCGTTCATCTCGGCGATACAGGGGGCAGGAATCGATTTCGGCAAGGATGGCTCAGGAAGATTGCGACCTTCCCGCCC
Source organism: Pseudomonadota bacterium (assembly GCA_040753235.1). Classification (GTDB taxonomy): domain Bacteria; phylum Pseudomonadota; class Gammaproteobacteria; order Burkholderiales; family Thiobacillaceae; genus Thiobacillus. The sequence goes on from JBFMET010000004.1 coordinate 120,159, forward strand.
GCCAGTGGCGCCACGCCAGCACCAGCAGGGTCACGCTCACCAGGGGCAGCACGAAGCCCCCCATCGCCGCGCCGTAGCCCCGCAGGGCGTCGTGCCCGCTGGCATCCAGGATCAGGTACAGGACGTAGGCGGCATACAGCCCCAGGAACAGCGCGCCCTCCCAGCGGTCGATGCGGTTGCCGGTGAAGAACACCGGCAGGCAGGCCACCGCCACGGCCACCATCACCGGAATGTCGAACGCCAGCATGGCCGGGGCCACCGTCAGCTCCGCCGGCGCCACGCTGGCGGACAGGCCCAGCACCGCCAGGATGTTGAAGATGTTGCTGCCCACCACGTTGCCCACGGCGATGTCGCGCTCGCCCCGGATGGCGGCCATGACCGAGGTGGCCACCTCGGGCAGCGAGGTGCCGGCGGCGACGATGGTGAGACCGATGACCAGCTCGCTCACCCCCAGATGGCGCGCGAAGGCCACCGCCGCCTCCACCAGCCAGCGGGCGCCCAGCACCAGCAGGGCCAGCCCTGCCAGGACGAGCAGCACCTGGACGCCCCAGTGCGCGTGCCAGCCCTTGGGCGGGCCGTCGAATGCCTGCGCGTATTCCGCGTCCAGCTCGGCCCGGGCGGCGGCGGTTTCGCGCCGGCTCTGGCGGATCAGCAGCACGGTGTAGCCCGCCACCAGACCCGCCAGCAGGAAACCTTCCCAGCGGCCGATGCCGCCGTCCAGGGCCAGGGCCCACAGCAGCAGGCTCGCGCCGACCATCACCGGCACTTCCTGGCGGATGACCTGCTGGTGCACCACCAGCGGCGTGATCAGCGCCGACAGGCCCAGGATCACCAGCACGTTGAACAGGTTGCTGCCCACCACGTTGCCCAGGGCGATGTCCACCTGGCCGCTCCAGGCGGATTGCACCGTCACCGCCAGCTCCGGCGCGCTGGTGCCGAAGGCCACCACGGTGAGGCCCACCACCAGGGGCGTGATGCCCAGGGACAGGGCCAGCCGGGAGGCGCCGCGCACCAGCAGCTCGGCGCCCAGGATCAGCGCCGCCAGACCCACAACGAACAGCAGCATGTCTACCCCCGATGAATGATCGTCAAATCATCCGGCGCATCATACCTGCCTTGCCGCCGCCGGCCCGAACAGGCCACGTGCCGCCTCCACCACGGCCTGCACCGCCGGGTGGCTGATGCGCCGCTCGCCGGTGATGAGCCAGAACGCCTCGCGCACGTCCTCCACCCGGCCCGCCTCGCGCACGCCGTAGCGCGCCGCGATCTCCCCGGACAGGTTGGCCGGGCCCGGAAAGAAGCCCGCGCCCGCCTGGCCGAAGGCCTTCATCAGCGCGCCGTCGTCGAAGTCGCCGACCACGTCCGGATTCAGACGCGCCTCGCCCAGCCAGAGCTCGATCTGGCCGCGCACCGCGGCGTCGGGGCCGGGCAGCAGCAAGGGCGCGGCGTCGAGGCAGGCGGGAAAGGCCGCGCAGCGGTCCGCCAGCGCCGGCGCGGCGAAAAAGGCGACGGCGCATTCCCCCAGCTTGTGGCTGTGGCCGCGCACCGCCAGCCCGCCGGGCATGGGCCGGTCGGCCACGATCATGTCCAGGCGGTGCAGCGCCAGTTCGCCGAGCAAGGCGTCCAGCCGGCCTTCGCGGCAGGCCAGACGCACCGGTTCGGGCAGGCCGGCCAGCGGCGCGAGCAGCCGCCAGGCCATGGACTTGGGCACCACGTCGCAGATGCCGACGCCCAACTCCGCCCGGGGCCGACCCTGGCGCCGGGTAAGCGCGGATTTCATCTCCTCGCCCAGGTCGAGGATCTCGTCGGCGTAGGACAGGGCGACCCGCCCCGCCTCGGTGAGCGCCAGCCCCCGCCCGGCCGGCCGGAACAAGGCCACGCCCAGCGCGTCCTCCAGCAGCTTGATCTGGCCGCTGACCGTCTGCGGCGTCAGATGCAGGCGCTCCGCGGCCCGGGCCACGCTGCCCATGCGGGCAACGGTCCAGAAATAGCGCAGATGCTTGAGGTTCATGGACGCATGATTGTTCGGCGATTGTCGAACAGTATATGGAAAATATTCGACTTTTCCAGAATTTATTCGGCGCGTATATTGAGCTTGTCTTCTCATCCAACTGGAGCACCGACATGCACATCGACATCCGCGCCCAGGGTTTTCCGCTGACCGAGGCCCTGCGCGAACACGCCGGGCGGCGCATCGCCTTCGCCCTGTCCCGTTTCCATGATCGCATGGAGCGGGTGGCCGTGCGGCTCGCCGACGACAACGGTCCGCGCGGCGGCGTGGACAAGCGCTGCCAGGTGCGCGTGCATCTCCGAGGCCTGCCGGAGGTGGTGATCACGGAGATGTCCGAGGATATCTACGCCGCCATCGACCGCGCCGCCGACCGCGCCGGGCGCACGCTGGCACGGCGGCTGGCGCGGCAGCGCGAGTTCGCGCCCGGGGAAGCGCCGGATCTGGCCGGTGAAGCCCGAGAACAACCGGGCGAGACGCGGCCATGAGCGCCCCGACGGATCCGGTCATCCTCGCGGCCGCGGCCACGCTGCGCCGCGGGGAGGTGGTGGCCTTCCCCACCGAGACCGTGTATGGCCTGGGGGCCGACGCGCGCAACGCGGACGCGGTGCGCAAGGTCTACGCCCTCAAGGGCCGGCCCGCCGACCATCCCCTGATCGTGCACGTCACGGGCAGGGAGGCGGTCGGGCAGTGGGCCGCCGCAATGCCCGAGGCGGCGCGGGTGCTGATGGCCCGCTTCTGGCCCGGCCCGCTGACCCTGGTGCTGCCGGCGCGCGACGAGGTCTCGCGCGTGGTCACCGGCGGGCAGGACAGCGTCGCCCTGCGCGCGCCGCGCCACCCCGTGGCCCAGGCCCTGCTGCATGCCTTCGGCGGCGGGCTGGCCGCGCCCTCGGCCAACCCCTTCGGCCGGGTGAGCCCCACCGAAGCAAAACACGTGCGCGGCTATTTCCCGGATTTGCCGGTGCTGGACGGCGGCCCCTGTCGGCATGGCCTGGAATCCACCGTCGTCTCCCTGCTGGGCGAGCGGCCCCGCGTGCTGCGTCCGGGCGCCCTGCCCTTGTCCGCCCTGCGCGCGGCCCTGGGCGACGCCGGCATCGAGGCGAACGGCCACGATGAACGCGCCCCCCGTGTCCCCGGCGCGCTGCCCGCCCATTACGCCCCCGCCACGCCCCTGGAGCTTCAGGCCGCCGGCGCGACCCTGGCCCGGCGCGCCGAAAGCCTGCGGGTGCAGGGGCTGCGGGTGGCGGTGCTGTGCCGCAGGCGCGGCCCGCGGGACGGCTTTTTCACGCCGCTGCCGCCCCTGCCCCGCTTTCTCATGCCGGTCGGCCCGCGCGCCTACGGCCGGCAACTCTATGCCCGCCTGCGCGAAATCGACCGCTTCGGCTTCGACCGCCTGCTGGTGGAGGCCCCGCCCGCAGACGAGGACTGGTGGGCCATCAACGACCGGCTGGCGCGGGCCGCCAACCACTCACTTCAGGAGGTTTCGTCATGAACAAACTCGGTCTTATCGGTTTGGCCGCGCAAGCGGCCCCCAGGCTCTTCCAGGTGCGGCGGCGCACCTGGATCATGCTGGGCATCGGCCTGCTGGTCCTGTTCGGCCTCTTCATCTGGGCCGCCATCGCGCTGACGGGCTGGTTCTTCGGCCAGGCGCAGGGCTGGGGCGCCGCCGCGCCCGAGGCCGCGCGCGGCGCGCTGGAGCGCGTGGAGCGCCAGGTGGAGCAGGTGGTGCCCGGCGCGCGGGAGAAACTCGGCGAGATCGTGCCCGCGCTCAAGCCGGAAGCGCCGCCCGCGCGCGATGTTTCGGGCACCGACCTGGCCCCCGTGGCGCGCTACCCGGGCCTGGTGCGCGCCGCGTGGCATCGGGAAGGCACACAGGTCACGGCGCGATACGAAGGCCAGGCCGACTACGCGGCGGTGCTGAGCCATTACATCCGAGGTTTTACCGCCCTGGGCTATGCTCAGGAAGTACGGTCCGCCACCCCCGAGGCCGAGGCCCACGCCTGGACCAGGGACAAGCAGCGCTATCTGGTGAAAGTTGCCGCCCAGCCCAAGGGCAGGGTGGCCGTGGAAATCGAAACCACTTTGGAATGATCCGGAGAACCTCGCCATGAAACGCATCGTCCCGTTTCTCGCCACCAACCTGGCCGGCGTGCGGGTGCTGTCCCGCTGCCGGACAAGATGGCGGCCTTCGCCATCGCCGGCGGTGGGGGCGAAGGCCTCATGCGCCTGTTCGTGACCCACCCGCCGCTGGAAGAGCGCATCGCCGCGCGCCGCCCGGATTCAATGATTTTTTTCACGCAACGAAGGAGTCGAAAATGAAAGTCCTGCATTCCCTGCTGTTCGCCGCCGGCCTGGCCCTGGCGGCCGCCCAGCCCGCCCTCGCGTCGGCGCAAGCCGCCAAACCGGCCGCCGCCGCGCAACCGGCGTTCTTCCTGGAAGACAAGAGCGGCCGCGACTTCTACGCCACGCTGAAGTCGCTCGACGAGGCCATCAAGGCGGCGAAGTGGAGCGTGCTGGCCAGCCACCGCATGCACGAGAACATGGCCGAGAAGGGCCACCGGGTGGGACGCACCACCATCCTCGAGGTGTGCAGCATGAAATACGGCCTGGAAATCCTCAAGGACGACCGGAAGAAATATGTCTCCTCCATGATGCCCTGCCGCGTTTCCGTGTACGAAACCGCGGACGGCCGGGTCATCGTCTCGCGCCTGAACGCGAACGCCTTCGCCGACATGCTGGGCGCAAACGATCCGGCGCTGGCGAAGATCATGCGCGAGGCGGGGGCGGAGATCGAACAGATCGTCGCCAAATCCCTGGCGAAGTGACCCTGCCTCCGGCGGGCGGCGCCGGGACGGCCGCCCGCCGGGTTTCCGACCGCCGCGCCGCCACCCGAAAACCATCCATTTGAGAGAAACACCGCCATGTTCTCCATCCACGGCGTCACCGGCCAGACCTTCCGCGGCAGCCTGGAGCACCTGATCCGGGTGCCGGGCGTGTTCGCCGCGCGCCATGCCCGCGGCATCCACCGCGAGGGCGACGAGTTGGGTGTGGAGTTCGAACTGGTGCGGCGGCGCGTGGGGGACGGCGAAAGGCAGGAGGCCGACCCGCGTTACGCCGCCGCGGCGGCGGCCTATGCCAAGACCCTGCGCCCGGACGGGGGCCGCGAGGCGGTTCGGCACGCCTATCAGGTCATGAGCCGGTCGGTGCTGGCCCTGGGCGGCGACGACACGGTGGGCACCGCCTGGCGTCGGCTCGCGGCGCGCGGCGTGCGCCAGGCGCCGGTGCTGGAGCCCGCCCGGGGCGTGGTGGGGCTGATCGCGGAACGCGAGCTGCTCACCGTCCTCGACCTCGACGGCCGGACGATCACCGGCGGCCTGGAACGCCCCGTGCGCGAGGTGATGGTCAGCCCGGTGATCTGCGCCGACCCGGTCACCGACATCCGCCGCGTCGCCCACGTGCTGCTGGAGACCGGGCTCACCGCCCTGCCGGTGGTGGACGCCTCGGGCGCACTGGCGGGCGTCATCTCGCGCGGCGACATCCTGCGCGCCGTCCTGGCCGATCCGCCTTTGAGTCTCTGGATTTGACCGCGAGCGGAGCATGGGAATCCGACTATTCTTCGTAGTGTAGTGGTGTAAGGGGCGTCGGGCACCCACGGCATCCGGCGCATGGTTTGATGTGGGTCTTTCAACAGGAGTTTGTCATGACAGAGCAGAAACCAGGCAGCACCGGAACCCAAGCCTCGCCCGCCGACGAGGCGGCGACTGCGCCGCCGGAGCGGGTGGGAATGATCGCCGTCGCGGCCTATTACTTCGCCGAGCAACGCGGCTTCGCCCCGGGCCAGGAACTGGAGGACTGGCTGCAGGCCGAAAAAGCGCTTGACGCCGGCACGGCCGGCACCACCGCCCGGAGCTGAGGCCGGGGCACACCTGGCGGTGATCGAACTGGACGCGCCGGGCGGGCTGGACGAGTCGATGCGCGACATCATCCGGGGCATCCTGGCCTCGCCCGGTTACGGCATTTCCTGGGCGCTGATCGTGCCGCTGGCGGCCGTCCCGGCCCTGTTCAGCTTCGCCGTCGCCGGCCTGGCGCTCGCCGCCCGCCGGCGGCCGGTGCTCACCGGCGGCGAGGAAGTGCCGGGCATGGAAGGCGAAGCCGTGGAGGACATCGCAACCGAAAGCGGGCGAGCGTGCATGGCGAGCGCTGGCGGGTGAATAGCCGCGCGGCACAAGAGTACGGGTCGCGGCGCGGCATGGCCTGACCCCGAGTTGGAACCGATCAATTCGAAGGAGAGCGACCGTGTTTGATCTTAGCTGGCTGACCCTCCCCCTCGTCCTGCTGGTGCTGCTGGCGTCCAGCTTCCGCATCCTGCGCGAATACGAGCGCGGCATCGTGTTCATGCTCGGGCGCTTCTGGAAGGTGAAGGGTCCGGGGCTGGTGGTCGTGTTGCCCGGCATCCAGCAGATGGTGCGGGTGGATCTGCGCACCGTGGTATTCGATGTGCCCAGCCAGGACGTGATCTCGCGCGACAACGTCTCGGTCAAGGTCAACGCCGTGGTCTATTTCCGGGTGGTGGACCCGGCCAAGGCCATCCTGCAGGTGGAGGACTTCCTGGCCGCCACCAGCCAGCTCGCCCAGACCACGCTGCGCGCCGTGCTCGGCAAGCACGAGCTGGACGAGATGCTGGCCGAGCGCGAGCGGCTCAACCTGGACATCCAGCAGGTACTGGACAGCCAGACCGACGCCTGGGGGATCAAGGTCTCCAACGTCGAGATCAAGCACGTGGACATCGACGAGTCCATGGTGCGGGCCATCGCCAGGCAGGCCGAGGCGGAGCGCGAGCGGCGCGCCAAGGTGATCCACGCCGAGGGCGAGCTCCAGGCCTCCGAGAAGCTCCTGCAGGCGGCCCAGATGCTCGCCCGGCAGCCCCAGGCCATGCAGCTCAGGTACCTGCAGACCCTGACCGGTATCGCCGGCGACAGGACAAACACCATCGTCTTTCCGGTGCCGGGCGATCTCGTGGATCTGCTGCCGCGGCGGCAGCCGCCGGCCGGCGGCGACTGAGCCCGGAGCCGCGATGCGGGAATTCCGGCTCTGCTTCGTGCCCCGGTTTGTCGCCGCGGACGCCATCGCCGTCATGATGGTACGCAAGGGGATCGAGACGGGCCTCGCGATGTGAATCGCCGACTGACCCCAAGGAGAATTTCGTGCAAGCCATCCACACCCTCGTCGCCGCCACCGATTTCTCGCCCTGGGCTGACCAGGCCGTGATGCGCGCGACTACCCTCGCCAAACAGCTTGGCGCCGAACTGACGCTGCTTAATGTGGTGTCACCTATGACGCTGTATCCCGGCTTGGACATCGGTCTGGGTGCCGAGGCGTACGCCGCCGCCGGCGAACACGCGGCCGCCGACCGCCTCGAAGCCCTCGCCGGGGTATTGCGCGATCGCTACGCCATCCCCGTGCGCACCGCCCAGCGCATCGGCCGCGCCTATCGCCAGATCGCCGACTACGCAGCCACGCTCGGCGCCGATCTGGTGGTGGTGGGCGCGCGCGGCGAGAACTCTCTGGCGCGCCTGCTGATGGGCTCCACCGCCCAGCGCCTGCTGCGGGTGCGCCTGGGACCGGTGCTCGTGGTCCGTACCGCGCCGCTCGAACCCTACTATTGCCGTCCCCTGGCGGCGGTGGATTTCTCGCCCGACAGCCATGCCGCGCTGGCCTGGGCGGCGCGCCTGGCGGGGGAAGGGCGGCTGGAGGCGTTGCACGTGCTGCCGGAAGAAGACGAAGGCCGCTTGCGCGGCGCGGGCCTGGACAGCGAGGCGATCCGGCAGCGGCGTGCCGAGATGCGCGCCATCGCCGAGAATCTGATGGCCAACCTGCTGGCCGATCTGCCCGTCCCGGCGGTCGGGCATGTCGAGACCGGCCCCGCCGCCAAGGCGATCCTGGCGCGCGCCGGCGAGTCGCGCGCCGATCTCATCGTGCTCGGCCGCCACGGCACGGGCGGCCTGGAGGAATGGCTGCTGGGCAGCGTGAGCAAGGACGTGGCCCAGGCGGCGGACTGCGACGTGCTGCTGGTGGGCGCGGATGCGCGGAGCGCGTGAATGGACGACGAAGCCGCGATGAACCGTCCCCACGGGCTTCAGGCCCGGCCGCAGTCAGCGCACGGCGCGGGCCTGTTCATCGACGCCGGCGTGGGGCATGTCCGCCTGCGCACCGTGGACGGCGCGGGCGGCGTGCTGGCCGATACGCTGCTGCCCAGCAGCGCGCTGCGCCAGGCCCTCACGGCGCACATGGGGGTCGCGGAGCCGCAAGGCGTGTACATCACCGGCAAGCTGGCCGGCATGGCGCGCGAGGTCCTGGGCCGGGGCATGACCTTCCTGCCGGCCGCCACGGCCTGGCTCGCCGCGCAGGACCGCCTGCAACGCGAGCCGGACGCCGCAGTCAAGACCTTGGGCCTCGTCGAGCTGTCCGCCTCCGGCTACCTGGTGGTGGGGGTGGAGCGGACGGGGGCGCTCAAGGACGACCTGCTGGTGGTCAATCCGCGCTGCGGCGCCGGGTCCGGCATCAACCTCGACCGGGTCCTGCAGAAGCTGGGCCTTGCGCGGGAGGACGTGGATGCGCTGCTGGCGGACTATCTGGGTGAGGAAGGGCGCGAGCACCGCGAGCGGGTGAGCGTGCGCGCCGACCGCTGCGGGGTGTTCGCCTCCTCGGCCACCATCTCGGACAAGAACCAGGGCATCCCCCTCGACATGGCGCTGGCCACCACCCTGAAATCCGAGGTCCTCAAGGCCTGCAAAAAGCTGCCGCCGGGCTTCGACAAGGTGGTGCTCGCCGGCCGCGTGTTCCACTGGCGCTACGCCCGCGACTGCGCGGCGGACCATCTGCGCGCGATCGGCGTGCGCGAGCTCGCTCTCGATCCCGACAACACCCAGGCGCTGGAATCCCTGCGCGGCCTCGCCGGACGACTGGGGCCGGCGGGCATCGCCCAGCCCGAGCCGCGCGTGGCCAGGCCGGCGGCGGAGAAGACCTATCCCGCCTTCGCCGAGATCCGCCGCCGCTATGCGGCCGACCACCGCTACCTGCGCCTGGCCGAAGCGCCGCTGGCCCAGGCAGGCGCCGAGGCCCCCGTCCTCATCGGCCTGGACGTGGGCTCCACCATGGCCAAGCTGGCGCTGGCCCACGCCGGGACCGGCGAGACCCTGTATCTGGCCGCCTACAGCAACGCCGGCGACACCATCCAGACCATCCAGCAGGCCTTCGCCGCGCTCGCCGCCGCGCGCGGTGGCAATCTCAAGCTGCGCGGCATCGGCCTCACCGGCTCCGCCCGCTACCAGGCGCGCGAGGCGCTCACGCACATCTACCCCGAGCTGGCCGGCCGGGTCCAGGTGCTGGTGGAGAACTACGCCCACGCGCGCGGCTCCATCGACATCGCGCGCCGCCATGTCGAGCGCCTCAAGGCCGACGGGGTGGCCGGCGTGAACGAGGAGCTCTGCATCCTGGTGGACATCGGCGGCGAGGACACCAAGATCTCCACCCTCGCCCTGAAGGAAGCGGAGCTGTTCAACAACGCCATGAACCTCAAGTGCTCGGCCGGCACGGGCAGCCTGATGGATACGCTCACCGCCATGTTCGGCATGCCGGATGTGGGAAGTGCCTGTGCCGAGGCGGCCGCCGCGCCGAAGGCGCACCGGATCAACGCCACCTGTGCGGTGTTCCTGATGGAAAACGCGCGCAAGCTGCAGGCCCGCGGCGTCGGGCGCGCGGAGATCCTCGCCTCGGCCAACTGGGCCATCGTCGAGAACATGGCCCGCTCGCTGTGGCCCCAGGTGGACCTGCCGCCGAACAGCGTGGTGCTGCTGCACGGCCAGACCATGCGCTCGGAGCCGCTGCCGCTGGCGGTCACCGACCGGCTGCAATCCTACCTGGGCGCGCCCTGTTATGCCGTCGTGCCGCCCCATCCCGGCCACCGCGCCTGCCTGGGCCTCATCCGCACGCTGGCGCAGACCGCCCCCGCGGATGACGTCGAGATCCCGCTCGCCCGCTTCATCGACGCCCGCTTCGACAAGCGCATCGTCCAGTGCCACGGCGCGGTGTGCGACGACAAGGCCGCCTGCTGCAACCGCAGCCTGCTCACCTGCCGCGACGAGGCAGGCAAAAAGCGCTTCTCCTTCACCCTGGGCGGCTGCGGCGCCATCAACGAGCTCTTGGCAAAGAAAAAGGGCGAGATCAAGAGCGAGCCGGTGCGGGACACTTACAAGGCGATCTGGGACTTCATCGCCGCTCACCAGCCCAGGAGCGAAGATCCGCGCCGGCTGGTCATCCCCAGGAGCTTTTCCGTCTCGGAATGGGCCTATTTCCTCGCCCGCTTCTTCGAACGCCTGGGCCTGCCGGTGCAGGTGGACGAGGTGCGCGAGCAGGACCTGCTCGACGCCCAGCCGCTGTTCAACGTGGACACCTGCGCGCCGCACATGGGGGCGGTGGGCCAGTACCGGCGCCTGGCGGCGGCGCCGCACGGCATGATCCTGGCGCCGCAGATCGAGTTCCTGCCCACCGGCGGCAGAAGTCTGGGCCGCACCTGCACCACCAACCAGGGCGGGGTGGCGGTCGCCGCAAACCTTGCGCGCCTGGCCTACCCCGGCGCCCGCTTCCACCTCTTCAACGTCGACCTGCGCGAGCTGGACGCGGACGTGCTGGCCGCCCAGCTCGGCGAGCGGCTGCGGCCGGTGTTCGAGCATTACGACCTCGATCCCGCGCCGGGCGCCCTGCGCGAGGCCCTCGCCGGGGCGCTCGACGACCACGTCGCCCTGCGCGCCGCCGCCGCGGATCTCGCCGCCGACCTGATCGAGGCGGCCCAGGCCGAAGGCGTGCGGGTGGCCCTGGTGGTAGGGCGCGAATACGTGCTCAATCCCGGCCTCTACGACAGCCACGTGCGCCGCCTGCTGCGCGACAAGCGCATGGCGGCGATCCCCTCCTATGTCCTCGACCTCGAGCTGGATGCGGACTATGCGCACGTCTACTGGCGCAACCCGCATTTCATGGTGAGCCTGCTGGCCGCTGTCGCCCGGCGCGAGCTGCACCGGAAATTGCGCCACCCGCGGCTGGCCGAGGCCTTCCGCCGCATCGAGAGCGGGCCGGACCTGCTGCCGGCGGTGCAGGTCTCCACCTTCAGTTGCGGCCCGGACAGCGTCACCGCCCCCTTCGTGGCGGAGATCATGAAGCGCCGGCCCTTCCTGCTGATCCAGTCCGACGCCGTGATCAAGGAGCTCGCCCACCTGGAAAACCGGGTGAACACCTATGTCAAGCAGCTGGAGCTGGGCCTGCACGAAAAACTCGCGCTCGACACCGCCCCCCCCTTCGAAATCCGCATGCTCGACGACCTCGTCAACCGCCAGCCGCTCGACCGCGACACGGACGTGATCTACCTGCCGACCATGGCCGACAATCGTACGCTCGCCGCCGTGCTGCGCGGGGCGGGCTACGCCTGCATCGACAACTACGACGAGAACTACGACCTGCAGGCCCTGGTCAGCGAGGGGCGCCGCGCCACCGGCGACGCGGTGTGCGCACCGCTGGCCGCGGTGTGGGGCGACCTCACGCGCGCGGTGGAGGACTTCCGGCGCAGGCAGCGGGCGGGCGACCCGCTGGTGGGCGGCCGGCAGCGGCTGCTCTATTTCGACAACCAGGGCACGGGGCCCTGCCGCCAGGGCCAGTACGCCGAGGTGCACCGGCTGCTGGCCTTCCGGCATCTCGCCGGCGCGGACACGGGCGCGACGGACGCTGCCTGCGCGCCGGGCGGCGGCCTGAAGTTCCTGCTGGCGGCCGAGGACCAGGGCTACGACATCGGTCTGGCGGAATGGACGCTCGCGCGCTGCTACCTGGGCGCGATCCTGCAGGGCGTGCTGCAGGGTCTCGCCTTCGCCGGCGCCGAATGCCGGGATTACGAGGAATACCGGCGCTTCCGCGCCGACCACCGCGCCCTCGAAGACGAGATCCTGCGCGCCCTGGAGGCCTGGTCCGGGCCGGGCCCCCTGGCCCGGCACTGGCTGCGCCTGCTTCCGGAGCGCGGCCTGCCCGCCCTGTCTGTGAAGTATTTCGCCTACCGGCTGCGCGACCGCCGGCTCACCGAGCCGCTGCGCCGCTTCGCCGCCACCTGGATGCGGCAGGGCAAGGGGCAGGGCGAACGTCTGAAGATCGTCCTCTCCGGCGAAGTCTACATGCGGGTATCCCAGGCCGACGCCGTGTTCCGCGGACTCCTGGCCGAACTGGGTTTCCGCCGCTTCCGCCTCGAGCACGGCCCCCTGTGGGGCTATCTGGAGTACCTGCTGGCCAACGCGGAGCAAGGCCCCGACGGCGCGCGGCGGCGGCAGCCGCGACTGCTGCGCCTTGCCCTGCGCCACCTGCTGGCCGCCCCCCTGTACCGGGCGGCGCGCCTGCCCATGCCGCCCGCCGCGCACCACCTGCTGGAGGAGGCCCGCGAGCTCCTGCCCACGCTGCGCCCGGCGGGCGAGCTGCCGATCTACGCGGGCGAGGCCCTGGAGGCCTTGCGCGGCGGCGCAGACCTTTTCCTCAATGTCGCGCCCAACGGCTGCATGGTGTCCTCCATGGGCGAGGCGCTCGGGCCCGCCCTCGCGCACGCCGCGGGGGGCGGCCGCATCCAGCCCCTGTTCTCGGCCGACGGCGAGGTCAACGAGGAGCTGCTCGGCCTGGCGGTGCTCAAGGTGCTGGGGCCGGAGGGCTATTACCGCGCCACGACCGCATCGGGTCGCTGACGCAAGGAGGCTTGACGGGTCGCGGACATCCGGGGGCGACGCGCCGGACGCAGGGGTTCCAGGAGCGGCCGTAGCGCCGGGGCGGCCCAGGAGACGCGGACGGGCACTATAGTTAAGTTAAGCGTTCCATAGCAAATCATCGCACGGCAACCACGGAAGCCTACCCATGTCGAAACTATGTGCTGCGGTCATCGGCGTTGGTTACATCGGCCGCTTTCATGCCCAGAAATGGGCCCAACTGGAAGGCGTGGAACTGGTGGGCGTGGCGGACTGCGATGCAGGGCGCGCCCGCGCCGTGGCGGCCGAGACTGGCGCGGCAGCCTTCGCGGACTATCGCGACCTGTTCGGACGGGTCGACCTGGTTTCCGTCGCGGTACCCATCGAATGCCATTACCAGGTAGCGCGCGATTGCCTGGAAGCAGGCGTCCATGTGCTGCTGGAGAAACCCATCACCCGAACCGTCGCCGAGGCCGACCGTCTCGTCGAACTGGCCCGCGTCCGCGGGCTGCTGCTGCAGGCAGGACATCTGGAACGTTTCAACCCGGCCTGGCTCGCCCTGCGCCCCCGCATCGCGCGACCGCTGTTCATCGAGGCGCACCGCCTGGCTCCCTTCAAGCCGCGCGGCGCCGATATCAGCGTGGTGCTGGACTTGATGATCCACGACCTGGATCTGATCCTGTCCGTGGTGGACAGCCCGGTAGCCGATGTGCGCGCCAGCGGCGCGCCGGCGATCACCGACGGCGTCGACATCGGCAACGCCCGCATCGAATTCGAGAATGGCTGCGTCGCCAACATCACAGCCAGCCGGGTCAGCACCCACGCCCTGCGCAAAATGCGGATCTTCCTGACGAACAGCTACCTCTCGATCGACTTCGGCGAGCGCAGGGCGAGTGTTGCCCGCCGCGGGGAGGATCCGCAGCAATCCATCGCCATCGAGCCGATCGAGGTGGCGGCGGGGGATGCGCTCATGAACGAGGTCGGCGCCTTTGCCCGGGCCGTATGCCAAGGCCGGACGGCCCCGGTTTCCGGCGAGGAAGCCCGGCACGCGCTGGCCCTGGCGCTGCGAATCGGCAAGCTCATGCACGGGAAAGGCGCCTGATGATCCCCATGGTGAATCTGAAGGCGGAATACGACCTGCTCAAGGACGAGATCGAACCCGCCGTGCGATCGGTCCTGGCTTCGACGCAATACATCGGCGGCCCCAGCGTGTGCGCCTTCGAGCAGGAGGCAGCGGCCTACTGCGGCGCGAAGCACGCCATCTCGTGTGCCTCCGGCACCGACGCCCTGCTGCTTGCATTGCGCGCCTGCGGCGTCGGGCCGGGCGACGAAGTAATCACCACCCCCTTCACCTTCGTCGCCACCGCCTCCACCGTCAGCATGTGCGGTGCCCGGCCGGTGTTCGTCGACATCGACCCTCTTACGTGCAACCTGAACCCTGAACTCATCGAAGCCGCCATCACGTCGCGCACGCGCGCCGTGGTCCCCGTGCACATGTATGGCCAGCCGGCGCACCTGGAACCGATGGCCGAACGGTGTCGCCGGCACGGCCTCGCCCTGATCGAGGATGCCGCCCAGTCCTTCGGCGCCGAGTATGGCGGCCGCAAATCCGGCGCCTACGGCGACCTCGGCTGTTTCTCCTTCTATCCCAGCAAGAATCTGGGGGCCTGCGGCGACGGCGGCATGGTCATCACCGACGACGACCGCCTGGCGGCCGCGTTGCGCGTGTTGGCCAATCACGGCAGCCGCGTGCGTTACCATCACGACGTGTTGGGCTATAACAGCCGCCTCGACGAGCTTCAGGCCGCCATACTGCGAGTGAAACTCAAGCGGGTGGATGAATTCAACACCGCGCGGCGCCGCGCGGCGCAGGCCTACACAGTGCGTCTCGAAGGCAGCGGCCTTGCCACCCCGCACGAGGACGGCCGCGGCTTGCACGTCTTCCACCAGTACACCCTGCAAAGCGACCGGCGCGACGCCATCCAGGCGGCGCTTACCGCATCCGGCATCGCCAGCGCCATCTACTACCCCATTCCCCTGCACCGCCAGGCGCTCTACGCCGACGCGCACCGCGACATCGGCTTTCCCGTGGCGGAAGCGGTCGCGCAGCGCGTGCTGTCGCTTCCGATCTCGCCCTGGCTCACGGACGCCGAGATCGACCGGGTTTGCGCGGCGATACGCGCGGCGCAAGCAGAATGAATGCCCGCTTCCCAATCCGCGGCAAGCCGCCGGTGCCTGGCCGTCTCGACCGGGCGATGCGCCGGGCGCGACAGTAAGCGGCCATAGCGTCTGACAGGAGACACGCGGATGGACATCGATACGATCGAACGCACCTACCGCCGCTACGCACGCGGCTACGACCGCTATTTCGGCGCCGTGCTGGAGCCGGGCCGGCGCGCGGTGGTCGAGCGCATGCGCTGCCGGCCGGGCGAGCGCATCCTGGAAGTGGGGGTGGGCACCGGCCTGTCCCTGCCGCTCTATCCGCCGGGGGCCGAGGTGGTCGGCATCGACGTCAGCCCGGAGATGCTCGAACGCGCCCGGCTCCGGGTGGCGCGCGAACGCCTCGCCCAGGTGACGGGACTCGCCCGCATGGACGGCGAGCGCATGGCCTTCGCCGACGACAGCTTCGACAAGGTGGTGGCCCTGTACGTGGTCTCGGTGGTGCCCGACCCCGTGCGCCTGGTCGACGAGATGCGCCGGGTGTGCCGCCCCGGTGGCGAGCTGTTCATCGTCAACCATTTCCTGCATGGCAACCCGGTGCTGGCCTTCCTGGAGCGGGCGGCCGCGCCGCTGTCCGATCTGCTCGGCTTCCATCCCAATGTCTGCCTGAAGCGCCTGATCGCGCGCACGCGCCTCAAGGTGGAGGAGCGCGCCCAGGTCAACGCGCTCGGCCTGTGGACCCTGCTGCACGCCCGCTGCGACAAGGCCGCGGCGCCGTCGCCGCCGCCGCGATGAAGCGTGCCGCCTCCCCCCTGCTCGGCATCGCCGCCGGCGTCCTCATCGTCGCCACCCTGCTGGCGGTGCTGATCCATCTCGGCGTCCACGAAGAGGTCGTCGGTTTGTTGCGCTGGGTGGACGCCCAGGGCCTGTGGGCGCCGCTCCTGTTCATCCTGGTGATGGCCCTGGTGGTGGTGCTGGTGCTGCCCGGGGTGATGTTCACCACCGGCGCCGGCTTCGTCTTCGGCGTCGTCGAGGGCACGCTCTACGTGGTGCTGGGCACCACCCTGGGGGCGACGCTCGCCTTTCTCCTGGCGCGCCATGTCTTCGGTCAGCGCGCCGCGCGCTACGTGCGCGCGCGCGCCAGACTCGGATACCTGAATGACGAATTCGCGCCGCATGGCTGGAAGATCGTGCTGCTCACCCGGCTGGTGCCCTTCTTCCCGTTCAAGCTTTCCAACTACTTCTTCGGGCTCACGCGCTTCTCGCTGCGGGGCTTCGTGGCGGGCACCCTGGTCGGCATCGTGCCGTTCTCGCTGCACAACGTGTACCTCGGGGCGATCGCCGCCGACGTCGCCACCCTGGGCGCGCGCGGTGGAGAACGCCAGCCGCTCGAGTGGGCGCTGTACGGCGCGGGCTTTCTCGCCACCATCGTCCTGGTGCTCTGGCTCAACCGTCTGGCGCGCCGCGCCCTGGCGAGGTTCGATGCGGAGGCAGGGGGGGGATGAAGATGTGGATGCAATGGCTGCCCTGGCGTTTTTTGATCCGCCGCGCCGCGCGCGCGCACGGTTTTCTCGATCCGGTGGCGCTGCTCGCGCGCCTGCACCGTTTCGCCCAGCCCTCCGAGGTGGGCGAGCCCATCGAGCTGTTGCGCGCCGGTGTGGTCTTCCATGCCCGCGGCCTGATCAACAGCCGGGTGATCCAGCACAACCTGGACTGGGTGTGGCCCTACTGGGTCGAGCGCCAGTTCGACCCGGACGACGACGCCTTCGTGCCACGCGCCTTCTCCATCACCCACGTCAACCTGAGCCACCGCAACTGGACCGCGGTAGGCTGGCCGGACTGCCCGCAACTGCCCATCGTCGATCCGCGCGGACTCGTCACGCCCCGGCATGACGGCTGGTCGCTGGAAGGCTGGCTCCTGACCGACGATGACCGCTGGCTGCTGCCCTCGCGCGTGCGCGACTGCGTCCAGCGCCTCGAGCTCGACGATGGGCCGGCGGTCGTCACCGCCTGCCGTGTGCGCGGGCTCGCGCTGGAGAGCCGGGCCGAGGTGCGGCCCGTCGCCGGGCAGGCGAGCTGCGAACTCACGCTCACGGCGCACGCGGATGCCGCCGGCTGGCTCATCCTGGCATTGCGTCCCTGCAACCCGGAGGGGGTGAGCTTCGTCCACGCCGTGAGCCTGGCGCCCGAGCGCCAGGCCTGGGTCGTCGAGGGCAGGCGCGCCGTCGAGTTCGACCAGGCGGCCGAGCGCCACCAGGTCTCGGATTATCGCGCCGGCGACGTGCACATCCACCTGCCGCGGGGCGAGGAGCGGCCGCAGGCCGAGTGCGACGTGGGCATGGCGACGGCGGCGGCGCTGTTCCGGATCGAGGCCGATGCGCCGCGCCGCCTGCGGGTGCGCGTACCGCTGGCGGGCGCGGCCGCGCCGGCGGGCGCCTGGCCCGCGGCCCTCGCCGGCCATTGCGCCCTCGACATCCCCGACGCGCGCTGCCGGCATCTGTACGAGGCGGCGCTCGCCACGCTGATCCTGCACTCGCCCGATGACGTCTATCCCGGCCCCTATACCTACAAGCGCTTCTGGTTCCGCGACGCCGCCTTCATCCTCCACGCCCTGCTGTGCGCGGGGCTCACCGCCCGCGCCGAACGCGCGCTCGACCGCTTCCCGGCGCGCCAGACCGCGCGCGGCTACTTCCACTCCCAGGAAGGGGAATGGGATGCCAACGGCGAGGTGCTGTGGATCCTGCGCCGCTTCTGCGAGCTGACAGGCCGGCCGCCCAAGCCGGCCTGGGTGCGGCCGATCGCGGACGGCGCGCGCTGGATCGTGCGCAAGCGTCTGCCGGATACGCCCGAAAGCGCGCATGCGGGCCTGCTGCCGGCCGGGTTTTCCGCCGAGCACCTGGGACCCAACGACTATTTCTACTGGGACGATTTCTGGGGCGTGGCCGGACTCGAAGCGGCCGCGGCGCTCGCCGGCATGGCCGGTGAGGACGCGCTGCGCGAAACCTGCCTCGACGCGGCCGCTGCCTTTCGCCGGGCGGTCGGGCGCAGCCTGGAGCGCGCCAGCGCGCGCCTGGGCCGGCCGGCCATGCCGGCCTCGCCCTACCGCCGGCTGGATGCGGGGGCCATCGGCTCGCTGGCGGCGGGCTACCCGACCCAGATCTTCCCGCCCGACGACCCGCGCCTGGCGGACACGGCGGAATTCCTGCTCGCGCGCTGCATGGTCAAGGGCGGCTTCTTCCAGGACATGATCCACTCCGGCATCAACGCCTACCTCACCCTGCACCTCGCCCAGGTGCTGCTGCGCGCCGAAGACGCGCGCTATCTCGCGCTGATGGATGCGGTCGCGGCGCTCGCCTCGCCCACCGGGCAGTGGCCCGAGGCCATCCATCCGCGCACCGGCGGCGGCTGCATGGGCGACGGCCAGCACGCCTGGGCGGCCGCCGAGTGGGTGCTGATGCTGCGCCACTGCTTCGTGCGCGAGGAAGGGACGGGGCTGATCCTGTGCCAGGGGGTGCCGGCGCGCTGGCTCGCGGCGGGCCGACGGCTGGCCTTCGGCCCCGCGCCGACCGCCTTCGGCGCGATTTCGCTCGAGGTCGAGCCGCAGCCGCACGGCGCCAGCGTGTCCTGGCAAGCGCGCTGGCACGCCGCGGCGCCCGCCGTCACGGTGCGCCTGCCGGGCCATCGCCCGGTCACCGCCGCGCCGGGGGCGGGTTCGGTGCAACTCCTGCGCGAGGACGCATGAACATCGTCATGTTCACCAACAGCTTCACCCCCATGGTGGGCGGGGTGGCGCGCTCGGTGGCGGCCTTCGCCGCCGAATACCGCCGGCGCGGTCATCGCGTGCTGGTGGTGGCGCCGGAATACGCCGGGCAGCCGGCGGACGAGGCCGATGTGGTGCGCATCCCGGCCTTGAAGCAGTTCCACGGCAGCGACTTCTCCGCCGTGCTGCCGCTGGCCGGCCTGCTCACCGAGGCGCTGGACGCCTTCGCGCCCGAACTGGTGCACACCCACCACCCCTACCTGCTCGGGATGACGGCGCTGCGCGTGGCGCGCTGGCGCGGGCTGCCGCTGGTGTTCACCCATCACACGCGCTACGAGCACTACACCCACTACGTGCCGGCAGATTCGCCGGCCCTGCGGCGTTTCGTGATCGAACTGGCGACCCGCTACGCCAACCTGTGCGACCGCGTGTTCGCCCCCAGCGCGAGCCTCGCCGCCCTGTTGCGCGAGCGGGGCGTCGAGGCGCCGGTCGCGGTGGTGCCCACCGGCGTGGACCTGGCGCGCTTCGCGCAGGGCGACGGCGCCGGTTTCCGCGCCGCGCTGGGCATCCCGGCGGACGCCTTCGTGGTCGGCCACCTGGGACGGCTGGCGGCCGAGAAGAACCTGCCCTTCCTGGCCGCGGCGGTGGCGGCCTTTCTCGCCACCGAGCCGCGCGCGCACTTCCTGCTGGCGGGCGCGGGACCGATGCAGGCGCCCATCCGCGCGCGCTTCGTCGCGGCGGGGCTGGCCGGGCGCCTGCACCTGGCCGGCATCCTCGAGGGCAGGGCCCTGGTCGACGCCTACCATGCCATGGACGTGTTCGCCTTCGCCTCCCGAAGCGAGACCCAGGGCATGGTGCTGACCGAGGCCATGGCCGCGGGCGTGCCGGTGGTGGGCCTGGATGCGCCGGGGGTGCGGGAGGTGGTGCGCGACGGCGAAAACGGCCGGCTGCTTGAGGCGGAGAACGCGGCGGCCTTCGCCGCGGCCCTCTCCTGGGTGGCCGGCCTGCCCGCCGCGCGCCGGCAGGCGCTGGCCGCCGGCGCGCGCGCCACGGCCGGGGAATTCTCCATGACGCGCACCGCGGAGGCGGCGCTCGCCCAGTACGCCGCGCTCGTCGGGCAGGGCAGGGAGGACAGGCGCGCGCAGGACGCGGCCTGGGAGCGCGCGCGGCACCTGGTCGAGGCCGAATGGGACATCCTCAAGGGGCTGGCCGGGGCGGCCGCCCACGCCTTCGGCCCAGCGGCCGCGCCGGATCGGGGGCCGTTTTGATCGGCCGCGTCGAGGCCTGGCTGCGGCGCCTGCGCCGTCTGGCGAGCCGCAGCGAATGGCTGGCGCGGCTGCTGCGGCTGCCGCGCGACGAGACGGCCGCGGGCCTGCCGGGGCTGGTGCTGATGCAGATCGACGGGCTGGGAAAAAGCGAGCTCGAGCGCGCCCTGGCGCGGGGCGAAATGCCCTTCCTGCGCAGACTGCTGCGCCGTGAACACTACCGCCTGCACCCGCTCTACGCCGGCGTACCCGCCACCACGGCCGCCTTCCAGGCCGAACTGTTCTATGGCGTGCAAGGCGCCGTGCCGGGCTTCAGCTTCATGGAACGCGCCTCTGGCCGGCTGGTGCGCATGCTCGAACCGGCGGCGGCCGCGCGCGTCGAACGCGCGCTCGAGGAAGGCGGGGCCGAGCCCCTGCTGCGCGAGGGCAGCGGTTACGTCAACGCCTACCGCGGCGGCGCGGCGGAGGCGCACTTCACGCCGGCCGCGGCGGGCTGGGGGCCGGCGCTGCGGGCCGCCAACCCGCTGGTGGTGATGCTGTTCGTGCTGGGCAATGCCTTAAGCTTCCTGCGCATGCTGGCGCTCATCGCCCTGGAACTGGCGCTGGCCTTCGTCGACCTGGTGCGCGGCCTGATCGAGGGGCAGGATTTCCTCAGGGAACTTCTGTTCGTGCCGACCCGCGTGGCCGTCTCCATCCTGCTGCGCGAACTGGCCGTCATCGGCGCGAAGATCGACGTGGCGCGAGGCCTGCCGGTTGTCCACCTGAACTTCCTCGGCTACGACGAACAGGCACACCGGCGCGGCCCGGCGTCGCTGTTCGCGCACTGGACGCTGAAGGGCATCGATGACGCCATCGCCCGGGTGTGGCGGGCGGCGCACCGCTCGGAGCGCCGCCATTACGATGTCTGGATTCATTCGGATCATGGCCAGGAAACGACGTGCCCCTACGAGAAGCGGCATGGCAGGAGCTTTGCCGAGGCCGCCGCCGAAGCCGTCGCGCGGTCCACCGGCCGGCCGGTCGCCTGGCGCGCCAGCGGCCGCAACGGGGTGCAGCTGCAAAGGGCGAGCCTGCTCGGTGGGCGCCGGGTGCAGCGCCTGTTTACGCACCCGCCGTCCACGGACGACGCCGGCGACAACGGTCTCGCCGTCGCGGCGCTGGGGCCGGTGGCCATGCTCTATCTCGACCCGCCCGCCGCCGACCCCGCCGCCCTGGCGCGGGCGCTGCTGGAGGGGGCGGGGGCGCCGCTGGTGCTGGCGCGCGAGGGGTCCGATCGCGCCCGCGCCTGGACGCGGGAAGGCGCGTACACCCTGCCGGCGGACGCCGCGCGCCTGCTGGGCGAAGACCACCCCTTCCTCGACGCGGCGGCGCGGGACCTGGCCGCCCTCACCCGCCAGCCCGACGCCGGCGACCTCGTCGTCTGCGGCTGGCGGGCCGGGGCCGAGGCCCTGAGCTTCGCCCTGGAAAACGGCGCCCACGGCGGCGCCGCGCCCCATGAGACGGCCGCCTTCGCGCTGCTGCCGGGCGACATCGCCCTCGATCCCGCCGCGGGCGAGCCCGCGCGCGCCCTGGACCTGCGCCGCGCGGCCCTGCGCCTGCTGGGGCGCGCGGCCGCGCGGCGCCCCGCCCGGCGCGAGGCCGGCGCGACGCTGCGCGTCATGACCTACAACGTGCACAGCTGCATCGGCATGGACGGCAAGCTCTCGCCCGAGCGCATCGCCCGCGTCATCGCGCGCGCCGCGCCCGACATCGTCGCCCTGCAGGAACTCGACGCGGGCCGGCCGCGCACCGGCGAGGTGGACCAGGCCCACCGGATTGCGCACTGCCTGGAAATGGACTTCCACTTCCACCCGGCGCTGCACGTGGAGGAAGAGCGCTATGGCGACGCCATCCTGAGCCACCTGCCCATGCGCCTGGTGCGCGCCGGCGCGCTGCCCGGCCTGCCGGGGCTGGAGCCGCGCGGGGCGCTGTGGGTGGCAGTGGAGTGCGAGGGCCGCGAGGTCCAGGTCATCAATACCCACCTGGGCCTCGTGCCGCGCGAGCGGCTGCGCCAGGTCGAGGCACTGCTGGGACCGGAGTGGCTGGCGCACCCCGATTGCCGGGGTCCGGCGATCCTCCTGGGCGACCTGAATGCCGGGCCTTCCTCCCCGGTGTGCCGGCGACTCGCCGGCCGCCTGCAGGACGCGCAGGCCGCCCTGCCGGGGCGCCGCCCGCGCGCGACCTTCTTCGGCCGCCTCCCCCTCGCCCGCATCGACCACGTCTTCGTCGGGCCGGGCATCGAGGTGGCGGACATCGAAGTGCCGGACTCGGAGCTCGTCCGGCTCGCCTCCGACCACCTGCCGCTGCTGGCCGAGCTGCGGCTCGACGGCGCCGGGACGACATGATGTCCCCGCGCACCGCACTCCCCCTGGCGCCCAAGCTCGCGCTCAGCCTGTTCGTCGCCGTGCTGGTGCCGGTGTACTGGGCGCATCACGGTCCCGCGCATTTCCTCTGGGCCTCCGACGTCGCCCTGCTGCTCGCGCTGGTCGCGCTCTGGCGCGAAAGCCGTCTGATCGCCGGCACGGCGACGGTGGCGGTGCTGGTGCCGGAACTGGGCTGGAACCTGGACTTCTTCACCCGCCTCGCCGCCGGGCGCGACGTACTCGGGCTCAACGGCACCGCCTACATGTTCGACGCCGGCGAACCGCTCATCCTGCGCGCCCTGTCGCTGTTCCACGTCTTCCTGCCGTGGCTGCTGCTCTGGCTGGTCTGGCGTCTGGGCTACGACCGGCGCGCCCTGCCCGCCGCGATCCTGCTCGGATGGGCGGTGCTGGTCGCCAGCTACTTCCTCACGGCGCCGGAGAAGAACGTCAACTGGGTGCACGGCTTTGGCGATACGTTGCAAAGCGGGCTTCCGCCCGGTCTGCACTTGGCGGCGATGCTGCTACTCTACCCCCTGTGCGTCTGCCTGCCCGCGCATCTGGCGCTGAATTACAAGAGAGGAGGGGCATGATGAAACGGTTTACGGGAGCGGATCATCGGCTGCGGACGCGTGACCGGCTGCTCATTCTGGCGCTGGCGCTCGCGGCCCTGACCGGCTGCGCGCCGGCCCGGCACTGGGAGGCGGCCCTGGTGCTGGCCGACGTGGCGGCGGTCGATTCGCCTTCGCGGCTCAAGACCAACACCGCCGCGCCGACGCGCGCGGCGGTGGCGTACACAGTCGCCGGGCGCGAGCGCACGGGCGATCTCTACTCCCCCGGCGAAGGCGCGCCGCGAGCCGGCCTCGTCCTGGTGCCGGGCGCGGTGCCCCTGGGCAAGGACGATCCGCGCATCGTGGCCTTCGCGCAGACCCTGGCGCGCGCCCGCTTCGCCGTACTGGTGCCGGAAATCCCGGGCTTTCGCCAATTGCGCATGCATTCCTCGGACGCCCGCGTGGTGGCCGACGCCTTCGTCTGGCTCGCCGGCCGGGACGAGCTCGCCCCGGCCGGTCGCGTGGGGCTCGCAGCCTTCAGCTACGGCGTCGGCCCGGCCGTGCTGGCCGCGCTGGAAGAGGATGCGCAGAGCCGGGCGCGCTTCATCGTCGGCGTGGGCGGTTATTACGACTTGTCGCGCGCCATCCGCTACTTCACCACCGGCTATTACCGGGCGGCGGGCGAATGGCGCTACCTGCGCCCGGACGACTACGGCAAGCTGGTGCTGGTACATTCCGCCGTGCCCTACCTCTCGGCCCGCGACGGCGACCTGCTCAAGGCCATGGCCGAGCGCCGCCTGCAGGACCGCGCCGCCGACATCACCGATCTGGCGGCGCGGCTGGGCCGCGAGGGGCGGGCGGTCTTCGATCTGATCGAGAACACCGACCCCGAGGCCTTCCCGAGGCGCTACGCCGCCCTGCCCGCGCGCCTGCGCGCGGACTTGGCCGCCCTGTCCCTGCACGACAAGGACCTGGGGGGCTTGAGCGCGCGGCTGATCCTGCTGCACGGGCGCAACGACACCCTCATCCCCTGGCCGGAGAGCCTGGCCCTGGCGGCGGCGCTGCCGCCTTCCCAGGGGCGCGTCTTCCTGCTCGACGCCGTGCTCGGCCACGTGGACCTGTCCCTGTCCCATATCCTGAGTTGGCAGTTTCTCACCGTGGAACTGCCGGACATCGTGCGCATGTGGCGCGCGGTGGACGCCCTGCTCGCCGAACGGGCGCGGAATGAGTAGGCGCGCGCGCATCCTGCTGGGGCTGATCCAGCCCGCCCTCGCCGTGGCGGCAGCGGTGTTCCTCTGGATGCCGCCGCTGCCGCAATGGCCCGCGTATCATGACTTTGCCGACCGGCACGCCTGGCTGGGGGTGCCGAATTTCGCCGACGTGGCGAGCAACGCCCTGTTCCCCCTGGTCGGGGTGGCTGGCCTTTATCGTCTGCTCGCGGCCGCTCGGCGCCCTGTGTTCCACGATGCCCGCGAACGTTGGCCCTGGCTCGTCTTCTTTCTCGCCCTGGTGCTGCTCGGCCCGGCCTCGGCCTGGTATCACCTGGCGCCGGACAACGCCGGCCTGTTCTGGGACCGCCTGGCCATGAGCGTGCTGTTCATGGCCTGGTTCGCCATCCAGCTCGGCGATCGTCTCGGCCCGCGCGCCGGGCTCGCGGCCCTGCCGGTCCTGGTGGCCCTGGGCTTGGCCTCGGTGATCTGGTGGATCTGGACCGAAGCCCAGGGCCGGGGCGACCTGCGCGCCTACGGCCTGATGCAGTTCCTGCCCATGCTCCTGATCCCGCCCCTGTTCGTCCTGTTTCCCCCGCGCTACAGCCGCGCGGGGGACGTGCTCGTCGTGCTCGCGCTGTATGGCCTGGCCCTGGGCGCGGAACGGCTGGACCGGCCGCTGCTCGAACTGACCGGCCTATTTTCCGGCCATACCGTCAAGCACCTGATCGCGGCCGCGGCCGCGGCGTGGGCGCTGGCCATGCTCGCGCGGCGGCGGCCGTTGCCCATTCGATAATTTGATCAAGAAAAGGAGGTCGCACATGGAAACCCTCGCCACCCTCATCCCCGCCATCGACGGCCTGGCCGCCCGGGCCGACCGTCCCGCCCTCGTCGCCATGACGCCGGCGGGCGCGCGCACGGTCGGCGCCGGCGAGCTGCACGGCCAGGTGATGCGTCTGGCCGCGGGGCTGGCCGCGCGCGCCGGGCGGGGCGAGACGGTGGCGATCTTCGCCGGCGACAGCCCGGCCTGGATCGCCGCCGCCCTGGCCGCGATCCGCGCGGGCTGCGCGGTGCTGCCGCTGGACGTGCAGGCCTCCGACGAGAACCTGGCGCACATGCTCGCCGACAGCGGCGCGCGCCTGGTCTTCACCACCGCCGACCGGCTCGAACGCCTGGCCGGCGCGAACCTGCCGGTGGTGCTGCTGGACGCCCCGGCGGACGACGCGCGCGGGCTGGACGCCTTGCTGGCCGCAACCGGCGCCGCGCCGCCCGCCCTGCCCGAACCCCGGCCGCAAGACCCCGCCGCCCTGTTCTACACCTCGGGCACCACCGGGCTGCCCAAGGGGGTGCCGCTCACCCATGCCAATCTCGCCTTCCAGTTGAACGCCATGGCCGCCACCGGGCTCCTCAAGGCCGACGACCGGGTGGCCCT
Source organism: Pseudomonadota bacterium (assembly GCA_040753235.1). GTDB lineage: Bacteria > Pseudomonadota > Gammaproteobacteria > Burkholderiales > Thiobacillaceae > Thiobacillus. Next base: position 145,702 of record JBFMET010000004.1, read on the forward strand.
GCCGCTGCCGCTGCACCACGTCTACCCCTTCGTCATGGGCGTGCTGCTGCCGGTGGCGATGGGCCTGCCGCTCATCATCCCGCAGGCGCTGACCGGGCCGCAGGTGGTGCGCTCGTTGAAGGAGGGCGGGGCGTCGGTGATGATCGGCGTGCCGCGCCTGTACGCGGCGATGTTCGCCGCCATCGAGGCGCGCGTGGCGGCGCGCGGGCCGCTGGCGGCGAAACTGTTCGCGCGCCTCTTGGCCTTCTCGGTGTGGGCGCGCTGCCGGCTCGGCCTGCACCTGGGGCGGCGGCTGTTCGGCCACCTGCACGAACAGCTCGCCCCGCGCCTGCGGCTTTTGGCCTGCGGCGGCGCCGCCATCGACCCCGAGCTCGCCTGGCGCCTGGAGGGCCTGGGCTGGCGCCTGGCCATCGGCTACGGGCTCACCGAGACCGCGCCGCTGTTGACCATGAACCTGCCGCCCTCGCCGCGGCTGGACGCGGTGGGCCCGCCGGTGCCGGGGGTGGAGGTGCGCATCGACGCCGCGCCCGGTCAGGTCGGCGAGGTGCAGGCGCGCGGCCCCAACGTGTTCGCCGGCTACCGCAACCTGCCGGACAAGACCCGCGACGCCTTCAGCGCCGACGGCTGGTTCCGCACCGGCGACCTGGGCCGGATGGAGGACGGCTGGCTCGTCCTCACCGGGCGCGCCAAGGAGCTGATCGTCACCGCCGGCGGCGAGAACGTGCAGCCCGAGGAGGTGGAGCGCGCCTTCGCCGCCCACCCCTACATCCAGGAATTCGCCCTGCTGGAAGACCACGGCCGCCTGCTCGGCCTGGTGCTGCCCGAGCCGGGCGCGATCCGGCGCGCCGGGCTCGATGACGTCGAAGCCGCCGTGCGCCAGGCGGTGGCCGAGGTCAACCCTCGCCTGCCCAGCTACCAGCGCGTCACCGACCATGCCGTCACCCGCGACCCACTGCCGCGCACGCGCCTGGGCAAGCTGCGCCGGCACGAGCTGTTGCGCTGCTACACCGAAGCGAAGGCGGGCCGGGCGGAGACCGCCGCGCCCCTGGACCCGTCGCGCTGGGCCGAGCCGGACCGCCTGCTGCTGGAAGACCCGGCCCTCGCCCGGGTCTGGCAGGCCCTGACGCGGCGCTATCCGGACCGCCACCTCGCGCCCGACACCGGCCTGCGCCTGGACCTGGGCGTGGATTCCCTGGGCTGGCTCGACCTGGCGGTGGAGGTGCAGGCGCTGACCGGGGCGGAGCTCTCCGAGGAAGCGATCGCCCGCATCGAGACGGTGCGCGATCTGCTGCGCGCCGTGCAGGCCGCCCCTGCCCTCAAAACGGGCACAGGCGCCGCCGACCACGGCCGCGCCTGGCAGCGCCCGGCGGACGTGCTGCCGGCGCGCGAACTGGCCCGGCTGCGCCCGCACGGCGGCCTCCTGCGCACCGCCCACCGCCTGCTCGCCGCCGCCAACCGCCTGGTGATGCGCCGTGCCTTCCGCCTCCGGGTGGAGGGGCTGGAGCACCTGCCCGCCGGCCAGTTCGTGCTGGCGCCCAACCACACCAGCTTCCTCGATCCCTTCGCCGTCGCCGCCTGCCTGCCCGCCGCCACGCACCTGCGCACCGCCTGGGGCGGCTTCACCGGCATCGCCTTCGGCAACCCGGTCACGCGCTTCTTCTCCCGCATCGGCCGCGTGCTGCCGGTGGACCCGGTCCGGGGCGCGGCCTCGGCGCTCGCCCTGGCGGCGGCGGCCCTCGACCAGGGCGACCCTCTGGTCTGGTTCCCCGAGGGTCGGCGTTCCGCCGACGGCCATCTGCAGGCCCTGCGCCCCGGCCTGGGCCTGCTCATGGCGCGCTCGCCCCTGCCCGTGGTGCCGGTGCATATCGCCGGCGCCTTCGCGGCCATGCCCCTGGGCAAACGCTGGCCGCGCAGGTCGCCCATCCGCGTGTGCTTCGGTCCGCCCCTGGACACGCGCGCCATCGTCGCCGAAGCGGGCGAGGCGGCCCCCGCCCGCATCACCGAGGCTCTCGCCGCGCGGCTGGCCGCCATGCAAGGTTCCCCGACCCTCCCCTGACACCAAGGAACCCATGATGACCGCCCCCGCCCCCATCCTCGCCGCCACCGATTTTTCCGTCGCCGCCGGCCATGCCATCGAACGCGCGGCGCGGCTCGCGCGCGAACTCGGCCGCCCGCTGCATCTCTTGCATGTCTACAACGACTTCGCCTGGGCGAACCTGCGCGCCCTCGTGCGCCTGCCGCCCGGGGCGGACGCGGAGGCGCGCGCGCGGGCGCGGCTCGCCGACCTGGCCGGGATACTCGCCGCCCGGCATGGACTGGCGGCGGTGGAACAGGCCGTCGTCACCGGCCGGGCCGCCGCCGGCATCGCCGCGCGGGCGCGGGAGATCGGCGCCGGGCTCGTCGTGCTCGGCGCCCATGGCGAGGGCATCGTGCAGGAACTGGCCCTGGGCGGCACCGCCATCCGGGTGCTGCGCGCCAGCCCCTGTCCGGTGCTGGTGACCCGGCAGCCGTCGGAACGGCCCTACGCGCGCGTGCTGGTGGCCTCGGATTTCTCCGCCACCGCCACGCGCGCCCTGCGCCTGGCGCTGGCGCTTTTTCCCGGTGCTGCCTTGAACACCATGCATGCCTATTCCGCCGACCAGGAAGGCCGTATGCGCCTGGCGGGCGCCGGCCAGGCGGACATCGAACGCTACCGCGCGCAGGCGCGCGAGGTGGCCGAGCGCGCCATGGCGGCCTTCGTCGCCGATGCCGATGTCCTGGCCGCGGGCAGCGTCGCCGCCAAGGTCGGGTTCGGCTATGCCGCCACGGTGATCCTGGAAGAGGTCCAGCGCCACGACATCGACCTGCTGATCGTCGGCAAGCACGGCGCCTCGGCGCTGGACGAATGGGTGATGGGCAGCGTCACGCTCAATCTCATGCACCACGCGACCTGCGATGTCCTGATGGTGCCATGAACGTGAGCCCGTCGTATGAGTTCATGGGTGTGGATACCCGCCAAGTCCGTGCTTCATGAGCGCGCGCGAGGCCGCCCCGCGCGCCGCCCTTCTGCCGGGCGTGAGGCCGCGCGACGCGTGGGCCTGGGCCATGTACGACTTCGCCAATTCGGGCTACACCACGGTCGTCATCACCGCGCTGTTCAACGCCTATTTCGTCGCCGTGGTGGCGCAGGGACAGCCCTGGGCGACGCTGGCCTGGGCGGCGGCGCTGGCCGTGTCCCATCTCGCCGTCCTCCTCAGCGCACCGGTCATCGGCGCCTGGGCCGACCTCAGGGCCGCCAAGAAAAGGCTGCTCATGGTCTCCACCGCGGGCTGCGCGCTGTTCACCGCGCTGCTGTATTACGCCCAACCCGGCGACCTGTGGCTGGCGGCCGGCCTGCTGATCCTGTCCAACTTCTTTTTCGGCACGGGCGAAAACCTCATCGCCGCCTTTCTGCCGGAACTGGCCAGAGGACGCGGCATGGGGCGCGTCTCCGGCTGCGGCTGGGGATTGGGCTATCTCGGCGGACTGACCACCCTGGGCCTGTGCCTCGCCTGGATCGCCCGCGCGGAGCAGCAGGGCCAGGGCGCGTCGGAATACGTGCCGGTCGCCATGCTCATCACGGCGGGCGTCTTTGCCGTGGCCAGCCTGCCGACGCTGCTGCTCCTGCCCGAACGCGCCCTGCCGCGGCCGGGCCGCGCGCGCGACGCCTGGCGGGAAGTGGCGCGCACCCTGCGCGGCGCGGGGCGCTTCCCCGATCTGTCCCGCTTCCTCGCCGCCTCGCTGTTTTACCAGGCGGGCGTGCACACCGTCATCGCGCTGGCCGCCATTTACGCCACGCAGGCCATGCATTTCACCACGCGGCAGACGCTGGTCCTCATTTTCGCGGTCAACTTCGCCGCCGCCGCCGGGGCGCTGCTGTTCGGCCATGCGCAGGATCGCATCGGCCCGGTGCGCGCGCTCGCCATCGTGCTGGGCGGCTGGCTCGTCACGATTGCCGTGGCCGCCGGCGCGCACACGCCGGCGCCTTTCTGGGCGGCGGCGGCCCTGGCCGGATTGTGCCTGGGCGCGTCGCTGTCCGGTGGGCGTGCCCTGGTCGGGCTGCTGTCGCCGCCTTCGCGGCGCGCGGAATTTTTCGGCTTCTGGGGACTGGCAACTAAACTCTCGGCCATCCTCGGCCCCCTGAGTTATGGCTTGGTCACCTGGATTTCCGGCGGCAACCACCGCCTGGCGCTGATGCTGACCGCCGTGTTTTTCCTCGCCGGTCTGGCGCTGCTGGCCGGGGTGCGCGCCGGACGCGGCCGGCGCGCCGCGCTGCGGGCCGAGCGTGACTTCCGGAATGCGACACCATGACCGCGAAAACACGCTGCCTCCCCGCCGGCCTGCCGGCCGCCCTGGCCGCGCTGGCGGGCCTCGCCGCGCTGACCGTGGCCATGGCGCAAGGCGGCACGCAGGCCTTCGACCGCTGGGGCCTGGAAACCTTCGCCGCGCTGCGCACGCCGGGCGCGGATGCCTTCTTCCTGACCTTGACCTGGCTGGGCTCCGGCTGGCTGCTGGCGCCGGCGGCGCTCCTCATCGCCCTCTATCTGGCCGCGCGCCGGCACCGGGCCGCGGCGGTCGCGCTGGGCCTGGGCTATTTCGGCGCCGCGCTCACCACCTGGCTGCTCAAATCGGCCATCGCCCGGGAGCGCCCGCCCGCGCCGCTGGTGGAAATCGCGGCGTGGGATTGGTCCTTTCCCAGCAGCCACGCGACCCAAGCCGCCGCCTTCGCCCTGGGTATGTGGCTGCTTACCGGCCGCTTTCGGCCGCGCTGGCGGACGGCGGCGGGCGTCGTGCTCGCCGGCCTGGTGCTGCTGGTGGCGGCATCGCGGCTCCATCTCCAGGCGCACTGGCCCAGCGACGTGGCGGCCGGCCTCTTGGTGGCCATCCTCTGGGCAGGGCTTGCCTTGGCCGCCACACGTCAACCCGGGATCAAGGGAGGAACCCCATGAGAAACAAGTTTCTCGGCACCGGCGAGCCGGGCTACCACCCGCTGCGCAAGATCGCCGTCATCGCCGCCGGCCTGCGCTATGCCGTGTTGCACGATTTCAGCGTGATGTACAAGGTCGTGCTGTCGGTAGGCGTGCTGCTGATCGCCCTGTGGCTGCATAACTGGGTGGACGCGGCGGTGATCCTGCTGGCCACCGGCCTGGTGGTCGCGGCGGAACTGTTCAACACCGCCATCGAGGCCCTGTGCGACTTCGTCGAGACCCGCCACAACGAAAAGATCGGCATCATCAAGGACATCGCCGCCGCGGCCACGGGCATAGTGATTCTGGCCTGGTGGATCGTGCTGGGGGTGGAACTCGTGCGCCTCTGGCCGCGCCTGGCGGCGGCTGTGCAGGGGCTGGATCATGCCGTCTGAGGCGGCACGCCATCCCTACGCCGGCCGGGAGGTGGCCCTGCTCACCAAGCATGGCAAGGAGGCGGTGATCGCCCCCGTGCTGGATGCCGCCCTGGGCTGCCGGGTGCGGCGCGTGGGCGGTTTCGACACCGACCGACTGGGCACTTTCACCCGCGACATCCCGCGCGCCGGCACCCAGCTCGAGGCCGCCCGCAGGAAGGCGCGCATCGGCATGGAGATCGCCGGCCTGCCCCTGGGGCTGGCGAGCGAAGGCGCCTTCGGCCCCGACCCCATGCTCGGCGCCCTGCCCTGGAACACCGAGCTGGTGCTGTTCCTCGACGACGAACGGGGCATCGAGGTGGCCGGCCTCGCCCAGCAGGCCACCCGCTTCGCCCACCGGCTCACCGGCGACTGGGCAGAGGCGCGCCGCTTCGCCGAGGCGGCGGGTTTTCCGGCCCACCATCTGGTGGTGCGGCCGGCGCACCCGGACGATCCGCGCCTCGTGAAGGGCATCGGCGACTGGGCGGCGCTGGAGGCCGCCTTCGCCCGGGCGCTGCGCCTCGCCGGCAACGGCCTGGTCTGCCTCGAACACGACGTGCGCGCCCATGTCCATCCCACCCGCCGCGCGGCCATCCGCCTGGCGGCGGAGAACCTGCGCGACAAATTGCTGTCCCTCTGCCCGGCCTGCGGCGCGCCGGGGTACTGGCTCGTCGAGCGCGTCCCCGGCCTGCCCTGCGCCGACTGCGGCGCCCCCACCCGGGAGGCCCGCGCCGAGGTGTGGGGCTGTCCCGCCTGCGGGCGGCGGGAGACGCGCGAACTCGCTACCGCGCTGGCCGACCCGGGCCGGTGCGATTACTGCAATCCATGACTGCCTGCATACGAATCAGCCTGGCGCGCCGCAGACCGGCGGGCGACGCTGCGGATGATCGATTTCTGGCCGCTCATGGATGCGGTCGTGGCCGACGCCATCCAGCAGGGTTACCTGCGCCTCGCCGGCGAATACCCCGACCTGCAGGACCGCGTCTACCACCCCGATCAGCGCCGCTGGCGGGCATTTCGGTGTTCTATTCCGGCATCTCCCTCCTGCCCCGCGCGGGCAACCGGATCGACCGCTGGGCCTTCCTCGCCCTGTTCACGGTCCTGAAGGCGCGCGCCTGAATCTGGCCTGGGAGAGTGCTGCGCGCCGGGAAGTTCGCGACGCCGCCGCCGCGATCGCCCGCCGGCTCGCCACGGTGCAGACGAGCGACATCATCCCAATGCATGACGATGGCTGGGGCATCAACCGTCCCGAAGCACTCATCGAGGCACTGCCGGGGGTTTCTCGCCGATCTCACCCGGCGCGGCCTGGTACTTGATCTGCTGACCGATAAGGCGTGCAGGCCGGACGCCGCGGCCAACCACGCGGACGCAGGACGGATGTCGTGAACCGTTCGTCCCGCCCGCGGTCTGAGCCGGCGCTTGGCGCGTGCGCGCGCCGCGACCCCGTGCATCGCCCATTCCCGAAGACGCAACCTTGAGCCCGCCATGACGACGACCCGCCTGACCCTCACCCGCCCCGACGACTGGCACCTGCATCTGCGCGATGGCGATCTGCTGGCCGCGGCGCTCCCCGACACGGCTCGGCGCTTCGCCCGTGCCATGATCATGCCGAACCTTGATCCGCCCGTGCTGACAGTGGAGCATGCGCGCGCCTACCGCGACAGCATCCTGTCGGCGCTGCCGGCGGGCCTGTCCTTCGAGCCCCTGATGACGCTCTATCTTACTGACCACACTTCGCCCGAGGAGATCGTCCGCGCAGCCGAGAGTGGCTTCGTACGCGGCGTGGGCGAGGCCTTTCTCGCCGGCGCGACGACAAACGCCCAATGGGGCGTCACCGACTTCACGCGCTGCGATGCAGTTTTCGCGGTCATGGAGGAAGTGGGCCTGCCGCTACTGCTGCACGGCGAGGTCACCGACCCCGAGGTCGATGTCTTCGACCGCGAGGCAGTATTCATCGAGCGGCATCTGCAGCGCATCGTCGAGCGCTTCCCGTGCCTCAAGGTGGTGCTGGAACACATCACCACGCGCGAGGCGGTGGCGTTCGTCGAGGCGGCGGGGCCGAACGTGGCCGCCACCGTCACCGCGCACCATCTGCTGCTCAACCGCAACGCCATGTTCGTCGGCGGCATTCGCCCGCACGCCTACTGCCTGCCGGTGTTGAAGCGCGAGGCGCACCGCCGGGCGTTAATCCGTGCCGTCACGAGCGGCAACCCGAAGTTCTTCCTCGGCACCGACAGCGCGCCGCACGCCCGCCGCGCCAAGGAGTCCGCCTGCGGCTGCGCCGGCATCTACACCGCGCACGCCGCGATCGAGCTGTATGCCGAGGCCTTCGAGCAGGCCGGCGCCCTCGACCGGCTGGAGCCCTTCGCCAGTTTCCATGGCCCCGACTTCTACGGCCTGCCACGCAATCGTGACGCCATCACCCTGCTGCGCCAGAACTGGACGGTGCCGGAGGAATTGTCCGTCGGTCGGGAGGCCATCGTGCCGCTGCGCGCGGGCGGGATGATCCGCTGGAGGCTGGCGGCATGACGGGGAAACGCGCCCTTGCACCCGCGCCCCCCGCGCGTTCCACAATCTGTGCGTGGTACAAGCGCCGGATGCGCCTTCCCGACCCCTCGTTCCCCTTGCGACCGTCCCTGCAGATATCCGCGCGCCATGGGCTTGCCATGGCCATTGCATTGGCCGGGGCGCCGCCCGCCCGCGCCGGCCGCCCCCTGGTCACGGACGACGCCGGCATCGTCGAGGCCAGGGCCTGCCACGTCGAATCCTGGCTGCAGGACGAATCCGGCAGCCGTGCGTTCTGGGCCTTGCCAGCCTGCAATCCCGCCGGCAATCTGGAGCTGACCCTGGGCGGCGCGCGCACCACTCGGTGATCCAAGACCCTGTTTCGGCCCACGCCCGACGACGGCTGGGGTCTGGGCCTGGCCGTGGGCACGGTGCGCGCCACCGGCGCGGATGCCGGTCGGGACTGGTACGCTTATCTGCCCATGACGCGCGCGCTGGCCGGCGGCGACGCCCTCTTGCATCTGAACCTGGGCTGGCTGCGCCGGGGCGCGTCGGACGAGAATGCCCTGACCTGGGGGGCGGCGCTGGAGCGGCGCGTGAACGCGCGGCTCTGGGTGTTCGGGGAGTCTTTCGGTGAAAATCGCGGTCGGCCGAACTTTCAGGTCGGTGCCCGCGTCTGGCTGGTGCCGGAGCAAGTGCAGATCGATCTCACCGGGGGCGACCGTCCGGGCGGCGGCGACCGGGTCGCCACCCTCGGTCTGGTGCTGATATCGCCGCCGTTTTTCCCCTGAAACGAATCGAACGAGGAACTCACCATGTTGTATCTCTTCGCCAAGGACGGTGCCCTCACACAACAATCCACGGCCGACGCCATCGATGACCTGCGCAACCCGGCGTTGTTCTGGATCGACGCGGTTTCACCCGACGAGCAGGAAATGGCCTGGCTGCGGGAGGTCTTCGCCATCGACACCGAGGCGGCGGAAGAGGACGCCGACATCGAATCCAGCGCCCGCGCCTACGAGGAGGGCGGCGCCCTGTACCTGCGTTCCGACTTTCTCTGCGGCCGCCAGCAGGACTGCGGCGTGGTGCCGGTCAAGCTGATCCTGCGCGAAGACCTGCTCATCAGCCTGCACGACGAGGACCTGCCCATCCTGCGCCTCTTGCGCCTGCGGCTGCGCAACCGGCCGCTGCCGTCGGGCGGCGCCGTCGGCCTGCTGGTGGAGATCTATGGCCGCGACGTGGAGTATTCGGCGGACGCCCTGGAGGACATCCACGCCGAGCTCAAGGACATCAGTGCCCGGGTGCTGGCCGAGCGGCGCGGCACCGACGAGGAGGCGGCCGAGTTCATCGCCCGCCTGGCGGCCCAGGAAGAGCGCAACGGCACGCTGCGGCGCAACCTGATGGACACCCGGCGGGCGCTGTCCTACCTGGCGCGCGAGCGGCATCTCGACAAGGCGCAGACCAAGGTGGCGCAGCAGGCGCTGCGCGACATCGAATCCCTGGACGGCCACACGGCCTTCATCTTCGACAAGATCAATTTCCTGATGGACGCCATCGTCGGCTTCATCAACATCAGCCAGAACAAGGTGGTGAAGATCTTCTCCGTGGCCGCCGTGGCCATGCTGCCGCCCACCCTCATCGCCAGCATCTACGGCATGAACTTCGAGCACATGCCCGAGCTGTCGCGGACCTGGGGCTATCCGATGTCGCTGGGGCTCATGGTGGTGAGCGTGGTGCTGCCGTTCTGGTATTTCCGCCGCAAGGGCTGGCTGAAATGAGCGGCGGGGACCGGGCAGCGCAAGCCTCGAAAGCGACCGGCGTGCGCTCGTTGCCCCCGCGTTTCCCCCTCGCCCTGGCCGCCGCGTGGCTGCTGGCCCTGGCCGGCTGCGGCAAGCCGCCGTACGAGAACGGCGGCGATGAACTACCTGCTCGCCCCCCGGATCGTCGCCAGTCCGGCGGGCTCCGCCGCCTTCAACGAAGAACTCGGGCGTCCGACCCTGTGGAGCCACCCCATGATCGCCCTGCCCGCCACGCCGATAATGCCGGCGGTGCATTATTATCTCTCCGGCGGCATCAGGCGCCTGGCCGGGCTGGGCCTGGGCGACGTGCTGCACGGCAAATAAGGAACCCATCATGCGTCTTTTTTCCCCCCTCTACGCGCGCGCCATGCGCTGGGCGCGCCACCGCCATGCGCCCGCCTACCTGGGAACGATGAGCTTCGCCGAATCGTCCTTCTTTCCGGTGCCGCCGGACGTGATGCTGGCGCCCATGTGCCTGGCCCGGCCCGAGCGCGCCTGGAGTTTTGCCCTGCTCACCACGCTGAGCTCGGTGGCGGGCGGATTGGCGGGCTACGCCATCGGCTATTTCACCTTCGATGCGATCGCGCCCTGGCTGCAAACCACGCCTTACTGGGCCGGCTATCAGAATGCCGTGGCGTGGTTCGAGCAATACGGTTTCTGGGCGATTTTCATCGCCGGCTTCTCGCCCATCCCCTACAAGGCCTTCACCATTGCCGCCGGGGCGCTGTCCATGGCCCTGCTGCCGTTCGCCCTGGCTTCGATCATCGGCCGCGGCGCGCGCTTCTACCTGGTGGCCGGGTTGATGAAATGGGGCGGCGCGCCCATGGAAGCGGCCCTGCATCGTTACGTGGATCGCCTCGGCTGGGCCACGGTGGCGCTGGTCGCGGTGGCCCTGCTGATCACCCAAGTCTGACAGGAGTTATCGTTATGAATACCGAACAACAACGCGCCATCCTCACCCTGACCCTCCTCGCCGCCTTCGCCGACGGCGAGAAGCACGCCCGCGAACGCGAGGAAATCCGCCGCATCGCCGATAGCCTCGCCGCCGACGCGGGCGCCCCCGACCTGATGAAGCTCTACCAGGATGTGCTGCTCAAGCGCGCCGGCCTGGAGAGCGCCGCCGCCGCCCTCACCGAGGCCGAGCATCGCCAGCTCGCCTACGAAATGGCGCTTTGCGTGTGCGAGGCCGACGGCCACACCAGCGAGGCCGAGCGGCGCTTCCTGGACGAGCTCAAGGCCCGCCTGGGGCTGGACGCCGATCGCGTCGCGGCCGTCGAGGGCGAGGCCGACGCCATCGGCTCGCTTTCCCAGGCCGCTGCCCCTTATGCGGCAGCGACCGCACCGGGGCCGGTGGTCGCGGCGCAAGCGAAGGTAAGCGAGGCCGAGCTGGACCAGTCCATCCTCAACTACAGCCTGCTCAACGGCGCCCTGGAGCTGTTGCCCCAGTCCTGGGCCTCCATGGCCATCATCCCCTTGCAGATCAAGATGGTGTACGGCATCGGCAAGGCTTATGGCGTGACGCTGGACCAGGGCCACATCAAGGAATTCATCGCCGCCGCCGGGGTGGGGCTGACCTCGCAATACCTGGAACAGTTCGGCCGCAAGCTGCTGGGCGGGCTGCTCGGCAAGGCGGCGGGCAAGACCGTCGGCAAGATCGGTGGTACCGCCACCGGCATGGCTTTTTCCTTCGCTACCACCTATGCCCTGGGGCAACTGGCCAGGCGCTATTACGCCGGCGGGCGGGTGATGAACACCGCGCTGCTGCGCGAGACCTTCCAGAACCTGCTTGGGCCCGCCAAACAGCTGCAAACCCAGTACCTGCCGCAAATCCGGCAACAGGCCAATACGCTGGACATGGGCAAGGTGATGGCCATGGTGCGGTCATGATGATCGACGTCGTCATCCTGTTCTTCCTGTTCGGCCTGGCGGCGGGTCTGGCCCGCTCCGAACTGAAGCTGCCCTCGGCGCTCTACGACTCCCTCGCTGATCCTGCTGCTGACCATCGGCCTCAAGGGCGGCGAGGGGCTGGCGAAGCAGGCGCTGGCGCCGCTCTTGCCGCAACTGTGCGCCGTGATCCTGCTGGGGGGTGGCGCAGACGCTCATTGCTTTCGCCATGCTGCGCGGCCTGGGCCGATCGCGCTGGCGCGCGGCGTGAACCGCGATACCGACTGGCGCGCCCTCGGCCATGAGGCCTTCCTGGGCAAGGGCGTCGCCCGCTGCTGGGCGGCATGGCTATCGGCTGAATCGCCGGGCCGGAGGGGCTGGCGCCGATCAAGGGACTGTTCTTTGACCTGTTCAAGGGCGCGCCGGCCCTGTTCCTGCTGGAGATGGGGCTGATCGTCAGCCGCCAGATCGGGGAACTCACGCGGCGCGGCCTGTTCATCATCGCCTTCGGCCTGGCCACGGGTCTGCTCATCGGCCTGTCGCCGGGCAACCTCACCCTGCTCGCCACCCTGGCGGCTTCTGCCTCCCACATCGCCGTGCCGGCGGTCATGCGCCTGGCCGTGCCCGAGGCCAACCCGGCCCTGTCCCTGGCCGCCGTGCTCGGGGTGACCTTCCCCTTCAACATCCTGGCCGGCATTCCGCTCTACCACGCGCTGGCCGTCCAATTCACTGGAGCCTTGTCATGACCCTGCCCACGGAATAACGCACCCTGCTCACGGTCGTGACCGAGGCCCTGCTCGAGCAGACCCTGGTCGCCGAAGAGCGGCACGTCGGAAGCGTCGACGTCGAGGATCAGTTCGCGCGGCGTCTTGCCTTGCGCGGCGATGAACTGCTCGACCAGCACGCGATTCAGGGCCACGACATCGGCGCGCGTGGCGCGCGTCTCCAGGCGCGAGAAGGTCGGGGAACTTGCCAGTTCCTCGACCTTGCCCACCGCCGTCTGCATCAGCGGGTCATGGCGCAGCCGGTCGTGATCGTTCAGATCCTCGTAGCCGCAGCACAGCCCGTACAGGCGCTGGGCGATCAGGTCGCGCAGCGGATGCCGGATGCGTTCCGGATCGCGCGGGTCCGAGAGTGCTACCGCCACCGCCGCCGACAGGCCGATCCTGCGATCAACCTGACGCACCAGCATGACGCCGCCGTCGGAACTGAGCGCGCCCCCACTTATTTTTTGCGGATGTTACGTTTGCGCTCAAGGGTACGGTACTGCGATGGACGACGCGATTACCGGAGCACCCGTCCAGCACATAACCCGCTTGCAGCGTTTGACTCCCGTTCTCGATGCGTATAAATTTTTATACGGAATGAAATGATGAGCGACGAAAAAGAGATTCGCTGGGTGGGTTCCGCCTACGATGACTTGTTGGCTTTCCCGGACGACCCACGTCGCTCCGCTGGTTTTCAGTTGGGTAAAGTCCAGGTTGGGTTGGACCCGGATGACTGGAAGCCGTTCGATGATGTCGGGGCCGGCACCAGGGAAATCCGCATTCGGGAGGCCAGCGGCATCTATCGGGTGATGGTCGTCGCCAAGTTCGAGGAAGCCGTGTATGTCCTGCACTGCTTCCAGAAGAAGACGCAGGCGACCAGCAAGCAGGACAGGGACATTGCCGAGGCGCGTGCCTATCTCGATTCCCTAGTGTCGCCGTGGTCAACGCGAGAAAGGCGCGGAAATGAAGATCGACACCGAAATCCGCCATGTAACGAAGCCGGGAGCGAATCTCTTCCTGGAACTGGGCTTCGCGCCCGCCGAAGCCAAGCGCTTGCAGGCAGCCGCTCGCAAGCAGATCAACGACACCCAATTGCTGAAGCGGCAGTTGATGGATGAGATCTCCACCTGGATTGCCGAGCATCACCTGAAGCAAGCCGAAGCGGCCGAGATCCTGATGGTTTCGCGCCCGCGCGTATCCGACGTGGTGAACAGGAAAACAGCCAAGTTCACCATCGACACACTGGTGGAAATGCTCAGCCGCGTCGGCAAGCCAGTCAAGCTGGTCATCGGTTGATGCGCTGAACGACCGGCCGCTTCCATCAATTCCCGCACCAGCGGCGGTAAGCGGCTATCCATTCCGTCCCTTCCGGCGGCGGATCGGGCATCGGCAGATCGAGGATCGGGATGGCCTGAGTTGATTTTCCATACACGCAAATCGCGACGATTTGGTCGCGGCTGGTGATATCGACCTTGGCCACCGTCACTGCCTGCCCGAGCACCCGGGTCGTGAATGGCAAGGAGAGATACTCTTCGATCATGGCGAAGAACCCGCCAGCCTGCTCCGATTCGGAATAGGCGTCCGTGGTCGCCTCCTCGATGAGTTCATCCAGGTGTTTCGCGGTGAACTTCGTCGTCTTTCTCGCTTCCATCATCGCGAAGGCATCTTCCAGAGGCCCGCATCGGCGAGGCGCCGAACCAGGGCGCCGCGTTTTCCATGCCGGGTCATGAACTGAACCAGTTTTTGGTCGAAGTCGCTGCGGGTCGCGCACAGCGCATAGGCTTCGGACAGGTCGACGAGCGCGCGCTTGACTTCGTCGTAGGCAGACGCGATGCCACGTTCGGCCAGTTTGTCGGCAGCCTGCCAGCACCGGTCGAAGTCAGCGGCCAACGTGCGCAAGAAAGTTTCCCGCTTCGCCTGCCGCTCGGCCTCGGCTTTTTTGCGCTGCGCCGTTTCCCGCCTTTTTCTCGTTTCGGCAACGGATGCCGACAGTTCTTGAAGTTCCGCCAAGGTGCGCCGCCGCGTTTCCTGTTTTGCAACCGGCTGTTGTTCGCGCTGCCAGGCCAGGAAACGCAATTTCAGCTCGCGCTCAACCTGCTGCGCATGCCCGGCCAGCAGCAGTTTGAGCGCCGCGGTTTTCTCTGCCGCGGGAAGCGCGGCGATCCAGACATCCCGTTCCGCGTCGCTTTCGCTGTCGGGTCTTGAACCTTGCCCGTCGGAGAGTCCGGCGGCAGCCAGCAGATCCCCATCGATTTCCAGAAATTCCGCCAGCGATTGCTGGGCAGCGGTCAGCCGGGAAAGCCCGGGCGGCGGCTGGGGCTCGATGGCCTGTTCGTCAACTTCGCCGGCACTCACGCCGGCCAGCCAGCCGAGATACAGCGGGCGCATGTCGCCGCGCAGCAGCTCGTCGCGCAATGGAACCAGCCTGCCCATCCAGCCGCGCCCATCCTCTTCGACAAAGCGATCGCAGTTGCCGCTCTCGTCCAGCTCCCATCCAAGCAGCCAATGCGTCTTCGTCTGCTCAACCGAAAAAACGGCTTTGGTTCTGAAGGCGCGGAGGGTCTCGGCATCGAACGCACCTTTCGGCACGCGCAGGTACAAAAGGTAAGTACACGAGTTGGCCACATAGACGTGAGCATCAAAGTAGCGCCGCATCCAGTCGGCAGGATCACCCTTGAGATTGCCCCACTGATAATCATTGACGAAACGGGTCGGGGTAATGCTGGCGCGGGACGAGCATGCACGCAACGCCGCCATCTGCTTCGGGGTCAGTGGCGTGTCGATGGCGACGAATTCGTAGTACTGGTATTCACTCATCTCGATTCACTTTCCGTGCAGGCCATGCGGTCCGATCGATGGCAGCATTCGCCGACTCGATACCCCATGGCCGCGTATCCGCGCCGGCGCTTGTCCCACATCCGCAACAGCGCCGGGTGGCCCGTGTCCACGAAATCGATGATCCGAACGTCGGTCTTGCTGGCGTGCTCGCGGTGCAGCCGGCCGGCATACTGCTGCAAAGTCCCCTTCCACGACACCGGCATCGCCAGCACCAGGGTGTCCAGCGGTGGATGGTCGAACCCCTCCCCGACCAGCCTGCCGGTCGCGAGCAGTACGCGCGGCGCTTCCGGGGGTAGCGCATCGAGTTGCTCAATCAGTGCCGCTCGCTGCGTCCGCGACATCCGGCCATGCAGGATGAACAAGCCTGGTATCTTTCCAGCCAAAGCCGCCGAAATGGCATCGAGGTGGTCGGTACGCTCGGTCAGCACCAGCATCTTCCGACCTTGGCTGAAGGCGCGTCCGATTTCGCTCGCAATAGCGACTGTTCGGGCCTTATCGTTGGCGAGGTGCCGGAACACATCCTGAATTCCGGCTTCGGGCGGCAGGTCGATGCACGCATGCAGCGAATACGGCGCCACCGCCAGATCGTGCGGAGCGCCGGCAGGTTTTGCCGCCGTGTGCCGAATCGGTCCGCATTGCATAAAAATGATCGGTTGCTGGCCGTCGCGACGGATGGGCGTGGCGGTGAGGCCGAGCACGTATTTCGCCTTGGCGCGCTTCAGAATGGCGTCGAATGACACTGCACCGACATGGTGGCATTCGTCCACGATGACATGACCGTAACGCTCGACCAGCGGATTCACTTCGCCCTGCCGCGACAGGGACTGCATCACCGCGATATCGATCTTCCCTGTGGGCTTGGCCTTGCCGCCGCCGATGGTGCCGATCGTGCCCTTGCCGATGCGAAGGAAGGACTGCAGACGCGCCTGCCACTGCTTGAGCAACTCCGTGCGGTGTACCAGCACCAGCGTGCTCACCCCGCGGCTGGCGATCATCGCTGCCGCGGTAACCGTCTTGCCGAAGGCGGTAGGCGCACACAGCACGCCGACCTCATGGCACAGCATTTCCGCGACCGCGGATTGCTGATCCGGGCGCAGATCGCCCGCAAAGGCGACTTCCAGCGACTCGCCGCCGTAGCGCTCATCACGCAGCTCGCAGCGGATGCCGTTGTCTCTCAACAATTCCCGCGCGGCATCCAGGCATCCGCGCGGCAAGGCGATGTGCTGCGGATAGTTCTCGGCACAGCCGATCACGCGCGGCTTGTCCCAGACAGACAGCCGCATCGCCTGCGCCTTGTAGAACTCCGGGTTCTGGAACGCGGCGAGGCGGATCAAGCGGTTCGCCAGCGCCTGCGGCAGCTGCGCTTTCTCGAAGTAGACGAGATTGGCCAGCGTCACGGTAAGCGCCTCTGGCAGTGAAGGCCCCGAGCATTTATTCGCCACCGGCATAGAACGCTGCCACGGCTGCGCCATATCCTCCTCGTCGATGAATGTGACATCCAGCGGATGCACCCCGCCTGTCGCACGCAGAATGGTGGATTCGATGTCGTGCGGCGCCATCAGTTGGATTGCAGCGAGGAACGCCCATTGGTCGTCGAACGGGCGCAGTTCCGCATCGACGAATACGCTGCAACCGTTCTCGCGGGGGATTTTCTGCAGCGGCAAGGCGATCAGGTTGCCGAAACCGCCCTTGGGCATTGTGTCCTGGTTGGGGAACAGGCGGTCGTAGGATGCGAGCCTCAATTGCCGGGTGCGCGAGCAGGTATGACTGATGATGGCCGTGCCCAGGCGGCGGGCATCGCGCGCCGGCACCCGGCCAGCGAAAAACACCCAGACGTGTGCCCCGCTACCGGATCGTGAAATCTCAAGCGCCGCCGGGACGCCGAGTTCGGTACAGGATTGCACGAAGGCACGGGCATCTTCTTTCCACTCGGCTTCGTCGAAATCGATGGCAAGGAAGTAGCAGGTGTCGTCCTCCAGCAGAGGATAGACGCCGACGGTATGCTTGCCTGCAAGGTGGTCGTACAGGACTGCATCCGATAGCGGGATCAGCAGTCGGCTGCCGCAGTCCCCACACTTGATGCGCGGCTTCTCGCAAACACCGGTACGCCATTCGTTGGCGCAGGCCGGCGAGTATCCCGATTTGGCCGAAGTCTTGCCTTCCCAACGGACTGGATAGACATCCGTGCGTCCCCGGAACAAGCGGCGAAACAGCGTCACCTTCTCGTCCGTTGAGAGCCGCGAGGATTCCGGCGTTGAAACTGGCGGCACAGGCTCCGGCGGCGCGCGCCACTGAATGCCGTTCGCTTCCAGCAGGGCGATCAAGCGGGCGTTTTCAGCCTTCAATTCCAGCAATGGATCGCGCTCAAACATGGGCTCGGTACCCCGCAATCATTGCCCCGGACGAATGGATTTTTAGTAATCAACTAGTTAACACGCTTTTCCGATAGTCACCGAAAGCCCGCGAACAAGCCTGGATTATTCCCACTCAATCGTCGCCGGGGGTTTCCCGCTGATGTCGTAGACGACGCGATTCAGCCCGCGCACTTCGTTGATGATGCGGTTGGAGACCTTGCCGAGGAGCGTGTAGGGCAATTCGGCCCAGTGCGCGGTCATGAAGTCGCTGGTGACGACGGCGCGCAGCGCCACCACATAATCGTAGGTACGGCCGTCGCCCATGACGCCGACGCTTTTCACCGGCAGGAACACCGCAAACGCCTGGCTGGTTTTCTCGTACCAGCCGCTCGCACGCAGTTCCTCGATGAAGATGGCGTCCGCCCTTCTCAGCAGGTCGGCGTATTCGCGCTTCACTTCGCCGAGGATGCGCACGCCCAGGCCCGGACCCGGGAAGGGATGGCGGTAGACCATGTCATGCGGCAGGCCGAGCGCGATGCCGAGCTCGCGCACCTCGTCCTTGAACAGCTCGCGCAGCGGTTCCAGCAATTTGAGATGCAGCGTGTCGGGCAGGCCACCGACGTTGTGGTGGCTCTTGATGGTGTGCGCCTTCTTGGTCTTGGCGCTGGCCGATTCGATCACGTCCGGGTAGATCGTACCCTGCGCCAGCCACTTGGCTTTCGGCAGCCTGGCGGCCTCTTCCTGGAACACGTGGACGAATTCGCGGCCGATGATCTTGCGTTTCTGCTCGGGGTCGGCGACGCCGGCGAGTTCCTTCATGAAGCGGTCGCGCGCGTCGACGTGGATGACCTTGACGCCGAGGTTGTCGGCGAAGGTCTGCATCACCTGCTCGGCCTCGTTCAGGCGCAACAGGCCGTTGTCGACGAACACGCAGGTGAGTTGCTTGCCGATCGCGCGGTGCAGGAGCGCGGCGACCACCGACGAATCGACGCCGCCCGAAAGACCCAGGATGACCTCGTCGCTGCCGACTTCGCTGCGCACCTTGCCGATCGCCTCGTCGACGTAGTCGGGCATGTTCCAGTCGCCCGCGCAGCCGCACAGGTCGCGCACGAAGCGGTTGAGAATGTGCTTGCCCTGCAGGGTATGGGTGACTTCCGGATGGAACTGCACGCCGTAGAACTTGCGCGCCTCGTCGGCCATCGCGGCGATCGGCGTGGCGGCGTTGCTCGCCATCAGCTTGAAGCCGGGCGGCAGCGCGGTGACCTTGTCGCCGTGACTCATCCACACGTCAAGGAGCCCTTGGCCTTCGTCGTTGGCGCGGTCCTGGATGTCCCGCAAGAGCTGCGTGTGGCCGCGCGCGCGGATCTCGGCGTAGCCGAACTCGCGCTTGGCCGCGCTCTCGACCGCGCCACCCAGTTGCGCCGCCATGGTCTGCATGCCGTAGCAGATGCCAAGCACCGGCACGCCGAGCTCGAACACGACGTCGGGCGCGCGCGGCGTCTCGTCCTCGTACACTGAATTCGGCCCGCCCGAGAGAATGATCCCGGCCGGCGCGAAGTCGCGCACGAATTGCTCGGTCACGTCGTTGGGATGCAGTTCGCAATAGACGCCGGCTTCACGCACGCGGCGTGCGATGAGCTGGGTGTACTGGGAACCGAAGTCGAGGATGAGGATTTTCTGGTGCATGGTTCTAGGGACTAGGGGCTAGGATTTAGGGGCTAGGGGGTCCGGAACCGGATAAAAAAGAAAGCCACGCGCAGCGTGACTTTCCCTAATCCCTAGATCCTAGCCCCTAGATCCTACTCAACACGATAATTCGGCGCTTCCTTGGTGATCTGCACGTCGTGCACGTGGGATTCGCGGATGCCGGCACCGGTGATCTCGACGAATTCGGCCTTGGCGTGCATCTCGGTGATGCTGGCAACGCCAAGGTACCCCATCGACGAACGCAGGCCGCCCATCATCTGGTGAATGACGCCCAGCACGCTGCCCTTGTAGGGCACGCGACCTTCGATGCCTTCCGGCACCAGTTTCTCGGCGCTCTTCTCGTTGTCCTGGAAGTAGCGATCGCTTGATCCCTGCTGCATCGCGCCGAGCGAACCCATGCCGCGGTACGACTTGTACGAACGCCCCTGGAACAGCTCGACCTCGCCCGGCGCCTCCTCGGTGCCGGCCAAGAGGCCGCCGAGCATCACGCAGCTGGCGCCGGCGGCGAGCGCCTTGGCGATGTCGCCGGAATAGCGGATGCCGCCGTCGGCGATGACGCCGACGCCGCTGCCCGCCAGCGCATCCGCCACGTTGGCGACCGCGCTGATCTGCGGCACGCCGACACCGGCGACCATGCGCGTAGTGCAGATCGAGCCGGGGCCGATGCCGACCTTGACCGCGTCGGCACCGTGCTCGACCAGCGCGGCGGCGGCCGACGCGGTGGCGATGTTGCCGCCGATGACCTGGACGTCGGGGAAGTTCTGCTTGACCCATTTCACGCGCTCGAGCACGCCCTTGGAGTGGCCGTGCGCGGTGTCGACGACGACGACGTCGACACCCGCTGCCACCAGCGCGGCCACGCGCTCCTCGGTACCCTCGCCGGTGCCGACCGCGGCGCCGACCCGCAGGCGGCCCATCGCGTCCTTGCACGCCAGCGGGTGCTCGCTCGACTTCTGGATGTCCTTGACGGTAATCAGCCCGCGCAGCTCGAAGGCGTCGTTCACCACCAGCACGCGCTCCAGGCGGTGCTTGTGCAGCAGCGCCATCGCCTCGTCGCGGTTGGCGCCCTCCTTCACCGTCACCAGCCGTTCCTTCGGCGTCATGATGTTGGCGATCGGCTGGTCGAGCCGGGTTTCGAAGCGCAGGTCGCGGTTGGTGACGATGCCGACCACCTTGCCGCCGTCGATCACCGGCAGGCCGGAAATGCGCTTGGCGCGGGTGATTTCCAGCACCTGGCGCACCGTCATCTGCGGCGCGACGGTGATGGGGTCCTTGACCACGCCCGACTCGAAGCGCTTGACCGCCGCCACCTGCGCCGCCTGCATTTCGGCGTTCATGTTCTTGTGGACGATGCCGATGCCGCCCTCCTGCGCCAGCGCAATCGCCAGGCGCGCCTCGGTCACCGTATCCATGGCGGCCGACAGCAAGGGCAGATTCAGGGTGATGCTGCGCGTCAACTGCGTGGACAGGCTGACTTCGCGGGGGAGGATGGCGGAATGGGCGGGAACGAGCAGGACGTCGTCGAACGTCAGCGCTTTTTGCAGAACACGCATGGGTTTTCCTTGGACGCAAAGCGGAATTATACGCGCCCGCTCCACCCCCGCACAAACCTGCCCGCAGGACCGGCGAAAGCGATTGGTCGGAATCTACCAAAGTGAATCGGGCACGGGCGGTTGACTCCGCTGCCCGATGGGGATAAGTTTGCATCAGCACAACCTGCTAGGGCCCGCGGAGCGACAGCCCGACCCCTGATTGCCACACAACTCGAGGAGATAAAACCAATGTCCAAAGTTTTGCTTGCCCTGACTTCCGCCGCCCTGATCGCCCTGTCCGGCTGCGCCACGCAGCAGGCGCCCGCCAAGCCCCAACTGAGCGCCGAAGCCAAGGCCGCGCTGACCGCTGCCGAAGCCGCGGCCAAGGACGCCAGCGCCAAATTCGCGCTGTGGACCACCGCCGACGCCGCGCTGAAGGCAGCTCAGGCCGCCGCCGAAAAGGGCGACAGCGACACCGTGATGAAGCAGGCCAAGATCGTTCAGGAGCACGCCAAGCTCGGGATCGCCCAACTGAACTACCCGCTGCTGAAAGTCGGCGACTGATTCGAGTCGCCCCTGACGCAAAAGGCCCCCCGAACCCGGGGGGCCTTTTGTTTTCCTGGCAACACCTCAGGCAGCGTCGCCCCCGCCCTTCTTCGTGACCTTGCCTTCCTCGGCGCGCTTGCGGCGCACTTCCTTGGGATCGGCGATCAGCGGGCGATAGATCTCGACACGGTCGCGGTCGCGCACCTTCTCGTCGAGCTTCACCAGCTTGCTGAAGATGCCGACCTTGTTCTTCGCCAGATCGATGTCCGGATGCGCGTCCAGCACGCCGGAGGCGCGGATGGCGTCTTCCACCGTCGCGCCCTCGGCCAGGTTCACGTACAGTATCGGCTGCTCGGCCGGCAGGGCGTAGACGACTTCGACGCGGATCGGCGCTTCGCTCATGACACGTGCGCCTCGTCGGCGCGGCGCACGAAGGCGTCGACGAAAGTGCGGGTGATGTGGCCGAACACCGGCGCCAGCACCTTCTCCAGCGCGCGGCTGGAAAAAGCGTATTCGAGACGGAAGATCACCTTGCAGGCGTCGTCGCCGAGCGGCACGAAGGTCCAGTCGCCCTCGAGATGCGAGAACGGGCCCTCCTGCAATCGGATGCGCATTTCGCGCGGACGCACCTTGATGTTCTCGGTGGTGAAGCTGTGGCGGATGCCCAGGTAGGCGATGTGGATGGTGGCCACGGTGCTCGCATCGTCGCGCCGCTTCAGTTCGGTACCGCCGCACCAGGGCAGGAAATTCGGATAGTCCTCGACCCGGTCGACCAGGTCGAACATGCGTTCCGGCGTGTGCGGCACCAGCACGCTTTTTTCCACTCGCGCCATGAAGAATCGTTAAAGGCCTTGTAAAATCAGGCATTGTACGCAAGCCCGCCCGTCATGAGCATCGTCGACAACAAAAAAGCCTTTCACGACTACTTCATCGAGGAGCGTTACGAGGCCGGCCTCGCGCTCGAAGGCTGGGAAGTGAAATCCATCCGCGCCGGCCGCGTGCAGCTGAAGGAAGCCTACGTGGTTGTGAACAACGGCGCCGTCTGGCTGATCGGCTGCCACATCAGCCCGCTGCCCACGGCCTCGACCCACGTCCACCCCGACCCCACGCGTTCGCGCAAGCTCTTGCTGCACGCCGCGGAAATCAGCAAGCTGATCGGCAAGACCGAGCGCGCCGGCTACACCCTGGTGCCAATCGACCTGCACTACAAGCGGGGGCGCATCAAGCTGGAAGTCGGCCTGGCCAAGGGCAAGAAGCAGCACGACAAGCGGGCCGCGGAGAAGGATCGCGAGTGGCAACGCGAGAAGCAGCGCATGATGCGCGAGAAACAAACCTGACTTGTGGCGCGCCACCGACAGGCGGTTGAAATAATCCTACTGGCGGGCAGGCTTGATCCTGTCAATTTGTCGAGATCTTGACTATCATTGCCAACATATCGACATATAAGGACATGCCCATGTCTGCCCTGCCTGTATACGAAGTCGAGTTCATCCCCCTGGAGCGGCGCCTCGGCGACCGTCGCGTCGCCCCCGCGAACGCTGCCTTGCCGCCCGGTCTCACGGCTGACCGCCGCAAGCCTGTCTGTCGGCGCGCGGAAGACCGCCAGACACCGTCGCTGAAAGTCGTCCTGCCGCACTGAACACCACCGGGCTGATCGCCCGGTTTTTCTGTCGCCAGCAGGCGACGGGGTTTATTCTCTCCCGATATTGCCTCCTGCCGCCTTTGGCGCGCGTCGTCGCGCTGTGTGACAATTCAGACCCTGCGCCCTCGCGCGCCTGTCCGGAAGCCGAATCCAGCGTGTCCACCCCCTTCGACGACCTTGCCGCCTTCGATGACATCATCGACGCGCGCTCGCCGGGCGAGTTTGCCGAGGACCACCTGCCCGGCGCGATCAATCTGCCCGTGCTCGACGACGCCGAACGCGCGCGCGTCGGCACCCTGCACAAGCAGGCCTCGGCGTTCGATGCCAAGAAGGTCGGCGCGGCGCTCGTCGCCCGCAACATCGCAACGCACCTCGACGCCTGGTTCGCCGGCAAGCCCAAGGGCTACCGCCCGCTGGTCTATTGCTGGCGCGGCGGCAACCGCAGCGGCGCGCTGACCCATATCCTGCAGAAGATCGGCTTTCCCGCGGTGCAGCTCGACGGCGGCTACAAGGCCTACCGCCGCCATGTCGTCGCCGAGCTCGAACGCCTGCCGACGGAATTCAATTTACGCGTCGTACTGGGCCCGACCGGCAGCGGCAAGAGCCGGCTGCTGCAGGCGCTCGATGCGTGCGGCGCCCAGGCGCTCGACCTGGAAGCCCTGGCCGCTCACCGCGGCTCGCTGCTCGGCGCCCTGCCCGGCCAGCCGCAGCCCTCGCAGAAAAGCTTCGAGTCGGCGATCTGGGCGGCGCTCAAGCGCTTCGACCCCGCGCGCCCGGTATTCGTCGAGTCCGAAAGCAAGAAAATCGGTTCGCTGCAGGTGCCCGAGACGCTCATCAAGGCGATGCGATCGAGTCCCTGCATCCGGCTCGACGTGCCGCTGGCAGCGCGCGTTGCGCTGCTGATCGAGGATTACGCGCATTTTCTCGACGACCCGGAGGCGATCAACGAACGCCTCGCGCACCTGGCGGAGCTGCGCGGGCGCGACACTGTCGCCGCCTGGCAGGCGCTGTCGCGCCAGCGTGCCTGGCCGGCGCTGGTCGCCGCGCTGCTGGAGCAGCACTACGACCCGGCTTACCTGAAATCGCTGTCGCACAACTACGCGCCCTCGCCTGCCGACCGCACGCTGCACATCGATGACGTGTCGCCGCAGGGGCTGCGGCGGATCGCGCAAACGCTCGTCGACTAAAGCAGTTTCCCCAGCACGAAGCCGACGACGATGCCGATGATCACGGCGACCGTGAGACCGCGGTAGGTCAGCACGTCCTTCGAGTAGCCGCGGCGGATGGCGATGTAGGACACCAGGTAGCCGACCGCGTTGAGCAGCCAGATGAAGCCGATCGACAGCACCTTGACGATGATCGGCCCGATCACCGGCACCAGTGCGATCACGCCCAGCAGCCAGGCGAACGCGTTGGAGAGCAGCCCGACCGCCACCACGCTGCCGGCGATCACGCTGCGGTCGACGTTGAAATGCAGGCCCAGCCAGACGAGCCCGCCGATCGCGCCCCACAGCGGCAGCATCACTTTCCAGTTGCGCCACCACGGCGGCTTCGCCGGCAGCGCCGCTTCAGGGCCGGCCGGCGCGTCCATTCAAAGGCCCAGCGCTGAAAGATCGACGCCGGCGCGGCCCATCGGCGGACACCAGTAGAAGCCGCCGGTAAGCGGGCGCGTGAAGTCGAACAGCGCGTCGCTGATGCCGTCGTCGTGACCGGTCATGCGGCGCAGCAGCGCCTCGAACGCGTCGAACGACTTGCCGAAGGCGAGGAAGACGAGGCCGGCGTCGGCGCCCTGCGTCCACGGCATCGAGCGCCGCACGACGAAGGCGGCCGGCTCGAAGTCCTCCTGCGCGGTGCGCTTGACGTGCGCCGACGCGGGCGCGTCATCGAGTTCCTCGTTGCTGTCGCGGTTGCGGCCGAAGCAGTCGTCCTGCTCGGCACGCGGCATCGCGTCGAAGGCGGAAAAATCGTGCAGCCATTGCTGCACTGCGGCGAAGCTCGATCCATCGAGCCCCGCGCCCTGCCCCTGTGCGATCGCCGCGGCGACCGCTTCCTCATCCTGCGGATTCTCGGTGCCGTCCTCATAGCCGGTGAGGTCGCGGCTGTCGCGGTAACGGTAGGCGTCGAGCGCCTGCACGCGGACGAACGCCGGCGCGGCAAGCGCCTCCAGCGCGCGCCCCCGATGCAGCAGGTCGCCCGGCTCGTTGCCGCGCAGCCACAGCCACAGCGCGTGCTGCGTGGCGGGGATCGCCGGCTTCGCGTTCGGCAGGTCGGGGAAGCTCCGCAGGCCCGCGAGACTCGCGCCCAGTGCCGCCGCAACCGGCGCGCCCACGCCCAGCAGTGCGGTGCGTCCGTCGCACGCGGCCGCCAGCTGCTCCAGCGCCGGGCGCGGATCGGCGCCGGGCTTGAGGTCGAAATACAACGAGCGGGCGTGGTCGGAGATGGGCTCGAGGATCGCGGCTTGGGGCGTCATGACGAATACCGTGGGGTCAACAAAGGCCAGTGGAACAATAAACGAAACTCACGCGCGGCTCACTTCGATCACGTTCTGCACATGCTGCAGGCGCGTCAACAGACGCGACAGCTGCGGCAACTCCTTGACCCGCACGGTGAGCTGCATGTGCGCGTATTCGCCGCGGCTCTCGGTGTTGACGCGCAGCACGTCGAGACGATCCTTGGCGATGACGTCGGAAACGTCGCGCAGCAGACCCTGGCGATCGAAAGCCTTGAGGCGGATGTCGACCTCGAACGCCGCGCCGGCGTCGAGCGCCCACTCCGCCGGCATCATGCGCGCGGGGTTGGCGCGGCGCAGGCTGGCGCAATCGGCGCGATGCACGGTAAGCCCGCGCCCGACGGTCGTGTAGGCGGCAATCGGCTCGGGCGGGCGCGGCCTGCAGCAGCGCGCCATGGTCAGCGGCACATCGCCGAGGCCGGGGATGACGACGGGATTGCCCGATTGCGGCCGCGCCCGCGGCTTCGCCGTCGGCACCAGCGCCGGCACCGGCTTGCCCGGTTCGGCGAGCGCATTGACGAGGTCGCGCTGGCCGACGTCGCCGCGTCCGAGCGCGGCGAGGAAGTCATCCAGTTTGCCGAACTTGAGCCGCTGCGCGAGTTTCTCCAGGTTCGTTTCGACGATGCCGAGACGCTTGAGCTCCTTCTCCAGCAGGTTGCGCCCGAGGCTCACCTGCTCGCCGACGTCGCGCTGGCGGAACCACGCGCGCACCTTGGAACGTGCGCGGTGCGTCGCCAGGTAGCCCAGCGCGGGATTGAGCCAGTCGCGGCTCGGCGCGCCTTCCTTGACGGTGACGATCTCGACCCGCTGGCCGTTCTCCAGCACGGTGTTGAGCGGCACCATCGCGCCGTCGACCTTGGCGCCGCGGCAGCGGTGGCCCAGGTCGGTGTGCAGCGTGTAGGCGAAGTCGACCGGCGTCGCGCCGCGGTCGAGCGCGATGACGCGGCCCTGCGGCGTGAGCACGTAGACCTGGTCGTGGAACAGCTCGGTCTTGAACTGCTCGGTGAATTCGCTGCTGTCGGCGACGTCGTCCTTCCATTCGAGAATGCGCCTGAGCCACGCAATCTTCTCCTCGTACTGCGCGTCCTGCCTGCCGCCCTCCTTGTAGCGCCAGTGCGCGGCGACGCCGAGTTCGGCGTTGTGGTGCATGTCGAAGGTGCGGATCTGCACTTCGAGCGCGCGGTCCTCGGGGCCGATTACGGCGGTGTGCAGCGAGCGGTAGTCGTTGCTCTTGGGCTGCGAGATGTAGTCGTCGAACTCGCCCGGGATCGGCTGCCACAGGTTGTGCACCAGACCCAGCACGGTGTAGCAGTCGATCTCGTGCTTCACCAGCACGCGCACCGCGCGGATGTCGTAGAGCTGCTCGAAGCTGAGTCGCTTCCTGCGCATCTTGTTGACGATGCTGGCGATGTGCTTGGGACGCCCGGTGACCTCGGCCTCGATGCCGTGCAGCGCGAGCTCGGCCTCGAGGCGCTCGATGATGCCCAGGATGTAGGCCTCGCGGTCGGCACGCTTTTCATCCAACTGCGCGGCGATGGATTTATACGTGTCGGGCTCCAGGTAGCGGAACGCCCAGTCTTCCATTTCCCATTTGATCTGCCACACGCCAAGGCGGTTGGCGAGCGGCGCGAAGAGTTCGCGCGCCTGCTGGCCGAGCGCGGCGCGCGTCGCCGCTTCATGGTTGGCCGCGCAGCGCAAGGCATGGGTACGCTCGGCGAGCTTCGCCAGCACCACGCGAATGTCCTCGACCATCGCCAGCACCATCTGGCGCAGGGCTTCCAGCTGCGCATGCGGGTCGACGCGCTTGTCGGTGGTGCTGGCGGCGAGCGCCTCGATGCGCGCCATGGCGGCGACGCCGCGCGCCAGCCGCGCGGCGGGGCCGAACGCCGCGTCGAATTCGGGCGCGTCGTCGAGGCAGGCGTGCAGCAGCGCCGCCGCGACGGCATCGGCCCCGACCCGCAGCTCGGCGGCGATGAGCGCGCTGCCGACGCTGTGCGCGAACAGCGCGCTGCCCCCCAGGCGATCGTGCGCGTGCGCCAGCGCCCGCCAAGGCAGGTCGTTCTCCGCCACCGGCAGCACGCGCGCCAGCGCCTGCCGGGCGGCATCGAGGTCGGTCGCGTCGAAGCAGCGGGGCTTGGTCGCCTCGCTCATGGGTGGGAATACGGCGTGTGCCAGTAGCGTCGGTTCATGGATCGATATTGTGCGGCCTCGACCCCGGCTTCGCCAAAATCGAGACGGATGAGGCCGTCGCGGTCGCTGCGCAACAGGCGCGCGTTGAGCTTGCGAAAGCGCGCGACGACGTCGGGATGCGGATGGCCGTAGCGATTGCGGTAGCCCAGGGTGAAGACGACAAGCTCGGGGCGCGTGGCGTCGACGAATTCCGCGATCGACGATGTGCGGCTGCCGTGATGGCCCGCGAGCAGCACGCGCACCGGTTCGAGCAGCCCCGACTCGACGAGTTCCAGCTCGGTCTGGCGTTCACCGTCGCCGGTCAGCAGCAGACTGTGCCGGCCGCTGCGCACGCGCAGCACGCAGCTGTGGTCGTTGTTGCGCCGATTTTTCTGCGCTTGCGCCGACGGCCGCGGGTTAAGGACTTCGAAACTCACGCCATCCCAGCTCCAGCGCTGGCCGCGCACGCAGCGCCGGGCATCGGGTGCGCCCGCGAGCAGCGGGCTGTCGGCCGGCATGCCGTGCAGAAGCCAACTGGTGGGCACATCGCGCAGCACCGAGCGCAGGCCGCCGCTGTGGTCGTCGTCGTCGTGCGTGACGACCAGGCCGGACAATTGCCCGACGCCCGAGGCGCGCAGAAACGGCACGACGATGCGCTCGCCCGCGTCGCTCTCGGCATACGAGGCGCCGGTATCGTAGAGCAGCGCATGCCGCGCGGTGCGGATCAGCACCGCCGTGCCCTGTCCGACGTCGATCACATCGGCACGGAACGCCCCCGGCGCGATGAGCTCGTGCTGCGGCAACAGCAGCGGCAGCCACAGTACCGCCCCCAGGCTGCGCGCCGGGAAGCCGCGCGGCAGCAGCAGCCAGACTGTGCCGACGAGCGCCAGCGCGATCGCCCAGCCGGGCGGCGCCGGCAGCGTCGCCACCGCCAGCGGCAGGGCCGCCGCCCAGGCGAGACCCGCGCCGAGCCCGTCCATCAGCCACGCCGCGACGTGCCACACGGGCGGCACCAGCACGCCGAGCAGCGCCAGCGGCGTGATGAGCCAACTCACCAGGGGAATGGCGACCGCATTGGCCAGCGGGGAAATCAGCGACACCTGCTGGAACAGCAGCAGCAGCGCAGGGGCCAGTGCCAGCGTGACGGCAGCCTGCACGGTGATCCAGCCGCGCAGCTTGTTTGGCAGGGCCACGCGGCCGACCGTCACCCACAGGATCGCCGCCATCGCGCCGAACGACAGCCAGAAGCCCGCCGACAGCACCGCCCAGGGGTCGATCGCCAGCACCACCGCGAGCGCGACGATCAATGCGCTGAAGGGCCTGGGCTCGCGCCGCCCCCAGAATGCGAACGCGACGACAATCAGCATGAAGAGCGTGCGCTGCGCCGGCACCTGGAAGCCTGCCAGCATCGCGTAGGCGATCGCCGCCAGCACGGCGGCGGCGAGCCCCGCCTGGCGCGCGGGCAGCCGTTCCGCCCGGCGCGGCAGCCGCCGCCACACGCCCGCCACGCCCCAGCCGGCGAGTGCGGCGATCATGGTGACGTGCAGGCCGGAAATCGACAGCAGGTGATTGACGCCGGTGCGGGTGAAGGCGCGCCACTGCTCGTGCGGAATGCTGCGCTGGTCGCCGACGACCAGCGCAGCGATGACGCCGGCGTAGGGCGCATCGCCCAGGGTGGCAAGGATCCGGTCGCGCACGGCTGCGCGCGCGGCGGCGATCCACGCCGCAGGCGTGTGCGCCAAGGCAACGCGCCGCTGCGGCGGCGGCGACTCGCGCACGTAACCGCTGGCGTTGATACGCCGTTCGAGCATCCAGGCTTCGAGATCGAAACCGTGCGGATTGCGGGTGCCGTAGGGCAGGCGCAGGCGCACCGTGAGCTGCCAGCGCTCGCCGGCGCGCATGCGCGCGTCGAACGCCGTCGCGCCGCGCGGCCAGTAGCGCGTCAGTTGCACGCGTTTCAAATCGGGCGCATTCGGCGTCAGCACGCGTTCGACGTCGAGCACGAAACGCTCGCCGCGATCATGGCTGTGCGTCAGGTCGCTGATCACGCCGACGAGTTCGATATCGACCCCCTGCCAGTGCCCAGGCAGGCGCTCGGCCAGGCGCGCGTCTGCGCGCCACGCGGCCCAGGCGAAGCCGAGCGCGATGCACAGCGCGGCGATGGCCGCGCGGCGCGTGAAGTCGATCAGGGGTTGGGGAGACTTCGGCCACCACAGCACCGACGCCAGCAAGGGCAAGCCCCACAGCCAGCGCATCGGCGGCAGCGCGGCCTGCTGCTGCAGCCACCACACGCCGAGGCAGAACGCGATGAGGACGATCCGCATCGCGCCGCGGGATCAGGCCGGTTGCAGGTTTCCGTCGACCAGGCGCATCTGCCGGTCCATGCGCGCGGCGAGGTCGGCGTCGTGGGTGACGATGACGAGACTGGTGCGGTGCTTGCGGTTGAGTTCGCGCATGAGGTCGAACACGGCATCCGCAGTGTGGCGGTCGAGGTTGCCGGTCGGCTCGTCGGCGAGGATGCACGCCGGCTGCGTGACCAGCGCACGCGCGATGGCGACGCGCTGGCGCTCGCCGCCGGAAAGCTCGCCGGGGCGGTGGTCGAGGCGATGGCCCAGCCCGACTTCGTCGAGGATGGCCGCCGCGCGGGCGAACGCCTCGCTGAGCGCCATGCGCCGGATGATGAAAGGCATGGCCGCATTCTCCTGCGCGGTGAATTCCGGCAGCAGATGGTGGAACTGGTAGACGAAGCCAAGCGCGCGGTTGCGCAGCTCGCAGCGTGC
Organism: Pseudomonadota bacterium; assembly: GCA_040753235.1. GTDB lineage: Bacteria > Pseudomonadota > Gammaproteobacteria > Burkholderiales > Thiobacillaceae > Thiobacillus. Next base: position 176,132 of record JBFMET010000004.1, read on the forward strand.
CGCCTCGGAAATCGAGAACGGATCACGCCCCAGCAGCTCGACGCGGCCGCGCGTCGGCGCATCAAGCCCGCCCAGCAGATGCAGCAGCGTGCTCTTGCCCGAACCCGACGCGCCGACGATGGCGAGCGACTCGCCGGCACGAATGGCGAGGTCGACGCTCGCAAGCACCGGCACGTCGACCTTGCCCTGGCGGAAGGTCTTGCCCAGGCCCTCGCAGCGCAGCACGACGCCGTCGCTGTTCCCCGGCCCCTGAATCCTGAACCCTGAATCCTGCCTACTCATAGCGCAACGCCTCCGCCGGATTGATGCGAGACGCGCGCCAGCTCGGATACAGCGTCGCCAGCAGGCTGATGAGGAAGGAAATCCCGGCGATCAGGCCGACCTCGCCCCACTCGAGCTTGGACGGCAGTTCGTTGATGTAGTACACGTCGGCGGGAAACAGGTCCATGCCGGCAAGACGCTCGATGAAGGGCACCACGGTTTCCAGATTGAGCGCGAGCGCCACCCCGCCGGCGATGCCGAGCACGGTGCCGAACACGCCGATGAAGGCCCCCTGCACGATGAAGATCTTCATGATCGATGCGGGCCGCGCGCCGAGCGTGCGCAGGATGGCGATGTCGGACTGCTTGTCGGTGACAGCCATCACCAGAGTGGAGACGATGTTGAACGCCGCGACGGCGACGATCAGCAGCAGGATCAGGAACATCATGCGCTTTTCGATCGCCACTGCGCGGAAGAAGTTGGCGTGGCTCTGCGTCCAGTCGACCAGGTAGTAGTCGCCGATGAGGCTCTGCGACAGGTCGCGGGTAACGAAGGGCGCGCGGAAGAGATCGCTCAACTTGAGACGCACCCCCGACACGTCATCGCCCAGCCGCAGCAGCTTCTGCGCATCGTTCAGATGGATCAGCGCGAGGCCGGAATCGTATTCGAACATGCCGGCCTCGAAAATGCCGGCGACGGTGAACTGCTTCACGCGCGGCATTACGCCGGCGGGGGTGATGTTGCCCTGCGGGCTCAGCAGCACGACCTTGTCGCCCGGCGCGACGTAGAGCGCGCGCGCCAGTTCGGCGCCGAGCAGGATGCCGAATTCGCCCGGCCGCAGATCATCGAGCCGGCCGGATGTCATGTACGCGGCAAAATCGGCAACCTGGTTTTCCAGTTCGGGCGCCACGCCGCGGATGACGGCACCGCGCACGAACTCGCCGTTGGCGAGCATACCCTGCGAATTGACGAAGGGCGCGCTGGCGACGACATCCGGGTGCTGCTTCGCGTGCGCCATCACCGCGCGCCAGTCGGCGATGCGCTCGCCGGGGCCGCTGATCTCCAGATGCGCGGCGACGCCCAGGATGCGCGCGCGCAACTCCTCCTGGAAGCCGTTCATCACCGACAGCACCACGATCAGCGCCGTCACGCCGAGCGCGATGCCCGCCATGGAGACGATGGAAATGAAGGATATGAAATGATTGCGGCGCTTGGCGTGGGTGTAGCGCAGGCCGATCAGGAGTTCAAACGGAAGCAAGGTACGCCTCGACAGGGGAATCGCCGGAGTATGCCACAGCCGCCCTACTCGCCGAGGAGGTGCAGCGCCACCGAGCGCGTCTGCGCGGCGCGGCGGTGCTCGAATACATAGAGCCCCTGCCAGGTGCCGAGCAGCGGCGCGCCATCGGCGACGGGAATCGCCAGATGCGTCTGGGTGAGCGCCGCGCGCACGTGGGCAGGCATGTCATCGGCGCCTTCCAGCACATGGTCGTAGATCGGATCGCCTTCCGGCACCAGGCGCGAGAAAAAGCGCTCCAGGTCGGTCTGCACCGTGGGGTCGTAGTTTTCCTGGACCAGCAGGCTCGCCGAGGTGTGACGGATGTAGAGCGTCAGCAGGCCCTCGCGGATTCCGCTGCCCTGCACCCAGGCGCGCACCTGCGGCGTGAAGGCGTACAGGCCCTTGCCGCAGGTGGGAACGGTGATCTCATGGAGCAGTTGACGCATGGCCGACATTCTAGCGGCGGCTTGCTACACTCGCCCCATGCTGTTCATCGTGCCGCATCTCTTCCCTTCACCACGCCTGCTGGAAACCGCCGCCCACGATCTGCGCCTGCCCGCGCTGGAAACCCTGCTGGTGCGCGGCAGCCTGCAGGACGCGCCGGCCGAAGGCCTGGAAGCCGCGCTGTGCGAGGCGCTCGGCATCGCGCGCCAGCAGGACTGGCCGATCGCGCCGCTCACCCTCGCGGCCGAAGGCGAAGCGCCGGGCGAGGCCTGGTGGCTGCGCGCCGACCCCGTCCATCTGCGGGTGATGCGCGACCGCATCGTACTGGCGGGCAGCGAAGCGCTCGCTCTGTCGCGCGAGGAGGCTGACGCGCTGGCGGCGGCTATCGGCCGGCATTTCGGCGCCGAACTCGCACCACGGCCCTATCACCCGCAGCGCTGGTATCTGCGTTACGCCGACGCTCCGGATCTCATCACTACGCCGCTTGCCGTCGCCATCGGGCGCGACATCGACCCGCTGCTGCCGCAGGGTGCGGACGCCATGACGTTCCGCTCCCGGCTCAATGAACTGCAAATGCTGCTGCACGACCATCCGGTCAACGCGGCGCGCGAAGCGCGCGGCGAACCCGCGGTGAATTCGCTCTGGCTGTGGGGCGGCGGCCGCGCGCCTGCACCCGGCCGCAATCCACCGTCGGTACACGCGCGGCACGCCGCAACGCTGGCGCTCGCGGCAAGCTGCGGCGCACGCATCCACACGCTGCCCGGCCAGCTGGGCGCGCAACGCCTCGGCACGCAGGACGTGGTGGTGCTCGACACCCTCACCGAAAGCGGCCAGGTCGGCGACGCCTGGGGCTGGCGCGAAGCCATGCGCGCCCTGGAAAGAGACTGGTTTGCGCCGCTGCGCAGTCAATTACGCAAGACCGGCCCGCAGGGCGTGCGCCTGCTCGACCCCGACCACGGCAAGGCGCTGCACCTCACCGCAGGCGACGCCTGGCGCGTGTGGCGCCGGCCGCGCAGCCTGCTCGAGCGCCTGACGAAACCCTAGACCGGCGTCGCCCAGAGGTCGTGCTCGTCGGCCGAGTCGACCCTGACCTTGAGCCGCGCGCCCGGCTTCAGGCCGTGCACGCCTTCGAGATAGACGACGCCGTCGATTTCCGGCGCGTCGGCATGGCTGCGCGCGATCGCGCCGACTTCATCCTCGTCGTCGACCATCACCTCGAGGGTCTTGCCGATCCTGGCGTCGAGCCGCGCCGCGGAAATTTCAGCCTGGGTTTCCATGAAGCGCTCCAGACGCTCTTCCTTCAAGTCTTCCGGCACGGGATCAGGCAGTGCGTTGGCAGCCGCACCTTCGACCGGCGAATACTTGAAGCAGCCGACGCGGTCGAGCTGCGCTTCCTTCAGAAACGCCAACAGCTCCTCGAACTCGGCGTCGGTCTCGCCGGGAAAGCCGACGATGAAGGTCGAGCGCAGCGTGAGATCCGGCACCGCCCGGCGCCAGGCCTGGATGCGATCGAGCGTCTTGTCGACCGCGCCGGGCCGCTTCATCAGCTTCAGGAGGCGCGGACTCGCGTGCTGGAAGGGAATGTCGAGATAGGGGAGCACGATGCCGTCTGCCATCAGCGGGATGACATCGTCGACGCTGGGATACGGATACACATAATGCAGCCGCACCCAGGCGCCGAGGCCGCCGAGCGCGCCGGCGAGTTCGGTCATGCGCGTCTTCAGCGGGCGGCCGTTCCAGAAACCGGGGCGGTATTTCATGTCGACGCCGTAGGCGCTGGTGTCCTGCGACACGACGAGCAACTCCTGCACGCCGGCGCCGACCAGCTTTTCCGCCTCGTGCATCACCTCGCCGATCGGCCGGCTCACCAGGTCGCCGCGCATCGACGGAATGATGCAGAAGGTGCAGCGATGATTGCAGCCCTCGGAAATCTTCAGATACGCATAGTGGCGCGGCGTCAGCTTGACGCCGCCGGGCGGAATCAGGTCCTCGAAGGGATCGTGCGGCTTCGGCAGCGCACTGTGCACCGCCTCCATCACCTCGTCGAGCGCGTGCGGGCCGGACACGGCCAGCACCTTGGGATGCGCCTCGCGCACCACCTCGCCCTTGGCGCCGAGGCAGCCGGTGACGATGACCTTGCCGTTCTCCGCCAGCGCCTCGCCGATCGCCTCCAGCGATTCCTGCACCGCGGCGTCGATGAAGCCGCAGGTGTTGACCACCACCACGTCGGCGTCGTCATAGCTGCCGACGATGCCATAGCCTTCCGCGCGCAGTTGGGTGAGGATGCGCTCCGAATCGACGGTCGCTTTCGGACAGCCGAGCGAGACGAAGCCGACGGTCGGCGTGCGTGCGCGTTTTGCTTTGGTTACCATGACGGTCAATCCTGATGGAGCTTGTGATGTATATCGTGGCGATCGGCTGGGCCTACGTGATCCTGATGATGGCGATTACCGCCAGCAGTATCGGCAAGGCACTCGCAATCGTGGTGTTCCTCGGCGTGCTGCCGCTGGCGCTCTTCATCTATGTCTTCGACCGTCCGCGCAGACGGCGTTCAATGCCCGTGGCCGATGAAGTGACCGACCAGCGCGACGGTCCCGATGCCAAGTCCGATCAGCACTAGCTGCTGCAGGGTGGCGCCGAGCTCGGCGCGGCGATGCAGCCCCGGGATCAGGTCGGACAGCGCCACATACAGCATGCTCGCGCCGGCGATGCCGAGCAGTACCGGCATCCAGCCTTCCAGCATTTTCAGCGCAAAATAGCCGAGCAGCGCACCAAGCAGCGTCGCCACACCGGTCAGGAAGTTGATCAGCAAGGCCTTCGTCCGGCTGTAGCCCGAGTGCAACAGGATCAGGAAGTCGCCGATTTCCTGCGGAATTTCATGCGCGATGATCGCCAGCGCGGTCACCACCCCCAGCCGGAAATCGACCAGGAAAGCGCCGGCGATGATCACGCCGTCGACGAAGTTGTGGAAGGTGTCGCCCACCGTGATCATCAGGCCGGAGCGCCCATGGTCGTGGCCATGGCTGTGGCTTCCGTGCGCCTCGCACACTTCCTCGTGGCAGTGCCGCCACAGCACCAGCTTTTCCAGCAGGAAGAACAGCAGAATGCCGAACAGCAAGGCCTTGGCGACCGTACCGACGTCGCCCCCCGTCTCCGCCGCCAGTTCGACCGCTTCCGGTAGAACCTCCAGCAGCGAAGCCCCGAGCAAGGCACCGATCGCATAACTCACCAGCACCGGCACCCAGTGCGGCCGCGCCGACAATGCGACCAGGGCGGCCAGCAGCAGGCTCAGCAGACTGCCCGCGGCAGTCGCAATCAGAATGACGGCAAGGGTGGACATCGAAATGGGCTGCGGCAGGAAAGCCGCGATTATACCGGCAGCACACGGCGCGGCTGCATGCGGGAGCCGCTCAGCGGCAGCTTAACCGCCAAACGCCCGATAGCGAGCGTCCCGGCGCAGGCTGCGCACGAAACGCTCGCTAGTCAAATGCAACTCAGGGTTTGGGCTTGGCTTTCTGTGCGCCAACCGATAATTCGTCGCGCAGCTTGTCGACCGTGGCTTTTCCGAAGCCTTTCACATTGTCGAGCTCATCGATGCTCTTGAAGGCCCCGTTCTGCTCTCGATGGGCGATGATCGCCTTCGCTTTCGCCGGCCCCAGTCCCTTGACCGCTTCCAGCTCGCTCTGCGTCGCGGTATTGATATTGACGGCCGCGAACACCGGCAACGCCATCAAGGCCAGCAGGCCGACCAGACTCCCCAGTAGTTTTTTCATCTCAGCTCCTTAGTGGTTGGTGGACGTGGGCGGCTGCCCACACAAACACGTTAGAAGCTCGGCAAAAAAAGCGCCATACGACTTTCGTCGTAGTTGACATTCAACCCATTGATTAATATGTACAAATATTTTTCGGCGCACGTTTCAGCCGCGCAATAAAAAACCCCCTCCGTTTTGGGAGGGGGTTTTTGTAGTCCGTCAGGGTTGAGTCTGACGGGCGGCATAAGGAGTCTGACGATGACCTACTTTCACAGGCGGGAGCCTACTATCATTGGC
>JBFMET010000005.1:0-149665 GCA_040753235.1 Pseudomonadota bacterium
GTCAGGGGTCAGGGGTCAGGGGTCAGGGGTCAGGGGTCAGGGGTCAGGGGTCAGGGGTCAGGGGTCAGGGGTCAGGGGTCAGGGGTCAGGGGTCAGGGGTCAGGGGTCAGGGGTCAGGGGTCAGGGGTCAGGGGCGCGATTATCCCGGATTGAGCGCGGCGTGGACGGCGCGGGCGATGTTTATTGCGCCGGAGGTGTCGCCGTGCAGGCAGATGGTGTCGACGCGCAGGGCCAGGCTGCCCGCTGGCAGGGTCGGCAGCGGGCGGCCCGCGGCGAGCAGGCGTGCCTGGGTCGCCGCGGCTTCGGGCTCGCGCAGCACTGCGCCGGGCGTTTCACGTGAAACCAGCCGGCCGGCGGCATCATAGCGGCGGTCGGCGAAACCCTCGTTCAATACCGCGAGCCCCGCCGCCTGCCCGGCCTCGATCAGAGTCGAGCCGGCGAGGCCGACCAGGACCAGTCGGGCGTCGAACATGGCGACGGCGGCAGCGACCGCCCCGGCCACCTCGGCGTCGCCAGCCGCGACGTTGTAGAGCGCGCCGTGCGGCTTGACGTGGGCCAGCCGCATCCCCAGCCGGGCCGCCTCCTCGGCCAGGGCCTCGGTCTGCTGCGTCACCCAGGCGACGATCTGTTCCGGGCGCGCGGCCACGACGTGCCGGCCGAAACCGGCGCGGTCGGGGTAGCTCGGATGCGCCCCCGCCGCCACGCCGTGCGCTGCTGCAAGTTCGAGCGCGGCGCGCATGCTGGCGGCATCGCCCGTGTGGCCGCCGCAGGCGATCGACACCCGCGCCACATAGGGCATCAGCGCCGCGTCGTCGCAGCCTTCGCCGATGTCGGCATTCAGTTCGATCATCCCAATGCCTCGATGCGCCATGGATCTTGCGTTGCCGAGCCGCGCGCCGTGTCGAGCTCGACGGTGACGAAGCGCACGGCGTCGCCCGGCCGCAACTGCGCCAGTCGCGGCAGGTCGGCGCCGATCACCGTCGCGATCACCGGATAGCCCCCGGTCACCGGGCCGTCCCAGCCCAGCACGATGGGCTGGCCGTCGGGCGGCACCTGGATCGCGCCCGGCAGCACGCCCTGTGAAGGCAGCTCGGGCTGGGCGTGGCGCACGCGCGGACCGGCCAAGCGCAGGCCGCGCCGGTCCGATGCCGGGTCGACCCGGAAGCTGCCGCCGAAGAACGCGGCCAGCCCGGCGTCGTCGAAGCCGCCGATCTGCGGCCCTGCGACCACCCGCAGCGGTGCATCCCCTTCGATCGCCGGGGGACGCGCCCGCAGCAGGCGCACGTCGCCCGCGGCCGGCCCGACCGGCAGCCGGTCGCCGGCCCGCAGCGCCCTGCCAGCCTGCCCGCCCCAGCCGCCTGGCAGGAAGGTGCTGCGGCTGCCGAGAACGGGGGCCACCGCCACCCCGCCACGCACCGCGAGCCAGCAGCGCGCGCCCGCCGCGGCCGCGCCGAGCGTCAAGGTCTCGCCCGCCGCCAGCACCAGGGTTTCGTTCCAGGCCACCGGCACGCCGCTGCTGCGGGCGGCGGCAAAACGCGCGCCGGCCAGCGCCGCCACTGCGCCCGCGGGAAAAGCCAGGGCGGGACCGGCGAGCACGATCTCCAGCACCGCCGCATCCGGGTCGTTGCCGACCAGCCGGTTGGCGGCCGCGAGCGCCGCCGGGTCGGCGGCGCCGCCGGCCGGCACGCCCTGCGCGCCATGTCCCGGCCGGCCGAGGTCCATGACCAGGTCGCACAGGCCGGACTGACGCACCTCGATCATGCCGGAACCAGGCGCACCCGGTCGCCGGGCATGAGCAGGCAGGCAGGCGCCCGCACGGGGTCGAACAGCACCGCGTCGGTGCGGCCGATCAGCTGCCAGCCGCCCGGCCCGTCCGCCGGATAGATGCCGGTGTAGGCGCCGCCGACCGCGACGCTGCCAGCCGGCACCCGCGTGCGCGGGCTCGCCCGCCGCGGCGACTGCAGCGCCGGCGGCAGGCCGCGCAGGTAGGGAAAACCCGGCTGGAAGCCGAGGAAGGCGACCCGGTACTCGATCGCGGCGTGGCGATTGATATAGTCGTCGGGATGCAGACCCGCGCGTGCCGCCAGCGCGGCGAGATCGGGCCCCGCCGCGCTGCCGTATTCGACCCGCAGCGCATGCACGGTGCCGCTTGAGCCGGCGGCAGGCGGCGGCGAGACCGTCCAGGCCGCGGCAAGCGCATCTGACGGCACGCAGCCGCGGCGAAAAACCAGCAAGATGCTGTCATCCGCCGGGATGATGTCTTCTAGTTCGGCGAATCGTCCGGATTTCAGCGTCTCGTAAAGCGCCGGCGTCGACACACCCGTCGCCAGCCGCAGCCCGCGCTCGCCCACCCAGCGCCCCGCGCAAGGGCTGGCTTGACCGCCCGCGGGGTTTTCCCTAGGCTGGGGCCTCATTTCGGAGTCATGCATGATGCGGCGATTCGTCGGAGCCGTCCTGATAGCGGCTAGTGTACTGGCAAGCCCGGCGCTTGCCGCCCTGAGCGCGCTCAATCCCGCATTTTCGCAAAACCCGGACGCCCGCCCCAAGAAGGTCGTGCTGCTGCCGCCGCAGGTGTTCGTGTACGAATTGTCGGCCGGCGGCGTGCCGACGCGCATGGCCGACTGGGAAGCTGCCGCGCGCGACAACGTCACCGCCGCCACCACCCGGCTGGCACAGGAAACCCGCGTATTCGAACTGGTGCCGGCCCCCGCCCTGGCCGGCGCGCCGCGCGAGCAGCTCGAGGCCCACATGGGCCTCTACGAACGCGTCGCGCTCTCGGTATTCAATTTCGGCCGCGGCGGCCAGGAAGCCTGGGCGCACAAGCAACAGGAATTCGACTACACCGTGGGGCCCGGCCTTGCTTTCCTGCGCGACGAGACCGGTGCCGACGCCGCGCTCATCGTGCTGGGCGCCGATTTCATTTCCTCGGCCGGACGCAAGGCGGCCTTCATCGCCGGACTCGCGCTCGGCGTCGTCATGCCCATGGGGCAAGCCTTCATGACGGCAGGCGTCGTCGATCTCAAGACCGGCGACGTGCAATGGATGAGCTTCGATACCAGCGCCAGCCTGGATTCGCGCGAAGCCGCCGACATCGCCGAGCTGGTGCGCGCCTTCTACCGCACGTGGCCGGGCCAGCCGTGAGACGCCTGGGCGTCGCCGCGCTCAGCCTCGCGCTGGCGGCACCGGCCCACGCCCAGCCGGTGCCGCCGTGGGCCAGCCTCGACGAGACCCGCAACCTGGAATCGGGCGAAAAAAACCTCTGGCAGGAAGCCGACGACTTCGACCAGGCGCTGATGCGCGCCGGCAAGGTCAACACCGATCCGGCGCTCACCGCCTACCTGCAGGGCATCATGGACCGGCTCTATCCCGAGTTCGCCGGCCGCCTCCAGGTGCGGCCGCTGCACGCCCGGCACATGAACGCCTTCGCCCTGCCCAACGGCAGCATCTACGTCAACGCCGGGCTCATCGCCCGCTTCGAGAACGAGGCCCAGCTCGCCACCGTGCTGGCGCACGAAGGCGCGCATTTCACCCACCGCCATTCGCTGCAGCAGGCCGAGCGGATGCGCAACGCCGCCGCCTTTGCGCTGGTCGTCGCCATGCTGGGCGTGCCGCTGGTCGGCGACCTGCTCGCGCTGTCGTCGATGTTCGGCTATTCGCGCGAGCACGAGCGCGAGGCCGACGTCATCGGCTACCAGCGCCTCGTCGCCGCGGGCTACTCGGCGCGCGAAAGCATCCGCACCTTCGAGCACCTGCAGGAGGAGATCCAGGCCGCCGACATCAAGGAGCCCTTCTTCTTCGCCAGCCACCCCAGGCTGCAGGAACGCATCGACAGCTACCGCGAACTGGTGAAGGACGGCGGCAACGGCGAAATCGGCCGCGAGCGCTTCATCGAAGCCACCGGCGAGCTGCGGCTCGCCTCGCTGGCGGCCGACCTCGCCGCCTACCGCTACAAGCAGATCATCCTGGTGCTCGCCAAACCCGAGCGGCGCCGCGAGTTTCCGCCCGAAGCCTCGTATTACCTGGGCGAAGCGTACCGGCTGCGCAACGAGGCCGGCGACGAGGCCGCCGCCGAGCGCGAGTTCAAGCTCGCCATCGAGACCGCGCCGGCCTTCGCGCCGAGCTACCGTGCGCTTGGCCTGCTGCACTACAAGCGCGGCCAGACGGATGACGCCGCCCGCCGCTTGCGGCGCTATCTGGAACTGGCCCCTGACGCCGCCGACCGTACCTTCGTCGAGTATTACATCCGTCTCATGGACGCGGCAGGTGCCTTAAACCATAATGAAAAAAAGGCCGAACAACGAGAACAGCCATGAGCGCGCGTGCGGACGCCTCCCAGTTCAGCCCCCAGGCCTGCCTGGCGGCTGATGGCATTTATCAGTGTATTTTCGAATTCACCCCCGACGCCCTGCTGGTGGTAGACCCGGCCGGCCGCATCACCCTGATGAACGCCCAGGCCGAAACCCTGTTCGGCTATCGCCGCGAAGAACTGATCGGACAGCCCGTCGAGGTTCTGGTGCCGTCGCGCTATGCCGCCCGCCACGCCGACTATCGCGCCGGCTTCAGCGGCGAGGCGCACAGCCGGCCGATGGGCAGCGCGACCGAACTGTTCGCGCGGCGCCAGGACGGCAGCGAACTGGCGGTCGACATCATGCTGAGCCCGATGGCCCTCGGCGATGCGCGCTGCACCCTGTGCGTCGTGCGCGACATCACCGAGCGCAAGGCCGCCGCCGACAAGCTGAGGCGGCAGACCGAGGAATTGCAGCGCCTGCATGCCGCGCTGCAGGAGCAGGCCAGCCGCGACAGCCTCACCGGCCTCCTGAACCGGCGCGCGTTTCACGAGCTCGCCACCCAGATGCTCAAGACCGCGCACCGCCGCAAGGAGAGCGCAGCCATCTTCATGATCGACCTCGACCACTTCAAGCGGATCAACGACCAGTTTGGCCACGCCGAGGGCGATCTCGTGCTGAAACGGGTCGGCGAAACCCTGCTCGCCACCGCACGCGACAACGACATCGTCGCCCGCTTCGGCGGCGAGGAGTTCGTGATGGCGCTGCTGGGCGTCGACGAAGCGGAAAGCCTGGTCGCCGCCGAACGCGTGAGAATCGCCATCGCGGGCATCGCCGACACCCGGCTGCGCATCACCACCAGCATCGGTGTCGCCAGCTTTCCGCCCAAGGTCGAGAAGCGCGACACCGCGCTGCTGCTCGAAAGCCTGCTCGCCGACGCCGACCGCGCCCTGTATGCTGCGAAACACAGCGGCCGCAATCGCGTCTGCCACGTCGACAGCCTGCCCGCCCCCGGCACCCTGACGCCCGTCTCATGACACCGATTCGCCGCCTCGTCGCCGCCTGCCTGCTCATCAGCCTGACCGCCTGCGCGCCGTGGACACGCGTCGATTCAAGCTCGCGGCTCGAAACCCGAAGCGACGATTACAGCATCGAATTGCCGCTCGGCTGGGTCAAGCAGACCGCGGGGGCGAACGACATCTTCATCACCCGCGACGGCCCCGCGCTCAACTACATCGCCGTCGCGCGCCAGCCGCACACCCGCAAGCTGCCCCACACCAAGCGCGAGACCCATGCCGACCTGTTGCCGCACGAGCTCGCCGAACTCGTCGTCGCCGAATGGAAGAGCGCGGAAGCCACCGCCAACGTGGAAATCGTCGCCAATGCCCCCTTGCTGCTCGACGGCAAGCCCGCCGTGCGCGTACAGGGGCGCTACAAGAACGAGCGCGGCCTGCCGATCGAACGCATCGTCGTCACCCTGGTCGACCCTCGCGGCCGGCTGACGCTGTTTTACGAAGCGCCGTCCATCGTCTATTTCCAGCGCGGCCTGCCGGATTTCGACGCCATGCTCGCCAGCCTGCGCTTTCGGGCGCCCCCATCCAAGCCTTAATCCCCGCAAACCGCATTTGCACGACGAAAAAAGGGGGGTTTCACGTGAAACCCCCCTTTCCTGTCCTGCAACGACGGGCTTCCTCAGTCCTTGAAGCGCCCGCGCACGCCGGCACCGGCGCGGTTGCCGCCGGGCCGGCTGTCGCCGCCGTAGCTGCGCGGCTGGCCGGGACGCGCCCGGTTGCCGTTGGCGTTGCGCGTCGCCGCGGCCTTGGCCTTGGCTTCGCGCTCACGCTTTTCCCAGTATTCGACGCTGTTGCCGTTCACCTCGGCACCGGGCGCAGCGGCGCGTTCGCCGGTCATGCGCGGCACGTCGGACGGGGTGCGCGCGGCCTGCTCGAAACGGTTGGCGCGCGGCGCATCGCTGCGCGCCGGACGCGGGACGTCGCTGCGATAGCCGCGGTCGCGGTTGTCCCGGCTGTCGCCGCGCGGCGGGCGGTCGCCGTAGCTGCGCGGTTCGTTGTTCCAGGCGCGCTTCTCGCCGAAACCGCGTCCGCCGGCATTGTTGCCGCGCGGACGGTTGCCCGCCGGACGTCCGGACGTCGGCTTCTGGGTGGGCTCCAGGCCGGGCAGGGTGTGCACCTCGATGCGGTTGCCGGTGTAGCGCTCGATGTTCTTCACCAGACCGACTTCGCGCATGCCGGCAAAGCTCACGGCGATGCCGGTGCGACCGGCGCGGCCGGTGCGGCCGATGCGGTGGACGTAGTCCTCGGCCTGGCGCGGCAGGTCGAAGTTGATCACGTGGCTGATGGTCGCCACGTCGATGCCGCGCGCGGCGACGTCGGTCGCCACCAGCACCTTGGTGCGGCCTTCGCGCAGGCGCTGCAGGGCGCGGTTGCGCTGACCCTGCTGCATGTCGCCGTGCAGCGAATCGGAGGCGAAGCCGCTGTCGGACAGCAGGTCGGAAATCTCCTCGGCGCTCTTCTTGGTGGCGGCGAACACGATGGCCTGCGTCAGGTCGACATCGCGCAGCAGCGCGTCGAGCAGACGGTTCTTGTGATCCATGTTGTCGGCGAACAGCAGGCGCTGCTCGATCTTGGATTCCTTGTGCGGAACGGCCTCGATCTCGATGCGCTGCGCGTCGCGGGTCAGTTCGCGCGCCAGGTTGCCCACCACGCCGTCGAGCGTGGCCGAGAACAGCAGCGTCTGGCGCTCGGCCGGGCAGCGCGCGGCGATCGCCTTGATGTCGTCGACGAAGCCCATGTCGAGCATGCGGTCGGCTTCGTCCAGCACCAGCACTTCCAGGCGCGAGAAGTCGATCTTGCCGCGCTCAAGATGGTCGATCAGGCGGCCCGGCGTGGCGACGACGACATCGACCGGCTGCGACAGGCGCTTCAGCTGCAGGCCGTAGGGCGCGCCGCCGACCAGGCAGGCGGTGCGGAAGCGGCGCAGGTCGTTGCCGTACTTCATCGCCGCCTTTTCGACCTGCAGCGCGAGTTCGCGCGTCGGCGTGAGCACCAGCACGCGCGGGCCCATGCTCTTGACGGTCGGCTCGGCCTGCAGGCGCTGGATCGACGGCAGCAGAAAGGCCGCGGTCTTGCCGCTGCCGGTGTGCGAGGACACCAGCAGGTCGCGCCCGCTCAGCGCGGCGGGAATCGCCTGCACCTGCACCGGGGTGGCGTTTTCGTAGCCTGCGGCGAGAATGGATTTGAGGATAAGGGGATCGAGTCCCAGTTCGGAAAAGCTCATGGCAAACCTTTTTTCTGTGCGCACAAACGCGCATAACAAACCTGCGCCCGGTTCAGAACCAGACAGGTCAACAATACGAACCGGATTGATGCGGCGTTCAGAAAAACGCCCAACGGGTCGCGTCGATCACATCGGCGCCAACCACAAGACTTGTCACTGCCGGATGCAAAACGGGCCGGCTGACAAAAGAGAGGTCGAAGACGATGGGGCTGTGAGAACAGTCCCGAGGCACGGCGGAAAAAGCCAACCTGCCCACTGCTGTATGCACAACTCGGGGGAGTCTATCAGGAAATACTGATTTTCCCGAACATTATTTTCAACCGGCGCGCACCGCGCTCAGGGGTGGCTGTACAGCTTGTGATACAGCCCGCCGCGATCGATGAGCGCATCGTGGGCGCCCTCTTCGACCACCCGCCCGTTCTCGAACACCAGGATGCGGTCGGCCTGGCGCACCGCGGAGAGGCGGTGCGCGATGATGAGCGTGGTGCGGCCCGCGAGGAAAGCGCCCCCACCCCAACCCTCCCCCCCAAGGGGAGAGGGGGCAATGGCCGAGCCCATACCGAATAACGCCTGATGCAGGTGCCGCTCGGTATCGGTGTCGAGCGCCGAGGTCGCCTCGTCGAGGATGACGACGCGCGGGTCGGCGACGATCATGCGCGCGATCGCCAGGCGCTGGCGCTGGCCGCCCGACAGCCGCACGCCCTGCCGCCCCACCGCCGTGTCGAGCCCGTGCGGCAACGCGGCGACGGTGTCCTTGAGTTGCGCAGTATCGAGCGCCTGCCACAGCGTGGCGTCGTCGACCTCGCGGCCGAGCGTGAGGTTGGCGCGCACGCTGTCGTTGAACAGCACGGGATGCTGCAGCACCACGCCGACGTGCTCGCGCACCGTCTCCCAGCCGATCTCGGTCACCGGCACGTCGCCATAGAGAATCCGCCCCGCCTTCACCGGATACAGGCCCAGGAGCGCCTGCACCAGCGTCGACTTGCCGCCGCCCGAGGCGCCGACCAGCGCGACCTTCTCGCCCGGACGGATCGCAAGGCTGACGTCGTCGAGCACGGTCTCGCCCTCGTCGTAGGCGAAACTCACGTGCTCGAGCGCGAGGCCGACCGTCGGCTGGCGGGCGAAGGGGTCGCGCACCGCGGCGTGCTGCGGCTCGTCCTGCAGGCCCAAAAGCGCGTTGATGCGCCCCAACGCGCCCTGCGCGGCGAACCACGCGTACTGCATGTTCACCAGCTCCTGCACCGGCGTCATCATGAACCACAGGTAGCCGAACACCGCGAACATCTGGCCGATGGTCAGATCGGAGAACACCACCATCAGCATCGCCCCGGCGCGGAAGGCGTCGAAGCCGGCGAGAAACACGAAGAACGACACCCGGCTCAGCGCGTCGGACTTCCACGCGTACGCCGCGGCGTGGCTGCGGATCGCGTCGGCCTTGTCGGTAAGCCGCGCCAGATAATGCTTTTCGCGGTTCATCGCGCGGATCTGCGTCAGCGCGTCGAGCGTCTCGCCAAGCGCGTCCTGGAACACTTCGAAAGCGCGGTTCTCGTGCTTCTTCAGGTCCTTCACCCTTTTCCCGAGCCGGGTCGAGAACAGGATGACGACAGGGTTCAGCAGCAGGATGAAGAGCGCGAGCTGCCAGTGCATCCAGAACAGCACCACCGCGACGCCAGCCAGCGTCAACACCGACACGACGAAGCCCGAGATCGACGCCCCCAGGAAGCCGTCGATGGCGTTGAGGTCGGTGACGAAATGCGAGGTCACGCGCCCCGCACCCACCGTCTCGAACTGCGACAGCGCAATCTTCGACAGGCGGTTCAGCATGCGCACCCGGATGCGGTACACGACTTCCTTCGCCAGCAGCGAGAACGCGCGCCCCTGCCACACGTTGAGCACGATCGCCGCTCCGCGCAGCACCAGCGTGATCGCGAGCGTAGCGCCGATGAACAGCACCGGGCCGTGCCACGCGGCAGGAAACGCCGCGCCGATCGCCGCGACCATGGGGCCGGGGTGGTCGAGCAGCACCTCGTCGACCATCAGCGGCAGCAGGAGCGGCACCGGCACCGCGGCGATCACCGCGAGCAGCGCGACGAAGTTGGCGAGCAGCACGCCACCGCGGTGAAGCCTGAGTTCGGCGAGGATGCCGCGCCAGGAGAGCATCTACTTGCCGATGCAGAAGGAACCGAAGATCTCGCCCAGCAGGTCGTCGGCGCTGAATTCGCCGGTGATCCCGGACAGCGCCGCCTGCGCCAGCCGCAGTTCCTCGGCGAAGAGTTCCAGTTGTGCGGCCGCACCCCGCGCGGCCGCGATGTGCCCGGCGGCGCGGCCGAGCGCGTCGAGGTGGCGCGCGCGCGCCATGAACGCGCCCTCGCCCGCCGCCTGCCAGCCGGCGGCTTCGAGCAGCTTCTGCCGCAGCAGATCGACCCCGGCGCCGGTCTTGGCGGAAAGCCACAGTTCGTCGCCCAGCGCGCGCGGCGCCTCGCCGGTGGCGTCGATCTTGTTGTGCACGGTCAGCCGCGCCACCTGCGGCAGACGCGCGAGAATGGCCTGTTCCGCGTCGCCGATGCCGTGCGCGGCGTCGACCAGCAGCAGCGCAACGTCGGCTTTCTCCACCGCCGCCCAGGTGCGTTCGATGCCGAGCCGTTCGACCGCGTCCTCGGTCTCGCGCAGGCCGGCGGTGTCGATCACGTGCAGCGGCACGCCCTCGATCTGGATCGCCTCGCGCACGGTGTCGCGCGTGGTGCCGGCGATCTCGGTGACGATCGCCGCCTCGAAGCCGGCGAGCTGATTCAAGAGGCTCGATTTGCCGACGTTGGGCTGGCCGATCAGCACTACTGTCAGGCCTTCGCGCAGCAGCGCGCCCTGCTTCGCCTGCGCGCGCACCGCGGCGAGGCTGGCGTCGAGCGCATCGAGCCGGCCGAAGGCGTCGGCCTGCTTGAGGAAATCGATCTCCTCCTCGGGAAAGTCGAGCGTCGCCTCGACCAGCATGCGCAGGCGCGTCAGGTCGTCGACCAGTTCATGGATGCGCGCGGAAAACGTCCCGGCGAGCGAGCGCACCGCCGAGCGCGCGGCTTCCGCCGAGGCGGCGTCGATGAGGTCGGCCACCGCCTCGGCCTGGGCAAGGTCGAGCTTGCCGTTGAGGAACGCGCGGCGCGAGAACTCGCCCGGCGCGGCCAGCCGCGCGCCCAGTTCGAGGCAGCGCGCCAGCAGCAGGTTCATCACCACCGGGCCGCCGTGGCCCTGCAATTCCAGCACCGCCTCGCCGGTGAACGAATGCGGCGCGACGAAATGCAGCGCGATGCCCTCGTCGATCACGCTGCCGTCGGCCGCCAGAAAGCGCGCGTAGCTCGCCTGGCGCGGCGCCGGCAGCCGGCCGAGCAGCCCTTCGGCGAAGGGCGCGACGTCCGGCGCGGAAATGCGCACCACGCCCACGCCACCGCGCCCGGGCGCGGTCGCGATGGCGGCGATGGCCTCGGCAGGAACGGGGGACGCGCGGGTCATGGCATCGGAAAACGCGGACTGGGGACGAGGCCGCATTGTAGCGTGGGCGCACGGGGCTCAACGTCGCGCCGTTTCGGGCCGTTATAGGTACTCAAGGCTTTCCGGGAAACGCTCGCCGACGCATAATCGTCCGATCCTTGCCGATACGTTCCGTGACCGACACACCCACTTTCGCACCGCGCCCGATCCAGCGCCCCGCCGTCCTCCAGGTCGGCGGGCAGGCGCCGTGCTTCGGCACCCTCGCCTCGATCGCCGAGCAGGGCCTGGCGTTCGACTTTCATGCCTGCACGCCGCCGGCGAACATGGTCGGCAGCAAGGCCATCCTGGACTTCAACGTCCACGGCCAGCATTACGCCTTTGCCACCCTGTTCGTGCACGTGCAGGGCAGACGCGCGCTGCTGTCGCTGCGGGAGGCGCCGCCCAGCGTGCTCACCGCCCTCGCCGCGGCGACCCGCGAGAACGCGCCGCCGCTCGCCGCCAGCCTCGCGATCCTGCAGCGGCAGCACGCCTGCCACGTCCGCTTCATGGAAGGCATGCGCGCCGTCGTCGACGCCTTCTACCAGCGGCTGCCGGAGGAAATCGAGCTCTTTGGCGACCAGGCGCTGTCGCCCGCCGCCCGCGCCGGGCTGAACGCGCTGAACGCCAGCCTGGCCAGCCAGCGCGACCGGCTCGTGCAGCAGTTCTGCCTGGCCTACCCCATGTACCCCGAGCAGCGCGCCAGCTATGCCGGCGCCCGCCAGACGGAAGCGTCGATGGACCTGGTCGACATGGAACAGGTCGACGACTGGATCCGCCGCACCACGGTCGCGCAGCGCATCGACGAAGCCCTGGCGCCGTTGCCGCACGAATTCAACCGCCACTACAACGCGCTCCTGAAGAACGACTACACCGAGGTGGCCCACCCCTACCGCCTGGAATCGGTGCTGAACGTGCTGGCCGACCTGATCGCGGCGCTCGATGTCGCCGCCGACCTGCGCCTGCTCTGCTACAAGGCCATGGGGCACGCTTTCGAGGCGCACGCCGCCGCGCTCTATCCGGCGCTGATCCAGGTGCTCGGCGTCGAGCCGGAAGACACGCGCGCGCCCGCGGCCGGCACCGACCTCGCGACCTGGCTCAAGGCGGCGGCGGCGCCGCGCGAAACCGGCGAGGCAGACGCGGCTGCCGCGCCAAGCCCGGCCGGTGCGCCCCCCAGCGCGGCGCAGATCGGGGAATTGAACGCCCTGCTGGAGCGCCTGACGCTGGCCCTGGGCACGCAACCCGGCCCGACCGACGCCGGTTCGCCGCCGCAGATTCCCGCGCTGTCGGCGCACGACCGCATCCTGTCGCGCTTCCTGCCGCAGGCCGCCCACGCGCCGGCCGCCGCGGAAACGGCGCCGGCCGCCGACACGTTCGGCCGCATGCTCGGCGCGCTGGGCGGGCTCGACGCCACCGCGCTCGACAGCCTGCGCGCGCAGTTGCTGCAACCGCCCCCGATCGAGGCCGGCCCCGAGCGCCTGCCGGCAACCTCGCAGGTGCGCGAACTCCTGCAGCAGGCGCAGGGGCTGGTGCTGCAATACACGCTCAACGGCCTCACCTACGAAGCCCGGCCCGACCACCCGGCCTGGGCCCTGCTCAACCAGCTCGACGCGTTGCACCTCGGCGCCGACGACCGCGGCCGCCTCCTCGACCCAGCGCATCAGCGAGCGGTGTCGCTCGCCATGCAGTGGCTGCTCGCCCAGGATCAGCCCGACGACGCCCTGCAGCAGGTCAACGCGCTGCTCGCCGGCCTGGTCGCCGAATTTCAGGCCGGGCGGCAGGCGCGCCGCGCCGCCCAGCTCGAGTCGCTCGGCGCCGACCCGGACCAGACAGCGGCCGGCTGGTGCATCGTGCGCCGCGGCGACGACGCGATCCCGCACGAAATCCTGGGCGCGTTCGACGACCGCTACGTGCTCCTCAACCGTTCCGCCACCGAACGCGCCGACATGCCGCTCGACGTCTTTGCGGCCGACATCGACGCCGGCGTGATCGAGGAAACCGAGGCCTACGACCGCCCCTTACTCGAACGCAGCGCGAGCGCCGCGCTCACCGCCAGCCTCGACGCGGTGCACGCCTACACCTGGAAGGACCCCCCCAGCGGCTGCCTCAGGCGCAGCGCGCTGATGGACGAACTGGAGCGCCGGCTCGAACATCCGGTGCACGAGCCGCCCACCTTCTGCGCACTGGTCGAAATCCCCACCATGCGTCCCAGCCTGTCGTCCCTGCCGGGCGACGAACTCTCCGTGCTGCAGACGAAAAGCGGCGAACTCCTGCTGGGCATGCTCGAACCCGGCGAACACTGCGGGCGACTCAGCGACGTCGCCTTCATGATCGTGTTCGTGCCGCAGGACCCGCAGCGCGTATCCGACCGCGTGGCGCGCCTCAAGAGCGAGCTGGAAAGCCTGCATCCGAGCTGGAAAATGATCGGCGCCGTGGTGCCGCTGGTCGCGCCGGACGAAACCGCGCCCTCGCCGTCGAGCGTGCTGCGCCGCGCCAACCAGGCCTGCGCCGGCATCCGCCAGCAGGCCGGCCTCGAACTCGGCGGACTCGATGCGATCGTCCCCGCCGCCCTCCCGCCCGACACGCTGCCGCTGGCCTCGCTCTACCTGCGCTGCCAGAAGATCCAGCCCTGCACCGGCGGCGCGCCGGCGCATTACGAAATCCTGCTCGGGCTCGACGACAGCCTCACGCCCCTGCACTCGACGCAGAGCTTCGTGGTGATGGCCGAGCAGACCGGGCGCATCCACGAGCTCGACGCCTGGGTGCTCGGCAGCGTGCTCGACTGGATGGAACGCAACGCATCGATGGTCGCGCAGTTGAGCGGCCTGTCGATCAACCTTTCGGGCGCGTGCCTCACGCAGCAGGAACACATCGACGCCATGGCCGGGCTGTTCTCGGCCCATCCCGAACTGGCCAGAAAACTGATCCTGGAAGTGACCGAGACCTCGGCCATCGACAACCTCGACGCCGCCGCGCGCGCGCTGCGCACGCTGAAGAAGCTGGGCTGCCGCATCGCGCTCGACGATTTCGGCAGCGGCTACAGCTCCTACGGCTACATCCGGCGGCTGCCGCTCGACTATCTCAAGATCGACGGCACCTACATCCGCAACATCCTGACCGACAAGACCGACCAGGCGCTGACGGCGTCGATGGTCGACGTCGCCCACGCGCTCGGCATCAAGGTGATCGCGGAATACGTCGACAGCGAAGCCACGTTCACGTGGCTGAAGGATCTGGGCGTCGACTACGTGCAGGGCTACTGGGTGCACGAGCCGCAACCGCTCGACACCCTCGCCCTGCACTAGTGGTCTGCTTCCGAAATAAGGTGACAGGATGAAACGGATGGATTTTTTCGCAGGGCAAGGCGCGAGGAGGCGACATAGCGTGCTCTATGGCAACGACGAGCAACGCCGCCATGCGGAAAAATACGCCGTTTCATGTTGCGTTATTTCGGAAGCAGACCACTAGCCCCGCCCCTTGCGGGCGGAGGCCGGAAGGCCGGCTATTTCTTGTTGGGCGGCGCGGCTTCGACCTGCTTGTTGATCGCCCACTGCTGCGCGATCGACAGGACGTTGTTCGCCACCCAGTACAGCACCAGGCCAGCCGGGAAGAACACGAACATCACGGTGAAGGCGATGGGCATGATCATCATGATCTTCGCCTGCAGCGGATCCATCGGCTGCGGGTTCAGCTTCACCTGCAGCACCGAGGTGATGCCCATCAGGACCGGCAGGATGAACCACGGGTCGGGCGCGGTGAGGTCGGTGATCCAGCCCAGCCACGGCGCGCCGCGCATTTCCACCGCCGCCAGCAGCACCCAGTACAGCGCGATGAACACCGGGATCTGCACCAGGATCGGCAGGCAGCCGCCAAGCGGATTGATCTTCTCGGTCTTGTACATCTCCGCCATCGCCTGGTGCAGCCTGGCGCGGTCGTCGCCGTAGGTTTCCTTCAGTTGCTGCAGCCGCGGCGTCAGCTTCTTCATCTTCGCCATCGACTTGTAGCCCGCGGCGGACAGCGGATACAGCGCCAGCTTGATGAGGATGGTGAGGATGATGATCGCCCAGCCCCAGTTGCCGACCACGCGCTCGATCTTTTCCAGCGCCCAGAAGATCGGGTAGGCGAGCGGCGTCAGCCAGCCGTAGTCGCGCGACAGGTCGAGGCCCGGCGCGAGCTTCTCGAGCACGGCCTGGATCTGCGGGCCGGCGTACAGCGGCACCGTGAAGGTCCGGGTCTCGCCGGGCGCGAGCGTGCCCTTGGCGAGGATCACGCCCGCCGAATACAGGCCGTCGCCCAGCGCACGCGTGTAGTACTCGCGCTTCACGCCCGTCTCGGGCAGCCAGGCGGCAACGAAGTGATGCTGCACCAGGCCGACCCAGCCGTTGTCGGCGGTCTTGTCGTGGTCGGCCTTGCCGTCCTGGATGTCGGTGAACGCGACCTTCTGGAACTTGCGCGCGTCGGTGTAGAACGCCGGGCCGGTGTAGGTGTAAAGGAAGAAGGACTCGCCGCGCGGCGCCTGGCCGTGGCGGGTGAACTGGTAATAGGGCGTGAGATCGATCGGCTGGGCGCCGCCGTTGGTCACGCGGGTCTTCAGTTCGACCTGGTAGCTGCCGCGCTTGAACACGTAGATCTTCTCGACCTTCACCCCGGTCGCGGGGTCGGTCCACACCAGCGGCACCTCGAGCTGCGCGGCGCCGCCCGCGAGGCGGTAGGTGCCCGGGTTCAACTGGAACACGCTGCGGTGCGTCGGCAGCCCTGCGCCGACCAGGCCGCTCTGCGCCAGGTAGGGCCGCGCCTTGCTGTCTTCGAACAGGGTGAAGATCGCGTCCTTGTCCTCGGTCTCGCGGTAGTCGAGCAGTTGCAGCGCGCGCAGGTCGCCGCCGTTGGCGTCGAGGGTCGCACGCAGCACGTCGGTTTCCACCACCGCGCGGGCGCCCTGCGCAAAGCCGCCCTGCGCCGGCGCGGCGGCGGGCGCGTTGAGCGCCTGGCTCGGCTGGGGCACGGCGGCGGACGCCGGCGCGGCGGATTCGGTCGTCGTAGTGGGCGTTGCCGGCACGGGCGCGTGCTTGGCCTGCCAGGCTTCCCACAGCAGGAGCAGCGAGAAGGAGAAAACGATGAAGAGAATCAGCCGCTGGTTATCCATGGATCAGGATGCCGTCTAAGGGTTGGGAGTGGCCGGCGTCTCGCCGGCCGCTGCGGGCGGCCAGTGTGCCATCGCCCGCTGGCCCGCACGTTTAAAGGTGCGCGACAGATCGCGCGCTTCGTCGCCCGGCACCGGCCGGGCAATCAGGCGGACAACGAAATCGCAGGCCGGGAGTTCCGCGCGCACCTGACGGAAGCTTTCGCGCACGCAGCGCTTGACGCGATTGCGGTCGACCGCACGGACCAGCAGGCGTTTGGGGATGACCATGCCGAGGCGCGCGAAGCCGGCCGCGTTGGGCCGCGCCATCACCAGCAGGGTGTCCGTTCGGGCCCGCTGGTTGTCGGCAAACACCCGGTCGAAGTCGGCCTTGCACGTCAGCCGGGCATCGCGGATGCGCACCCCATCCGCCCGTCGGGTGGGCGGACTCAGACCGCCAGGCGGGCGCGGCCCTTGGCGCGACGGGCGTTGATCACGGCGCGGCCGGCCTTGGTTTTCATGCGGGCGCGGAAACCGTGGGTGCGCTTGCGGCGAACGGTGGAGGGCTGATAAGTGCGTTTCATGATGGGTCCTTTCCTGGGGCGGTCACCGGCCGCTGCCTGCCGAAACAGGACGACCGATCACAAAAAAACTGTTGAAAAACCGCGTATTAGACCCGCGCCGCCGGGGGGCTGTCAAGCGCGCCAGGGCACGCCCCGTGGCGGCGCGGCCGGCGCGCCTGTGGATAACCCGGTCGAAGCGGAGTAAACTGCCCGCTTAATCCCATGCTGCTATCCGCCCCCCCGACACCGACCATGGATTCCTTCTGGGACCTTTGCCAAGCGCGTTTTCGCGCCAGCCTGACCCAGCAGCAATTCAGCACCTGGATCAAACCCCTGGAGTTCGACGACCAGGGCGACGAAGTGCGCATCCTTGCGCCGAATCACTTCGTCATGGACTGGGTGCGCGAGAAATTCGCCGAGCCGATCGAGGTCTGGGCACAGGAATTCTACGGTCGCCCCGTCGCCATCGCCTACGCGCTCGGCAAGAAGCCCGGCGCCCCGCGCCGGCCCGCGGCCGCCAGTGCACCGGGGCAGGCCGCGGCGCCCGCAGCCGCGCCGGCCGCCGTCATGCCCGGCCTGCGCATCAACCCGGCGTTCAACTTCGATAATTTCGTGTCCGGCCGCGCCAACCAGCTGGCCCGCGCCGCCGCCCTGCAGATCGCCAACAACCCTGGCAACGCCTACAACCCGCTCTTCATCTATGGCGGCGTCGGCCTCGGCAAGACCCACCTGCTGCAGGCCATCGGCAACGCCGTGCGGCTGGCCAATCCCGAAACGCGCATCAGCTATATCCACGCCAACGACTACGTCGACGACGTGGTCAAGGCCTACCTCAACAAGCAGTTCGACGACCTCAAGCGCCGTTACATGTCGCTCGACCTGCTGTTGATCGACGACATCCAGTTCCTGGCGAAAAAGGACCGCACCCAGGAAGAGTTCTTCTACGTCTTCAACTCGCTGATCGAGAACAAGAAGCAGATCGTCATCACCTGCGACACCTTCCCCAAGGAAATCAGCGGCCTCGACGATCGCCTGAAATCGCGCTTCGCCTGGGGTCTCACCGTCGCGGTCGAGCCGCCCGAACTGGAAATGCGCGTCGCCATCCTGCTCGCCAAGGCGCAGTCCGAAGGCGCCAAGCTCGACGAGAACGTCGCCTTCTTCATCGCCAAGCAGGTGCGCTCCAACGTGCGCGAGCTCGAAGGCGCGCTGAAGCGCGTGATCGCCTTCTCGCGCTTCCACGAAAAGC
This sequence comes from Pseudomonadota bacterium, assembly GCA_040753235.1. Classification (GTDB taxonomy): domain Bacteria; phylum Pseudomonadota; class Gammaproteobacteria; order Burkholderiales; family Thiobacillaceae; genus Thiobacillus. Next base: position 18,028 of record JBFMET010000005.1, read on the forward strand.
CGATCACGCTGGAACTGGTGAAAGAGGCGCTGCGCGACCTCATCGCATCGACCTCGCGCATCGTCTCGATCGAGAACATCCAGAAAACCGTCGCCGACTTCTACAAGATCAAGGTCGCCGACATGTTTTCCAAGAAGCGCACGCGCAATCTGGCGCGGCCGCGCCAGATCGCCATGGCGCTGGCCAAGGAGCTCACCAACCAGAGCCTGCCGGAAATCGGCGAGTCCTTCGGCGGACGCGACCACACCACGGTGATCCACGCCTGCCGCAAGGTGAGCGAACTGCGCGAGACCGATGCCGACATCGGGCGCGATTATCTGGTGTTGCTGCAAACGCTGACAGGCTGAGGACGAAATGTGGATAAGACAGGGTGGCGCGCGGGCGACGGCAAAAGCATCCCCACCCCTCCCGCGCTGCCAAGCGTTTATCCACACCCGTCCAGGAATGGCAACGTGTTGTTTCATAGAATAAAAATGGCTTACCCCCAGAAACGAGCCGCCTTTATTACGAATATCAGGAAGAAATAAATGCTATTGGTACAAAGCGAACGCAACGCGCTGCTGGCGTCCCTGACCTCGGTGGTCGGTGTCGTCGAACGGCGCCACACCCTGCCCATCCTGTCCAACCTGCTGCTGGAAAAGAAGGGCGACAAGCTGACGCTCCTGGCAACCGACCTCGAACTGCAGGTGAGCACCCAGCTCGACGCCAAGGCCGGCGACGACTTCGCGATCACGCTGGCGGCGCGCAAGCTGTTCGACATCGTGCGCGCCCTGCCCGACGACGCCAGGGTCAAGCTCGACTCCAAGGACAGCCAGGTCGTGGTCAGCGCCGGCAAGTCGCGCTTCACCCTGCAGACGCTGCCGGCGGCCGACTTCCCGCGCGTCGAGACCGGCGCCGGCCTCGGCGAGGCGATCCGCCTGCCGCAGCAAACGCTCAAGCGTCTGCTGCAACTGGTGCAGTTCGCCATGGCGAGCCAGGACATCCGCTACTACCTCAACGGCATGCTGCTGGTGCTCGACGGCAAACAGCTTCGCGTCGTCGCCACCGACGGCCACCGCCTGAGCTACGCCGAGACCGCGCTGGAGACCGCCGCCGAGGCGCGCGAGGTCATCATCCCGCGCAAGACCGTGATGGAGCTTTCCAAGCTGCTCGCCGATTCGGACGACCCGGTCGAGCTGCGCATCGGCGCCAACCAGGTCACCATCACCCTGCCCGGCACCGAGCTCGTCACCAAGGTCGTCGACGGCAAGTTCCCAGACTACCAGCGCGTGATCCCGAGCAGCCAGCCGCGCACGCTCAAGGCAAAACGGCAGAACGTGACGCAGGCGCTGCAGCGCGCCGCCATCCTGTCGAACGAGAAATTCCGCGGCGTGCGTCTGGTGATGAGCGAGAACACGCTCGGCATCGTGTGCAACAACAACGAGCAGGAAGAAGCCGCCGACGAAATCGAGGTCAGCTACAACGGCGACCCGCTCGACGTCGGCTTCAACGTCACCTACCTGCTCGACGGCCTGGGCGCGCTCAACAGCGACGAAGTCACGCTGTCGCTGGGCGACGCCAACAGCAGCATGCTGCTCACCAGCGAAGCCGAGCCCGGCTACAAATACGTCGTGATGCCGATGCGGATCTAGCGTTTGATGCCCAGCGTCATTGCGAGCGGAAACAGCGAACTCTGGATCGCCACGGCCCTGTGGGCCTCGCGATGACGGTACGACCCCGATTTAACTCAGCAACAACCGACAGGAACGCCCGTCCGCGGGCACTGAGACCATGAGCAAGAAACCCGGCAACACGAATCCCGACTCCGGCAACGGCGGCTACGACGAAGACAGCATCCAGCAGCTCGAAGGCCTGGAAGCGGTGCGCAAGCGCCCCGGCATGTACATCGGCGACACCTCCGACGGCACCGGCCTGCACCACATGGTGTTCGAGGTGCTCGACAACGCCATCGACGAGGCGCTGGCCGGCTATTGCGACGACATCAAGGTCATTATCCACCCGGACAACTCGATTTCGATTTCCGACAACGGCCGCGGCATCCCGGTCGGCGTCAAGTTCGACGACAAGCACGAGCCCAAGCGCAGCGCGGCCGAAATCGTCATGACCGTGCTGCACGCCGGCGGCAAGTTCAACCAGAACAGCTACAAGGTGTCCGGCGGCCTGCACGGCGTCGGCGTGTCGTGCGTCAACGGCCTGTCGAAATGGCTCAAGCTCGTCGTGCGCCGCGACGGCAAGAAATACGCGATGACCTTCCACCAGGGCAAGGTGCTCGACCGCCCGGTCGAAATCCAGAACGGCGTGGAAGTCTCGCCGATGCAGATCGTCGGCGAAACGCAGAACCGCGGCACCGAGGTGCACTTTCTCGCCGACGAGGAAATCTTCGGCACCGTCGAATTCCACTTCGACATCCTCGCCAAGCGCATCCGCGAGCTCAGCTTCCTCAACAACGGCGTGAAGATCGAGCTCATCGACCACCGCGACGGCAAGAGCGAGAACTTCGCGCATTCCGGCGGCGTCAAGGGTTTCGTCGAATACATGAGCCGGCTGAAGAACCCGCTGCATCCGAAGATCTTCCACGCCAGCGGCGAGAAGGACGGCATGACCGTCGAAGTCGCCATGCAGTGGAACGACAGCTATTCCGAAACCGTGCAGTGCTTCACCAACAACATCCCGCAGCGCGACGGCGGCACCCACCTCACCGGCCTGCGCATGGCGATGACGCGCGTGCTGAACAAGTACATCGAGGAAAACGAGGTCGCCAAGAAAGCCAAGGTCGAAACCACCGGCGACGACATGCGCGAAGGCCTCACCTGCGTGCTGTCGGTGAAAGTGCCCGAGCCCAAGTTCTCCAGCCAGACCAAGGACAAGCTCGTTTCCAGCGAAGTGCAGCCCGTGGTGCAGGAAGTCGTCGGCCAGAAGCTCGCCGAATTCCTGCTGGAAAACCCCAACGACGCCAAGCTGCTGTGCGCCAAGATCGTCGACGCCGCGCGCGCGCGCGAGGCCGCGCGCAAGGCGCGCGAAATCACCCGCCGCAAGGGCGTGATGGACGGCCTCGGCCTGCCCGGCAAGCTCGCCGACTGCCAGGAAAAAGACCCGGCGCTGTCGGAAATTTACCTGGTCGAGGGCGATTCCGCCGGCGGCTCAGCCAAGCAGGGCCGCGACCGCAAGTTCCAGGCGATCCTCCCGCTCAAGGGCAAGATCCTCAACGTCGAACGCGCGCGCTTCGACAAGGTCATCGCCAGCCAGGAAATCGCCACGCTGATCACCGCGCTCGGCACCAGCATCGGCAAGGACGACTACAACCCCGACAAGCTGCGCTATCACCGCATCATCATCATGACCGACGCCGACGTCGACGGCGCCCACATCCGCACGCTTCTGCTCACCTTCTTCTACCGGCAGATGCCCGAACTTGTCGAGCGCGGCCACATCTACATCGCCCAGCCGCCGCTGTACAAGGTCAAACACGGCCGCGCCGAGCGCTACATCAAGGACGAGCACGCGCTCAAAGAACACCTCATGGCCGAAGCCATGAAGGACGCCGAACTCACCCCCATGGACGGCGCCATGCCCATCGCCGGCGAAGCGCTCGAAACGCTCGCGCGCGAATACTTCCTCGCCGAAGCCGTGTGCGACCGCCTCGCCCGCATGCTGCCGGAAGACGTGCTGCAGGCGTTGATGAAGATCCCGCGCCTGTCGCTTGCCGACAGCGGCGCGGCCATGATGGCGGAGGCCAGCCTCGGCGCCGCGCTCGACGCCGGCAAGTTCGAAGTCGCCGCCGAATACATCGGCGAAACCGACAGCCACCGCCTGCGCATCACCCGCCATTCGCACGGCAACGCTTACGTGAATTACCTCGAAGCCGACCTGCTCGAATCCGGCGACTACGAGCAGCTGGTGAAAGTCGGCGACCTGTTGCGCGACCTCATCGGCCTCGGCGCTCGCGCCAAGCGCGGCGAAAAGGAAAGCCCGGTGCAAAGCTTCCGCGAAGCGATGGACTGGTTCCTCGCCGAAGTGAAGCGAGGCATGAGCATCCAGCGCTACAAGGGCCTGGGCGAAATGAACCCCGCGCAACTGTGGGAAACCACCATGGACCCCAAGGTGCGCCGCCTGATGAAAGTGCAGATCGAAGACCTCATCGCGTCCGACCAGATCTTCACCACGCTGATGGGCGATGAGGTCGAGCCCCGACGCGCGTTCATCGAGACGAATGCGCTGGGGGTGCGGAATCTGGACGTGTGAATTGGGATACCAGGACAGGCAATGACCGAGTCAACAAATTCACCATGAAGAAAGAAAAATAAATGGAATTGCCTGATGGTCTCTACGATCAGGTAGTTACAGAATCGCTGTGGGATGCCATCACTCAAACAACAGATGAGCACAGCCGCACGATCGAACCGCTGTCCACAGATGATTCCCCGGAGCGACTGGTTGAGGCTATTGCCTCGCAGCTCACGCGCATACTGGATGACTTGAAAGGAGAAGGGCCGGAGAAGCTCCAGCGTCAATTGGAACTCGCCAATGCCATTCTGCTGCATGCGCGCCAGCACATGGAAGCACATCGAATTAGGTTCGATTTGCTATCCGCACCATTGCAACTGCTTCATGCTGTTCACCGGCAAGCATCCTCGCCGGCGTTGCCGGATACAGGGCTGGCCCTGCCCTGGCTGTTTACGGCCGGCAAGGGTTCACCGTCTTTGCTGTCCGAACTGCGCCGCGAGCTCGCTGCCTGCGAGCAGGTTGATATCTTAGTCAGCTTCATCACTCATTCCGGTGTACGCAAACTCCTGGACATTCTTCAGTCTGTTACTTCCATAGGGGCGGATGGCCAGCCACGAACCCGACTGCGTATCCTGACGACTACTTACACCGGCGCTACAGAAATCCAGGCGCTGGACGAACTTGCCCAGCTACCCGGTTGTGAAATCCGCATTTCGCTGGACGGCCGCCGCACTCGCCTCCATGCCAAGGCATGGTTATTTCACCGTCGTACCGGATTTGGATCGGCCTATGTGGGGAGTGCCAATCTGTCAGGCGCCGCCCTGATGGGAGGCTTGGAATGGACAGTCAAGTTCACCGAGCGTGGTCAAGCGGATTTGTTCGAGCGCGCCAAGGCCCATTTCGAAACGCTCTGGGAAGACAAGGAATTCCAGATCTATGATCCGGAAAATCCACTGCACAGGACAGCCCTTGGGGAAGCGCTGAAACGGGAATCGGGCGGTGATGTCATCGCCCGTCCCACCTACTTCGATCTGGAGCCCAAGACCTATCAGCAGGAGATGCTCGATCAGTTACAGATCGAACGGGATCATGGGCGCTGGCGCAATCTGGTTGTGGCGGCTACCGGCACGGGCAAGACCGTGGTGGCCGCGTTTGATTACCGGCGCAGCTGCGCGCTGTTGGGCGGGCGCCCCCGCCTATTGTTTGTGGCGCATCGGGAAGAAATTCTGAAACAGGCGCTGCGTACCTATCGGGAAGTGCTGCGCGATCACTCCTTCGGTGAATTGTTGGTCGGTGGGAGTGAAATCGAACATTTCGATCACGTCTTCGCTACGATCGATAGCGTAACGGTACGCAACTTGGTTGCCCGTTGCAGCGCAGACTATTGGCACACGGTGGTAGTGGATGAGTGCCATCGCCTCGCGGCAGAACGCTTCGATGCATTTGTCAGCGCAGTCCGCCCTCGCATTTTGCTTGGACTGACCGCCACCCCGGAACGCAGCGACGGCAAGCCTATTTTGGGCTATTTCGACTGCCGGCCCGATGGCTCGCCCGCGGTGGAACTGCGGCTTTGGCATGCACTCGACCTGCAACTGCTTTGCCCCTTCGAGTATTACGCCTGCGACGACGACACAGACTTTTCCGGCGTGCCCTGGGAGCAGCCGGGGGAACAGGCGGCCATCGACAAGCTTGTGACGGGCAATGACGTGCGTGCGCGGCTGGTACTGAACGAGTGGCGCCGCCTGGCAGGGGATCCGGCGCGTGGCAGGGCTCTGGTGTTTTGCGCGACCGTAGCTCATGCGCAATACATGACTGCCAAGCTGAACGCGGCCGGCATCAAGGCCATCTGCGTCGTCGGCACGACGTCGGCAGACGAGCGTCGGCGTGCGCCGGAGATGCTGGCACGAGGGGAAATCACTGCCATCGTGACATGCGATCTGTACAACGAAGGGGTGGACTTGCCGCTCGTCGACACCCTGTTGCTGCTGCGCCCGACCCAGAGCCCCGTACTGTTCCAGCAACAGATCGGCCGTGGCTTACGTCTGGCCAACGGCAAGGATAGTTGTCTTATCCTTGATTTCGTCGGACAGCACCGGCAAGAATTCCGCTTTGACCGCCTGCTTTCTACAATCACCGGATTGCCGCGAGGGCGGTTGATCGAGGCGGTTGAGAAGGGCTTCGGTTCCTTGTCACCAGGCTGCCATATCCACCTTCAGCGCAAGGCGCGTGAACAGGTCTTGAACAGCCTGAGGAAACTGGTGCAACAAAACTGGCGCCGATTGCGCAGCGAGTTGCAAGCCTATGCCGCGTTGCGCGGCCGGAACAATATCCGTCTGGTCGATTTCCTGCGGGAACAGGGCATCGAACTGGAAGACATCTATCGCGGCAGCGGACGCTCCGGCTGGACCAACCTCAAACGCGATGCCGGGCTACTGGGCACGCCCGCCAGCAGCGAGGATGAGTATTTCGGCCGTCGTTTCGCAGACCTGCTGCATTTCGATGATCCGGAGCGCATCGATCTGCTGCTCAAGGTCGGGGAACCAGCTGCCTCCTATCAGCCGCACAATGAACGCGAGCGCGGCCTGCTCCAGATGTTCGCTTATCAGCTGGATGCGCAGCACCACCAAATGTGTAGTGGTGAGGATTTCCTGAAACGGCTGCATGCACTCCCGACGCTTCGCACCGAGCTAGCCGAGCTCGGAGAGGTGCTTCAGGCAAGGAGCAGCTTGTTGCAGAAGCGCATTCCCGGACTGGACGAAGTGCCGCTATGCCTGCATGGTAGCTATGGCATCCGGGAAATATTGACGGCCGTGGGCTGGCTTTCGGCCGAGCGTCGCGCCCCCTTTCAAGCCGGCGTCCTGGCCCTGCACGAGCGCAAGGTCGAGCTGCTGTTTGTTACCCTGGACAAGCGCGAGGGATACCACGAGCGCATCGCCTATCATGATTACGCCATCAGCGCCGAGCGCTTCCACTGGCAGTCGCAGAACTCGGCCGGCCCGGACACAGCCGCCGGGCGCCGTTATCTGGACAGCCCCGCCAACGGCTGGAGCTTCCAGCTTTTTGTTCGCAAGGCTAAAGGCGACCCCTACCATGCCTGCGGCCCGGTGACGCTGGAGCGTGCGGAAGGCGAGAGGCCTATGACCATCTACTGGAAGCTGAGCGTTCCACTGCCGATTAGGCTGTTTCAGGAATTCAGTGTACTGAGAGGTGCCTGATGGCGTGTGCAAGCTACCGCTGCAATAGCGGGGGCTGCACAAGCCGCAGTTCAAGCGCGCACAAATTCCAGCAGGGGCTGAATGTCATGGCCGTCAGCGGCACGCAGTGCCGCAACATAGGCCCGGCGGGTCTCGCCGGCATCGACCAGACTGACCCGGCCCCATGAAAAGCGCGGCTGGCCAAACCCTGCCAACAGCAGGTCGGTGGCCAGTCGCGCATGACGGCCATTGCCGTTTGGGAAGGGATGAACCCACACCAGCCGGTGATGAAACCGGGCCGCGATCTCGTCAGGCGGATAGGTGCCGTGCTCGATCCAGTAGCGGCAGTCATCCAGCAGGTTTCGCAGATCGACGCCGATACGATGGGGAGCAACCCCGATATTGCGCTCCGTCAGACGGAATTCTCCGGCCCAGCGCCAGACCCGGCCAAACATCCGCTTGTGCAGGCCTTTCAGGAACTTCTCATCGAGTACGTCGCGCTTGCGCGCGAAGGCCCATTCCTCGGCTTCCAGAATGTTCGCCTGTTCCGCTTCGTTCAGCTCGTGGCGCAGGGTGATGTAGGACGGGATCAGGCCTTCCCGTTCTTCCGGCGTCAGCGGTGTGGCGGCGTCATCCTGGTCGAACAGGGGATCGGTCATGACTCCTCCTCCCACAGCTCGGAACCGGCCTTCTCGATTATCTGGCGGACAAGGCGCTTGAGCTGCTCGCTTTCATCGCCTTTCTCGACGCCCTGGGCTTCGAGCGCCATCGTATGGCGGGTGGCGGCAAGCCGTTTTTTGGCGAGATGGAGCGCGCGCTCCTCGATCAGCGCATCGAGCGGTTGCCGGGGCACCAGCGCATAGACGAGGCGGCAATCCAGCGCTCGCGCCGCCCGTTCAAGGCTCTCGATCGTGACCGCGCCCCTGGCTTCGGCCTGCTCCAGCGTGAACACGCGCGGCTGGCTGACACCCATGCGCTTTGCGAGCTGGGCGCTCGTCATGCCCAAGGCTTCGCGAATGGCTTTCACCCATCCGCGCGGGGGGCGAGTCAGGGCCTCGATGTTGCCCAGTGTGCTCAAGCGCTTGTCGAGCTGGCGGCGGGCCGATGCACGGTCTGAGGGACGCATGGCAATAACTCATATATTATAAAATAACATCGTATAAATAGCATAGATATTATAATTACTCAATCTGAAAATAACATGAATGTTATTACTAAAGACGTGGATCACTGGATAAAATTGGAATAGCAAGGCCAAGCGAGAAAAAACTCTTGCTTTGGAAAAAATCGTAGAATATTATTTCCTCAGAAAGGTGTGAAACATGACTGGGGCAATACAGGCCGAACACAAGCCGGATCCAAGCGTCGTACTCGGGAAGGCCATGACCCGGGCCGCCGATCGACTGGGCATTTCCAGGACGCTATTGGCCAAAGTTATTGGCGTCAGCCCCTCGACCGTGACGCGCATCTACGACGGCAAATATCTGCTGGATCACGATCGCAAGGAGTGGGACTTTGCACTTTTGTTTGTGCGTGCGTTTCGGTCTCTCGACTCCATCGTCGGCGACGAGGGAACCGCACAGAAATGGCTTCGAAGCCAGAACCGGGCACTGAACGGTCGTCCGATCGAGTTGATGACGAATACGGAAGGGTTGGTGCGGGTTGTCCACTATCTGGACGCCTCACGCGGTCTCGTCTGAGGCATTCCCCTTCCAGGGGGCGATCTGGCGCATGGTCGAGGCCCAGCACATAGCGTCGACCATGAAGATCGTCGATTCCAAGGACGGGCAAGATGTCCTTGAGGGCTTGCTCGAGGGCAGCAAACCCCCGCTGCCGGAGGGCATCGGAGACCTCGACTATCTGCTGGCGACGCCGTTTCGTTACGATCCGCGACGCCAGGGCTCGCGCTTCCGCGCTGTTTCCGATCCGGGCGTCTATTATGGCGCCGGGCTGGTCAGGACTGCTGCGGCGGAACTCGGGTACTGGCGCTGGCGGTTCCTGCAGGATGCCGTCGACCTCGACCGGATCGAGCCGGTGGCCCATACCGCCTTCAGCGTTGATATCTGCACGACGGCGATCGATCTCCGACGGCCGCCTTTCGATCAGGACATCGCGGTATGGAAGCACCCTGCCGACTATGCAGGCACGCAGGCCTTTGCACGCGCGGGCCGAGAAGCCGGGATCGGTGCGATCGTCTACGAATCCGTAAGGGACCCGGAACCTGCCTGGTGCCTTGCTCTGCTTCAGCCATCGGGCTTTGCGATGAAGCGTCCCCATCCCGGGTCGCAGACCTGGTGGCTGGCAGTCAGCCCGAAGGAAGTCGTTTGGCGGCGGGACTACGAGTCGATGACTTTTTCTGCGGCGCACTGGTAAGCGCGCCCAAACTCAAGACGAAGCTGCCCACCCGCCCAGCACCTCACGCAACTTCGCTTCGTCGACCGGCAGCGTCATTGCGGCGTCGATGCGCAGACGGGCGCGCACGGTGTCGAGCGCGGCCTGGTGGGCGGGCTCGTAGAAGACGAGGATGCGGGTGGCGGGCGAAGCCTGCGCGGTGGCGAGGAGCGATTCGAGGTTGGACAGGCGGTCGCGGAAGTCGGTCTGGTGGAAGAAGTCGGCGACGATCACGGCCGGCGGGGCCTTCCTGACCAGGGCGATGGCCTTGCGCTCGGACCATTCGGTGACGACCGCGTAGCCGAGCGCCTGGTAGAGCATCTTGAAACTGGCCGTGCCGATGAAGGCGTTGACCATGAGCAGGCCGGGCGGCGCGCTCATGCCGCGGGTTTTTTCGTCGTCGCCTTCTTGGTGGACGCGGTCTTGGTGGTCGCTTTCCGGGTCGCAGGTTTCTTCGCGGCGGGTTTCTTCGGTTCAGCCTTGTCTGCGGCGGGCTTCGGTTTCTTATCGGCCGCGGGCTTGGCCGCGGCCTTGCGGGCCGGCTTCTTCGCCGGGCCCCTGGCCGCGCGCGCGGCGATCAGGTCGAGCGCCTCAGCGAGCGTGATTTCTTCCGGCGTGATGTCCTTGGGCAACGTGGCGTTGGTCGTGCCGTGCTTCACGTAGGGGCCGTAGCGGCCGCTGCGCACGGTGATGTCCTTGCCGTCGTCGGGGTGCGGGCCGAGGTTCTTCAGCACCGACGCGGCGGAGTCGGCGCCGCGCGGCGCGCGTTCCATCGCCAGCACTTCGAGCGCGCGCGGCAGGTCGATCTCGTACACGCTGTCGGTCTTGGGAATCGACTTGAACTTGCCGTCGTGCAGCAGGTAGGGCCCGAAGCGGCCGTTGTTGGCGACGATGGGCAGGCCGGTGGTCGGGTGGTGCCCCACTTCGCGCGGCAGCGAGAGGAATTTGAGCGCCAGTTCGAGCGTGGCGCTCTCCAGCGGGATGTCCTTGGGCCACGAGGCGCGGCGCGGCTTCGGCGCCTTCTTGTCCTCGGGCATGTCGCCGATCTGCACGTAGGGGCCGTAACGGCCCGACAGCAGCTTGACGTCGAGGCCGCTGGCCGGGTCCTTGCCGAGGATGTTGTCGCCTTCGGCGGTGGCGGCGTGCAGCGGGCGGGTGTAGTCGCACGCCGGGTAGCCCGAGCAGCCGATGAAGAGGCCGCGCTTGCTGGCCTGCATGAAGAGCGGCTTGCCGCACTTGGGGCAGGCGTCTGTGATCGGGCAGCCGCGCTCGACGTCCTGCTTGGCCTTCAGCTCGCCGTCGAACGCCTTCCAGAATTCGCCCAGCAGGCGCGACCACACGCGCTTGCCGTTGGAGACGTCGTCGAGCTTGTCTTCCAGCTTGGCGGTGAAGTCGTAGTCGACGTAATGGCTGAAATGGCGGGTGAGGAAGCAGTTGACCAGGCGGCCGACGTCGGTCGGCTGGAAGCGCTTCTTCTCCAGCACCACGTACTCGCGGTCCTGCAGGGTGGAGATGATGCTGGCGTAGGTCGACGGGCGGCCGATGCCGTATTCCTCCAGCGCCTTCACCAGACTCGCCTCGGTGTAGCGCGGCGGCGGCTGGGTGAAGTGCTGCTCGCCGTAGAGGCGGTCGACCGGCAGCGTCTCGTTTTCCGCCAGCGCGGGCAGCTTCGATTCGCCCTCCTCTTCCTCGTCGTCCTGGTACACCGCGAGGAAGCCGGCGAACGCCAGCGTCTGCCCGGTGGCGCGGAAGGTGCCCTCGCCCACCGTGATGTCGGCGGCGACGGTGTCGAACTGCGCCGGCGTCATCTGGCAGGCGACGGTGCGCTTCCAGATCAGTTCGTAGAGCCGCGCCTGGTCGTGGGTGAGGAAGGCCTTCACCGCGTCGGGCGTGCGCAGCACCGAGGTCGGGCGCACCGCCTCGTGCGCTTCCTGTGCGTTCTTGGTTTTGGCCTTGTAGGCGATCGCCGACGGCGGCAGGTAATCCTTGTCGAAGTGGGCGCCGACGTATTTGCGGATGTCGGTGATCGCCTCCTGCGCCAGCGCGACCGAGTCGGTCCGCATGTAGGTGATGAGGCCGACCGGGCCTTCGCCGAGGTCGATGCCTTCGTACAACTGTTGTGCGGTGCGCATCACGCGGTCGGTCGTCATGCCGAGCTGGCGCACGCCGGCCTGCTGCAGGGTCGAGGTGGTGAAGGGCGCGGCCGGATTGCGCGCGCGGCGCTTCTTCTCGATGCGCATGACCCTGGCGTCCTTGCCTTCGAGGGTCGCCAGCCATTCCTTGCTGCGCGCCTCGTGCTCGACCGTGAACTGTTCGAGCTTCTCGCCGCGGAAATGGGTGAGTTTGGCCGTGAACGGCTGCGCGCCCTTGTGGCTGTCGAGGTGCAACGTCCAGTACTCGCGCGGCACGAAGGCTTCGATTTCCAGCTCGCGCTCGACGATCATCCTGAGCGCGGGCGACTGCACGCGGCCGGCACTCAAACCGGGGCTGATCTTGCGCCACAGCAGCGGCGACAGGTTGAAGCCGACCAGATAATCGAGCGCGCGCCGTGCCTGCTGCGCGTCGACGAGGTCGGAGGCGATCTCGCGCGGGTGGCGCACCGCGTCCTGGATCGCCGATTCGGTGATCTCGTAGAAGGCGACGCGCTTCATCGGCGTCTTCACCTTGCGTTCCTTGAGGATTTCGCTGATGTGCCAGGAAATCGCCTCGCCTTCGCGGTCCGGGTCGGTTGCCAGCAGCACTTCGTCGGCTTTCTTCGCGGCCTTGACGATGGCCTCGACGTGCTTGGCGTTGCGCTCGATGATCTGGTATTTCATCGAGAAATTCTCGGTGTCGACCGCGCCGGTCTTCGGCTCGAGGTCGCGCACGTGGCCGTAGCTGGCGAGGATGTCGTAGTCGGCGCCGAGATATTTCTTCAGCGACTTGGATTTCGAGGGCGACTCGACGATGACGAGTTTGGACATGATGGTTATCAGTGCAGGCGTCCCGGCTCGTGGTTCAGAAGCATGTCTTCCAGGTGGGTGAAATGTTCGATGACGCCGCGGCTCCACAGCACGATCAGCGTCATCCAGCGCACGTGCTCGGGCTCGATGTCCTCGCCGCCCAGCGCCATCAGGCCGGAGATCACCCATTCGCGCGATTCGGGGTCGAGCACCTCGGCGCCCACGAGGAAGGCGATTTCGGCGCGGCAGGCGTCGTTCAGGCGCTCGAGTTCCTCGGGCGCGTAGTGGCGGTCGCGCGCCAGCGCCAGGCGTTCGTGGGTCGCGCCGGCGGTGAGGTGGGCGTACCAGTCGAGCGCGGCATGGATGTCGGCCTCCTCGAAACCGGCGGCGAACAGGCGCTTCTCGAGCGCGTCGCGGTCGGGCGCGAGCTCCGCCATGCGGAAGCTTTCGTACAGGTAAACCAGGATGTCGAGCATGGGGTCAGTGAATTTTTTGGTAGCGCCCGCCGGGCAGGGGTGCGATGCGGCCTTCCAGTTCCAGCGCCAACAGCTTCGCCGAAAGCGCATCGAGCGTCAACCCGGTTCGCAGCGCCAGCGCGTCGGGCGTGACCGGCGCGCCGTCGAAGGCGTCGAGCACCGGGTCGGCGCCGGTTTCGGCAAACGCGGGCGGCGCCAGCCGGTGGGACCAGGCCAGTTCGTCGAGGATGTCGGCGGCCGACTCGACCAGCTTGGCGCCCTGCTTGATGAGCGCGTGGCAGCCGCGCGACAGCGGCGAATGGATCGAGCCGGGAATCGCGAACACCTCGCGCCCCTGCTCGGTGGCGACGCGCGCGGTGATGAGCGAGCCGCTGTCGGGCGCGGCTTCCACCACCAGCACGCCGCGGGAGAGGCCGCTGATGAGGCGGTTGCGGCGCGGGAAATGGTGCGGCAGCGGCGGCGTGCCGAGCGGGAATTCGGAGACGATCAGCCCGGCTTCGACGAGCCGGTGCGCGAGCGCCTTGTTCTTCGCCGGGTAGATACGGTCGAGGCCGGTGCCGACCACGGCGATGCTCGACCCGGCGCCGGCGAGCCCGCCGCGGTGCGCCGCCGCGTCGATGCCGAGCGCGAGCCCGCTGACGATGGTGAGCCCGGCGTCGGACAGCGCGTGGGCGAAGGCCTCGGCGTCGCGCACGCCCTGCGGCGTGGCGTTGCGGCTGCCGACGATGCCGAGCGCGGGCCGGTTCAGCCATTCGCGCCGGCCCTTGCAGAACAGCAGCGCGGGCGGGTCGGCGATTTGCAGCAGCGCTTGCGGATAGTCGGCATCGGCCAGCGTCACCAGGCTGTTGCCGGGCTGGTCGAGCCAGGCGCGCGCGGCGTCGAGCTGCGCGGCGTCGGGGTCGGCCAGCAGGGCGTCGCACTGCGCGGGGCTGAGGTGCGCCGCGAGCGCGCTGCGGCCGCACGACAAAACGGCCTCCGGGGAACCGAAGGCCGTCAGCAGGCGCAGCAGGCTGGCGTTGCCGAGCCCCGGGGCCAGCGCGAGGCGCAGCCAGGGGTCGGCGGCGTCCATGCTCAGGGATTCTTCACCGAATCGAGCAGATAGACCGGGCCGTCGGACTGCATGATGAGCGCGTAGGACACGCGCTCGAACACGCGGTAGACCATCAAGAGGCCGCTGCGTGCGTCGGGCAGCTTGACCGCGGTTTCGCTGCGGGTGCCGAGGCAGGTGCTGCGGAAGGTATTGCGCAGGTCGGCGGCCTGATCGTAGGTCACCTTGCCGTCCGGCTTCAGGCAGCGCACGTCGTTGTAGAGCCACGCCGCACCCTCGGGCACGCCCCTGGCCTTTTCGTTGACCCAGGCCATGCGGTCGGCTTCGTCGCGCGACAGATTGACGGCCTGGCCTTCGCGGTAGATCGCCAGCACGTGACCCGGTTCGAGGCCGTCGCGGCCGCCGCGGTTGATGACGACGGTCTGGTAGCGGCCGCTGTCGGATACCCCTCCATAGGCGGAAATGATGCGGCCGTTGATCGTTTTTTCCGGCGAGCGCGGGACGTATTCGAAGGTGGTGGCATCGGCGGCTTCGAGCAGCTTGTCCTTGGGCAGGATTTCCTGTGCCGACTGGGTGACGCGGATCTTCTGCGGCGCGCCCTCGACCACGGTGCGTGCGTCGCCCAGGTATTCGACTTCCTGGCCCAGCACCTCGCCGGTTTCGGGATCCTTCAGGGTTTTTCCGGGGCGCAGCACGTTCCAGTTGCTGACGCCGGGCTTGCCGCCGGTGGCGAAGGCGTCGTCGCCGGCACCGAGGATCACGCGCTCGGCGTTGGTGCCGAGAATATAGGGCGCGTCGGCGAGCGCGTCCTGGGGGACCACGCGCGGCTGCGACAGGAAGGGGTGGATGACGCGGATGGGGATGGCGGGGATGGCGTCGCGCGCGATCTCGGTGCTGCGCACGCCGGGCGAGACCTTCACCGTCGGCAAGCCGTTCTGGTCGCCGCGCACCAGCTTGAGGCGCGGTTCCGCCCCGCTTCGATCGAGGACGATCAGGTCGCCGGGGTAGATCCAGTGCGGATTCTTGATCTGCTCGCGGTTCATGTTCCAGATCTGCGGCCAGCGCCACGGATCCTTCAGGAACTTGCCGGAGATGTCCCACAGCGTGTCGCCCTTGACGACGACGTAGCGATCGGGCGCGTTGTCCTGCAGCTTCAGGGTGTCGGCGAGCGCGGGTGCAGCCAGCAGCAGGGCAAGGGAAACAACGAGTTGACGCACGGGGAAACCCTCCATTTAGACCTTGTCCAAGTCGGTGTTGAAATATACTGTGCGCTTAACTTACGGCGATTTGCCACCTTATATTTAGCAGGGTGGGCCAGTTCATGCAGATTTCGCATCAAAGTGTGCGCCCATCCCTTTCATTCGTAAAGTTTTTTATATGGCCAAGCTCGACATCCTGCACTACCCCGACCCGCGTCTGCACACCGTCGCCAAGCCGGTGAAGGCGGTCGACGATCGCATCCGCACGCTGGTCGCCGACATGGCCGAGACCATGTACGCCGCGCCGGGCATCGGGCTGGCCGCGACCCAGGTCAACGTGCACGAGCGCGTGATCGTCATCGACATTTCCGAAACGCACGACCAGTTGCGCGTGTTCATCAATCCGGAAATCGTCGCGCAGTCGGGCACCGAGGAAAGCGAGGAAGGCTGCCTGTCGGTCCCCGGCATCTTCGACAAGGTGAAGCGCGCCGAACGCGTGACCGTGCGGGCGCTCGACCGCGACGGCAAGCCCTTCGAGCTCCATGCCGACGGCCTGCTGGCGGTGTGCATCCAGCACGAAATGGATCACCTGATGGGCAAGGTTTTCGTCGACTATCTCTCCGGCCTCAAGCGCAACCGCATCAGGACCAAGCTGATGAAGCTCGCGCGCGAGCACCGCCCCGACCCGGCGCCGGTACGCGCCTCGCTCTGAAGCCCCGCGTGCGTCTGATCTTCGCCGGCACCCCGCCGTTCGCGGCGGCCGCGCTCGACGCGCTGGCCGCTGCCGGCCACGACATCGCCCTGGTGCTGACCCAGCCCGACCGCCCCGCCGGGCGCGGCATGAAGCTCACGCCGAGCGCGGTGAAGACCGCCGCGCGGGCACGCGGCCTGCCGGTGGCGCAGCCGGCGAGCCTGAAAACGCCCGAGGCGCAGGCCGAACTCGCGGCGGTGGGCGCCGACCTCATGGTGGTCGCCGCCTACGGCCTCATCCTGCCGCAGGCGGTGCTCGATCTGCCGCGGCGCGGCTGCCTCAACATTCACGCCTCGCTCCTGCCGCGCTGGCGCGGCGCGGCGCCGATCCAGCGCGCGATCCTCGCCGGCGACCGCGAAACCGGCATCACCATCATGCAGATGGACGCCGGCCTCGACACCGGCGCGATGCTCCTGAAAAGCGCGGTGCCGATTCTCGACACCGACACCGCCGCGAGCCTGCACGACACGCTGGCCGCGGCCGGCGCGCGCGCCATCGTCGACGCGCTGGCGCAACTCGACGCGCTGGCGCCGGAACCGCAGGACGACGCGCAGGCCACCTACGCCGCCAAGCTGACCAAGGAAGAAGCGCAGCTCGACTGGACGCGACCGGCGGCGGCACTCGCGCGTGCGGTGCGCGCCTTCAATCCGGTGCCGGGCGCGTGGACGCTGCTCGACGGCGCGCCGCTCAAAATTTGGGCAGCCGCGGCAGTGGCCGGGCACGGCGCGCCGGGCAGCGTGCTCGAAGCCGGCGAGCGTCTGGTCGTCGCCTGCGGCGACGGCGCGCTGGCGCTGACCGAAGTGCAGCCCGCCGGCAGCAAGCGCATGGCCGCCGCCGCCTTTCTCGCCGGCCGCGCGCTGGCGCCCGGGGCGCGGCTGGGATCGTGATGACACCTCCGCCGAGGCGGCGCGCCCTCCATGCGTAAGCTGCAGCAACTCGCCGCCGGCGCGCTGGAAGAAGTGCTCGCCGGCGCCGCCCTGCACCAGGTGCTGCCGCAGCGGCTGCAATCCCTGCAGACGCCGGGCGAGCGCGGCGCGCTGCAGGACATCGTCTACGGCAGCCTGCGCCGGCTGGGCCGGCTCGACGCCTGGCTGGCCGCGCTGCTCGAACGGCCGCTCACCGACCCGCAGCTCGGCTGGCTCTTGCGCGTCGCGCTCTACCAGCTCGCCTACACCCGCGCGCCGGCGCACGCGGTGGTGCACAACGCGGTGGCCGCCGCCGGCGAAGGCTGGCGCCGCGGCCTCGCCAACGCGGTGTTGCGCAACTTCCTACGCCGCCGCGCCGAGCTGGAAAAACTGGCCGACGGCGAGCCCCGAGGCCGCTGGTCGCACCCCGACTGGTGGATCGACACGCTGAAAAGCCAGTACCCGCGGCAGTGGGAAGGCATGCTCGACGCGGGCCTGCTGCACCCGCCCTTCACCCTGCGCGTGAACGCGCGCCACGGCGACGCCGAAACCTACCTGGCGCGGCTGGCCGACGCGGGGATCGCCGCGCGCCGGACCGGGCCGGATGCGGTGACGCTGGACAAGGCGCAACCGGTGCACGCCCTGCCCGGCTTCGACGACGGTCGCGTCTCGGTGCAGGACGCCGGCGCGCAATGGGCGGCGCGCCTGCTCGACGCGCAGCCGGGCGAGCGCGTGCTCGACGCCTGCGCCGCGCCCGGCGGCAAGACCGGCCATATCCTCGAACGCGCGGAAGTCGACCTGCTCGCGCTCGACGTCGACGCGGCGCGGCTCGCGCGCGTCGCGGAAAACCTCGACCGCCTGCACCTGGCCGCCACGCTCATCGAGGGCGACGCGGCGCAGCCCGACGCCTGGTGGGACGGCCGCGCGTTCGACCGCATCCTCGCCGACGTGCCGTGCAGCGCCTCCGGCGTGGTGCGGCGCAATCCCGACATCAAGTGGCTGCGGCGGCCCGAGGACATCGCTCAATTTGCCGCGCAACAGGCCGTTATGCTGGAAGCGCTCTGGCGAGTGCTGGCGCCGGGTGGTACATTGCTTTACGCCACCTGCTCGATATTCGATGAAGAAAACGACGCGCAGGTGCGTGCGTTCCTGGCGAAGCAGGCCGACGCCGAACGCCGCCCGCTGCCCGAGCCGATACCCGACGGAGTCCTGCTGCCGAGCGCCGACCATGACGGTTTTTTCTACGCCCTGCTGCGCAAGACCTGACGCCTGGCTCCGCCGGCTCGCCGTGCTGTGCCTGGCGCTGTGGCTGGGGTGCGCCGGCAGCGCGCTGGCCAACGACAGGAGCACGATCCGCCAGGCGGCGGTCAAGGCGACAGCGCAGGGCCACGTGCTCGATGCCGAGATCGGGATCGTGCTCAACCGCACCCTGGAAGACGCGCTCGCCAAGGGCATCAACCTCTATTTCCTGCTCGACCTCGAGGTCACCCGGCCGCGCAGCTGGTGGTTCGACGAGGATATCGTCGAGGCGTCGCGCAAGATGCGCCTCTACTACCACCTGCTGCTGCGCCGCTATGTGGTCGAATCGGGCTATGTTACGCGCACCGCGGCGACGCTGCCCGAGGCGCTCGGCCTGCTCGGCCGCGTCGAGGGCTGGCAGGTGTTCGAGCGCGGCATGCTGCAGCCCGCGCAGCGCTACGACGCGCGCCTGCGCCTGCGTCTCGACACCGCGCAGTTGCCCAAGGCGCTGTCGATCGGCGCGGTCGGCGGCGACCGCTGGGATCTCGCCACCCCGTGGCACGCCTGGACCTTCGAGGCGGCCGCGGCGCCCGCCGCCCCGCCCGTGCCCTGATGCGACGCCTGATCGCCGCCGCCCTCGTTCTGGGCATTGCGCTGCTCTCGCTGCTGTTCCTGGCCAGCAGCGAGAGCAGCGCCTTCTCCGACACCCTGCCCACCCTGTTCGCCGTCGGCGGCGTGCTGGGCGCAGCCATGCTGGTGCTGCTGGGCTGGCGCCTGTGGTGGCTGCAGAAGCGCATTCGTCGCGGCGTGTTCGGTGCCAAGCTGACGCTCAAGCTGCTCGGCATGTTCGGCGTCGTCGCGCTGCTGCCGGGCCTGATCGTGTACGGCGCGTCGGTGTTCTTCCTCAACCGTTCGATCGAGACCTGGTTCGACGTGCGCGTCGACAACGCGCTGACCGCCGGCGTCAACCTCAGCCAGGCCGCGCTCGACGACCTCCTGCGCGAGCTCGACAAGAAGGCGCAGCGCATGGCCCTGTCGCTGTCGGACGAGGGCTTGGGCTCCGTGATCACCAGCCTCTCCACGCTGCGCGAGCAGAGCGCGGTGCAGGAACTGACGCTGTTCGACGAGCGCGGCGGCGTCATCGCCCACGTCAGCGGCGAGCGCGGCACGCTGCTGCCGGTGCTGCCCGAGCGCAGCGTGCTGTGGCAGGTGCGGCAGCAGCAGCCATACAGTCGCATCGAGGAAGAATCCGAGCGCGGCCTCGTCATGCGCGTGATCGTGCCGGTGTACACCGGCGCGCTGACCAGCGAAACGCGGGTGCTGCAACTGGTGCAGCCGGTGCCCACCAGCCTTGCGCGCGACGCGCAGGCGGTGCAGCTCGCCTACCAGGAATACCAGGAGATCGCGGTGTCGCGGCTGGGGCTGAAGCGCATCTACGGGGTGGCGCTCACCCTCACCCTGATGCTGGCGCTGCTGATGACGCTGGTCATCGCCTACCTGCTGTCGGAACGGCTGGGCGCGCCGCTGCGCACCCTGGCGCGCGGCACCCGCGCGGTGGCCAAGGGCGATTTCTCGCAGATGCCTTCGATCAAAAGCCGCGACGAGCTGGGCGTGCTGATCCAGTCGTTCAACCGCATGACGCGTCAGTTGTCCGAAGCGCGCGAGCAGGCGGCGCAGAACCACCTCGAGACCGAGCAGGCCAAGGCCTTTCTGGAACGCGTGCTGGCCAACCTGTCGTCCGGCGTGATGGTGCTCGACGAGCACCTGCGGGTGCGCACCGCCAACGCCGCCGCCGCGCATATCCTGGGGGTGGAACCGGGCGCGCTGGACGGCGAACCGCTGGCGGCGCTGGGCGCCCCCGACGCCGCGCTGCACGCCTTCGGCGGCAAGGCGGCGGCGCAGTTCGCCGCGCATGCGGGCGAATGGCAGGTGCAGATCGATTTTGCCGGCGCCGGCGGCGCGCAGTCGCTGCTGCTGCGCGGCACGCGGCTGCCGGCCGGCGTCGAGCATGGCTACGTGCTGGTGTTCGACGACGTCACCATGTTCATCCACGCCGAGCGCAACGCGGCCTGGAGCGAAGTGGCGCGGCGGCTGGCCCACGAAATCAAGAACCCGCTCACGCCGATCCAGCTTTCCGCCGAGCGGCTGGCGCGCAAGCTCGGCAAGCGCCTCGAGCCGGCCGACGCCGACTTCCTCGCGCGTGCCACCGAAACCATCGTCAACCAGGTTGCGGCGATGAAGGCCATGGTCGACGCCTTTGCCGGTTACGCGCGCATGCCGCGCGCCAAGCTCGAGGCGCTCGACCTCAACGCGCTCATCGGCGAAGTGCTGACTTTGTACGACGCCGGCGCGCTCGGACTGGGCCTCGACCTGCAGGCGGACTTGCCACGCATCGCGGGGGACTCCACACTATTGCGCCAGGTGATACATAATCTGTTGCAAAATGCGCAGGATGCGCTGGCAGGTCATCCCGAGCCGAGGGTCGAGGTGAGCACGCGCATCAAGAATCACGCAGTCTGTTTGACCGTACGGGACAATGGAGCCGGATTTCCGGAGCACCTGATGACGCGGCTGTTCGAGCCCTATGCAACGACCAAGGCCAAGGGGACCGGCCTCGGCCTCGCCATCGTCAAGAAAATCGTCGAAGAGCACCACGGCCGGATCGAGATCGAGAATCTCAAGTCCGGCGGCGCCGCCATCCGCATCGCGCTGCCGATCCACGCCGAAACAGGGGGGCAGGGGTGAGCGGGCATATCCTCGTCGTCGACGACGAAGTCGGCATACGCGAACTGCTGTCGGAAATCCTCACCGACGAAGGCTACGACGTGCATCTGGCGGAAAACGCCGAAGCGGCGCGCGCGTTCCGCGTGCAGCGGCGCCCCGACCTGGTGCTGCTCGACATCTGGATGCCCGACACCGACGGCGTGACGCTCTTGAAGGAGTGGGCGGGCGGCGGCCAGCTCACCATGCCGGTGGTGATGATGTCGGGCCACGGCACCATCGACACCGCGGTCGAGGCGACCAAGCTCGGCGCCGCCGATTTCCTGGAAAAACCCGTTTCGCTGGCCAAGCTGGTCGACACCGTCAGCAAGGCGATCAAGCGCGGCGTGACGGTGCCGCGCCGCGCGCCGAGCATGGATCTCTCCGCGCTCGGCAAGAGCCCGCTCATTCTCGAGCTCAAGAAGCGCCTCACCCAGATCGCCGCCAACACCGCGCCGGTGATGCTGCTGGGCGAGCCCGGTTGCGGCTTCGAGGTGTGCGCGCATTTCCTGCATCAGCCCGGCACGCCGTGGGTCGAGATCAAGGACCGCGCGCGCCTGGTATCGGACCCGCTCGGCTATCTTGACGGCCTCGCCAACGGCACCCTGTTCCTGCCCGACGCGTGCGAGCTCGGGCGCCTCGAACAGAAGGGCCTCGGCCTGCTGCTCGATCGTATCGAGGGCAGCGGCGCGCGTCTGGTGTGCGCCGCCAGTCGCAGTCTCGACGCCATGGTCGCCGCCGGTGAATTCGACAACCGCCTGTACTATCGCCTGTCCAGTCTCGCGATCCAGGTGCCGCCGCTGCGCGAGCACCGCGAGGATGTGCCCGAGATCGCCAATTTCATGCTGCTGCATCTGATCGAGGAAGGCGTCTGCCCGGTGCGCCGCCTCACCACCCCGGCGATGAACCAGTTGCGCAACTTCGACTGGCCCGGCAACCTGCCGCAGCTCAACAACGTGGTGCGCACCCTCGCCGTCACCGCGCTGTCGGGCGAGATCGACGCCGTCGACGTCAACCGCGTGCTGGCGCCGATGAAGCAGGCCGCGCCGGCGCTGGCGCACGGCATTCCGCTCGACATCCCGCTGCGCGAGGCGCGCGACGCCTTCGAGCGCATGTATTTCGAGCACCTGATCCAGAAGGAAGGCGGCAGCATGACGCGCGTCGCCGACAAGTCCGGGCTGGAGCGCACCCATCTCTACCGCAAGCTCAAGCAGCTCAACATTCGCCACGGGCGCCGGCTCGACGAAGACCTGTGACCATGGGTGAGGCGTCAGGCGCGAGGCGTGACATGTCCCAGGCAAGCGGCAAGACCTCGAGCACCTGCCTGACCCCTGACCCTTTGCCCCTTACCGCACAATGAAGATCATCATCCTCGGTGCCGGCCAGGTCGGCTCCAATCTCGCGGCCAGCCTGGTCGCCGAAAACAACGACATCACCGTGGTCGACCTCGACACCGCGCGGCTGTCCCTGTTGCAGGACCGCTTCGACCTGCGCACCGTGCGCGGCCACGCGGCGCATCCGTCGACGCTGAAAAAGGCCGGCGCCGACGACGCCGACATGCTGGTGGCGGTGACGCAGAGCGACGAGACCAACCTCGTCGCGTGCCGCCTGGCGGCGACGCTGTTCAATATCCCGACTCGCATCGCGCGCATCCGCGCCAACGATTTTCTCGAATCCGAAGGCGAATTCCTTGCCGAGCACTTCGGCGTCGATCACGTCATCAGCCCCGAGCAGGAAGTCACCGAAACCCTGCGCCGCCTGATCGAGCATCCGGAGGCGCTGCAGGTGCTCGAATTCGCCGAAGGCCGGCTGCGCCTGGTCGCGGTGCGCGCCTACCACGGCGGCCCGCTGGTCGGCCACGAACTGCAGGACCTGCGCCGCCACATGCCCGACATCGACGCAAGGGTGGCGGCGATCTACCGCCGCGACCGCGGCATCGTGCCCAAGGGCATCACCGTCATCGAGCCGGGCGACGAGGTGTTCTTTCTCGCCCGCAAGCAGGACATCCCCGTCGTCATGCGCGAGCTGCGGCGCATGGAGCGTCCGGTCAAGCGGGTGATGATCGCCGGCGGCGGCAACATCGGCAAGCGCCTCGCCGCGCGGCTGGAGCGCGACTACGAGGTCAAGCTGATCGACCACAACAAGACCACCTGCACCTATCTGGCCGAGCAGCTGCACCGCACGCTGGTGCTGCAGGGCGACGCCACCGACGAGGAACTGCTGGAGCAGGAGAACATCGAGTCCATCGACGTCTTCTGCGCGCTCACCAACGACGACGAGGACAACATCATGTCCGCGCTCCTGGCCAAGCGCATGGGCGCGCAACGGGTGATCGCGCTGATCAACCGCTCGGCCTACGTCAATCTGGTGCAGGGCGGCGAGATCGACATCGCGATTTCGCCGGCGCAGGCGACGGTGAGCCCGCTCTTGTCGAAGATCCGCCGCGGCGACATGGCGGCGGTGCACAGCCTGCGGCGCGGCGCCGCCGAAGTGCTGGAGATCGTCGTCCACGGCGACCTCAAGACCTCCAAGGTGGTCGGCCGCCGCATCGGCGACGTCGCGCTGCCGGAAGGCGCGGCGATCGCCGCGGTCATCCGCGGCGAGGAGGTGCTGATCGCCCACCACGACACGCTGATCGAGGCCGAGGACCACCTCATCGTGTTCGCGCTCAACAAGCGCATCATTCCCAAGGTGGAAAAACTCTTCCAGGTCGGTTTCGGGTTTTTCTGAGCCCGTGCCGAGACCGCCGCCACCTTGTCGCCGCGCCGTACGCAAGCCCTGTCCGAATGCCTCCCGCACTGAGCCTGCCCCTTTACCGTGTCGCGCCGGTCCTGCACGTGTTCGGACTGGTGATCCTGATTTTCTCCTTCACCATGCTGGCGCCGTTGCTGATGGCATTCATCGAGCACGACGCAGCGCAACATGCCTTCGACGAGTCTTTCGTCGTCACCCTCGTCGTCGGTTTTGCCTTGTGGCTGATCGGGCGCCGCTGGCGGCGAGAGCTCAAGGTACGCGACGGCTTCCTGCTCGTCATCCTGGTGTGGACCGGCCTGCCCGCCTTCGCCACCCTGCCGTTTCTGATCTACGCGCCGGAGATGGGCTTCACCGACGCCTACTTCGAGACCATGTCGGGACTCACCACCACCGGCGCCACGGTGATGAGCGGGCTCGACGCGCTGCCGCCCTCGCTCAACCTGTGGCGCCATCTGCTCAACTGGCTGGGCGGCATGGGCATCATCGTGCTGGCGGTGGCGATCCTGCCGCTGCTGGGCGTCGGCGGGCGCCAGCTGCTCAAGGCCGAGCTGCCGGGGCCGATCAAGGACAGCAAGCTCACGCCGCGCATCGCCGACACCGCCAAGCTCCTGTGGGCAACCTATGCCGCGCTGACCGTGGCGTGCGCGGTGGCGCTCAAGTGGGCCGGCATGAACTGGTTCGACGCCGTCTGCCATGCCTTCGCCGCGCTGAGCCTGGGCGGCTTCTCGACCCACGACGCCAGCGTCGGCCACTTCGACTCGCCGCGGATCGAGGCGGTGCTGATCGTCTTCATGCTGCTGGCGGCGCTCAATTTCGTCACCCATTTCCTCGCCTTCCGCCAGAAGAGCCTGCGGCCCTACGGGCACGACCCCGAAGTCGCCGGCGTGCTCGGGCTGGTGGTCGCGAGCTGTCTCGGCATCAGCCTCTATGTCTGGCAGGCCGGGGTCTATCCGGAGTTTCTCACCGCACTCCGCCACGTCAGCTTCAATCTGGTGTCGCTGGCCACCGACTGCGGCTTCGTCAGCACCGACTTCAATGCCTGGCCGATTTTTGCGCCGATGTGGATGCTGTTCCTGTCCTGCATCACTTCGAGTTCGGGCTCGACCGGCGGCGGCCTCAAAATGATCCGCGCGGTGCTGATGTTCCGCCAGGGCGTGCGCGAGCTGGAGCACCAGCTGCATCCCGCCGCGCGCCTGCCGGTCAAGATCGGCGGCCACGCCGTGCCCAACCAGATCGTGTTCGCGATTCAGGCCTTCGTCATGATGTACATCGCCACCATCGTGACCATGACGCTGGTGCTGCTGGCCAGCGGGCTCGATTTCGTCAGCGCGTTTTCCGCCGTCATCGCCTGCATCAACAACGCCGGGCCCGGTCTCGGCGAAGTCGGACCGGCAAGTAATTTTGCGGTGCTGAACGATTTCCAGACGTGGGTATGCAGTTTCACCATGCTGCTCGGGCGCCTCGAGCTGTTCACCGTCTTCGTGCTGTTTACGCGCGCGTTCTGGCGCGGCTGATTGCCGGCGCTGGTAACATCGCGCTCATCGTAGCCGCCCAGAGCGCTCGCCCCGATGTCGCCAATCCTGCCGGTTCTCCACATCCTGTCGAAAGTGCTGATGCTGTATGCGTTCGCCTTGCTGCTGCCGCTCGGCGTGTCGCTGGCGCTGGAAGACGGCGCCCACCGGGCCTACGACGAGGCCATCCTGGTCACCTTCGCTTCCGGCGCGGTGCTGTGGCTGTTCACCCGGCGCGGCAAGCGCGAACTGCAGACGCGCGACGGCTTTCTGCTGGTGGTGCTGATCTGGGCGACCCTGCCGGTCTACTCGACCCTGCCCCTGCTGCAGATCCTGCCCGAGCTCAGCTTCACCCATGCCTATTTCGAGGCGGTCTCCGGACTCACCGCCACCGGCGCCACGGTGCTGTCCGGACTCGACCATCTGCCGCCCTCGCTCAACGTCTGGCGCACCGAGATGCACTGGATCGGCGGCATGGGCGTGATCGTGCTGGTGGTCGCGGTGCTGCCGATGCTGGGGGTCGGCGGCCGTCAACTCTTCAAGGCCGAGACGCCGACGCCGATGAAGGACAGCAAGCTCACCCCGCGCATGGCCGAGACCGCCAAGGGCCTGTGGCTGGTGTACGCGATCGTCACCGTGTTCTGCATTCTCGCGCTGTGGGCGGGCGGCATGAGCTGGGTCGATGCGCTGGTCCACGCGTTCAGCGTGATGAGCCTGGGCGGCATGTCCTCGCACGACGCCAGCATGGGCTATTTCGACTCGGTGCTGCTGGAAACCATCGTCATGGTCTTCGCGCTCGTCGCCGCGATCAGTTTCTCCACGCACTTCATGGCGTTCCGCATGAAAAGCCTGGCGGCCTACCGCTTCGACGCCGAAATTCCCTGGATGCTCGGCGTGCTCGGCGTGTGCATCCTCGGGCTGACCGGCTACCTGCTGATGCGGGACGTCTATACGGATTTCTTCGAGGCCTTGCGCTATACCGCGTTCAACACCATTTCCGTCGCCACCACGCTTGGCTTTTCCACCACCGACTACAATGCCTGGCCGTATTTCGCGCCGCTGCTCATGCTGTTCCTGTCGAGCTTCATCGCGGGCTCCGGCTCCACCGGCGGCGGCATCAAGATGCTGCGCGCGATGCTGCTGTACAAGCAGGTCTACCGCGAGCTCATCAAGCTGGTGCATCCCAATGCCGCGGTGCACACCAAGCTTGGCCAGCAGGCGGTGCCCAACAAGATCATCTACGCCATCCTCGCCTTCCTCTTCATCTACGTCGCTTCGATCATCATCCTGTCCTTCATCCTCGCGGCGTCGGGGCTGGACGTGTTCACCGCCTTCACCGCCGTGGTCGCCATGGTCAACAACACCGGCCCCGGCCTCGGCCTGGTCGGCCCCGCCAGCACCTACGCGGTGCTGACGGATTTCCAGTTGTGGGTGTGCAGCTTTGCCATGCTGCTCGGGCGCCTCGAATTCTTCACCCTGCTGGTGGTGCTGACCCCCGTGTTCTGGCGTAAATAGAAAGAGCATCATGCCGTCGATCGCCGATTTCGAAGCCATGCTCGCCGCCGGGCGCGACAATGCCCTGTTGCGCTTCTCGCTCGGCAGCGAATATCTGAAGGCGGGCGAGCCGGCCCGCGCGGCCGAGCATCTGCGCCGCGCGGTCGAGCACGATCCCAAATACTCGGCGGCCTGGAAGCTGCTTGGCCGCGCGCTGTCCGAGGCCGGGGCCCCGGAGGACGCGCTGGCGGCCTACCGGCAGGGCATCGCCGTCGCCGAGGCGCGCGGCGACAAGCAGGCCGCGAAGGAAATGGGCGTATTTGCGCGCCGAATTGAAGCCACGTTAACCAGGGGTGGGCTTGGGTTAGAATCGGGCGATTGATTGTTGAAGGAGCAGCAAATGACCCGCATGGTGCAGTGTGTGAAACTCGGTCGCGAAGCCGAAGGCCTGGCGTTCCAGCCGGTCCCGGGCGATCTGGGCAAGAAGATTTTCGAGAGCGTGTCGAAGGAAGCGTGGAGCGGCTGGCAGCGCCACCAGACCATGCTGATCAACGAGAACCGCCTCAACCTCGCCGATCCGCAGGCGCGCAGCTATCTGATGGAGCAGATGGAGCGCTACTTCTTCAGCGGCGGCCAGGTCGACCAGGCCGCAGGCTACGTTCCGCCGAGCAAGTAAGCGGCGGCGCAGAAACAGAACGGGCTCCCGCGGGAGCCCGTTCTGTTGGGTGCGGAAGCGGAATTACAGCACTTCCTTTTCCATCTCTTCCAGCGAGGTGTGGCGCACGTCCTTGCCCTTCACCATGTAGACGACGTATTCGGACATGTTCTTGGCGTGGTCGCCCATGCGCTCGATCGCCTTGGTGACGAACAGGATGTCGATGAAGACCGAAATGGTGCGCGGATCTTCCATCATGTAGGTGATGAGGTGGCGCAGGTTGAGGCGGAATTCCTCGTCGACCGACTGGTCCTGGCGCGCGATGTCGACCGCCTTGGTGGCGTCCAGCCGCGCGAAGCCGTCGAGCGCCTTGCGCAACATGTCGAGCACCAGGTCGGCCATGTATTTCACTTCGTTGAAGCGCGGCAGGCTGATGCGCTCGGCCTTGTGGATGAGCTTGGCCATGCGCGCGATCTTCGCCGCCTCGTCGCCGATGCGTTCGAGGTCGGTGATGGTCTTCACCACCATCATCACCATGCGCAGGTCGGATGCGGTCGGTTGGCGGCGCGCGATGATCTGGGTGCAGTCCTCGTCGATCGCCACTTCCAGCGCGTTCACGTTGTGATCGGTGGTGTCGACGCGATCGGCCAGATCCATGTTGCCGGAGATGAGCGCCTCGACGGCGTTGACGATCTGCTCCTCGACGAGGCCGCCCATCTTCAGCACGCTGGCACGCACGGCCTCGAGTTCGGCATCGAACTGCTTGTAGGTATGTTCAGTCGGCATTGCTCAACCTTTCAAAGATCAAGTTTTGATTATATGCGGTGAAATATGACACTTGCGTGAACGGCCATTTTCAGCGCGTGCTGAAGGGGACGGCGTAGCGGGCGCCGTCGAGATCGAGGAGCAGCATCCAGTCGCGCCGCCCGCTTACGCAGATCGGCAAGGTGACCCGGGCAGCATAGGCGCCGTCGCCGGCGGGCTTGAGATCGTAGCGGTTGAAGCCCATGTCCATGCCGATCATCTGGAATTCGGCGCTCGCGCGGCCTGCGCCGGGCACCCGCACCTCGACGCGGAAGGCTTCCATCGGCCCCGGCACCGCGCTGAAGCGCAACGTCGCCTCGCCGCCGGCGTGGCTGAAGCGGCAGCCGGCGACCGGGTCGGCGCACGCCACCGGCTGCGCGTCGGCCGGACGCTTCAGCCACCAGCCCGCGACGGCGATCGCGATCAGCGCGGCGGCCAGCAGCAGCGGCAATCCGACGCGCTTCATGTCCACGCCCCGCGCAGCAGCGCCACGCCGTGCGCGCCGTGCGACTGCGCCAGCGCGACGTCGCCGCGTTCCAGCCCGCCCAGCCCGTAGACCGGGATCGGGCTGGCGGCGGCCAGCTCGGAAAAAACCTGCCAGCCCAGCGTCGGCGCGCCCGGATGGGTCTGCGTCGGCAGCACCGGCGAGAGCAGCGCGAAGTCGGCACCGAGCGCCGCCGCGTGCGCGAGCTCGGCGCCGTCGTGGCAGGACACGCCGACCAGAAAAGAATCGGGTTCGGCGCAGTCGGGTCGTTCGGCGAGCGCGGTGGCCGCCGCGGCGTCGAGGTGCACGCCGTCGGCCCCCGCCGCGCGCGCCAGTTCGAGCGGACCGTTGACCAGCACGCGCGCGCCGTGGCGGTGGGCGCGGCGCACGGTTTCCTGCGCCAGCGCGAGGCGCTCGGCTTCGGGCAGCGATTTGTCGCGCACCTGGATCAGGCGCAGGCCGTCGGCCAGCGCGACGTCGAGCCGCGCGAGGAAGCTGTCGACGCCGAGCGCCTCGGCATGCGTGATGCCGAACACGTCCGGCAGCGCGAGCGCCTTCACGATGGGGAAATTGGCCGGCAGCAGCGGCGCGACGTTGAGCCTGGCGGGCTGCTGCCAGGAGAACACCTGGCCTTCGTGCGGGTGCGGTTCGCCCGCCCAGGCGAACACGCGAAAGAAATTCAGCCGCACCGTGGCGTGCGGGTACTCGAACACGCGGGTGATCCAGCGGCAGGGCGCGGCGATCGCAATGCCAAGCTCTTCCTGCAGCTCACGCGCGAGCGCCGCTTCCAGCGATTCGCCCGCCTCGACCTTGCCGCCGGGGAATTCCCAGTAGCCGGCGTAGGCCTTGCCCGGCGGGCGCTGCGCGAGCAGCACGCTGCCGTCGGGCTGGGTCAGCACCGCAGCAACGACGATCAAATTGCCTTTGGCATCACGTTCGCCCCCTCCCCCCTCGAGGGGGAGGGTTGGGGAGAGGGGGGGCGAGCCGAGATTCATTGCCGCCCCGCCCAGTCGCGCGCGAACTGCCACGCCACCCGGCCGTTGCGTGCGCCGCGCCCCAGCGACCATTGCAGCGCGGCGCGCTCGAAGCCGTCGTCCGGCGGCGCGCCGAGGGTGGTGGCCCAGTGGCGCGCGATGGCGAGGTAGGTGTCCTGGTCCATGCCGTGGAACGACACCCACAGCCCGAAACGGTCGGACAGCGAAACCTTTTCCTCGACCGCCTCGCCCGGGTGCACCTCGCCGCCGAGGTGTTTCGTTTCGAGGTTTTCCGCCATGTATTCCGGCATCAGGTGGCGGCGGTTGCTGGTGGCGTAGATCAGCACGTTGTCGCTCGGGCCGGCGAGCGAGCCGTCGAGCGCCGCCTTGAGGCTGGCGTAGCCCGGCTCGTGCTCGCCGAAGGTGAGGTCGTCGATGAAGACGATGAAGCGCCAGTCGGCGTCCGCCAGCAGGTCGAACAGGTCGGGCAGGTGCGGCAGCCCGGCCTTGTCGACCTCGATCAGGCGCAGCCCCTTGGACGCGTACCTGGCGTGCACCGCCTTCACCAGCGAGGACTTGCCGCAGCCGCGCGCGCCGGTCAGCAGCACGTTGTTGGCCGGCCTGCCGGCGACGAACTGCCGCGTGTTGGCGTCGACCCGCTGCTTCTGCTCGTCGATCGCGAGCAGGTCCTTCAGCGCGACGCGCTGCGGATGCAGGATGGGCTTGAGTGCGCCGGCTTGTGCCGACCAGCGCGCGGCGCGCACGGTCTTCCAGTCCGGTGCGGGAATCGCGGCGCTACGCGTATCGAGCCTGTCGACCAAGCGCTCCAGCAAGACTTCAAGTGCGGTATTCGGCATTGATCTTCACGTAGTCGTAGGAAAAATCGCAGGTCCACACCGTCGCATTCACGCTGCCGCGATTGAGCACCACGCGCACGGTGATCTCGGCTTCCTGCATCACCGCCGCGCCCTGCGCTTCGGTGTAGCTCGCGGCGCGGCCGCCGTTTTCGGCAACGAGCACGTCGCCGAGATAGACCTTCAAGGTATTCACATCGAGGTCCATCACGCCCGCGTAGCCGATGGCGGCGAGGATGCGGCCGAGGTTGGGGTCGCTGGCGAAAAACGCGGTCTTGACCAGCGGCGAGCGCGCGATGGCGTAGGCGATCTGCTTGCATTCGGCGTGGTCGCGTCCGCCTTCGACCGCAATCGTCATGAACTTGGTCGCGCCCTCGCCGTCGCGCGCCATCGCCTGCGCGAGTTCGATCGCGACTTCGCTCAAGGCGGCCTTCAACGCCGCGTAGTCGGCGGATGCGGCATCGGAAATTTGCGCGTTGCCGGCCTGGCCGGTGGCGGTGAGGATGAAGCTGTCATTGGTCGAGGTGTCGCCGTCGACGGTGACGCAGTTGAACGACACGTCGGCGACGTCCTTCACCATGCGCTGCATCAGGGCGGGCGCGATTCCCGCGTCGGTCGCCACGTAGCCGAGCATGGTCGCCATGTTGGGGTGGATCATGCCGGAGCCCTTGGCGATGCCGGTCACCGTCACCGTCTTGCCGCCGAGCTGGATTTGTCGCGAGGCGCCCTTGGCGACGATGTCGGTGGTCATGATCGCGTGCGCGGCTTCGCTCCAGTGGTCCGGCGCGAGATCAGCTTGCGCGGCGGGCAGCGCGGGCAGGATCTTGTCGATGGGCAAGGGCTCGAGGATCACGCCGGTGGAAAACGGCAGCACCTGTTCGGGCCGGATGCCGAACAGGTCAGCCACCGCCGCGCAGGTGCGGCGCGCGCGCGCGAGGCCCTCCTCGCCGGTGCCGGCGTTGGCGTTGCCGGTGTTGATCACGAGCGCGCGGATGTCGTCGCTGTGTTGACCATTCAGGCCAAGATGCTGCTTGCACACCGTGACCGGCGCGGCGCAGAAGCGGTTTTGCGTGAACACGCCGGCGACCTGCGAGCCCGGCGCCAGCTCGATCAGCGTGATGTCGCGCCGGCCGGGCTTCTTGATGCCGGCGGAGGCGATGCCGAGGCGGACGCCGGCAACGGGGCGGAGCGAGGCGGGATCGGGGGCGGCGAGGTTGACGGGCATGGCGGCGGTCCGGAACGGAAAGCCGCTATTTTATGCCGTCCGTGCGGGTTTACAGGGGGCGTCCGAGCAGCCAGTCGAGGGTGCGGCGGAATTCCGGCCGCCACGGCCACATCGGGTCGCGCTCGATCGAGCGCGCGAGCGCGGCCAGCGCAATCAGGGCGAAGGCCGCGAACAGGGTTTGCGAAATGAGTTCGCGCGGGGTCAGCAGGCCCAGGGGCGTGTCGAGGAAGCCCGGCACATAGAACAGGCTGGCAAAGAGGGCGAACAGGATGGCCGGCGCGATATACATGAGCAGTCTGCACAGAAAACGTGTGACCACACCGCCTGCAATGCGTGTGCCAGCGGACGAAAGCGCATTAAAAACAAACGGCTGCAGGCGATGGGCTGCAGAGATGCCGGCGCGCTGTAAAGGAATCCGACAGTTACTTTCCTGCCGGCGCCGCCGCGAGCTTGCGCAGGATCTCGTGCGAAAGCGAGTAAAAGCGCGGCGTCGGCCCGAGGTCTTCGTAGATCGGATCGCCGTAATCGTCTTCCGCGATGACGCGCGAGCCGGGAACGTAAGGCATGGCGACTTCCAGTTCGTCGAGCGCGGCGCGGATCAGGTCGGCCATCAGCTGCGATTCGCTGCAGCCGGGGTACATGAGGTGCAGCGCCTCGACGCGCGCGGCGTCGCGCAGGGGCAGGTGGACGGCATAGGTGCGGACGTCGGTGTGCGCGTGGGCTGCCCGGGTCCAGCGCTGGATGAGTTCTGCGATGCGCATGGGGCGCCCCCTTGCTTCACGATGGTTTCGTTATAGCAAAGCGGCCGCCAAGGCAAAGCCGAACCGAGGGGTCGAATATGCCTAAGCCCGTCGCCACACCAGGGTGCGGTTGTTGGCCGGCATCGCGACGTCCTGCCACAGCACCAGCCCCTGTGCCTGGGCCAGGGCGTCCACCGCCTCGAAGTCTCGCACGCCGGAAGCGGGGTCGCGCGCCTTCAGCCAGGCGTCGAAGCGGGCGTTGCTCTCCGAGGTGAACTTGCCCCTGTAGTTGAAGGGGCCGTAGATCGCGAGCACGCCGCCGGGTTCGAGCACGGCGCCGATGCCGGCGAAGCACATTTCCACCTCGGCCCAGCGCATGATGTGCAGGGTGTTGGCGGAAAACACCGCGTCGTAGCGGCCGCCGTGCCAGCGCGTGTCGTTGGCGTCGAGCGCGAGCGGCGGCAGCACGTTCGGCAGCGCGGCGTCGTCCAGCCACCGGCGGATGCCGGCGTGGTGCGCGGGCACGTCTGCGGTCTGCCACACCAGATGCGGCAGTTCGGGCGCGAAATACACCGCGTGCTGGCCGGTGCCGCTGCCGATTTCGAGCACGCGGCGGCGGTCGGCGAAGACTTCGCGCAGCACCGCGAGGATGGGCGCGCGGTTCTGTTCGCAGGATTCGGCGTAGGGCTTGTCGTTCAAATGCGCGTCTCCGGCTTTCTGCACTGGCACTGGTATTCCAGGCCCTCGCGCGGCGCGGCCTTGCACGAGAAGGCCTGCACGCCGGCGCTGCCGCAGATTTCGCGGCAGAGAGATTCCTTGTCCTGGCAGAACGCGGCGTAGTCGGGCGC
Source organism: Pseudomonadota bacterium (assembly GCA_040753235.1). Lineage (GTDB taxonomy): Bacteria > Pseudomonadota > Gammaproteobacteria > Burkholderiales > Thiobacillaceae > Thiobacillus. Next base: position 51,500 of record JBFMET010000005.1, read on the forward strand.
GGCGGGCGCTTCGCTCGAACTGAACGAGAGGCAGCCGGCGAGGAGGACGGGCAACAACAGCAACAGGGCGCGCATGGGAATCTCCCGAACAGATGATGAAGACGCCTATTCTGGCACGGCGACGAGACGCCCGTCGGCACGCAGCAGCGCAGCCCGGATCGGCTTGCCGGCGTGCAGCGCGGCGAGCAGCGCGCGGTAGGTGGCGAGCTGCGCGCGATGGCGCTCGACCAGCTGCGCGTCGTCGAGCGTGAGCGCGTCGGCGCCGGTCTTGTAGTCGAGCACCCACACCGCGTCGTCGAACTCGACCACGCGGTCGGGCCGCTGCGCGCGGCCGTCGCGGCCAAGCAGGGTCAGCTCGTTGTGCGCGCGGCGGTATTGCGCGGGGTCGAAAAAGCGCGCGAGCTGCGGTTGCGCGAGGAGCGCACGTGCGTTCGCCTCGATCGCGGCGCGCTCGGCCTCGAGGTCGAGCCTTGCGGCCAGCGCCGCGAGGTCGCGCCGCGTGCCGGGCAGGGCGAGGGTTTCGAGGCAGGCGTGGAAGAACTCGCCGGCGGCCGCTGCCGGATTCGCGGTGGCGGGCACGACGCGCTGCCCCACGGCGGGCGCGACGATGCGCACCGGTGCCGGTGCCGGCCAGGATGCTTCGGGCGCAGCCGCGGGCAGAGCGTCCGGCAGCGCCAGCGGCTGCCACGCAGCCTGCACGCGGGCGAGCCAGGCATTCTTCGCGGCGTCGCCGCTCACGATCAGCGCCTGCTCGGCACGCGTGAGCGCGACGTACAGCAGGTTGTCGGATTCGCGCGCGGCGAGTTGGGCCTCCTCGTCGAACCAGGGTTCGCGCGCCGCGCCGCGCTCGCTCGCGCGGCCGACCAGCGAGAAATGCGCCGGCCGCGGCGCGGTCGGCGGCCACGGCGCCAGCACCGCGTAGCTCTCCGCTTTCTGATGATCGCTGCCGCCCAATAGCCACACGATCGGCGCTTCCAGCCCCTTGGCGCCGTGGATGGTCAGGAGGCGCACCGCGTTCTCGCCGTCGGCGGCCACGCCTTCGCCGGGCGCGGCGTCGGTGTCGTCGACCAGCGAAGCGAGTTCGCGCACGAAGCCGGCGAGCGTCGGATAACGTCCGCCGCCCTGCGTGAGCGCGAGCTGCAGGAAGGCGCGCAGGTTGGCCGCGACCTGCGGCCGCATCGCCTCGGGCACGGCGGCGGCGTAGCGCGCCTCGACGTCGCCCTCAAAATAGATGCGGTCGAGCAGATCGTGCACCGGCAGCGTGCCGACGTGGCCGCGCCAGCCGGCGAGCAGCGTGGCGGCGCGCGCGAGCGTGGGCGGGCAGTCCGGCGATTGCGCGCGCTGCAGCAGGCGTTCCCAGCCGCACGCGTCGGCGTCGTGGGCGAAGATCTCGAGCAGGTCGGCGTCGCTGCAGCCGAACACCGGCGACTTCAGCGCGTGGGCCAGCTTGAGGTCGGCGTGCGGCAGCAGCAGGGTGTCGATCAGCGCGATCAGGTCCTGCGCCTCCAGCGCGTGCAGCAGCCCCCCGCGCCGCGAGGTGATGAAGGGAATGCCGGCGGCCTCGAGTTCGCGCTCGTAAATCTGCAGGTGGGTGCGCTTGCGCACCAGCGCCAGCACGTCGCCGGGGCGCGCGGCGCGTGTTGAACCGGTGCGGGCATTACGTTTGCGCCCTCCCCCGTTTCGGGGGGAGGGTTGGGGATAACCAGCGACTTGCCCGTTTGCGGGCTTAGTCGAATGGTTAGAGGCCTCACCAGAGGGGCCGTCGACCGTCACCCCCCAGCGTCCCAGCACCTCGTCGCGCAGCGTCTGCGCAAACGCCCGCGCCTCGGCATGCACGGCGCGGTCGTCGGCTTCAGGCAAGGGCGTGGTGAGCGGGTTGCGCAGCGCCGTGACGGGTTCGGTTTCGATTTTCTCGGCCTGCACCGGCACGCAGCGCAAAGCGCCGGCGCGGCGGGCGTTCGCCGGCGCGTGGGTGTGTTCGGCAAAGCCGTCGACGCCGGCGAACACCGGGTTTACGCCCTGCACCACCGCCGGCGCCAGGCGCCGCGTCATGTCGGTGCTGAAGCGCGCCGCGCTGAAATGCGCGGCGAGGAAAGCCGCCGCCGCGTCGAACACCCGCGCCTCGCCGCGGCGGAAGCGGTAGATCGCCTGCTTGGGGTCGCCGACCATGAACACCGTCATGGCGCTGTCCGCCCCGCGCGCTTCGGCGAGCCAGGTCGACAGCGCCTGCCATTGCAGCGGATTGGTGTCCTGGAATTCGTCGAGCAGCAGGTGGCGGTAGCGCGCGTCCAGCTTCAATGCCAGCGCCGGCGCGTGTTCCTCGCTTTGCAACAGGCGGCAGGCCAGCCATTCGGCGTCGGCAAAGTCGATCACGCCCTGCTGCGCCTTGGCGTCCTGATAGGCGTCGAGCAGCGCGTGGCCGAGCGTAAGGCCGTGGCGGTTGAGCGCCCAGATGCGCTGGTCGGTCTGGATCGCGGCAATCTGCTCGAATTCGGTTTCCAGCGTGTCGTAGTCGCGCAGATACGAGTCGGCGTCCGCGCCCATTTTTTCGAGCGTCGGGGCATTCGCCTTCTTGACCGGCCGGCCGCCATCCTTTTTCAGGATGAGTCCGCGCAAGCCGTCGAAGTCCGCCGCTTCAGTCGCCCGTTGAATCGACGCGGCCTTCTTGCGTTCGGTGTCGCTGCCCTTTTCCAGCGCCAAGCCCACCCGCTTCACCCGCGCCACCATCAGGTCGTCGGCCCAGAACGCCGCCACCGGGTCGCCGTCCAGATCGGCATGCAAACCGGACCGCAAGGCCTCCAGCGCATGGGCCACCGGGTCGGCGGCCTGTTCCGTATAGGCCCACCATTCCGCACGCGCATCGAGAAAATGCCGCAGCAACGTGCGCAGATTGTGCTCGCCGATCTCGCCCAGCAGGGCGAGCAGCGCCGCCCCCTCGGGCGATTCAGGGGCCGCGGCCCACTTCGCCAGCAGGCGGTCGCGCACCTCGTCCTGCAGTTGCCGGGTGCGCTCCAGGAGCGGCGCACCCCACGGCAGGCCCGCTTCCAGCGGCGCGCGCTTCAGCAGGTCGAGAAACCAGCCGTGGAAAGTCGTCACCGTCGGCCCCGGCTGCGCCGTCAGCACGGTTTCGAGCAAGCCGCGCGCGCGCGGCAGCAGCGCCTCGATCTCGCCTTCCGGCACCGCGCGCTCGCGCAGGAACGCGCGCACCGTCGCGTCGTCTTCCAGCGCCAGCACGCGCAGCCACGCGTGCAGGCGGTCGGTCATCTCCTGCGCCGCCTTGCGCGTGAAAGTGATCGCCAGCAGTTCCGAAGGTGCGGCGCCCGCCAGCAACAGGCGCAGCATGCGCGACACCAGGAGCCAGGTCTTGCCGCTGCCGGCGCAGGCTTCGACCACGCACGAGGCGTGCGGGTCGAGGGCGGCGGCGGTATCGAGCGGCTCACGCATCCCACATCCCCTTCCGACACAGCCCGCGCGCCTCGCAATGCGCGCACACGCTGTCGACGCCGCGGGCGGGCAGCGGCGCGTGTGCGGCGATGGCTTTGAGCAATTCGGGCAGGCGCAGGCTGATGGCGGCGACGTCGGTCTCGCCGTCGAGTTCGAGCGCGGCGACGGGGGCCTCGTTGATCGGCAGGTAGACGGCGGCGGCTTCGCACAGCCAGCCGTAGAAGGGCAGCTGCACGGCTTCGTCGGGCGTCTTGAGTTTCTTCTTCAGGCCCTGTGCGGCGCTGGTCTTGTAGTCGATGACGGTGCGGGCCTCGCCCCTGACGTCGACGCGATCGACGCGGCCGTGCAGGGTGACTTCGCCCAGGCCTTCGACGTGATGCGGCACGGCGAAATCGGTTTCGCCGGATTCGTAGCGCCAGCCTTGCGCCACCCAGGCGAGCCAGGCGTCGACGTAGGCGGGCTGGATTTTCTCCCACTGGCTTTGCCATGCGGCGGCGGTCCAGGCGGGCAGGGCGGCGAATTCGGCGGCGGAGATCGCGCTCAGTTGCGCGAGCGCAGCGTCGCGCACGTGCGGCGGATCGCTGTCGTGGAAGGCCTTGAGGATGCGGTGCAGGGCGTTGCCGTAGTCGCTCTTGTCGAGCGCTTCGTCGGCCTCGTCGAGTTCGGCGAGGCCGAGCACGCTGCGCGCGAAGAAGCGGTAGGGGCAGTCGAGCAGGGTCTGGTAGGCGGTGGGCGAATAGTGGCGCGGCAGTTGCGCGGGCGCGACCGTCGGCGCCGGCTGCCGGCAGGGCGCGGGCGGCGGGCTGGGTTGCGCCGGCGGCTCGCCGGCGGGCTGCGCGGGCAGGTCGCTGCCCCACGCGGCCCGGTGCAGCGCCTGCAGCCGCAGCACCAGCGGCGAGGCGGGGTTGGGCTCGTCGTCGTGCCAGGCCTGCCAGCTCAGCAGCGCCGGCCCTTGGACCAGCAACTGCATGAGGTCGGCGGTGGCCGCCGCCGCGTCGTCGCTTGCAGTCGGCAGGCCCAGCTGCGCGCGCGTGGCCTGCGAGAACAGCCCGGGCGCCGGATGCGGCGGCAGGTGGCGGGCGTCGGCGCCGATCACGGCGACGGCGTCGAAACGGCGCCCGCGCGCGGCCGGCAGCGAGGTCAGCACCACGGGGCTGTCGACGCTGGCGTCGATGAAGCTGAGTGTCTCCAGTTCGCGGTTGAGCCAGCGCCGCCACTCGGCAAAGCTGTAGGGTTCGGTGTCGTCGGCCAGGTCGCGGCGCAGGGTCGCGAGCGCGTCGAGCACCCGCGCGCCGGCGGCGTCGGCTTCGAGCGGGGCGAGGGCGTCGAGCGCGGCGAGGCTGTCGGCGAGGCGCGCGAGCCACACGGCGAGCGGGGCGCGGTTGCGCGCAAAGCCTTCGCGCGCGGCGAACAGGGTGGCGAGCCAGTCCGGCGGCGTGCCGAATGCACGCTGCGCGAGCCGCCGCATGTCGGCCGTGCCCTGCGAGACGCCGTGGCGGCGCAGCGCGAGCTCGAAGGCGAGCACCGCGTCCTGGCGCGCGGCAGGGTGGCCGAGCACGAAGGGCGATTTCAAGAGGTCGAGCAGTTCGACGTGGGGGAAATCGCTCGCCACGCATTCGAGCCAGCGGTCGATCACCGCGGCGGCGGCGGTGGTCGACAGCGTCCAGCCGGTTTCGTCGGCGGCGAGCACGTCGAGGCGCTCGAGCAGCGCGCGCACGCGGCGCGCGGTTTCGCGGTCGAGCGCGATGAGCGCGATGGCGCGGCGGCCGGTCTGCAATTGCTCGGCGACCCAGGCGGCGACCGCGCGCGCTTCGGCTTCGAGGTGCGGCGCCGCCGCCACGCGCAGGCGGTCGGCGAGCGGCGAGACCGGGCAGCGCTGCGCCAGCGCGGCGGCGCGGGCGATGAGCGGCGGCTCGGTAGCTTGCCAGGCCGCGTGGAGCGTCTGCGCGAGCGGGGCGTCGACGCCGGGTTCGAGCAGCGTCACCGGCGCGTGTTCGGCGCAGCGGGCGAGAAATTGCGTCTCGACCGCGGTGAGCGGGCCGAGCGCGTAGCCGTAAATCGCTTTGGGCCCAGCGTTCGCCCCCTCCCCCCTGGGGGGAGGGTTGGGGTGAGGGAAGGCGGAGCCTTGCGCTTTGGGCCCAGCGTTCGCCCCCTCCCCCCCGGGGGGAGGGTTGGGGTGAGGGAAGGCGGAGCCTTGCGCTTTGGGCCCAGCGTTCGCCCCCTCCCCCCCCGGGGGAGGGTTGGGGTGAGGGAAGGCGGAGCCTTGCGCTTTGGGCCCAGCGTTCGCCCCCTCCCCCCCCGGGGGAGGGTTGGGGTGAGGGAAGGCGGAGCCTTGCGCTTTGGGCCCAGCGTTCGCCCCCTCCCCCATCTGGGGGGAGGGTTGGGGATAACCAGCGACTTGCCCGCTTGCGGGCCTAGTCGAATGGCTAGAGGCTTCATCAGAGGGCGCCGCCGCCAGCTCGCCGAGCAGCGCATCGAGCGCCCGCGCATAGTGCGCCTGCGGGTCGTGGCCGTCGCGGTTGAGCGCCTGCCACACGGCTTCGATCAGCGCGGTCTCGCGGTCGAGCGCGTCGGAATGCAGGGCACGCAGTTGCGAGGCGATGTCGCCGCCCAGGCGCGCGGCGGAGAGTTCGTCGGCGAGCGCCAGCAGTTCGCCCGCGAGCGTCCAGCGGTCGACGTTGCCGAGCCAGGCTTCGCGGCGCAGCACGCCGTGCAGCTGCGCCAGCCGCCGCGCCTGCGGCGCGGGGCGGCCGTGGGCGACCTCGGCCGCCCAGCTCTTGAGCGGCGTGATGTGCGGCGGTACGAGCACGGCGCAGCCGGCGGCTTCCGCCAGCACGCGCGTCAGGTCCTGGCCGGCGCGCTGGTTGGGCACGAGCACGGTCAGCCCGGAAAGGTCGGGCAGCCGGTCGGCGTGATGGTCGAGCAGGTGGCGGGCGACGGCCTCGGGGAGCGCGCCGCCGCCGGGGAGCATCAGGCGCTTCAGCGTTCCAGGTATTTCAGCTTGTCCTTGACCTGGGCCCAGTCGTCGGCGTCGGGCAGCGGATCCTTGCTTTCGACGATGACTTTCCATTCCTTGGCGAGCTGGGCGTTGAGCGCGATGTAGGCGCGCTGGTCGTCGGGCACGTCGTCCTCGGCGAAAATGGCCTCGACCGGGCATTCGGCCACGCACAGGGTGCAGTCGATGCATTCCTCGGGATCGATGACGAGGAAATTGGGGCCTTCGTGGAAGCAATCGACCGGACAGACGTCGACACAATCCGTGTATTTGCACTTCACGCAGGCGTCGGCTACAACGTAGGTCATTCGTTTTTTACCCGGTTGGTGAGAAAAGGCCTGGTTGCTTGCAGGCGGCGATTTTGATGTAGCATATCGGCACAAAACCGAATTTTCCAGCTTTACCGCCTTCCCAAACCCTCAGGCCGCATCAGGCCGCACCCAGTCCAAAACCAAGGAGCTTCACCGATGAGCGAGCATGTTCATTACATATCCGACGATTCGTTCGAGCAGGAAGTGCTGCAGGCCGGCCTGCCCGTGCTGGTGGACTACTGGGCCGACTGGTGCGGCCCCTGCAAGATGATCTCGCCGATCCTCGACGAAGTCGCCAAGGAATACGCCGGCAAGCTCAAGGTGTGCAAGCTCAACATCGACGAGAACCAGGCCACGCCGCCCAAGTTCGGCATCCGCGGCATTCCCACCCTGATGATCTTCAAGAACGGCAACGTCGAAGCCACCAAGGTCGGCGCCCTGTCCAAGTCGCAACTCACCGCCTTCGTCGACAGCAACATTTAAACCACCGCTTCGCTTGCCGGGCGGATTCTGACGCCAGCCTCCTGCTGGCGACGCCGCCCGGCCCCCTCCCCCCAGTCCGGCTCTTTCAAGCGAGCCCATTCAGGCCCCTCCCATGCATCTGTCCGAACTCAAGCAAAAGCCCATCACCGAGCTGCTCGAAATCGCCGCCGCCAACGGCCTCGACAACGCCAACCGCTTCCGCAAGCAGGAACTGATCTTCGCCATCCTGAAGACGCTGGCGAAGCGCGGCGAGAGCATCTACGGCGACGGCGTGCTCGAAGTCCTGCCCGACGGCTTCGGCTTCCTGCGTTCGCCCGAATCCTCGTACCTCGCCAACACCGACGACATCTACGTGTCGCCGTCGCAGATCCGCCGCTTCAACCTGCACACCGGCGACAAGATCGAGGGCGAGATCCGCACGCCGAAGGACGGCGAGCGCTACTCGGCGATGACCAAGCTGGACAAGATCAACGGCGAGGCGCCCGAAGCGACCAAGAACAAGATCCTGTTCGAGAACCTGACCCCGCTGCATCCGGACAAGCCGCTGCGGCTGGAGCGCGACATCAAGGCCGAGGAAAACATCACCAGCCGCGTGATCGACATCGTCGCCCCCATCGGCAAGGGCCAGCGCGGCCTGCTGGTGGCGCCGCCGAAATCCGGCAAGACCGTGATGCTGCAGCACATCGCCCACGCCATCACCTCCAACCACCCCGACGTCGTGCTGTTCGTGCTGCTGATCGACGAACGCCCGGAAGAAGTGACCGAGATGAGCCGCACCGTGCGCGGCGAAGTGGTGGCGTCGACCTTCGACGAACCGGCCAGCCGCCACGTGCAGGTCGCCGAAATGGTGATCGAGCGCGCCAAGCGCCTGGTCGAGCACAAGAAGGACGTGGTGATCCTGCTCGATTCCATCACGCGGCTGGCGCGCGCCTACAACACGGTGCAGCCGGCGTCCGGCAAGGTGCTCACCGGCGGCGTCGACGCCAACGCGCTGCAGAAGCCGAAGCGCTTCTTCGGCGCCGCGCGCAACATCGAGGAAGGCGGCAGCCTCACCATCCTCGCCACCACGCTGGTCGATACCGGCAGCCGCATGGACGACGTGATCTACGAGGAATTCAAGGGCACCGGCAACCTGGAAATCCACCTCGACCGCAAGATGGCCGAGAAGCGCCAGTACCCCGCGATCAACGTCAACCGCTCCGGCACCCGCCGCGAAGAGCTGCTGATGCCGCAGGACATCCTGCAGAAGGTGTGGGTGCTGCGCAAGCTGCTGTACCCGATGGACGACATGGAAGCGATGGAATTCCTGCTCGACAAGATCCGCGCGACCAAGAACAACGCCGAGTTTTTCGACTCGATGCGGCGCGGCTGACTGCGAAAGAGCCATTCATCCGCGCAGGGCGCGAAGCAGCGCCAAGAAAATCGGGGGCTGCTTCGCGTTTCTTCGCGAATGAACAAAATGATTGCCCGTAGAAGCCGAACCCGCTATACTCCCGCGTTCTCCGAATTCAACCCCTGAGGAATTGCCATGAAAGCCGGCATTCATCCCAATTACAAAGAAGTGACCGTGACCTGCTCCTGCGGCAGTATCTTCAAGACCCGTTCGACGCTGGGCAAGGATGCGCTGCACGTGGAAGTCTGCGCTTCCTGCCACCCGTTCTACACCGGCAAGCAGAAGATCGTCGATACCGCCGGCCGCGTCGAGAAGTTCCGCCAGCGCTACGGCATGAAGTAAGCGACTGCGCACATTGCATCACGCAAAAAAGCGGCCCGAGCGGCCGCTTTTTTTGTGTCGGCGCGCCGGCCGCGTTGGGCTGCGGGCGCCGGCGCGGTATCATTTCGGCGCCCCATGCCAAGGACCCGACCGACGTGAATGTCTTGCCGACCCGCCGTATCGCCGTGATCGTCCTGTGCGGGCTGGCCCTGTCGGGCTGCGCGGAATTTCCGCTGCTCGGCGAGCGGCCGGTCGCGACCCAGGTCGACCCGCAGGATGTCCGGCTCGGTGCCCAATTCCATTCCGAACTCCTGAAATCCACGCCGGCCCTCGCCCACCCGGCCTTGCAGGCCTATGTCGACGAGGTCGGGCAGCGGCTGGCGAAGCAGGGGACGCAACCCGACCTGACCTGGCATTTCACGGTGCTGGACAGTGCGGGCGTCAACGCCTACTCGCTGCCGGGTGGTTACGTGTACGTGACGCGCGGCCTCCTGGCCTACCTCAACTCCGAGGCCGAACTCGCGGCTGTGCTCGCCCACGAGCTCGGCCATGTGCTGGCGCGCCATGGCGGCGCGCAGACCGGCGCGAAGACCGACACCCTGCGTCAGGCGCTGGCAACGAGCCGGGCCAGCGGCTACGGACTCGAGCGCGAACTCGAGGCGAACCGTCTGGGTGCCGAGGCCCTGGCCCGGGCCGGCTACAACCCGTGGGCGCTCTCCGAGCTCATGGGCACGCTCAAGCTGCATGAGCGCTACGTGGCCGAGCATAGTCGCGCCGACACCGGCATGCCGGAGACATACCACGGTGTGCTGTCCCTGCGCGCGGACCGGGACGCGCGCCTGCGACAGGCGGTCGAGGACGCCAACCGCCACGCCGTGCCGCTGCCGCGCGAAGGACGCAACGAACTGCTGCTGAAGCTCGACGGCCTGGTGTTCGGCGAACGCCCTGGCGCCATCCGCCTGCGCGACAACCTGCTGCTGCACGACGGCCTCGGGCTGGCGCTGCAATTGCCGCCAGGCTGGCAGGCGCAGGCCGACGCCGAGCGGGCCGTTGCAACCAGCCCCGCCGGCGATGCGCGGGTCGAGTTCCGGCGCGGCGGCGATGCGCTCCAGGCATCGCTGCAGCAGGCCTACGCGTTCGACGAGGGCGTGCGTTTCAGCGAGGGCGCGCTGAGCGGCCATCCTGCCGTGTTCGCCGCCGGCTCCGAGCGGGGCCATCCCATGATCGCGGCGGCGGTGAAGGTGGCGGGCAGCGCCTATCTGATCGCCGGGATCGCCCACGACGCCGCGGCCTACACGCGCGAGCGCAACACCCTGCGCGGGACGATCAACAGCTTACGGGCCTTGACCGCAGCGGAACGCGAATCCGCGCGCCCGCGGGTGCTGCGCGTTGTGAGCGCGCGGCCGGGCACGACCCTCGCCGGGCTGGCGCAGCAGTCGCCGCTGGGGGGCGACGCGGAAACCCGCTTGCGGCTGTTGAACGGCTTCTATCCCAAAGGCGAGCCCAAGACGGGCCAGCTGATCAAAATTGTTCAGTAAGCTGCGCATTCCCCTGCCGCAGATCGGCCTGCTGCTGCTCTGCGCGGCCTGGCTGCTGCCGGGGCTGGTGGGACATGCACCCTGGAAAGGCGGCGACGGCGACCATTTCGTGCTGTTGCTGCAGATGGTGCGCGACGGCGCCGTGGGACTGGCCGAGCCGCCGTTGTATTACTGGACGGCCGCCGCGACCGCCTGGCTGACGTCCGCCTTCCTGCCGCTGCACGACGGCGCGCGGCTGGCGTCGGGCGTGTTCATCGCGCTCACGCTGGTGTTCGCGATGCGCAGCGCGCGCGCGCTGTACGGCGCGGAAACCGGCTGGGCGGCGGTGCTCGTCCTGCTCGGCTGCCTTGGTCTGCTGGTGCGCGGCCACGAACTCAATGCCTATACCGCGCAGTTTGCCGCGGCAGCGATCCTGCTCCACGGCGTCGTGCGCGTGCCGCAGGGCGCGCGCGGCGGTGCCGTGTTCGCCGTCGGCGCCGTTTTGATGCTGCTGGCAGGCGGGGCCGCGGAAGCGCTGCTGTTTCTGCTGCTGGCGGCGTGCGCGCCGCTGCTTTTCGACGCTTATCGCAGTCCGGTCGCGCGGCGCGGGCTCGCCGCGGCGATCGGCGGGGCGCTGGCCTTCGCTGCCGTCTGGCTCGCCTTCCTGAACGCGCAGGGGGCGCCGCTCACGGTGGCGCTGGGATTCGATCGCTGGCTGGCGTCCGGCAACCTGCGGCCCGCCTACTATCCGGGGATCCTTGCCTGGTTCGCCTGGCCGGCGTGGCCGCTCGCGCTCTGGGCGTTGTACCGCGGACGCCGCCAGTGGCGCACGCCGGGCATCGCGCTGCCGGTGCTGCTCTTGCTGGGCCTGCTCGCGATGTACGCCTTCATCGCCGCGCCGGGCGAGGAACGCGGCCTGGTCCTGCTGCTGCCCATTGCGCTGCTGGGCGCGACGGGCCTGTTCACCCTGCGGCGCGGCGCGGCCAACGCGCTGCTGTGGTTCGGCCTGATGCTGTTCGGCTTCATCGGTCTCGTGTTCTGGGTGTACTGGAGCGCGCACGACCTCGGCAGCCCGGCCCGGCTCGCCGCGCGCCTGACGCGGCTCGGCATGGTCGACGTCGGCACGCTGCGGCCCTGGGCGCTGATCCTGGGCGCGATCGCGACGCTGCTGTGGATCGGCTTCCTCGCCCGTGTCGAGCGTTCGCCGCTGCGCCCGGTGCTGGTGTGGACCTCCGGCCTGACCTTCATCTGGGTGCTCCTGATGGCGCTGTTCCTGGGACCGCTCGACCGCCGCCTGTCCTACGTCGGCGTCGCCGAGCAACTGGCGGCACAGGTGCCGGCGGACGCCTGCATCCAGACCCACGCGGTGCGCAGCACCCAGCGCCAGCTGCTCGCCTACCACAGCGGGCGCTTCCTGGCGCCGGCCGACCTCGGCTGCGACTGGCTGCTGGTCGAGACGCGCCAGCGCGAGGCCGAGCCGCACGTGTCGCCGAACTGGGTCAAGCAGTGGGAGGGCGCGCGTCCCGGCGACCGTGCCGACCGCTTCCATCTCTATGTCCGCCGCTGAAACCGTCGCCGCCGTCGTGCTGGCCGGCGGCGAGGGCCGGCGCATGGGCGGGGCCGACAAGGGCCTGATGAAATTTCGCGGGCGGCCGCTGGTCGAATGGGTGCTCGACGCGCTCGCGCCGCAGGTCGACGACCTCGTGATCAGCGCCAACCGCAACCTCGACCGCTACGCCGCCTACGGCCATCGCGTGGTGCCGGACACCCTGCCCGGCTACCCCGGTCCGCTCGCCGGCGTGCTGGCGGCGCTCGATGCGGTCGACGCGCGCTGGCTGCTGGTGGCGCCGTGCGACACCCCGCACCTGCCGGCCGACCTTGCCCTGCGCCTGCTGGGCGCGGCGCTGATCGAAAACGTGCCGCTGGCGGTGGCGGCGGACGAGATGCGGATGCACCACAGCTGCTTCCTCGTACGCACCGACCAGCGCGACACCCTGGCGGCCTTTCTGGCGCGCGGCGAGCGCGCGGTGCGCCACTGGCAGGCCGGGCTGTCGTCGGTGACAGTGCGCTTCGATGCCGCCGCCTTCGCCAACGTCAATCAGCCCAACGATCTCCAGCGCTAGCTAACGAGTGGCTTGGTGTTTACAGATTGAGGCGGGCGGTAACGAGATGCTCGGGATGGGCGCTTGCTCGCCAACCGTGACGATATCAACTGGCACTGTAAGTAGGGGTGAATGTGCGGGTGGCGCAAGTCACGCCGCTTGGCAGCTCAAGCGGTATGGACTGTAGAATTAATCAACCATCACTCCAGAGCAGCGTATGACTGTTATTCGTAACAATGTCGTCAAGGCCGCATTCAATAAGGATGCTGTGCTGCCTTATGAGCTTCGACTTCAAGACTTCGATTTGGCGATTCAGGACGTTTACGACTTTTTCTACGATGTGAATTCCCATCTTGTCGGCAAAGGCTTGGATCGACTGGATGAGATGCTACGGCCCGCGATCATGTCTGGCGTTTTGTCCGACATGGTTACCGCCAGCCTCGCGAAGCACTCCAGAACACTTGTTGAGAATCGGTATTTCAACGGCCATCCTGACTTGGTTGTAAAAGGGAAATACCCAGGAAACAGTGTCCAGGCTGGGGAATTTGGTATTGAGATCAAAACCACCAGGAAGGCTGGCGGGGCTGTAGATACACACGGTGCCCGCGACCAATGGATGTGTGTATTTGTCTATGTCGTAGACAATGAGACCGAGCCCACCTCAAACAGGCAACCGCTCACGTTCACGGAAATCTATTTGGGCAATGTGACGGTCGACGATTTTCGCCGAAACGCTCGTGGCGAACTTGGCACGCGAACCGCCACTCTGCATGCTGAAGGTATCGCAAAGCTGAGGAAGAATTGGATTTACCGCCTCGCCTTGCCGCCAAAAACTACACAACCAGCTTAGCCAACCTAGGTATCGCCTTGGTAGCGATATCGAAATACTCAGGATCTTTTTCCGTCCCAATGCTCGCGTAACCAACGGCTTCTGTGGCGGCTAGCGTCGAACCGGATCCGGCGAATGGGTCCAGTACCACACCTTCGCCGAGCGGGAGAACACCCCGCACCAACTGCCTTAGAAACGCCTGGGGCTTCAAGCTCGGATGCGGTGCCAGCGAGCGCTCGGCGGGGCGAGTAGGAGCTGACTCGATGACATCGCCGAACGGCCTTTCCTCTGAAATTCGGCGGAATCCCCCGGTTCCCCAGCGGCGCAAATTGTCTTGAACCCGGCCAACAAGCGGTTTCCGGAAAACCAGCCAAGGCTCCCACATTGATCTCGGCATAACACTGACTCCGGAAAACTCCACATGAGCGTGTTTTGGCCTATCCCCACCGCGCATGGTCATAACAAGCCGGGCTATTTCTCCACGCCGCTCTAGACCGGACTTAACAAGCGCATTGGAAACAATGTGCGACAAAAGTGGATTACTGGCCACAACGACATTCGCGCCAGGAACTAGGACAGGCAGGAGTCGGGCCGCCCAAGCGGAAAAGAATTGTTCTAAAGCGTGCAAATCCGTTTGTTTCAACACGGTAAAACGAGGCAAAGGGGATCGCTTCGAGCCGTCGAAAGATGGGGGAATTCGCCAGACCCCCCCCCGACCTGAACGGAGTTTTTGCTGCTCCATATCGGAATACTCGATCAGCCCATATGGTGGATCGGTAACCACGGCGTGAATCGAATTTATTGGCTGCTCTTCCAGCCACGAGAGGCAGTCTTGCAACACCAAAGTTGATTTGCCATACGACGAAACGAGCGGCGCAGGGCTTTTTCCCGTAAGTGGTGTCTCATATGAGAACCCATTAAGCACATATTGAGCCCGTTCCATTCGTGCAAACAGTGCGGGCGTGTTCAGTTGCAGATATGAGCGTATCGACGAAGCGGGAACTTCGCCAATCAGAGCCGCTACTTGCTGGGCAATTTCGCTTACAGTTGCTCCGCGTGGGCGGGACTTGAGGACAGAGACTATGGCATCCCTCACCTCGCCTGGGCGACGCCTTTTCGTCGTCTTGGTCGTTTGCATTGTTTCCATAGCGGAAAAGATAGTGTAAAGACGTCCAGACGTCAATATACAGCGCTTTAATATTGCGGACTGCCTAGCTAGCCCTGACGGCTTTCGCCGATCTGCGCGCAGTATTGCTGCAGGTGCTCCGGCACGCCGGGCGGGCATTCGCCGCAGGCGCGGTTGCCGGGCAGCGCGTAGTCGATGAACTTGGGATAGGCGAGCTCCAAGCCGTTCATCAGCGCGACGAAGTCCTCCAGCGTGCGCGCGCCGCCCAGGCGCGGGTTGCGCGCCTTCTCCTGGCCGATGGTGCTGATGCGGCGCTGTTCGTAGTCGTGCGCCGGGTACACCAGGGTGTCGTCGTCGTACGAAAACAGCTTGCCGCGCACCGAGTGATACAGCGCCGCCGGGTCGCCGCTCTGGAAGTCGGTGCGGCCGCAGGCTTCGATCAGCAGCGCGTCGCCGGTATAAAGGCGGCCGGCGTGGAAGTAGGCGAAGTGGTTGTCGGTGTGGCCGGGGGTGTGGAGCGGCGCGAGCTCGATCGAACCCATCCTGAACGGCACGCCGTCGACGATGCCGACGTCGGTGCAGGGGAGCGCATCGAGCGCGGGGCCGGCGATGCGGCTGCCGGCGATGGCTTTCAGCTTCTTCGCCGAGGTGATGTGGTCGGCGTGGATATGCGTCTCGAGCGTATACGCGAGTTTCAAGCCGAGCCGGTTGACCTCGGCGAGGTCGCGTTCCCAGGTCGGCAGCACCGGGTCGATCAGCAGGGCCTGGCCCGTCTCCTCGCAGCCGATGAGATACGTGTAGGTGCTGGAAACCGGTTCGAACAGCTGCCTGAAAATCATGCGCGTCTCCTGGAAGGTCTCAGGATGCGGCAAGCGCCTCGTCGAGAAGTTCCACCCAGTGCTTCACCGGCATCGTCGTGCCCGACTGCAGGTGGGTGAGGCAGCCGATGTTGGCGGTGGCGATCAGTTCCGGCTGGCCGGCCTGCAAATTGTCCAGTTTGCGGGTTTTCAGCTGTCCGGCGATGTCCGGCTGCAGGATCGAGTAGGTGCCGGCCGAGCCGCAGCACAGGTGCTTCTCCGCGACCGGGGCGAGCTCGAAGCCGGCGTCGGTCAGCAGGGCCTCGACGCCGCCGCTGAGCTTCTGCCCGTGCTGCAGCGTGCACGGCGGATGGTAGGCGATGCGTTTTTGGGCGTGACGCGGGGTGCGCGGCGCGAGGGATTTCAGCGCGGCCGCTTCCCCAACGAGGATCTCGGAAACGTCCTTCGTCGCGGCCGCCACGCGCGCGGCCTTGTCCGCATAGGCGGGGTCGTTGCGCAGCAGCCAGCCGTAGTCCTTCACCATCACGCCGCAGCCGGAGGCGGTCATCACGATGGCTTCCACACCGGCGTCGAGCTGCGGCAGCCAGGCGTCGATGTTGCGCCGCGCGGCGTCGAGGCCGGCGTCGCTGTCGTTGAGATGATGCGCGAGCGCGCCGCAGCAGCCGGCCTCGTTCGCGACGGTGAGCGAAATGCCGACGCGGTCGAGCACGCGCGCGGCGGCGGCGTTGATGTTGGGCTTCAGGCCCGGCTGCACGCAGCCCTGCAACACCAGCATGCGGCGCGCGTGACGCGCGGCGGGCCAGTCGCCGGCGTCCTCCGCCGCGGGGACGTGTGATTTCAGGAAGCCGGGCAGCAGGCCGCGCACGGCCTGGCCGAGCTTCAGCGCGCCGTTGAACAGCAACTGCGTGCCGAGCCCCGTCTTCAGCGCGGCGCGCGCGGCGGCCTCGGCCGGACCGCGTCCGACTTTCTCCTCGACGTGGTGGCGGCCGATGTCGAGCAGCTTGCCGTATTCGACGCCGGACGGGCAGGTGGTTTCGCAGTTGCGGCAGGTGAGGCAGCGGTCGAGGTGCAACTGTGTCTTCGCGGTCGGCGTCGCGCCTTCGAGCACCTGCTTGATGAGGTAGATGCGGCCGCGCGGCGAATCGAGTTCGTTGCCGAGCACCTGGTAGGTCGGGCAGGTGGCGAGGCAGAAGCCGCAGTGCACGCAACTGCGCAGAATGCGTTCGGCGATCTCGCCGTCGGCGGTGTTGCGGAAGGATGCGGCGAGCGTCGTCTGCATGTCAGAAATCGGGGTAGAGCCGGCCGCGGTTGAGGATGCCGCGCGGATCGAAGCGCGCCTTGAGCGCGCGGTGGAGGGCCAGGAGCGGCGGCGGAAGCGGTGCGAACACGCCGTCAATCGGTTGGGGCATCACGTTCGCCCCCTCCCCCGTCCGGGGGGAGGGTTGGGGAGGGGGCTCGCCGCGGAACAGCGTGGCGTGGCCGCCGCAGCTGCGGGCCGCTTCGCGCAGCGCGGCAGCGGGCAGGTCGGTGGCGAGCCAGCGCACCGCGCCGCCCCATTCGATCCACTGCGCGTCGCCCAGCTTGAGCGGCCCCAGCGTCGGGCGCACCGCCAGCCGCCACAACGGGCGCTTGTCGAAGAAGGGCGTGGCCTGGTCGCGCAGGCGCTGCCAGAAGCCGGCCGCGTCCTTCAGCCCCTCGCCGCCCAGTTTGGTCTGCGCGGCGCGCACGGCGGATGCCGCGCCCGACAGGCGCAGCGTCAGCACGCCGGCGTGCCACGAGCTGGCCGACAGCGGCAGCGGCTGGCCGGCCCATTCGTTCATGCGGCGGATCGCGGTGGCTTCGTCGAGCTCGAACTGCAGCGAGATTTCCTCGGCCGGCTGCGGCAGCACCTTGAGCGAGACCTCGGTCAGCACGCCGAGCGTGCCGAGCGCGCCGACCATGAGGCGCGAGACGTCGTAGCCGGCGACGTTCTTGATCACCTGGCCGCCGAAGCGCAGCGGCTGGCCGGTGCCGTCGATCATGCGCACGCCGAGCACGAAGTCGCGCGCCGCGCCGGCGTAGGGGCGGCGCGGGCCGGAGAGGCCGGCGGCGATGGCGCCGCCGAGCGTGGCATGAATCGGTTTGGGCGCACGTAGTGCATCGTTCGCTCCCTCGCCCGCATGCGGGAGAGGGTTGGGGAGAGGGGGCGAAGCTGCCGAATTGACACCGGCCGGCGCGTTGGCACTGCGTCCGGCCAGCGGAAATTCGCCGTAGTGCGGCGGCTCGAAGGCGAGCATCTGGCCGTGTTCGGCGAGCAGCGTCTCGATGTCCGCCAGCGGCGTGCCGGCGCGCGCGGTCAACACCAGTTCCTTGGGCTGGTAGTCGACGACGCCGGCAAGTCCCCGGGTGGAGAGCACTTCGCCCTCGTCGGCGTTGCCGTAGAAGCTCTTGCTGCCGCCGCCCTGGATGATGAGCGGCGCGCCGGTCTCGTGGGCGGCGCGGATGCGTTCGATCAGCGTGTCCACCATCAGAACCTCGGCAACTCGGGATGCGGCAGCTCGCCGGCGTGCACGTGCAGCGCGCCCCACTCGGCGCAGCGGTGCAGCTCGGGCACGGCCTTGCCGGGGTTGAGCAGGCCGCCGGGGTCGAACGCGGCCTTCACTTCGTGGAAACGGGTGAGCTCGGGCGAGGCGAACTGGGTGCACATCTGGCGGATTTTCTCGACGCCGACGCCGTGCTCGCCGGTGATGGTGCCGCCGACTTCGACACAGAGTTCGAGGATCTTGCCGCCGAAGGCTTCGGCCTTGGCGAGTTCGCCGGGCCGGTTGGCGTCGAACAGGATGAGCGGATGCAGGTTGCCGTCGCCGGCGTGGAACACGTTGGCCACGCGCAGCCCGAATTCGGCGCTCATCTCGCCGATGCGGCGCAGCACATGCGGCAGCTGGCCGCGCGGGATGGTGCCGTCCATGCAGTAGTAGTCGGGCGCGAGCCGGCCCACCGCGGGGAAGGCGGCCTTGCGTCCGGCCCAGAATTTGAGGCGTTGTTCCTCGGTTTCCGCCGTGCGGATCTCGATCGCACCGGAGGCCTCGAGCACCTGGCGCACGGTAAAGATGTCGGCCGACACTTCCTCGTTGACGCCGTCGATTTCGCACAGCAGCAGTGCCTCGGCCATCGGGTAGCCGGCGTGGACGAAAGCCTCGGCGGCCTCGATCGCGAGGCGGTCCATCATTTCCAGACCCGCGGGAATCACGCCGGCGGCGATGATGTTGCCGACCGCGGCACCGGCCTTGGCGACATCGTCGAAGGCGGCGAGCACCACCTGCGCGCGCTCGGGGCGCGGCAGCAGCTTCACCGTGATCTCGGTGATCACCGCAAGCATGCCTTCCGAGCCGGTCAGCAGTGCCAGCAGGTCGTAGCCCGGCGCGTCGAGCGACTCGCTGCCGATGTCGAGCACCTCGCCGGCGACCGTCAGCGCGCGCAGCCTGAGGACGTTGTGCACGGTGAGGCCGTATTTCAGACAGTGCACGCCGCCGGAATTTTCGGCGACGTTGCCGCCGATCGAACAGGCGATCTGCGACGAGGGATCGGGCGCGTAGTAGAGGCCGTGCTGGGCAACCGCCTCGGAAATCGCGAGATTGCGCACGCCGGGCTCGACCACCGCGGTGCGCGCGAGCGGATCGATCGATTTAATCCGGTTGAGCCGGGCCAGCACCAGCAGCACCGCGCCGTCGACCGGCAGCGCGCCGGCGGACAGCCCGGTGCCGGCGCCGCGCGCGACCACCGCGACCCGCTCCGCGCGGCACAGCTTCAGCACCGCCGCGACCTGCGCCTCGTTCTCCGGCAGCACGACCACGTCGGGCACGTTGCGATAGGCCGCCAGCCCGTCGCTCTCGAAGGGCGCAAGATCCTCGCGCTCGTTGAGCACGCAGTGCGCGGGCAG
This sequence comes from Pseudomonadota bacterium, assembly GCA_040753235.1. Lineage (GTDB taxonomy): Bacteria > Pseudomonadota > Gammaproteobacteria > Burkholderiales > Thiobacillaceae > Thiobacillus. Next base: position 70,758 of record JBFMET010000005.1, read on the forward strand.
GAGACTGCGCAGGCGATTGACGAAGGCGGGACTGAGCATGCGGCGGTGCGGGATGGAATCCAGTCGGCGAGTTTAGCCGGCTTGGGCCGCGCCGCGAAATCCCTTGCCGTGACCGGGCTTTGTTGGCATCGTGGCGGCCATGATCGCCCCCGTCGCCCCCGCCACCCGCTACGAGATCGTCGCCTGGATCCTGATGGCCGCGGGTCTTTTGCTGGTGCTGCGCCTGCACCTCCTGCCCGCCCTGTTCGCCGGCCTGCTGGTGGTGCAACTGGTGCACCTGCTGGCGCCGCGCATCGTCCTCGGCAAGCTCAGCCACACCTGGTCGAAAGTGCTGGTCGTCTCGCTCATCACGCTGGCGGTGCTGGGCGCGCTCGGCGGGCTCACCGCCGGCGCCATCGTTTATCTGCGCACCGAGGGCGGCGTCACGGGCCTGTTGACCAAGATGGCCGAGGTGATCGAAAACTCGCGCGAGCTGCTGCCGCTGTGGGCGGCGGCATGGCTGCCGCAGGGCGACGAATCGGTGATCCGCGCCGGGCTGGTCGAGTGGCTGCGCAACCATGCGCAGGACCTGCGCCGGCTGGGCGGCGACGCCGGCCGTGTGCTCCTCCTTCTCCTGGTCGGTCTCGTCATTGGCAGCTTCATCGCCTTGCGCGAAGCCGCGCCCCACCACAGCCTGGCGCCGCTGGCGCAGGCCCTGGCCGACCGCGTGCACCGCCTCGGCGAGGCCTTTCGCCGCGTGGTGTTCGCCCAGGTGCGGATTTCCGCGCTCAACGCCTTCCTCACCTGGCTCTATCTGGGCGTGGTGTTGCCGGCGCTCGGCATCGAGCTGCCCTTCGTCAAGACCATGGTGCTCGTCACCTTCGTCGTCGGCCTGCTGCCGGTGCTCGGCAATCTGATCTCCAACACGGTCATCGTCATCATCTCGCTGTCGCATTCGCTGGAAGTGGCGGCCGGCTCGCTCGCATTCCTGGTGGTGATCCACAAGCTCGAATATTTCGTGAATGCCCGTATCATTGGCGGACAGATCCAGGCGCGCGCGTGGGAACTGCTCGTCGTCATGCTGGCGATGGAGGCCGCGTTCGGCGTGGCCGGCGTGATCGCCGCGCCGGTGTTCTACGCCTATGTGAAGAAAGAACTCTCGGACAGGAAATTGATTTAATGGCTAGCGATTCGGAATCCCTCGTCATCACCGCCAGCGGCGAAGACAAGATCGGCCTCGTGGAAGGCCTCACCCGGCGCATTTCGGAGGCCGGCTGCAACATCGAGGAGTCGCGCATGGCGGCGCTCGGCGGCCGCTTCGCGCTATTGATGCGCGTGACCGGCAGCTGGGACGCGCTCGCCAAGCTGGAGGCGCGGCTGCCGGCGGTGGGCGAGGAACTGGGTTTGGCGATCATCCAGCAGCGCACGCGCAGCGCGGCCCGCGACAAGCCCTTGATTCCCTACATGGTCGAGGTCACCGCGCTCGACCAGCCGGGCATCGTCAACAGCCTGTCGAATTTCTTCGCGCGGCTGCGCATCAACATCGAGTCGCTCGAGACCGACACCTACCCCGCGCCGCACACCGGTGCGCCGATGTTCGCGGTGCACATGACGCTCGGCATTCCCGCCGACGCCCACATCGCCACCCTGCGCGGCGATTTTCTGGATTACTGCGACGACCACAATCTCGACGCCACCTTCGAGCCGGTGCGCGGCTGAGGAAACGCCCATGCAACGTGCCCGCCTCCTGTTCCTGCTGCTGCCCCTGTTGACGGCCGGGCCCGCGCTCGCCGGCCCCTATTCGGACGATCTCGGCAAGTGCCTGGTCGCCTCGACCACCGCGGCCGACAAGGGGGCGCTGGTGAAATGGATGTTTGCCACCGCCGCCCTGCACCCGGCGGTCAAGTCGATCGCCTCGGTCACGCCCGCCGAGCGCACCGGCTTCAGTCGCGACACGGCGCGCCTGTTCGAGCGGCTCGTGACCGAGTCGTGCAAGGCGCAAACGCGGCAGGCGGTGAAGTACGAGGGTTCCGAGGCCTTGCAGGCCGCGTTCCAGTTGCTGGGCCAGGTTGCGGCGCGCGAACTGTTCGCCGACCCCGCCGTGGCCGGCGGCATGGCCGAACTCGAACGCCACTTCGACAAGCAGAAGCTGGAAGCGGCGTTGACTCCTGGCGCTGCCCAGTAGGGGTCAGCGTGGAAGCACGCAGCCCGGCATGGTCAGGTTGTGGTTTGCGGTATGCCTGGCGCACTCGGAATTCGTAAGGATTGCGGCATCAGCGTCGCTGAAGCCGCGCACACCAACCACCTCACTGGCGAGAGCCTGAACGGGTCTCGTTTCGGGTTTCTGGGGAACCCGGCCACCGGATCCGGCTCTGTGACAGGGTGTTTTTGAGGAAACTGTCGCCATGCCCAGCCTGCTCATCATCGCCCACGGCAGCCGCCGTGCCGCCTCCAACGACGAAGTCCGCCTGCTCGCCGAGCGCGTGCGCGCGCAGGCCGGCGCCGCCTATACGGCGGTCGAAACGGCTTTCCTGGAGCTGGCCGAGCCGAGCATTCCGGACGGGCTGGCGGCGCTGGCCGCGCAGGGCGCGACCGAGATCGTGGCGTTTCCCTACTTCCTCGCCGCCGGCACCCATGTGGCGCAGGACATCCCCGAGGCGATCGCCGAGTTCACCGCCGCGCATCCGCAGGCCGAGGTGCGGCTGGCACCGCACCTCGGCGCGTCGGCAGCGCTCCCCGACGCCATTCTCAGCGTCGCCGCCTGATCACTCCTCTGCGCTGGCGTTGAGCTCGATGTAATACATCGGCATCACGTCGTCCTGCCTGTCCGGCTGGGGCTGGCTGCGTACCAGCGCGGCCTCGACACGTGCCGCCTGCAACGCGGCGCGGTCGATCACCGCGGGGTACAGGCGGCAGTGCTTCTCGACCATCTCGGCCTGCTGGCAGGCGCTGGCCTCGAAGGCCCGCCGCGTCGCTTCGTCGAGATGCGGCAACAGCAGCATCCACGGCGCCTGCCAGGCGTGGTAGTCGTGCACCAGGCGGACATGCGCCGGGTCCATGCCGGCGGTGGCGATGAACAGCGGCGGGAAGGCGTCGGCCTCGAGCACCCGGCCGCGCAGCGCCTCGCCGCCTTTCAGGGTGTGCAGCCCGAGCCCGGCGCCGTCGTCGGAGCGGCGAAACCACTGCGCGACGCCGCCGGACAGGCTGTTCACATAGCGCGTGAGATAGACGCCGGCGGGCTCGGCCAGCCCGGCAAGGGCCCCGCTCTGGAAGCGTTCCTGGGCGGCGATGCCGGCGCGCCAGTCGAGCGGCGGCCGGGTGTCGGTCTCGCTGTCGTTGCGCACGCTGTGCAGGAGCGCGAGCGGCCGGTTGTCGCGATCGAGCAGCCAGAGTTCGAACGGGTCGCGGAACTGGAACGGCACCTCGCGGTGCACGCGGCGCAGGTGCTCGTACACCACGGCGCCCATGTGCTCGAGGCGACGGAAATCGTCCGAAGGGTAGAGCGGGCCGCGCTTGAGGCCTTTTTCGGCGGACCAGTGGCCGTAGCGGATGTCCGAGATCTGCGCGCGCTTGCCGGCGCGCCCGAGGCCGTCGAGCAGGGCGTCGTTGGCGACGTAGATGTCCCACTCGATGCCGTCGGTCGTCACCGCTTCGGCCGAGGCGTAGCGGATCACGTGCACCACCCCGCGGAAGGGATTCAGCAGGCGCTGGGCGTAGCACTCGATCTGCATGGTCTCAGGCGCGCGGCGCGGGGTCGTTGGCAGGCGGCGGGCTCATCCAGGCGAACAGCGAGGCGCGCATCGCCTCTTCCACCGACATGGCGATCGGCTGCACCCATTCGCGCGGCACGAACACCGTGTAACCGCCGATCATGTAGCCCATCGGCAGGTAGACGGCGACGCGATCGCCCGGCAGGAAGCCGGCGGGCAGCCCCGCCATGCTCGAGCGCGTGACCAGTCCGACGAGTTCCAGCGGCTGGTCCGGCAGGCGCAGGATCACCACGGTCTGGCCGTCGTTGCGGGACTGCTGCGGCGAAAAATAGTCGGCGAAGCTTTTCAGCGAGGAATAGATGCTCTTCACCACCGGCAGGTTGGTGAACGGCAATTCGACAAGCACGACCAGCCTGCCCACCCAGCGCTGCGACATCAGGACGCCGAGCAGGAAAATCCCGGTGATGCCGAGGGCGAGGCCGAGGCCGGGGAAATAGTATTCGCCGATGAAGGGGCGAATCAGCCGGATCGCCAGCGATTCGCTCCAGCTGAGAAAGAGATAGAGCAGATAGACCGTGAGGCCCAGCGGCAGCGCCGTGAGCAGGCCGCGAACGAAATACTGATAGAGCTGCTTGGTCAAAGTCGGAAACCCTTGCTGCGACAGGGAAAAGGCGCGCGTCCCGTTAGCATAGCAGCCGTCCGGGCGGCTGCGCACCTTGCCGGTCACGGGAAAGACGGATGCGGGGCATGCCGAAAAAGGCGCTTGGCCGGCCTATAGTCCGGCCGGTTATTGCCGTAGGTAAGCACTGGATTGTCAGTTATTCGCCAAGGAGATGGACGTGCTCAAAGGTCTGGTCGGGATGTTGTCGGGAAGCAAGGAGAGCGCGAAGCCGGCGCCCCAGCGCGTAGCCCCTGCCAAGCCGGCGCCCGAAGCCGCCAGGGCGGTCAAACCGGAAAAAGCTCCTTCGGTCATGCGCCGCGAGGCCATGCTGGGCCGCGACCAGCGGGTGGCCGCCTATACCTTCATGTTGCGTCGCGCGCTGGACGACCAGAACGACGCGACGCTGCCCGAAATGCGCCGCCTGTTCGACGAGACCCTGCTCGGCAATCTGCAGCGCATGGAAATTTCGCGCCTGCTGGGCCAGCGCATGGCCTTCGTGCCGCTGGCGCCGGCGAGCCTCACCCTGCCGCTGGTCGACGGCTGGCCGGCTGCGGGCACCGTCTGGCTGCTCGATCTCGACGCCGGCAGTGTCGACGAGGCCCTGCTCGCCCGCGTGAGCGAGCTCAAGGCGCGCGGATTCGCGTTTGCCGTCGAAGTGGGCGCGGCCCTGCGGCCGCAGAACCAGGCCGTGCTGCCGCTGGCCGATTACGTGCTGATCGACGTCAGCAATGAAGACATGGCCGCCATTACTGCGGAGATCGCGGCAATTTCCAGGAACGCCTCGAACCGGCGCCTGGTCGCCCTGAGCGTACAGACGCTGGAGGCCTTCCACATGTGCCACAAGCTGCAGTTCGCGCTGTTCATGGGGCCCTTCATCACCCGCCGCGAAAACCTCGGCAGCCCGGCCGTCGGCCCGTCGCGCGCCAAGGTGCTCGACCTCATGAACCGCGTGCGCACCGGCGCCGAGCAGCCCGAACTGGCGGCGCAGTTCCGCCACGATCCCGCGCTGTCGGTGCGCCTGCTGCGCTACGTCAACTCCCCCGGCATGGGGCTGCTGAACAAGGTCGGCGGCATCGAGCAGGCGCTGATGGTGCTCGGCCAGGACAAGCTCTACCGCTGGCTGACCATGCTCCTCTTCACCGGCGGCCAGGCGCAGGAACTCGACCATGCCGTGCTGGAAAACGCGCTGGTGCGCGGCCGCGTCGCCGAGCAGCTGGCCGGTCGCGCCCTGTTCGCCAAGGCGCGCGACGAAATCTTCGTCGCCGGCCTGTTCTCCCTGCTCGACCTGGTGATGCACATGCCCATGGAGCAGGTGCTGAAGCAGATCAACCTGCCCGCCGAAATCACCGAGGCCATCCTGTCGAACAAGGGCCCGTATGCGCCCTATCTGGCGCTGGCGGTCGCCTGCGAAGAGGACGACCAGAGCAGCATCGAGACCCTGGCCAGGCAGATCGGCCGCGAAGTCGCCGACATCAACGGCATCCACATGGATGCGCTGCTGTGGGCGCAGTCGCTGTCGGCCGACGTCTGATGCGGCCGGCCCCTCGATGGAGCCGCGCCGCGCATCAAAACAATTGATTGCGGCCCCCAAACGCGCCGGGTAGTATTTCCCTACCACTCAAAGGGAGGTTACCCATGAACAAACCATCCTGGATTGCACTGAGCCTGCCCGTCCTGCTGGCCGGCTGCGCATCGGCGCCCACCGCCGAGGAACAGGCCGCGCTGGCCGCCGACGCGCGCAAGACCAGCGGCGCGCTGATCCAGCAACTGGGCGGCGAATTGCGCGCGGCGATCGGCGAGAAGGGCGCGGACGGCGCGATCAGCGTGTGCAAGGTGCGCGCGCCGGCAATCGCCGCCGACCTGTCGAAGTCGTCCGGCTTCAAGGTCGCGCGCGTCAGCCCGAAGAACCGCAACCCGGCGGGCGTGCCCGACGCCTGGGAAGCGCAGGCGCAGGCCGCGCTGGAAAAACGGCTGGCCGGCGGTGAAAAGCCGGACACGCTCGATACCTGGCAGGTCGTGCAGACCTCGCAGGGCAAGGTCTTCCGCTACGCCAAGGCGCTGCCGGTGCAGCCGGTGTGCCTGACCTGCCACGGCGACCCTGCGGCCATCGCCGACGGCGTCAAGGCGCGGCTCGCTGCCGAGTATCCGCTCGACAAGGCGACCGGCTATGCGCCGGGCATGATCCGCGGCATCGTGTCGATCCAGCGGCCGTTGTAACGGGCCGGGTTGCAAACGGGCTCGGCGCGCGCGTGACAACGGCATCCTGGTGGGTCTATCTGCTGCGCTGCGGCGACGACACGCTGTACACCGGCATCACCACCGACGTCGAGCGCCGTCTCGCCGAACATAACGGCGCGGGCGCTGCCGGCGCGCGCTACACGCGCAGTCGCCGTCCCGTGCAGCTCGTCTATGTCGAGCCTGCGTCCGGCCGCGCCGAGGCCGCGCGCCGCGAGGCGGCGATCAGGCAGCTCGACCGTGCCGCCAAGCTCGCGTTGTGCGCCGCGGCGGACTGAGCCCGCCGCGTTTCAGGATTCGCTTTCCCCGTTCACGCGCGCCTGCAACTGCGGCAGCATGTCTTCGACCGCGCGTCGCCCGGCCTCGATGGCGACCGCCGCGCGATGGAAAGCCATCAGTTCCAGGTCGGCCAGCCGCGGCGTCACCAGCACGTCGGCGGGTTCGCCCGCCAGCCGGCTGCGGGTGATCAGCACCTGCATGATGTTGATGCTCGACGCCAGCACGTCGCGCATCGCCGGCGGATCCGGTTCGCCGTCGTCGTCGTTGAGGCCAAGCTGCGTCATGCCGGCCTCGATGCGCGCCTTCACGATGCCGGCGAGCGACGCGCGCCCGGCCTTGCCCGGCTTGCTGGCTGCATGCCTCGCCCTGGGTTTGAGGTGGCGGCCCAGCAGGTCGGCATTGAGGTCGACCGCGATGACGAGGTCCGCGCCCATCGCCCGGCACAGCGACACCGGCACCGGATTGACCAGCCCGCCGTCGACCAGCCAGGCGCCGTCGCGCCGTGCCGGCGTGAACAGCCCCGGCAGCGCGATCGAGGCGCGCACCGCCTCCGACACCCGGCCTTCGCGCAGCCACACCTCGCGGCCGCGCGCGAGGTCGGTTGCAACGGCGGCAAAGGGGCGGTCGAGCTCGCCGATGTCGCGATCGACGAAATGCTCGCGGAAAAAGTCGATCAGCTTGTCGCCCTTGATCAGCCCGCCGCCGAGCGAAATATCGAGAAAGCTCACCACGGTCTGCGGCTTCAGGCTTCTCACCCAGGCTTCCAGGCGGTCGAGTTCGTTCGCCACGGAGGCGGCGCCGACCAGGGCGCCGATCGAGGTGCCGCAGACGATGTCGGGCTCGATGCCGGCGTCGGCGAGTGCGCGGATCGCGCCGATGTGTGCCCAGCCGCGTGCCGAGCCGCTGCCGAGCGCGAGACCGATGCGGGGGGTGGGTGTGTCGGCCATGAGGACTCAGTCGGCTTCGCGTTCGATGCCGCAACACTGAACCCGCTCGGTCGCCGGTTCGCTCAGGATGGACCCGGTGACGGGATTGGGGCGGAACACCGTGCAGCCTTTCAGCCCGAGCGCGTGCGCCTGCCGGTAGAGGTCGGCAAAACGTTCGAACGGCAGGTCGGCGGCGACGTTGATGGTCTTGGAAATCGCGTTGTCGACGCAGGGCTGCAGCGCGGCCTGCATCTGCAGGTGCGCGAGCGGGTCGAGCTGCGCGGCTTCGACGCAGGCCGGCGGTCGCCCGGCATGCCGCTGCTGCCACAGGGCGCAGGCGAAATCGAGCACGCGATGGGTGCGGTAGCGGCCGTCGGCGCCGAGCACGCGGCGCTCGGCCTCGGCGGCGAACACCGGCTCGATCCCGCTGGAGCAGTTGTTGGCCAGCAGGCTGATGGTGCCCGCCGGCGCGATCGCGAGGAGGTGGCTGTTGCGCAGGCCGTGTGCGGCGATGGCCTCGCGCAGGTCGGCCGGCAGGCGCGCGGCGAAGCCGCTGGCGAGGAAGGCGCCGGCGTCGAACGCGGGGAAGGCGCCCTTCTCGCGCGCGAGGTCGATCGACGCGCGGTAGGCGGCGTCGCGCACCGCCTGCATCGCCGTGGCGGCGAGCGTGCGCGCGGCTTCGCTGCCGTAGTCGAGGCCGAGCAGGATCAGCGCGTCGGCCAGCCCCGTGATGCCGAGCCCGATGCGCCGCTTGCGTCGCGCTTCGTCGGCCTGGGCTTGCAGCGGGTAGCGCGACACGTCGATCACGTCGTCGAGGAATCGCACGGCAGTGCGCGCCGCGTCGGCGAGCGCGACGCCGTCCAGCCGCGCGCCGGGGGAAAACGGCGCCTCGACGAAGGCGGTGAGGTTGAGCGAGCCGAGATCGCAGGCGCCGTAGGGCGGCAGCGGGATTTCGCCGCAGGGATTGGTCGCGGTGAGCGATTCCAGGTTCGCCAGCGTGTTGTCGCGGTTGATCGTGTCGACGAACAGCACGCCGGGCTCGGCGGTGTCGTAGGCGGCGCGCAGGATGCGCTGCCACAGGTCGCGCGCGCGAACCGTGCGCACCTCGCCGAGACCGGGAAAGGCGAGCGGCCAGTCGGCGTCGTCCGCGACGGCCTGCATCAGCGCGTCGCTCACCAGCACCGAGAGGTTGAAATGGCGCAGCTCGGCGGCGTCGCGCTTGGCGTCGACGAAGGCCTCGATGTCGGGATGGTCGCAGCGCAGCGTCGCCATCATCGCGCCGCGCCGCGCGCCGGTCGACAGCAGGGTCGCGCACATCGCATCCCAGATGCGCATGAAGGACACCGGGCCGGACGCGATCATGCCCGTCGCGGCCGCGTCCGCGCCGGCCGGGCGCAAGGTCGAAAAATCGTAGCCCACGCCGCCGCCCTGCTGCATGGTCAGCGCGCCTTCCTTCAGCGCCTCGAAAATGTGTTCGAGGTCGTCGGCGATGCCGCCCATCACGAAGCAGTTGAACAGCGTCACCCGGTGGCCGGTGCCGGCGCCGGCGAGAATGCGGCCGCCGGGCAGGAAGCGGAAATCGTCGAGCAGCGCGTAGAAGCGCTCGGCCCAGGCGTCGGCCGCATCGCCCTCGGCGGCCGCGATCGCGCGCGCCACCCGCCGCCAGCTGGCGCGAATGTCGGCCTCGCCGGCGGCGCGATAGCGCGTCTCCCAGATGCGGCGGGAGATCTCCATGCGGAAGGGTGCGTGCGTCGTCATGCGGATGCGGCGGGAAGCGGCGTTTGAGGCATTATCTATCCCCTGTGTTTTTTGGGCGCGGACTTCCTGTATAGCCGCTTTGTCCTGCCGATGACGGATTCGCTCCACCCCTATGCCGCGCTCACGCCCGATTGCGCGCTCGATGCGCTCGACAGCACGGGCCTGCGGACCGACGGCCGCCTGCTGGCGCTCAACAGCTACGAGAACCGCGTCTACCAGATGGGCGTGGAGGACGCGGCGCCCGTGGTGGTCAAGTTCTACCGCCCCGCGCGCTGGAGCGATGCGGCGATCCTGGAAGAACACGCGTATACCGCCGAACTGGCCGAGCGCGAGATCCCCGTCGTCGCCCCGCGGGTGTTGAACGGCGCGACGCTGCACACCCACGCCGGCTTCCGCTTCGCGGTATACCCGAAGCAGGGCGGCCGCATGCCCGAATTCGACCGCGCCGACGCCCTGCAATGGATGGGGCGCTTTCTCGGCCGCATCCACGCCGTCGGCGCGCAGGCGGATTTTGCGCACCGGCCGGCGCTCACCCTGGAGACCTTCGGCACCGCCTCGCGCGATTTTCTGCGCGCAGGCCGCTGGCTGCCGCGCGACCTGACCGCCGCGTGGGACAGCGTCGTCGAGCACGCCCTGCAAAGCGCGGCGCACTGCTACGCGCGCGCCGGCGCCGTGCGCGCGATCCGCCTGCACGGCGACTGCCACGCCGGCAACGTGCTGTGGACCGAATCCGGCCCGCATTTCGTCGACTTCGACGATGCCCGCATGGGCCCGGCAATGCAGGACCTGTGGATGCTGCTGTCGGGCGAGCGTGAGGAACAGCAGGCGCAGCTGAACGAGATCCTGAAAGGCTACGAGGACTTCATGGCATTCGATCCGCGCGAACTCCATCTGGTCGAAGCGCTCAGAACCTTGAGGTTGATCCATTACGCGGCCTGGCTCGCGCGCCGCTGGGACGACCCGGCTTTCCCCGCCGCGTTTCCGTGGTTCAATACGCAGCAGTACTGGCAGGCGCGCATCCTCGAATTGCGCGAGCAGATCGCGCTGATGGACGAGCCGCCGCTGGTGGCTTGAGCTGTCGCCAGAGTTGGAACAATGAGGACGCGAAGGACGCAGAGGAAACCGGAGGTCTGGATTTTCCTCTGCGTCCTTCGCGTCCTCCTGTAACAATTTCAAGGTCAACACGCATGTGCGGTATCGCTGGGGAATTTCGTTTCGACTACAAGGCGCCCGAGGCCGACGCCATGGCGCGCATGCTGGCGAAACTCGCGCGGCGCGGGCCCGACGCCGAGAGCCAGCACGCCGACGGCGCGGTGCGCCTGGGCCACCGGCGGCTGGCGATCATCGATCTCTCCGCGCGCTCGGCCCAGCCCATGGTCGACGCTGCCACCGGTACCGCGCTGGTGTTCAACGGCACCATCTACAACTATCCCGAACTGCGCACCGAGCTGATCGGCCGCGGCCACGTCTTCCATTCCGACGGCGACACCGAAGTCATCCTGCGCGCTTATCTCGAATGGGGCGAGGCCTGCGTCGAGCGCCTGCACGGCATGTTCGCCTTCGCCATCTGGAACCGCGACACGCTGTTTCTCGCGCGCGACCGCCTCGGCATCAAGCCGCTCTATTACAGCGAAACGCTGGGCGCGTTCCGCTTCGCTTCGACGCCGCAGGCCTTGCTGGCGGCCGGTGGCGTCGATACCAGCATCGACCCGGTTGCGCTGCATCATCTCTTCACCCTGCATGCGGTGGTGCCGGCGCCGCGCACGATCTTCAACGGCGTGCGCAAGCTCGCGCCGGGCACCACGCTCACGGTCAACGCGCGCGGCGAACTGCAGCACCGTCGCTACTGGTCGCTGCGCGCGCAGCGACCGGCCGGCCCGATGAGCGAGGCCGAATGGACCGCGGCGATTCACGAAAGCCTCAGGCAGGCGGTGAAGAAGCGCATCGAGATCGCCGACGTCAAGGTCGGCGTGCTGCTCTCCGGCGGCCTCGATTCGAGCCTGCTGGTCGCGCTGCTCGCCGAACAGGGCGTGCCGGACCTGATGACCTTCTCGGTCGGCTTCGAGGACCAGCCGGAAGAACGCGGCAGCGAGTTCGAGTATTCCGACCCGGTGGCGGCGATGTACGGCACGCGCCACCACAAGTACCTGATTCCCAACGCCGAGGTGCTGCGCCGCCTGCCCGAGGCGGTCGGCGAGATGAGCGAGCCGATGTTCGCGCAGGACGCGGTCGCGTTCTACCTGCTCGCCGAGCAGGTGAGCCGGACGGTGAAGGTCGTGCAGAGCGGGCAGGGTGCGGACGAGGTCTTCGGCGGCTACTTCTGGTATCCGCGCATGGCGGCGGAAACGCAGGGCAGCGCGCTGGAGCGCTTCCGCAAACATTACTTCGACCGCGACCACGACGAATACCTGGACATGGTGCAGCCCGCGTATCACGGCCCCGACTACACGGGCGAGCTCGTCGCCGCGCACCTGGCGGAACCTTTCGCCGACGAATTCATCGATCAGGTGTTGCGCATGGACACGACGATGCTCATCACCGACGACCCGGTGAAGCGCGTCGACAACATGACCATGGCGTGGGGGCTGGAAGCGCGCGTGCCTTTCCTCGACCATCAGCTGGTCGAGCTTGCCGCGAGCATGCCGCCCGAGCTGAAACTCGCTTCCGAGGGCAAGCATGTGCTGAAACAGATTGCGCGCGGGCGCATTCCCGACGCGGTGATCGACCGCAAGAAGGGCTATTTCCCGATGCCGGCGCTGAAATTCGTGCGCGGCGAATTCCTCGACTTCATGCGCGATCTCGTCGATTCGCAGGCCTGCCGCGAGCGCGGGATCTACCACCGCGCCTATGTGAACAAGCTGCTCGACGCGCCGGAGCGTTTCCACACCCGCATCCAGGGCAGCAAGCTGTGGCATATGGCGCTGCTCGAATTCTGGCTGCAGAAACATGGTTAATCGGTTTGGGCGCGCGCAGCGCAAGGTTCGCTCCCTCTCCCGCTTGCGGGAGAGGGTCAGGCGGGCCTGTCTGGTCGCGGCCCTGCTCGCGGCTTTCCCCGCGCACGCCCAGGTCGGCTTCGACGACTGGCTCGCCGCCTTCCGCCAGGACGCCGCGGCGCAGGGCATCTCCGACGCCACGCTGGACGCCGCGCTCACCGGCCTCGCGCCGGTCGAGCGCGTGATCGAGCTCGATCGCCGCCAGCCCGAATTCCTGCAGACCTTTGCCGACTATCTGGCGCGGCGCCTCACGCCCGAACGGCTGGCGCGCGGCCACGTGCTGCTGGTTGAGCACGCCGCGCTGTTCGACGCGCTGGCGCAGCAGTACGGCATCCCGAAAACCGTTCTCGTCGCCTTCTGGGGGCTGGAAACGAACTACGGCGGCTTCCTCGGCAGCCTCAACATTCCCGCGAGCCTCGCCACGCTCGCCTACGACGGCCGCCGCAGCGCCTTCTTCCGCAGCCAGCTGCTCGACGCCCTGCGCATCCTCGACGCCGGCCACGTTGCCGCCATCGACATGAAGGGCTCGTGGGCGGGCGCCATGGGCCACATGCAGTTCATGCCGTCGACCTTCCGCGCCTACGCGCTCGACGCCGACGGCGACGGCCGCATCGACCTGTGGGGTTCGCTGCCCGACGCCATGCACTCGGCGGCGAACTACCTCAAGCGCGCCGGTTGGCGCACGGGCGAGCCGGTCGCGCGCGAGGTGACGCTGCCGCCGGGCTTCGACGTGAAGCGCGCGCGCATCGCCCACCGCCTGCCGGTGCGCGACTGGGCAGCGGCAGGCGTGCGTGCGGCCGACGGCGGCGCGCTGCCCGAGGTCGCCGGCAGCGCGGCGGTGATCCTGCCGCAGGGCTGGCAGGGGCCGGCCTTCATGGTGTTCCACAACTTCGACGTGGTGATGCGCTGGAACCGCTCGGTGAACTATGCGCTCGCGGTCGCCCAGCTCGCGCACCAGCTCGGCGGCGGCGCATCGCTCGTCGCGCAGGGCGGCGAGGCGGGGGCGCTCAGCACGGCGCAACTGAAAACGCTGCAGGAGACGCTCAACGCACTCGGTTTTCCCACCGGCGATCCCGACGGCCTGCTCGGCCCGCGCACCCAGACGGCGCTGCGCCAGTACCAGCTCGCGCATCAGCTCCCGCCCGACGGCTACCCGAGCCCGAGCATGCTGGCGCACGTCGAGGCGGCGCGCGCGGCGGCGGTCGCCGCGGGCCGCCTGCCCGCCATCCCCGCATTCGAAGCGCCGTCCGACGCGCCCTGAGCGGGGGCGTCTGTGCTATTTTTCCCGTCATGACAGACAGGGCAGCGAAGTGAGCGACGCGCGCAACGTACTGGGCGGGCATCTGCAGGTATGCAGCATGTCGCCGCTCGCCGGTTTCGTGCGCGACGGCGTCTGCCAGTCGGGCCCGCAGGACGTCGGCAGCCACACCGTGTGCGCGCAGATGACCGAGGCCTTTCTCGACTTTTCGCTGCAGCGCGGCAACGATCTCGTCACCCCGGTTCCCGAATACGGCTTTCTGGGCCTCAAGCCCGGCGACCGCTGGTGCGTGTGCGCCGCGCGCTGGCTGGAAGCGGCCGAAGCCGGCGTCGCCCCGCCGGTGGTGCTCGACGCCACCCACGAGCGCGCGCTTCGCAAGATCGCGCTCGCCGATCTGGAGTACCACGCGCTGCGCTACCCGGATTACCCGGGCCACGATTACCCCGGTCCCGGCTTGCCCGGCGGGGCGTCCGGATCATGAGCCTGGTGTGCTGGAAGTGCGGTGCCAGCCTGGCCGGCCTGCCGCTGCCGTTCGGCCGCCGCGACGTCTGCCCGAGCTGCCGCACCGACCTCTATGTGTGCCGGCAGTGCCGCCATTTCGACGCGCACCGCGCCGGCCAGTGCCGCGAACTCGCGGCCGATCGCGTCGCCGAGAAGACGCGCGCCAACGACTGCGGCTGGTTCGTGCCGCGTCCCGAAGCCTACAAGGGCGGCGGCGCGGCAGTGGCGCAGGCGAGCCGCAGCGCGCTCGACATCCTGTTCGAGAGCCGGCCCGGCGGCGACGAAACCGCGAAGCCGGCCAGGCCCTCGCTGCTCGACGACCTGTTCAGGAAGTAGCCGGCCGGCGCAGTTGCCTGAGCGCCTGCCATTCGTACAGCATCAGCCCCGCCCCGATCAGCGCGATGCCGCCCCAGCCGCGCCCGGGAATGAACTCGGCGTTGAGCGCTTGCCCCAGCAGCAGGGCCGCCACCGGCGTCGCCAGCGTGATCAGCGCCACGCGCCCGGTGTCGAGGTGCTTGATCACGTAGTAGTACAGCGTGAAGCCGATCACCGAACCGAGCACGCCGAGATAGACGATGGCGGCCGCGGCGCGCGGCGCGACCTCCGTCGGCAGGCGGGCGGCGTCGGCCAGCCCCCACGCCAGCACGAAGCCCGGCAGCGCGACGCCGAGCGCACCGGTGGTGGTGGCGAGCGACGAGACGCCCGCATCGAGCCGCTTGATGCCCACCAGCCCCAGCGCCTGCACGACCATGCCGGCCACGACCGCCGCCGTGCCGAGCGTGGCGCGTCCGTCGCCCGGCCATGGCTGGCCGAAAATCAGCCACAGTCCAGCAAGCGCAATCGCCAGGCCGCTCAGGCGCTGGGGCGTGAGGGTGCGCTCACCGAGCCACAGCGCGGCGAACACGCCCGTGGCCACGGGCATGAGCCCGAAGATGACCGAGATCAGCCCCGACGGAATGTGCAACGCGCCCCAGTAAGTGAGCAGCATCGACACGCACATCGACAGGCCGCTGACCGCATACAGGCGCCGGGTCGCCGGATTCCAGGGGAACGCGGTGCGGGTGGCGGCGAGCAGCCCGAGGCAGACCGCGAAGCCGATCAGCATGCGCGCCATCACCGCAAGGCTGAAGCCGGCCCCCTGCGCGCTCCACTGGATCGCGAGCGGCGTGGTTGACCAGATCAGGATGACGCCGAGGTAGGCGGCGGGGACGGACATGATGGGGCGCGCGCTAGGCCGGAAGCCAGGAAATTGGCCCGAATGTCCGCACCGACCTTCAGGCTATAGCCGGATCCGACTCTCAACGGCTGAAATGCAGCGGTATGAGACAGTTGGCCAAAACTGCTCAATTTACTCGTTCATACCGGAAAATGTCGGTCGAGGATTTCCCCAGCAACAGACATTCAGCACAACAAATCCGGAGTTCACGGCCATAGCTGACATTGCAAAGTGGGGTAGGCCAGCGCCTCCTCGCCGTTTTCGGCCTGCACCATGGGGTTGCCCACATGCAGCTCCTTCAGGGCGCGGTGCACGGTCACGGGCGGCGTGCTGCATTGCACGCTATCCCATCAGCGCTTGGTGTGGGAGCGTCCGTCTCTGGCAACGGGTGCGGCCGTTCCAAGGCATAGCCCTGCGCGTGGTCCACGCCAAGTTCCTGGAGCAGGGCAAGAATCGGTGCGCTCTCCGTGCACTCAGCCACGGTTTCGATCGCCATCACATGGGCCACCCGGTTGATCGCCTCGGCCATGGCGCGCGTCAAGCGGTCCTCGGCCAGGGTGCGGATGATGCTGCCGTCGATCTTGAGGAAGTCCACCGGTAGCTGCTTGAGGTAGGCAAACGCGGACATGCCGCTGCCGAAATTGTCCAGCGCGAACAAGCAGCCCTCGCGTTTGAGCGCGTGGATGAACTCGGTGGCGCGGCCGAGGTTGGCGATGGCCGCGATCTCGGAAATCTCGAAGCACAGCATGTCGGCCGGCACGCCGTGCTCGGCCAGCAGGCCGCACACGAACTCGGCCAGGCGCTCGTCCGCAAGCGAACTGCCCGAAAGATTGACGGCGAAGATCGGCCGCTCGGCTACGGGCGCGTGGCGCTGCTGCACGGCGTGGTGACTGATTACCTCGCGCACCACCCAGCGGTCGATGGCTGGCATCAGGTTGTAACGCTCCGCCGCCGGCACGAAGGCCATCGGTTCGACCACCCGCCCCTCTTCGTCCAGCAGGCGCAGCAGGACCTCGTGGTGCGGGCGACCCTGGCCGTGCTGACCGAGCGGCGCGATGACCTGCTGGAACAGGCGGAAGCGGTTGGCGTCCAGCGCCCGGGCCAGGCGCGACACCCATTGCATCTGGCTGTGGTGCTGGGCGAGCAGGGCGTCATCCGGCTGATACAGGTGCACCCGGTTGCGGCCCTGCTCCTTCGCCGCGTAGCAGGCGGCGTCGGCGGCGGCGAGCGCGGCGGATACGCTGCCGCTGGTTGCGGACAGCGGCACCAGGCCGATGCTCGCGCCGACCGAGAACGGCTTGCCCTCCCATACGAAACGATAGTCCTGCGCCGCGTCGCGCAATTCCGTGGCGATGCGCAGCGCCTGGTCCAGCGGGCAGTGTTCGAGCAGCACGCCGAACTCGTCGCCGCCCAGCCGCGCCAGGGTGTCGCGCCCGCGCAGGTGCTCCTGCAGCCGCGCCGTGATCTGGCGCAGCAGCTGATCGCCCGCGGTGTGGCCGCAGATGTCGTTCACCACCTTGAAGCGGTCGAGGTCGAGATAGAGCAGCGCGTATTCCTCGCCGTCACCCCGGGTTTCGATCAGCATCCGCTCCAGCCGGCGCTCGAACTCCTGACGGTTGACCAGGCCGGTGAGCGCGTCGTGGGTGGCCTGGTACGAAAGCAGGTGCCGGAGGGCCTGCGACTCGGCGACGTCGTGGAACACCACTACCGCACCACTGACGCGTTCTGCCTCTTGCCCCGCTTCACGCAATGGCTGCGCCGAATATTCTGCCGGGAATGAGCTGCCGTCCTTGCGCCACAGCAGTTCCACCAGCCCGTGGGTCGGCTGGCCCTTGCGGAACGCGTCATAGATGGGGCATTCCTCGGCCGGGTAGGCGCTGCCGTCGGCGTGGCTGTGGTGGATCAGCGCATGTGTATCGCGCCCCAACAGTTCGTTGCGGGCGTAGCCGAGCATGGCCAGCGCCGCCTCGTTGACGAAGGTGCAGCGCCCCTCGCTGTCGAGCCCGTAGATGCCTTCGCCGGCCGATTCGAGCAGCAGCCGGAAGCGCGCCTCGCTGGCGCGCAGCGCTTCCTCGGCCCGCTTGCGCGCGCTGACGTCGAACAGCGCCGCCCGTCCCATGCGGAAGTTGCCGGCGGCATCCCGGATTGCCGTGGCGCTCAACTGCACCGGCAGGGTGCTGCCGTCCTTGCGCAGGAACTCGATCTCGACACCGTGTAACTCGCCGCCCGCCTTCAGGCGCAGGAAGTTTTCCTTGAAGCGCTCGACGCTCTCAGGGGCGAGGAACTCGCTCACTTTCCTGCCGACCACTTCCTCGCGCGCGTAGCCGAGCCAGCCCAGCTCGGTGTCGTTGATCCGGATGAAGGTACCGTTCGGATCGAGCGAGTGATAGCCACACGGGGCATGGTCGTACAGGTCCTGCACCTCGTCGGCGTATTTTTTCGCCGCGGCTTCCGCCCGGTGGCGCTCGTCGATTTCTTTCACCAGGTTGGCGTTGGCCGATCTGAGTATCTCGGTCTGTTTTTCCAGTTGGCCGGTGCGTTCGGCCACCAGCATCTCAAGATAACTGCCGTGAAATTTGAGTTGCTCCTCGCGCAGCTTGTCTTCGGTGATGTCGATCAGCATGCCCTGCAGGCACAGCGGTGCGCCCGCCGCGCCGTGCAAGACACTGGCTTCGTCCAGGAACCAGCGCGCTTCGCCGTCGCGCGTCAGCAGGCGATATTCGCAGCGCAGCGGCTCGCCTGTTTCGTAGCTGTGGGCGTAAGCGGCACGCGCCCGTGCCAGGTCTTCGGGGTGAACACGGTTGAGGAGACCGTCCGGATTCTCCAGCCATTCGTCCTGGGAAAAACCCAGGCGCTCGATCTGCGGGCTGACGTAGAGCAGATTGCCCGGCACGTCCAGCGCGGCGGTGAAGGTGATCGCCGGAATCTGTTCGACCAGGCTGCGGTATTTGGCTTCGGCGGCGCGCAGCTGTTCTTCCGCCGCGCGTTTGTCGGCGTGCGCCTGGCTCTCGCGCAGCACGCGGTGGATCACCGTCGGCAGCAGCTTGAGGTAGTCGCCCTGGCTGTCCTTGACCAGGTAGTCGCGCGCGCCGCGGCGCATGGCGTCCACCGCGATTGCGATGTCCTGCGCGCCGGTCAGCATCATGACCGGCACCGGCACCGGCATCGCGGCGTCGTCGGCGGCGAGCGCGGCGAGAAATTCCACGCCGTCCATGTCCGGCAGATGGTAGTCGAGCAGGATCAGGTCCGGCGCCTGCGCGCGCGCGCGCTGCAGTCCGGCGCGTGCGGTGTCGGCTTCCTCCATCTCGAATACGTAATCGGATTCCGCGCCCAGTGCGCGGCGGCAGGCGAGACGATCGACCGCATCGTCCTCGACCAGTAGGACCCGCACGATGGCGTGACTCATTGCGGCAGCTCGCTGAGCGTCCAATAGGTGTCGATGGCGCGCACCGCTTCCACGAACTGCTTGTAGTCGACCGGCTTGCGGATGTAGCCGGCCACCCCGAGGTCGAAGCTCGCCACCTTGTCCTGCTGCTCCTCGGAGGTGGTGAGCACCACCACCGGAATGCGCCTGAGCGCGGCGTCGTGCTTGACCACCTGCAGAAACTCGATGCCGCCCATCACCGGCATGTTGAGGTCGAGCAGGATGATGCACGGCACGACCTGCCCCGATGCGCGCAGGTAGGCCAGCGCCTCCTCGCCGTTCTCGGCGCGGGCCAGCGGGTTGTTCACGTGCAGTTCCTTCAGCGCGCGGCGCACGGTCATGGCGTCCACCTCGTCGTCTTCCACCAGCAATATGGCCTTGCACGTTGTCTTCAATTGAGTTGCTCCTGCTGATGGGTGCCGCCACGCGGCAGGGTAAAGAAAAAGGTGCTGCCAACGCCCGGCTCGGATTCGAGCCACACGCGCCCGTCGTACATCTCGACGATTTTTTTCACCAGCGCGAGGCCGACGCCGGTGCTCTCCACCCGATCCTTGGGCACGAGGGTCTGGAACAGCTGGAAAATCCGCTTGAAGTGGCGCGCCTCGATGCCGGGGCCGTTGTCGCTGACGCTGAATTCCCACTCCTGTGCGTGGCCCACGCAGCCGACGCGGATCAGGCCTTCCGGCTTGTCCAGATACTTGATGGCGTTGGACAGCAGGTTCTGGAACAGCTGCAGGATGCGTGTGCGCTCGGCGTGGATGGTCGGCAGATCGGGAGCGACTTCGACACGGATGTGCGGCGGCGGCGCGAGCATCGCCAGCGCTTCCTGCACGATCGCGTTCACGTCCAGCGCTACCACCGCCTCGCGCACGCGGCCGACGCGCGAGTATTGCAGGATGCCGTCGATGAGGCTGTCCATGCGCCGCACACGCTGGACCAGCAGGCGCAGGTGCTCTTTGCCCTCTGCGTCGAGTTTCTCCGCCTGGTCAGTGCTGATCCAGTTCGCCAGCGAGCCAATGGCGCGCAGCGGTGCCTTCAGATCATGAGAGACGACATAGGCGAAATTCTTCAGCTCCTCGTTGGCGCTTTCCAGCTCGTGGATCAGCCGCGCCTGGCGCTCTTCCGCCTGCTTGCGCTGGGTGATGTCGTGCACCAGCCCGGTGAACATGCGACGACTGCCCACCCGCATTTCGCTCACGGACAGTTCGATCGGAAAGGTGGTGCCGTCCTTGCGCTGCGCCACCACCTCGCGCCCGAGGCCGATGATGCGCTTCTCGCCGGTGGCGAGATAGTGTGCGAGATAGCCGTCATGCTCCTCATGGTAGGGGGACGGCATGAGCTGGGAAACGTTTTTGTCCAGCACTTCGTCCCGCGCATAACCGAACAGGCGCTCGGCGGCAGGATTGAAGGAGTCGATGGTACCGCGCTCGTCGATGGTGATGATGGCGTCCACCGCCGTCTCCACGATGGCGGCGAGCCGCGCGCGCTGTTCGGCCAGCGCCTCCTCGGCGCGCTTGCGGCGGGTGATGTCGTGCACCGTGGCCAGCACATAGCCGCCTTCCAGCGGGCTCAGGCTGACATCCGCGGCGAACTCGCCACCATCCCTGCGCAGGCCGTACAGTTCAACCCCGCCGCCCATCACCCGGCTCCCCGGGTGTGCCGTATAGCCCTGGCGCTGCGCGACATGGGTGGCGCGAAAACGCGGCGGAATCAGGCTTTCAACCGACAGCGCGAGCAATTCGTCCCGCGTATAGCCGAACAGCGCTTCGGCTGGCGTGTTGGCCCGCACGATGCGTCCGGCCGAATCGGCGATAAGCATGGCATCGGCTGCCGATTCCAGCAGCCACAGCGGGCTCTTTTGTTCCAACCCTTCTATGAAAGTTCTCCCGCGGCGCGAGGGCCATAGAAAAAGACCGCCTTACTTCAATTTGCCATTAACTATACATATGTAGAATTATGAATGCATCCTGAACGGGCAGGCGCGCCTGTTTACTGCTATTGAGTGGGCACAATGCCTTAAGGCTTCTGTGGCCGTTCCGGGTCGGGGGTGTGAATTCACAATCTTGGAAGCGGCCACTCGGCTTGAAGTCTAATCAACGACCGGTGTGCAGCGCAAGCAGAACTGGCTTGCAAAAACGCCACCGGCGGTTTAGGCCGATCAAGCGACTCCCATGAGGCGGCGTTCCACCGACCGCTTCCGGTTATGTGGAAGTCGGGTCATCCGCAAGGGCTCAATCCAGCACCACGCTCTGGCCCGGCAGTGGCGCCATCGCGTCCCAGCCGAACTGCTGCTGCAGGTCGGCGGCGAAGCCGTTCGCCACGGCCTCCTCGCCGTGCACGACGAACACGCGGCGCGGCTTGCTGCGGAAATGGCCGAGCCAGGCGAGCAGCGCGCTGCGGTCGGCGTGCGCCGACAGGCCGCCCAGGGTGTAGAGGTCGGCGCGCACCGGGATGTCCTCGCCCAGCAGGCGCACGCGTCTGGCGCCGTCGACCAGGCGGCGGCCGAAGGTGCCGGCGGCCTGGAAGCCGGTGATGAGCACGCTCGACTCGCGCCGCGGCAGGTTGGCGCGCAGGTGGAACTTGATGCGCCCCGCCTCGCACATGCCGCTGGCCGAAATGATGACGGCGCCGCCGGTGATGCGGTCGAGCGATTTCGACTCTTCCACGTCCTCGACGAAATTGAGCTTGCGGAAGTGCTGCGCGCCGCCGTGGCGGCCCATCAGTGCGTGGGTTTCATCGTCGAGCAGCGCCATGTGTTTGTAGGTGATTTCGGTGGCGGCGGTGGCCATGGGCGAATCGACGAAGACGCTCAGCTTGGGAATCCGCCCCTGGCGGGTGAGGTCGGCGAGCAGGTAAAGCATGTCCTGCGTGCGCCCCACGGCGAAGGCCGGCACGACCACGTTGCCGCCCTTGCGCTCGATGGTGTGGGTGATCGCCTCGACGAGTTCGTCCTGGGTGGCCTCGATGCTCTTGTGGTTGCGGTCGCCGTAGGTCGACTCGACCACCAGGTAGTCGGCCTCGAAGATGTGCGTGGGGTCCTGCAGCAGCGGCCGCGATGGCATGCCGAGGTCGCCGGAGAACACGATCTTGGTGCGGCGGTTGCCCTCGCCGACCCACACCTCGACGATGGCCGAGCCGAGGATATGGCCGGCGTCGCGGAAGGTGCAGCGCACCTCGGGATGCGGCGCGATTTCGAGGTCGTAGTCGACGGGGTTCAAGCGCTTGAGCGAAGCCTGCGCCTGCGCCACGGTGTAGAGCGGCGCGATGTCGCGCGGCGGCAGCCCCCGCTTCTTGTCGCGTCTATCCATGCCTTTGCGAAAGCGGTCGAGGTTGGCGTATTCGGCTTCCTTTTCCTGGATGTGCGCGGAATCCGGCAGCATCACCGCGAGCAGGTCGCAGGTGGCGCGGGTGGCGTGGATGGTGCCCTTGAAGCCGAGCGCGACCAGCCGCGGCAAGAGGCCCGAGTGGTCGATGTGGGCGTGGGTGAGGATGACGAAGTCGATGCTGCGCGGATCGAAGGGAAACGCGCGCTGGTTCTTGGCGCGCGTCTCGCGACCGCCCTGGAACATGCCGCAATCGACCAGAAAGCGCACGCCGTCGGCTTCTAGTAGATAGCTGGAACCGGTCACTTCGCGCGCCGCGCCGAGAAAGGTCAGTTTCATATCGGTCTTCCTTCGCCCGCTTCTTCGTAGGTCCTGCCGTCGCGGATATGGTAAATGCGTTTGAAGGTGGGAATGATTTTTTCGTCGTGGGTGACGACGATGATCGCGGTGCGGAATTCCTGCGCCAGGCGGTTGAGGATCTTCACCACGGTGAGCGCGCGTTCGCTGTCGAGCGGCGCGGTCGGCTCGTCGGCGAGGATGATCGGCGGCTTGTTGGCGAGCGCGCGCGCAATCGCCACGCGCTGCTGCTCGCCGCCGGAGAGCTCGGGGATGCGCGCCGCGGCGCGGTGCTGCACGTCGAGCGCGGTCAGCATGTCCAGTGCGATCTTGCGTGCCTCGGCGTTCGGCACGCCGGCCAGCATCGGCAGCAGCGCGACGTTGTCGGTGGCGTCGAGAAACGGGATCAGATAGGGCGCCTGGAACACGAAGCCGATGCGGTCGCGGCGCAGCGCGCGCAGGTCGCCGGCCTTCCAGCCGTTGTCGTAGATCACTTCGCCGCCCAGGGTGAATTTTCCTGCGGTGGGTTCGATCACTGCGCCCAGGCATTTCAGCAGCGTGGTCTTGCCGGAGCCGGACGGGCCGATCAGGCCCACGACTTCGCCGGGGTAGACGGTCATGTCGACGCCCTTCAGCGCGTCGACCGCGGCACTGCCGCTACCGTAGCGCTTGGTGAGGCCTTCGATCAGGATCGCCGGCTGGATTTCAGCCACCGATCGCCTCCGCCGGGTCGATTTTCAGCGCGGCGCGGATCGCCAGCACCGAGGCCAGCGCGCACACCACCAGCGTCAGCACGAGGGCGCGCACCGCGTCGCCGTTTTCCAGCAGCACGTATTTGGGGAAGGCCGGCGCCCACAGCGTGGCGGCGAACTTGCCGACCAGAAAGCCGATGATGCCGAGCCCCAGCGCCTCCTGCAGGATCATCGCGGCGATGGTGCGGTCGCGGGTGCCGATCAGTTTCAACACCGCAATTTCCTTGATCTTGCCGAGCGTCATCGTATAGATGATGAAGGCGACGATGGCCGCGCTCACCACCGCGAGGATCATCAGGAACAGGCCGATCTGCCTGGCGGCGGTGGCGATCAGCTTGGCCACCAGGATGTCTTCCATGTCGTCGCGCGTGTAGGCCGTATAGCGCTGCCAGCGCGCGATGGTGTCGGCGACTTCCCGCGCGTCCGCGCCCGGCGCGAGGCGCAGCAGCACCGCGTTGACCTTGTGGCTGGACGCCTGGATCGCCTGCACCGCTTCCAGCACGCCGGGCTGGCCGGGACGGTTGACTGCGGGGTTGGCTTCGAGCCGCTTGCGGTCCTCGACGATGGCGTCGTTGTCTTTCAGGAACTGCGCTTCCTGCGCATCTTTCAGCGGGATGAACAGCATCGGGTCGCCGCCGGAGGACACCATGCGCCGGGTGAGCCCCACCACGGTGTAGTCGTTGCGGCGGATACGCACCACGTCGCCGACCTTGAATCCTGTCTTGGCGTCGGCCACCGCCTCGTAATGCGCGCGCGCGATGGGCCGGCCGGCCACCAGGAAGGACGGTCCGCCGGGTTTGCCCGCCTCGTAACCCGCCACCATCACGCGCTGGGTCTGGCCCCGGTGCGCCACCTGCATGGTGAGGTAGGCGACGTTGCCGGTCTCTTCCACGCCTTCGAGTCCCAGCAGCGCCCGGTAAAGGTCGTCCGGCACCGAGGACGGCTCGGCGAAGGGGCCGAGCGTGTGCTGCTGCACCACCCAGACGTCGGCGTCGACCGCGCGCAGCAGCACCTTGGCGTCGTCGACCATGCCGCGGTAGACGCCAGCCATGGTGAGCGTCACGCCGATCAGCAAGCCGAGTCCGAGCCCGGTCAGCAGATAGCTCTTGAGATGGTGCGCGATGTCGCGCCGCGCCAGATTAATCATGACCGGGGTTAATCATGGCCGCGCTCGATCATGCCGGGCTCAGCGCGCGCCGGGCGTCTGCTCGCGCACGCGCACGCCGTCGTCGAGCTGCTTTGCGCTGTAGGCGATGACGCGGTCGCCGGCTTCGAGGCCGGAGACGATCTGCACGCGGTCGGCGGTCTGCACGCCGGGCCGCACCGGCCGGAAGCGCGCGCGGCCGTCCTCGATCCGCCACACGCCGGTCTGGCCGCCGGCCCGCGCCAGCGCCGCGCGCGGCACGCTCAGCACATCGCGCGCGCCGGGCTGGCGGATGCTCACTTCCGCCAGCTCGCCCAGATACAGCTGCGCCGGCACCGGGTCGAAGGCCACGTTGATAATGCGCTCTTCGGTCACCGTGTCGCTTTGCAGTTCGATCCGCACCACCTTGCCCGGCAGCGCCGACCCTGGCGCGGAGCGCAGCACGATCTGCGCAGGCTGCCCCACGACAACGCCTTCGGCGCGCGCCTGGTCGAGGCGCGCGCGCACCCACAGCCGGGCCGGGTCGACCAGCTTCAACACGGCCTGGCCGGAGACCACGGTGGCACCCGGTTCGGCTTCGCGCGCGGTCACCACGCCGTCGATCGGGCTCAGCAATTTCAGGCTGTTGCGCAAGCGGTCGACGCCCTGCAGCTCGGCTTCGGCGCGGCCGATCTCGCGTTGCGCAGCACTGGCGTTGGCGCGTGCCGCGGCCAGCGCCGCTTCGGCCGCGGCGGCTTCGTGGCGGCGGCTGTCGGCCATTTCCTGCGCGACAAATTTCTGGCTCACCAGCGACTGATAGCGCGCGCTGTTGGCCTGTGCTATACGAGTCCGGCTCTCCGCTTCCGCCACCTGTGCCTGCGCCGCCAGCGCCGACTGGCGCGCCCGCGCCACCGCGCTGGCCGCAGCCTCGGCACGCTGGCGCAAATCGATCGGATCCATTTCAGCCAGCAGCTGCCCGGCCTGCACCCGGTCCCCCTGGTCGACCTGCACGCTCAGCACCCGCCCCGCCTGGATCGGGCCGACCGCATAGGCATGCTGCGCTTCGACCGTGCCGATGCCATAGACCTCGGGACTGAGATGGGCGCGCACGACTTCGGCCGTCTCGACGCCGACCGGGGCAAGCGGCCCGCGGGTGGCGACGAGCCACGCGAACGCCGCAAGGAAGGCGAGCGCGCCGAGCGTGAGGACAAGGCCGCGCCGGCCGGGCAGGAAGCGACGGGTCGTCATGGCGGCGGCTCAGCGGCGTCCGGCCAGGGGCGCCGCGCGGACCTGGTAGGTCGCGTGGCAGGCGACGCACTTTTGCAGCGTGGCCGAGAGCTGGCCAAGGCTGTGGCTGACGTCGCCCAGGCTCTCGGCGTCCATCGCGATCTGCGAGAAATCCGCGTGGGTCGACGCGCCGAGCTGGCGGAATTCGAGCGGCAGCTTGGCGCGCATCGCCGCGGGCACCGCGTGCGCCATGGCCGGGCCCAGCGTACGGGCAGCCTGCGCGGCGGCGGGAAAGTCCTGGCGCCCAAGTGCGTCGGTGAGCTTCTGTACCCCGGCGAGGAAGGCGTGCATTTCCTCGAGCAGGATCCCGCGCTCGGCGGGGGTGAGCGCGAGCGCCACGCGCCGGTCCAGTGCGCCGGCAGCGTCCGCGGCGTGCGTGCCGGCAGCGGGCAGGGCGAGGGCGAGCAGGGTCAGCAGGGTCAGGGGCTTGGACTTCATGGGATGACTCCTCAAGGGTTGGGCGGCCGGACCGCCTGGAGAAAAACCGGAAAGGTGCGCGCCGCCTCGGCCTTGAGCGTGCGGTGGCCGCGCAGCAGCGAGGCCTGCAGGACCAGGCCCTGGATCATGCCGATGTAGAGCGTCGCCGCCGCGTGGGCGTCGAGGTCGGCGCGGGCGAGGCCGTCGGCCTTGGCCGCCTCCAGCAGCCCGGCGACCCGGGCTTCGTAGCCCAGCATGATCTCGGTGACCAGTTCGCGCAGGGCGCGGTTGCGGATATGCAGGTGCTCGGACGTGAGCACGCGCGGAATCGCCGGATGCGCGGCGATGAAGTCGATGTGCGCCGCGAACATGCGCGCGAGCGCGTCGAGCGGGTCGCGCCCCTGTTCGGCGGCGCGCCCGAGCACGGCCATCAACCGGTCGCGCACCCAGTGCATCACGGCGAGCCAGATCGCGTCCTTGCTGGGGAAGTGGCGGAACACCGCGCCCTGCGTCACGCCCATCGCCTGCGCCATGTCCTGGGTGGTGACGTCGTCGACCCCCTGCTTCGCGGCAAGATCGAGCGTGACGCGCACGATTTCCTCGCGTCGCGCGTCGGCGTCGAGCCGCCTGCGTGGGGTGTCTTCGGGCATGGTTCCGTCTTTTAGATAGTGACTGATTACTACCTTAGGTGGCCGCCCGCCCGGCGTCAAGCCCGCGTTCGCTCAGACAGCCGGGTCGTCGAGGCAGGCGCGCAGGGCGGCCGCCAGGTCGCGCATGGCGTCGGCGTCGACGACGTAGGGCGGCATGACGTACACGGTGGCGCCGATCGGACGGATGAACACGCCTTTTGCCAGGGCCGCGCGATGGAAGCGGGCGGCGAAACCCGGCTTCGCGTCGGCGACGTCGAAGGCCCAGATCATGCCGAGATGGCGGAAGTGCCGCACCCGTTTGTGAGCAGCCACTTCCGCCAGTATGCCTGTAAACGTCTCGGCCTTGATCCGGTTGGCCGCGATCACGCGGTCCTGCTCGAAGATGTCCAGCACCGCCAGCGCGGCGCGGCAGGCGAGCGGGTTGCCGGTGTAGGAATGCGAGTGCAGGAAGCCGCGCGCAGTCTCATCATCGTAGAAAGCCGCATAGACGGCGTCGGTGGTGAGCACCGCCGAGAGCGGCAGGTAACCGCCCGTGAGACCCTTGGACAGGCAGATGAAATCAGGTTTCACGCCGGCCTGCACCGGTCCTTCTCCCCTCTCCCCCGGGGAGAGGGGTTGGGGGTGAGGGCCCAGGGTCTGGGGGTGAGGGCGCTCGCCAGCAGGCAAGGCAGCCCAAATCGCCGACAGCACTGCTTCGGTTTCCTGCAACACCTGGTTGTTCCAGAAGCGCACGACCCGCAACCCCTGCTGTGCAAGCCAGGCATCGCGGCGGGCGTCCCGTACGGACTCGGCATGTTGCCCTCCGTCCAGCTCGATCGCCAGACTCGCCTCGTGGCAGTAGAAATCCAGCGTGTAGGGCGGCATGGGATGCTGCCGACGAAATTTATATCCGGCCAGACGGCGATCCCGCAGCAAATACCACAGCACGGATTCTGCGTCGGTCTGTTCGTGGCGCAGTTTGCGGGCGAATTCGATGTATTCAGGCGGGATATCGGGATGACGCCGCGCACCCCGACTGCCTCCGTCGGCGCCCTCGCCCCCGGCCCCGGCGCCCTCACCCCCGGCCCCTCTCCCCGGGGGAGAGGGGAGTGAAGCCTGTTCGCAGGCGAACATCGTGCCGGTGCGGCCGAAGCCGACGGCGATTTCGTCGGCGATCAGGTGCACGTCGTATTGATCGCACAGTTCGCGCGCCCGGGTCAGATAGACCGGGGGGTACATCGCCATCCCGGCGGCGCCCTGCACCAGCGGTTCGACGATGAAGGCGGCAGTGGTGTCGGCGTGTTCGGCCAGATGCGCTTCCAGCGCGGCGGCGCAGCGCAGCGCGTACGCTTCGGCCGACTCCCCGGGCTCGGCCAGGCGCGCGTCGGGGGTGGGCACTTGCACGGTGTGCCGCAGCAGGGGCGCGTAGGTGGCCTTGAACAGCGGAATGTCGGTCACCGAGAGCGCGCCGACGGTCTCGCCGTGGTAGCCGTTTTGCAGGCTGATGAAACCGTTCTTACCCGGCCTGCCTTGGTTACGCCAGTAGTGAGCGCTCATTTTCAGCGCGATTTCGGTGGCCGAGGCGCCGTCCGACCCATAGAAGGCGTGGCCGAGGCCGGTGAGCTGCGCCAGGCGTTCGGACAGTTCGACCACGGGCGCGTGGGTGGCGCCGGCGAGCATCACGTGTTCGAGGCGGCCGAGCTGGTCGGTGATCGCGGCGTTGATGCGCGGGTTGCAGTGGCCGAACAAATTGACCCACCAGCTCGAGATCGCGTCGAGGTACAGGCGGCCGTCGACGCCGATGAGCCAGGGCCCTTCGCCGCGCGCGACCGCCAGCGGCGGGTCGGCGTCGAGCTGTTTCATCTGGGTGCAGGGGTGCCAGACCGCCGCCCGGGTCCGGCTCAGGAGATCCATGGACTTGAAATTGTCATCCTGCGTCACTATTATTGGCACTCAACGGCGGCGAGTGCTAACAGCATGCTCGCCGCCTCCTTGTTTTCGGGCCGCCCAGGCGGCCCCTTGATCAACGTAACGCAATGGAGACTTTGCAATGAAAATCCGTCCTCTGCACGACCGAGTGATTGTCAAGCGCATGGAAGAAGAGCGCAAGACCGCTTCCGGGATCGTGATCCCCGACACCGCCACCGAGAAGCCCGACCAGGGCGAAGTGATCGCCGTCGGCGCCGGCAAGAAAGACGACCAGGGCAAGACCATCCCGATGGACGTGAAAGTCGGCGACCGCGTGCTGTTCGGCAAGTACGCCGGCCAGACCGTCAAGGTCGAGGGCGAGGAACTGCTGGTGATGCGCGAAGAAGACATCATGGGCGTGGTCGAGAAGTGACGCAGATGTCCGCGCTTCAGCGCGGAAACAGCTGCGTTATCCCGGCGCACGCCGGGACCCAGCCGAATCAAACTGGATTCCGGCGTACGCCGGAATGACAAATTCAAGCAATCTAAGGAGTTAAGCATGGCTGCAAAAGACGTACGTTTTGGCGATTCCGCGCGTCACCGCATGGTGGCGGGCGTCAACATTCTGGCTGACGCCGTCAAGGTGACCCTGGGCCCGAAAGGCCGCAACGTGGTGCTCGACCGTTCCTTCGGCGCCCCCACCGTGACCAAGGACGGCGTGTCGGTCGCCAAGGAAATCGAACTGAAGGACAAGCTGGAGAACATGGGCGCGCAGATGGTCAAGGAAGTCGCGTCCAAGACCTCCGACGTCGCCGGCGACGGCACCACCACCGCCACCGTGCTGGCCCAGTCCATCGTCAACGAAGGCATGAAGTACGTGGCCGCCGGCATGAACCCGATGGACCTCAAGCGCGGCATCGACAAGGCCGTGACCGCCATCGTCGGCGAGTTGAAGAAGATTTCGCAGCCCTGCAAGACTTCCAAGGAAATCGCCCAGGTCGGCTCGATCTCGGCCAACTCCGATGCCTCGATCGGCGACATCATCGCCGCCGCGATGGACAAGGTCGGCAAGGAAGGCGTCATTACGGTCGAGGACAGCTCGGGCCTGGAGAACGAGCTCGACGTCGTCGAAGGCATGCAGTTCGACCGCGGCTACCTGTCGCCCTACTTCATCAACAACCCCGACAAGCAGATGGCGATCATGGACGATCCCTTCATCCTGCTGTTCGACAAGAAGATCTCCAACATCCGCGACCTGCTGCCCGTGCTGGAGCAGGTGGCCAAGGCCGGCAAGCCGCTGATGATCGTCGCCGAAGACGTCGACGGCGAAGCGCTCGCCACCCTGGTGGTCAACAACATCCGCGGCATCCTCAAGACCTGCGCCGTCAAGGCCCCGGGCTTCGGCGACCGTCGCAAGGCGATGCTGGAAGACATGGCCATCCTCACCGGCGGCACGGTGATCGCCGAGGAAGTCGGCTTGAGCCTGGAAAAAGCCACCCTGCAGGATCTGGGCCGCGCCAAGCGCATCGAGATCGGCAAGGAAAACACCACCCTCATCGACGGCGCCGGCAATGCCGACGCGATCAAGGGCCGCATCGCCCAGATCAACAAGCAGATCGACGAAGCCACCAGCGACTACGACAAGGAAAAGCTGCAGGAGCGCAAGGCCAAGCTGGCCGGCGGCGTGGCGGTGATCAAGGTCGGCGCTGCGACCGAAGTCGAGATGAAGGAGAAGAAGGCCCGCGTCGAAGACGCGCTGCACGCCACCCGTGCCGCCGTTGAAGAAGGCATCGTCCCCGGCGGCGGCGTCGCGCTCTTGCGCGCCAAGGCCGCTGCCGCTGCCGTCAAGGGCGACAACCACGACCAGGACGCCGGCGTGAAGATCGTGCTGCGCGCCATCGAGGAGCCGCTGCGCCAGATCGTCAAGAACTGCGGCGACGAGCCCTCGGTCGTCGTCAACAAGGTGCTGGAAGGCCAGGGCAACTTCGGCTACAACGCCGGCACCAGCGAGTACGGCGACATGGTGGCGATGGGCGTGCTGGATCCGACCAAGGTCACCCGCACCGCGCTGCAGAACGCCGCGTCGATCGCCGGCCTGATGCTGACCACCGACTGCATGGTCGCCGACCTGCCGGAAGACAAGCCGGCCGCGCCGATGGGCGGCGGCATGGGCGACATGGGCGGCATGGGCATGATGTAAGAGCGGCCCGCGCTGTTCGGCAGTCCCAAAAGCCCCGCTTCGGCGGGGCTTTTTTGTTGCCGACACGCAAGGGCCGTGGCGCATAATGCGACCCAACAGGCCCCCGGCGAACCCCTGAAGGAGACGATCATGGCATTGCAACACTTTTTCCTTGGTTTCGCCCTGACCCTGCTTGCGCTCGCCGCGCAGGCCAGCGCGCCCAGCATCGAGCTGCGCGACTTCGACAACACGCCGCGCAACGTCAACGAATTCATCGGCCAGGGCCAGTGGACCATCGTCGCCGTGTGGGCGCACGACTGCCCGATCTGCGACAAGGAACTCCCCCAGATGTCGGCGTTCCACGCGGCGCACCGCGACCGCGGCGGCGCCGTACTCGGGGTGACGATCGACGGCCTGGCCCAGGTCGACGAGGCGCGCACGTTCGCCGCCCGCCACCGACTGCCCTTCGTCAACCTGATCGCCGAACCCGACCCAGAGCTGCTGGCGAAATTCGGCGGCGGCACCTTCGTCGGCACGCCCACGCATTTTTTCTTCGACCCGCTCGGCCGCATCGTGGGACGCAAGGTCGGACCGCTGCCGAAGGAAGATCTCGAGGCCTTCATCGACGTCTTCAACAAGAGTCCTTACGCGCGCCACTGAGCGCGTGTCCTGTCGATCGACATGACAACGACCATGCTGCCGCTCGCCAACAGCCTGCACCGCGCCACGCTCGATGCGCTGCGGCGGCAGGCGCCGTTTTCCCTCATGTCCGAAGACGACGGGCTGTGGCTGGTGCAGCGGCTGGCGGTCGCGTATTACGCCGCGGGCGAGGCCCTGCTGGAGCCCGCCGAGCAGCCGCCCGACACGCTCTTCATCATCAAGCAGGGTACGGTCGGCGGCGCCACCGCCAAGGGCCAGACTGTGCTGCAGCTGGCCGCGGGCGAGATGTTCCCGCTCGGCGCCTTGCTCGCCGGACGCGGCGTTTCCAACCGCTACCTCGCCGCGACCGACACCTTCTGCTTTCTGCTGCCGGCCGCGGATTTCCACGCGCTGCTGGCGAAAAGCGCGGAATTCAAGGATTTCTGCACGCGGCGCATCGCCAGCCTGCTGGTGGAGTCGCAGCGCGCGGTGCAGGCCGAATACGCGCTCGCGCTCGACGACGAAGAGCGATTCGCGCGGCCGCTCGCCAGCCTGATCCGACGCGCGCCATTCAGCGTGCCGCCCGACACGCCGCTGGCCGATGCGCTCGCCGCCATGGAAAAGACGCGTATCGGCTCGGTGGTAGTAGCCGATCCCGCCGGTGCGCCTGTCGGCATCCTCACGCTGAAGGACGTGCTGGCGCGCGTGACGCTCGCCGGCGTGCCGCTCGCCGCGCCGATCTCGCAGGTGATGACGCCCGACCCGGCGACGCTGCCCGACGACGTCCCGGTGGCCGACGCGCTGGTGCTGATGGCGCGCCAGGGCATCCACCACCTGCCGCTGGTGCGGGACGGCAAGCTCGCCGGGGTGATTTCGGAGAAGGACATCTTTGCGCTGCGCCGGCTGTCGGTCGAGGGCATCACCTCGGCGATCGCGCGCAGCGACGATCCGGCACGCCTGCCGGTGCTGGCGCACGACATCGGCGATCTCGCGCACAGCCTCTTGGCGCAGGGCATGGATGCGGAAAATCTCACCGCGATCATTTCCAGTCTCAACGACCGCCTCACCGATCGCATCATCGCGCTCGAAAGCGAACCCGACCCCGCGCTCGCCGGCCTGCGCTGGTGCTGGATGGCGCTCGGCTCGGAAGGACGCATGGAGCAGACGCTCGCCACCGACCAGGACAACGCGCTGATCTTCGACGCGGCCGACGCCGCCCGGCGCGAGGCGCTGCTGGCCTTTGCGCAGCGCGTCAACGCGCGGCTGGACGCCTGCGGCTTTCCGCTCTGCAAGGGCGGCATCATGGCGAGCAATCCGCAGTGGTGCCTGTCGACGACGGACTGGAGGCGGCAGTTCGCGGAATGGATCGACCACGGCAGCCCCGAGGCGCTGCTGCACGCCAGCATCTTTTTCGATTTTCGCCCGCTCGCCGGCGACGCCGCGCTGGCGCTCGACCTGCGCACCTGGCTCAACGCGGCGGCGCAGAAGAACCCGCGCTTCCTGCACCAGATGGCCGGCAACGCGCTGCGCAACCGGCCGCCTTTGGGCGTCATGCGCGACTTCGTGCTGTCCGACGACGACGCCCACCCGCACACGCTCGACCTCAAGCTCAACGGCGCCACGCCCTTCGTCGACGCCGCACGCATTTTCGCGCTCGCTGCCGGCAGCCCGCAGACCAACACCGCCAAGCGGCTGCGCGCCGCGGCCCACGCGCTGAAGATTCCGGATGCCGAACTGGCCGACTGGAACCGCGCCTTCCACTTCCTGCAGCTCCTGCGCCTGCGCACCCAGCACGGCAAGCAGCGCGCCGGGCTCACGCCCGACAATCACCTCGACCCCGACACCCTGAACCCGCTCGACCGCCGCATTCTCAAGGAAGCCCTGCGCCAGGCGCGCAAGGTGCAGGCGCGGCTGGCGCTGGACTACCACTTGTGATCTGGCCTTTCGGTCGCCCGGCCCAGCCTGCGCTCGACCCCGCCAGCGCGGCGCGGCGCGACGCGCTGGGCCGGCTGCGCTTCGACCTCGACCCGCCGCTTGCCGCCATGCGCTGGTGCGTGGTCGATGTCGAGACCGGCGGCCTCGATGCGCTGCACGACCCCCTGCTCGCCATCGGCGCGGTGCACGTCGAAGGCGGGCGCATCGCGCTCGAATCGAGCTTCGAGGTCGGGCTCGCGCAGGCGCAGTCGACCGCTGCCGCCAACATCCTCATCCACGGCATCGGCGGCACCGCGCAGCGCGCGGGCGAGGCGCCGCAAGTGGCGCTGCTCGACTGGCTGGAATTCGCCGGCGCCGCGCCGCGCGTCGCCTTCCACGCCGGCTTCGACCAGGCGGTGCTCGCGCGCGAAGCGCGCGCGCAACTCGGGCTCAAGCTCGCCGCGCCCTGGTTCGACGCCGCAGTGGTGGCGCCGCTGCTGTTCCCCGACGCCGCTGCCCGCTGCCGCCAGCTCGACGACTGGCTGGCGCACTTCGGCATCGCCGTCTACGCGCGCCACGGCGCGCTGGCCGACGCCTACGCCACCGCGGAACTCTGGCTGGTGCTGCTTAAAGCCATGCAGAAAGAAGGGTTGGGCACCGCCCGGCAGTTGCACAAGCTGCTGCGCGCGCGCCGCTGGCTGTCGGCATATTAGGCCTTGCTAATCTGTTTGTCGGCGCGCGCGCCGCACCCTACACTCCCGCGCACACGCGGCAATCCATAACAAACGCGTGTTTCACATCCCTTCTCTAGGAGGACTTGCCATGCAGTTGACGGAAAAGCATCAGGCGTACTGGCGCAAGAATCTGCGGCTCACCGCAGTCCTGCTCGCCATCTGGTTTGTCGTAACCTTCGTTGTCATCTTCTTCGCTCCCCAGCTCAACAACATCGTGATCGCGGGCTTTCCGTTCGCGTTCTACATGGGCGCGCAGGGCGCCCTGGCCATCTACGTCGTCATCATCTGGTACTACGCGCACCGCATGAACCAGCTGGACCGCGAATACGGCGTTCACGAGGGGGACGACTGACATGACCGCACTCACCCAAAGCCAGTTCTTCCAGCAGCTCAAGAAGTACTACAGCTTCTACACCGGCGGCTTCATCCTCTTCGTCGTCGTGCTCGCGATCCTGGAGCAGATGGGCCTGCCGCCGAAGTGGATCGGCTTCATCTTCCTCGGCGCCACCATCGCCCTGTACGCCGGCATCGGCATCATGTCGAAGACCGCCGACGTGTCGGAGTACTACGTCGCGGGACGCCGCGTGCCGGCCATCTTCAACGGCATGGCGACCGGCGCCGACTGGATGTCGGCCGCCTCCTTCATCGGCATGGCGGGTACCCTGTACCTCGCCGGCTATGACGGATTGGCCTTCGTCATGGGCTGGACCGGCGGCTACGTGCTGGTGGCGCTGTTTCTCGCGCCCTATCTCAGGAAGTTCGGCCAGTTCACCATCCCGGACTTTCTCGGCACGCGCTACGGCGGCAACCTGCCGCGCACCATCGGCGTACTGGCGGCGATCATCTGCTCGTTCGTGTACGTGGTCGCGCAGATCTACGGCGTCGGCCTCATCACCGCCCGCCTCACCGGCATCGAGTTCGCCATCGGCGTGTACGTCGGTCTCGCCGGCATCCTGGTGTGCTCCTTCCTCGGCGGCATGCGCGCGGTGACCTGGACCCAGGTCGCGCAGTACATCATCCTGATCATTGCCTACATGATCCCGGTGGTGTGGCTGTCGGTGTCGCAAACCGGCAATCCGGTTCCGCAGGTCGCCTACGGCCAGGTGCTGCAGCAGGTGACCCAGCTGGAGAAGGATCTGAACAATCCCGAGACCACCAAGGGTGCCGCCGAAGCCTCCGCCCGCGCCGCCTTCAAGGCGCAGCAGGACGCCAACGAGGCGAAGATCAAGGCGCTCGACGAAGCCGTGGCCGCCGGCACCGGCGACGCGTTCTACGCGGCGCAACGCGCGGAAGCCGGCAACCCGGCCGACTTCCCCGCCAGCCTCGACGCCCTCAAGGAGCAGTGGAAGAAAGCCGCCGACGGCGCCAAGAAGGCCGCCGGCCCGGTGGCGGCGCATGCCACCGCCTTCTCGGGCAAGGGCGCCGAAGCCAAGCTGATGAAGGACAACCCCAACGCCACCGCGGAAGAAATCGCCGCCGCGAAAGCCGAGGACAAGAAAGCGTCCGACGAGAAACGCCGCAACTTCATCGCCCTGGTGCTGTGCCTGATGGTCGGCACCGCTTCGCTGCCGCACATCCTCATGCGCTACTACACCACCCCCTCGGTGCGTGAGGCGCGCAAGTCGGTGTTCTGGTCGCTGTTCTTCATCTTCCTGCTGTACTTCACCGCGCCTGCGCTGGCGGTGCTGGTCAAGTTCGAGGTGTACAGCAACCTGGTCGGCACGTCGTTCGCGTCGCTGCCCGCCTGGGTGGCGAACTGGGCGGCGGTGGACGCCACGCTGATGAAGGTCGTCGACGTCAACCTGGACGGCATCGTGCAGCTCGCCGAAATCACCATCGGCGGCGACCTCATCGTGCTGGCGACGCCGGAGATCGCGGGCCTGCCCTACGTGATCTCGGGCCTGGTGGCGGCGGGCGGCCTGGCGGCAGCGCTCTCCACCGCCGACGGCCTGCTGCTGACCATCGCCAACGCGCTGTCGCACGACGTCTACTACAAGATGATCGATCCCAAGGCCACCACCGTGCGCCGTCTGGCCGTGTCCAAGGGCCTGCTGCTGGTGGTCGCCGTGCTCGCCGCGTACACCGCCTCGCTGAAGCCGGGCGACATCCTGTTCCTGGTGGGGGCGGCGTTCTCGCTCGCGGCCTCGGCGTTCTTCCCGGCACTGGTGCTCGGCGTGTTCTGGAAGCGCGCCAATTACACCGGCGCGGTCGTCGGCATGCTCGCCGGCCTCGGCGTGTGCATGTACTACATGTTCATCACCTATCCGTTCTTCGGCGGCGTCCCCGCCAACGAATGGTTCGCGATCAAGCCGATCGCCGCCGGCGTGTTCGGCATGCCGATCGGCTTTATCGGGGTGATCGTCGGTTCGCTGCTCACGCGTGCCCCCGGCACCGAGATCCAGCAACTGGTCGACCACGTCCGCTACCCGAGCCTGGAAGGCGACATCGAAACCCGCGCGACCTGATCGCGCCGTGTGCGTCGCGAGGCGCGCGCATTAAAAAGCCGGCCCCCGTGGCCGGCTTTTTTTCGGTGCGCCCGGCAGGGCGCACTGAGTTTCAAAGACAGCAATCTGGGAGGAGCGGTCTTCCTGACTAAAGATTGACCAAGTGCTCGTCAGCCTGCGCCGACCTTGTGTTTGGTCAAGAATCGGGCGGCAACGTGTCGGTTAACTGTTGTTGAGCGGGTTGACAATTGGCATCGGCTCGCCAGGGACAGTTCTAGCCCGGACCGAGCAAGCTGTTGGTGCCGCGCCGCAGATCGGCATCGTCGGCTTGCCGGGGGCGTATGTTTCGGAGGCTCAGCATGCTCGAGAAGGCCAGGACAGTGATAGTCGACATTGACCTGACACCCCGAATAGAAAATAATGAGAACTATTCTCATGCGTCTTTGTATTTTTAGCGCTCCTTTCCCGCAAGCACGGCGTAGCCATATGTCAACGCCGGGGCGGCATATTTCAGGCCAAACCAAGACCTACGAGTCGACATGCTCATCCACCATTACGCCGAACTCGTCAGTTTCTTCAGCCGCTCGCTCAATGACCGCGAGGCGGCGCATGACGTGGTGCAGGAAAGCTATGCGCGGGTGATGGCCATGGGCCAGCAGGCCGCCGTGCTAGACTTGCGCGCACTGCTCTACCGCATCGGCAAGAACCTCGTCATCGATGATGCCCGGCGGCGCAAGCTGGAAGCCGGCGTGCTGGAAACCTTCGCCCTGCTGCACGCGGACGAACTTCCTTGCGCCGAACGCCATGCCAGCGCCCGGCAACAACTCGAACGACTCGCCGCCCGCCTGGGCGTGATGCCGCACAAGCGGCGCGAAGCCTTCATCCTGGTGCGCATCTACGGCTTCCGCCATGACGAGGCCGCCGCGTATCTCGGCGCCAGCGTCGCCGCCATCGAGAAGCACATCGTTCGCGCCGTGCTCGACTTGATGCATCTGGCGTCGGAGCCCGCCTGAAATGGCCAGCGCGAACACCCCCATCCATGCCCGGCCCGGTAAGCGGTATCTGGAGTTCGCCCTGCTGCTGATCGCCCGCCAGCATGGCGGCGACCCGGCCACCGCAGCGGCGGCACGCGCAAGCCTGGAAGACTAGCGCCAGGCCGACCCCGCCCACGACCAAGCCTACCGGGCCGCATTGAACGGCTGGCAGGCCACCGAAGCCGGCGCCCTGCGCGACGCCATCCCGCTGCCCGCCAGCCAGGCGGCGCGCGCACAAGGCCGCCGCCGGGTGCTCGCCAGCCTGGGCATCGCCGGGCTCATGCTGGCCCTGGGCGGCGGCGGACGTTGGGCGTGGCAACAACCAACGCACGAACTGAGCCTCGCCAGCAGTCACGGCGAGATGCGCCAGGCCATGCTGCCGGACGGCAGCCGACTCGACCTGGCCGCCCACACCTCGGCCCATGTCACCTTCTACAGGGATCGCCGCGAAGTCCGCCTGGACCAGGGCGAGATTCGCTTCGACGTGCATCCAGAAACCGCGCGCCCCTTCACGGTAGCCACCGCATGGGGCCGGGTGCGCGTGCTGGGCACCGTATTCACCGTCGCCGCGCGCGATGGCCGCATGCGCGTGGCGGTGGCCGAAGGCCGCGTTGCGGTCTGGGGCAGTCGGCAGTCTGCGGCCGACACCCCGCCGGCGTTGGAGCTCGGCGCCGGACAGAGCGTGCAGATCGACGCGGGCGGCATGGGCATGCCCGGCGCCATCCGTCCGGACCAGGTCGGTGCCTGGCGCGAGGGCTGGCTGGTGTTCGACGCCGAGCCGCTGCCCGACGTGGTCGCGCGCTGGAACGATTACCTGGCGACCCCCATCCGCCTCACCGACGACCCCGGCCTGCGCCGCCTGCGCCTGACCGGCAGCTACCCCATGCGCGACGCGCAAGCCTTTGTCGCCAGCCTGCCCCAGGTCCTGCCGGTCGACGTGGAATGGCAGGGGGAGGAGGGCTTGCTGATCCACGCCCGGCACTGATCGGCAGAACCGCAAAAATAATTGTCCGGTGTTTCGCCGCCGGTTCGTCTTCACCGTGTTGACCCACTTCCGAGGACGAAGCCATGCATTACCCGAAGCAAGCCATTCCAGCCCGCCCGCACCATCGCCTGAAAGCTGTCGTCACCGCCTGCGTCCTGGCTTGGTCGGCCACGGCCCTGCCCGCCCTGGCCCAGCAGGCAAGCGCCGCGTTCAACGTCGAGCGCGCCTATAGCCTGCCCGCGCAACCCCTGGGCCAGGCGCTCAACGACCTGGCACGCCAGGCGGGCGTGGCGATCAGCGTGGATGCCGCCCTGGTGGCGGGGAAGCAGGCGCCGGCGGTGGCGGGGCAGTTGACGGTGCGGCAGGCGCTGGATCGGTTGTTGGTGGGTAGTGGGTTGGCAGCCTCGGTCGAGGGAACGTCGATTGTCGTGCGGCAAGCGCCGCCACAGCGGGCTGGCGAAGTGGAACTGTCGGCGGTGAAAGTGTTGGCTGACGGGTCCGGCTCGTCGAACCCCAGCATTGAATATCTGGGGAGAGATACGCGTGCGGCAACCGGCTTGCCGCTGTCCATCAAGGAGACGCCTCAATCGATAACCGTGATCACCGAGAAACGCATGGAGGATCAGCAACTGAAAACCATCAATGCGGTATTGGCACAGACGACGGGTATCTCGGTTAAAGAGTACGACAGTGCACGTCAGTATTACTATGCGCGCGGCTTCGAAGTGAAGAACTTCATGATAGACGGCGTCCCGGTGTTGTTCGATCCGGGGTGGGGAACCGGAGAGCAGGATCTCGGTACGGCAATATACGAACAGGTGGAGATCATCAAAGGTTCAGCCGGCCTAATGGCGGGAAGCGGCGACCCTTCCGCGGCGATTAATCTGGTCAGAAAGCGTGCTAAAGCAAAGTCACTTGAAGGCGCCGCATCCGTTGGTTTGGGTAGCCGTGACAGTATCAGCGGCACCGTGGACGTTGCAGGTGCGCTGAACGATAACAAGACCCTGCGTGGTCGCGCCGTCGTGAGTCATGAGCAGGAAGATTCGTTTCGTGACGTCGGCGACAGTGCACGGTCTCTCTTGTATCTGACAGCAGAAATGGATATTGCCGATCACACATTGCTGACGATCGGCGGCAGCTATCAGGATGTCGAGAATAACGGGGCGACATGGGGTGGCCTGCCACTCTGGTATGACGATGGTTCACGTACGAACTGGAGTCGCTCGAAAACAACAGCGGCGGATTGGACCTATTGGGATGTCGTTCACCAGAATCTGTTCATTGAGCTCGATCATAAGCTCTCGGTCGATTGGCAATTGAAAGCCCGCATCAATCAAGGTTCATCGTCTGGCGATTCGCGACTGCTGTACGTTTACGGCGCGCCAAACCGGGTGACCGGTCTGGGTCTCACGCCTTGGACGGGCGGTAAGTTCACCGTAGACGCGGAATACTACATGGCGGACCTGACCGCCTCCGGCAGCTTTGACCTGCTCGGTCGTCGCCATGATGCGACCCTGGGTGTATCCACTTCACAGCGGGAATTCATCGCCCACTCCTACAACGTCACTGGCACCTCGCCCATAGGTGATTTCAACGCCTGGAACGGCACGGGTTACCCCCTGTTCACTTATGGGTCGCGTTTCCTCTGGGAGGATTACACCGATACGCAAACGGCCGCTTACGGCTCAATGCGGCTCAATGTCAGTGATCGGCTGAAGGTGGTTGCCGGTATGCGTGTGACCAACTACGAGCTGGATATCGCGCCAGGTGGCGTGTCTATCTCCGCAGGAGACAATATCAAACATGATCGAGTGGTAACGCCGTACCTGGGTGTGCTGTATGACATCAACGAGACCTTGACGGCTTACGCCAGCTATACCGATATCTTCAATACCCAAGGGGAACGCGACCGCAATGGCAATCTGTTGGAACCGGTTGTTGGCAAGAGCTATGAGGTGGGCGTGAAATCCGGTTTCATGAATGATCGCCTGATTGCGTCGGCAGCGCTGTTCCATATTGAACAGGATAACCTGGCGCAAGCCGATGCGGGCCAGTTCGTGCCCGGCACGACTGATCAGGCCTATGTCGCGGCCGACGGAGCCCAGTCCGAAGGCTACGAACTGGAACTGGTTGGGATGGTCAGTGACGGCTGGGATGTGCAACTTGGCTGGACATCCTATAAGGCAAAGGATGCTAATGGCGCGTCGGTGAATACGGAGCAACCCCGAAAGCTCTTGAAGATCTTCACCACCTATCGGCTGCCAGGCGCATTGAACAAATGGACGGTAGGCGGCGGGGTAACCTGGGAAGGCAAGAGTTATGCAACTGCCACAAATGCAGTCACCTTCCTTCCGGAGCGCATTGAGCAAGAAGACTACGCATTGGTCAACTTCATGACCAAGTATCGAGTGAATGACCGAATGGCGTTGCAACTGAATATCGACAACCTGACCGATAAAACCTACTACACGAATATCGGTACTTTCGGTCAGATTGCCTATGGTACGCCACGCACGGCGAGACTCTCGATAAAGTACGACTTCTAAAGCAGCCGATGACCCATTCAACTTCACCGACGCCGAAATGGCTGGTCAGCAAAAGCCTTGGCAAATCCATGCCGGGACGTTTTCACTTGCCCGTCGCCTTCCGCATCGCCGCTGCCCTGTTGGGCGGCTACGCTTTCACCTGGGGCTTCGCCGCACTGGGTGTGGCGGGGCTGGTGGCGCTGGGCGTGGATTTCCACGAGGCGGAAACGGCGCTGATGCTGCTCGCCTTCCTGGTCTTTCTGCCGCTGTTCCTGTGGGCTTTCGCCGCGGCCAGCATGCGCCGCGTGTGGACGGTGCTGGCCGGTGGCGGGTCGCTCATGACCGCCGCCGCCTGGGCGCTGCAGCGCGCGATCCTCTCCTAGAAAGGGACGGCCATGTTTTCGAATTTCCGTCTATCCATGACCTGGGTGCACACCTGGTTCGGCCTGGTGATCGGCTTCGTGCTCATCGTGGTGTTTTTCTTCGGCGCGCTATCGGTGTTCGACCGCGAGATCGACCGCTGGGCAATTCCCGAGACGCGCTTCGAACCCCAGCCGATGCCGTCGTTCGACCGCCTGCTTTTGCCCTTGCTAAAGCAGGTGCAAGCGGACAAGACGGAATATGCGCAAAAGATGCCACTGGTGCACGACGCCAGCAAAGGGCCGATGACGCCGCCTTCCCAGTTGATACCGGATGAATACTGGGCCTATACCACCCACCGCGATCCGGTGCTGTTGGTGGGCGCGGGATTCAACCCGCCTTTTCCGAAAGACCCCAAAGGGCACAATCACCTACATGGGCG
This sequence comes from Pseudomonadota bacterium, assembly GCA_040753235.1. Lineage (GTDB taxonomy): Bacteria > Pseudomonadota > Gammaproteobacteria > Burkholderiales > Thiobacillaceae > Thiobacillus. Next base: position 112,729 of record JBFMET010000005.1, read on the forward strand.
CGCCACGATCGATCCGCGCACCGGGGAGTTTTTAAAAGAAGGATCGCTGAAGATCGGCAGCGATTTTTTCTATCCGATGCATTACAGCCTGCATTGGAAATGGAAGAATCTCGGCATCTGGCTGGTTGGGCTGGCGGCCCTCACTATGCTTGCGGCTCTCGTGACAGGCATCATCATGCACCGCAAGATCTTCCGCGAGTTCTTCACGTTCCGCCCCTGGAAACATACCCAACGCAGTGCGCTCGACTTGCACAATCTGACCGGCATGGTGGCGCTGCCGTTTCATTTTTTCTTCGCATTGACCGGCTTGATCATCTTTGCCAGCTTCTATTACCTGCCGGTTTCACAGACCTTGCTAAAACCGCTGCATGATCAGCATGAGGTGATCGAAGCGCGGCAAACCGGCTTGCCGCACGAGCGTTCTGGTGTCGCCGCGCCGCTGGCCTCGGTGGATGCGATGGTGGCCGAAGCCAAACGGCGCTGGGCAGCGCGCGACATGGCCGGCGAAGTCGGCTTCCTGCAGATCCATCATTTTGGCGATGCCAGCAGCTATGTGAGCATCTACCGCGCCGGCAGCGACCGGGTGGCGCTGGTGGGCGAAGCGATCCATTTCAAGTCTTCCACCGGCGAGCTGCTGCGCGAGGAACCGCCGCGCTCGGCGGTGGCCGGCGTCAACGAATTCCTCACCGGCCTGCACCTGCAGCACTTCGAGCACTGGCTGCTGCGCTGGCTCTACGTGCTGGGCGGGCTGCTGGGCGCGGTCTGCATCGCCACCGGCTTCCTCTTCTTCGTCGGCAAGCGCAAACGAAAGCACGCCGAATCCGGCAGCCAGGGCAGCCGGGTCGTCGATGCGCTGGCGGTGACCACGGTGACCGGCATGGTGATCGCTGCGGTCGGCATGCTGGTGGTCAATCGTTTGCTGCCGGCCGATCTGGTGGGTAAGGGGGATTGGGAGAAGCTCGCCTTCTGGGGGTTCTGGATCGTGGCGCTGGGGCACGCCCTGGTGCGCAGTGCGCCGGTGACGCAGGCGCGCATGAACCCGGCCTGGCGCGAGCAGTGCGGGGTGCTGGCGGGATTGAGCGTGGCGGCGGTGGTGCTGAACTGGATCACCACCGGCGACCACCTGGTCAAGACGCTGTTCACCGACCCCTACTGGCCGGTGGCGGGGGTGGACCTGAGCCTGCTGGCGACAGCGGGCGTCGCGATCTGGGCGACGCGCAGGCTGGCGCGGCAGGAACACGCCGTCGCGGCCAGCGAACCCGATGAAACCCTCGACGAAGAGAATGACGCCGCGCTGCCGACTACCGCCAGGGTGCAACATGGTTGAGACAACGCTTTATCTGATGGCGGCGGCCGCCGCGACGCTGCTCGGCTTCGCCTGGCTGGCGCTGTCGATGGAGGCGCATTGGCGGCAGGTGTTCGGCCAGGCGGCGCCCGCCGCGCGCAGCCGCCGCATCCTGCGCGTCTTGGGGGGCAGCGCATTGCTCGCCGTCCCCGGCCTGTGCCTGCTGGCCGACCGGCCGTCGATGGCGGCGCTGGTGTGGGTGATGCTGCTGGCCGGTGGCGCAGTGGCCGCCGCCCTGATGCTGGCGTATCGACCCCGTGCATTGCGCTGGACATACCCATGGGCGCTTGGCCGATCGGCTTGAGGACCACGGTCCACCTGTGGTTTTCCGCGCGTCATACTTGACCATGGCCTTAGACCATGGCCTTCGGCGGCCACCTCAACGACGGCAACGACGAGGTGAGCGACATCAACATGGTGCCGCTCCTCAAGGCAGCCAAGCTTTTCCAGGGACTCAATACTGTCAAAGACACGGTTATGGAAAGATTTCTCACGAAGATCATCCCAGAGATGTTCGACCGGATTGAGCTCTGGCGCATACGGCGGCAGATACAGCAGTTGCAGATTGCCTGGCAGGATGATGCCCTGACTGCGATGCCAGCCTGCGCCATCAACCACCATGAGGATGTTTTCTTCCAGGTGGCGGCTTGCAACCTCATCCGGAAACACCTGCATACAGGCGCAATTCACACTGGGCAGTATCAGGGTGTCGAGCACACCATCCACAGGTGAAACGGCGGCGTAGGCGTAGGTGTATTCCTGCGTCACCATGGCCTGCGTGAGGGGTCGCAGTGGCTTCGGACACCAGCAATACCGGGTTTGCGATATCCGTCCAAATCGCGCCTCGTCCTGGAACATAAGCCTCAGCGGCGCGGGGCGGCCGAAGCGTTTTTGCGCTTGATCGATTTCTTCGGGGAGTTCTTTTTCCACTCCTCCTGAGCCACCGGGTCTGACTGCGGATGCTGTTTGTCGGGTGCAAGCTTGCGCCAACCGTGACGGTGCAACATCGCGTACACCGTCGATAACGCCATGGGACGTCCCAAGGCCGCTTCGATCTGGACTTTCAGCGGCGGCACAATAATCACACCGCCCCGTTTGGCCTGTTCAATATGCGGTGCCAGCAAGGCTGCCTCGGCTTCAAACGTCATGCGCGCCCGGTTGCGTAGACCCTTTCGTGTCTTGGGCTGCTCTTCTCCGCTTTGGATTCGGCCAAACCGCCTGCGTAGCCTAAGCGCCCAACTCTTCGACACGCCCAAGACCACCCCTGTGTCGTCAAGCGATAAGCCAAATTTCAAGGGCAGCAATAAAGCTTGCGCCATGCGCAACTCGCCTATCGTCTTCGCATTCGCCGCTTGTGTGATTGCCGCATCCAGATATTCGCTGCCACCCGCCAATCTTGCCATGGCTCACTCCGCTCACCGTTGGTGACACCATTATCGGCTTTTGTAACTGGAAATGGAATTAGCCGAACGGCAAGGGTGTCCGTCGCGAGGCGGAATCTGAAGGAAGCCGCAGGCAAAGCGCTGGCCTGACGAACAGGAAGCGGATACGTGAGCAGTCAGCGGGCCGGGCAACGGATCATGGCGGGGGTGAGAAGCTTCCTTGAGAAGCGGCTCAAACTCACCGTGAACGAGGCTAAGAGCGCCGTGGCCAGGCCGTGGGAGCGCAAGTTCCCCGGCTACAGCGTCACGGCGCAGCAGGCCGGCAAAATCCGTGTCGCCAGGCAAAGCATCGAACGGCTACGCGAGAGAGTGCGCGAGCTGTGCCGTCAAGGCCGGGGCAGGTCACTGCCTCGGCTCATCGAGACGCTCAACCCGGTTCTGAGGGGGTGGATGAACGACTTCAGCCTGACCCAGAGCCGACGGCCTATCGAAGAGCTTGACACGTGGCTCAGGCGCCGGATGCGCTGCATCGTATGGCGGCAGTGGAAGCGGCCCAGGACGCGAGAATCGGAAATGCGCGCCCGCGGGCTTGAGGCCCGGCGCGCATGGAAATCAAGCGTCAACGGGCGCGGTCCTTGGTGGAATGCCGGGGCCAAGCACATGATCGCAGCCTTGCCGCCGAAATACTTCACGCAACTCGGACTGGTCTCGCTGGTGGCAACCCATCAGCACCTCCAGCGTCCTGTTTGAACCGCCGTATGCGGAACCGCACGTACGGTGGTGTGAGAGGGCTGAGGGGGTAACCCCTCACCCTGCTCGATTGGATTCCGGGCGCCGTTCTGTCATCCGGCAGGCCTCCATTAGAATGGCGGCATGAGCAAGCGGGACAATCTTTTTCTCGTCGGCTTGATGGGCGCAGGCAAGACGACCGTCGGACGACTGCTGGCCAAGCATTACGGCTGTCGATTCGTCGATTCGGATCACGAAATCGAGGCGCGCACCGGGGTGAAGATCCCGGTGATTTTCGAGATCGAAGGCGAAGCCGGCTTCCGCAAGCGCGAGGAGGCCATGATCGCCGAGCTGACGGCGCAGTCGGGCATCGTGCTGGCGAGCGGCGGCGGCGCGGTGCTGTCGGCTGCCAACCGCGCGAGACTGCGTGACAACGGCCTCGTGATCTACCTGCGCGGCACGCCGGAGCATTTGCACGAGCGCACCCGCCAAGACCGCAACCGACCGCTTTTGCAGACCGAGAATCCGCTGGAGAAGTTGCGCGAGCTCTACCGCGTGCGCGACCCGCTCTACCGCGAGGTGGCCGACCTTGTCGTCGACACCGGCCGCCAGGGCGTGACCGGCATGACGCGGACGCTCTATGGCAAGGTGGACCTGTTGCGGAGCGCGTTGCCGCAGTCCGAAACGGCCGATTGATGCGGCGCGCGCTGTGCGTCTGGCTGCTTGGCCTGACGGCGGGCGTGGCCATGTCTGCGGAGCACCGCGGAGGGCCGGCGAATTATCGCGAGATCCTGCCGCACCTGCGGGCGGGCGACCGGCTGTTGTTGGAACCCGGGGTCTACGAGCGCGGTCTGCCGCTGCGCAATGTGTCGGGGCAGCCGGGGCGCCCGATCGTTATCGAGGCTGCCGACCCATCCGCGCCGCCGCGCTTTCTGGCAAGACGGGGTGCCAACACCGTCAGCCTCGTCGATGTGCGCCATGTCACGCTCCGACACCTCGAACTCGACGGACGCAATCTGCCGGTCGATGCGGTCAAGGCCGAAGGGCATGGCCGCTACGCCGACTTCGTTACGCTCGAACACCTCCATATTCACGATCACGCAGCCACGCAACAGAACGTCGGCATCTCGACCAAGTCCCCGGCCTTCGGCTGGCGGGTGGCGCACAATCGCATCGAGCGCGTGGGCACCGGCATGTATTTCGGCAATTCCGACGGTTCCGATGCCTTCGTCGCGGGCGTGATCGAGGGCAACCACGTTTCGCATACGCTTGGGTACAACCTGCAGATCAAGCATCAGAGGGGTCGCACGGAAGACCATGGCGGCCCGCACGAGACGGTGATCCGCCACAATGTCTTTTCCAAGGCGGATGCAGCGCCTAACCCGCAGGCCCGCCCGAATCTGCTGCTCGGCCATCTGCCGCTGCAGGGACCCGGTCGCGACGATCGCTATCTGGTCTATGGCAATGTCTTTCTGCACAATCCCAGCGAGGCCTTGCTGCAGGCCGAGGGGAGGGTGGCTATCTATGACAACGTGTTCGTCAATCCCGACGGCGATGCGATCCGCATCCAGCCGCACAACGACGTGCCGCGCGACATGATGATCTTTTCCAACACCGTGCTGGCGGCCGGGACCGGCATCGCGGTACGGCAGTCATCAGAAGGCGCGCCGTATCGGCAGCGTCTGCTCGCCAACGTCGTGGCCGCGACGACCCCGATCAGCGGCGGCGAGCCGGCATACAACGTGATGCTGGGTTATCGGGCAGAGTGGGCGGACGCCCCCGTGCGCGACCTGACCGTCAGGCTGCTGACGGCAAGCGCGCCGGGCGGCGTCCTGCCGGCGTCGCTGGTCGGCGAGTTGGGGGTCTACCCCGGCTGGCAGGCGTCCTCACGTCCGGGCGCCCGGCTGGTTCCCGACCGCCTGCCCTCGTCGAGCGGCGCCGCGCCGTGAGGCCGGGCGCGGGCAGGCCGACCGTGCCGCGCGGGCTGCTCGGATTCGCGGCCGTCGCCTATGCCGTGTTCGTCGTCTACGGCAGCCTGGTGCCGCTGGAGTTTCGCGCGCTGCCGTGGGACGAGGCGGTCGCGCAATTCCGCGCCATCCCCTTTCTGCAACTTGGCATCGGTTCGCGCGCCGACTGGGTGGCCAATCTGCTGCTGTTCATTCCGCTGACCTATTTGTGGATGGGCGTGCTCGTTGCGGGACGCAGCCTGGCGCTGGGCATACTGGCGACGCTCGCGGTGATTCCGGCTGCCATTCTGCTCAGTGTCGGCATCGAGTTCACCCAGATGTTCTTTCCGCAGCGCACCGTGTCGCAGAACGACATCTTCGCCGAGACGGTGGGCGGCATCGTCGGCGTGCTCGCGTGGTGGGCGACGGGGCCGCGATTCGTCGAGTGGCTGCGCGCGTGGCAACAGCTCCATTCGCGCGCAGCGCTCGCGGAACGCCTGGCGTGGCTCTACCTGGCGGGCGTGCTGGTCTATAACGTGCTGCCGCTCGATCTCACGATCAGCGTGGTCGAGATTTTCCACAAATTCCAGGAAGGCAAGCTCAGCCTGATTCCCTTCGGTCGCCTGCCCGCGGACCCAGCCTATGCGATGTACGAGCTCGCCACCGACGCGCTCATCTGGGCGCCGCTCGCGCTGATGTGGCGACTCGACGGCACGCGCAGCGCCTGGCGCGTGTGGGGGATGACGATGGCGGCGGCGGTCGGGCTCGAGGCGATGCAGCTCTTCGTCTATTCGCGCGTGAGCGATGTCACCGATGTGTTCACGGCAGCCGCGGGCGCGGGCCTTGGCATCGGGGTCGCAAGCCGGTGGGCGCGGCGAACCGGGCGCCCCGCCCCGCCGTTTGCCTGGTCGATCGGGTTGCCCTTCGTTCTGGCGGCCGCCTGGGCGATGGGACTGCTGTTCGTGTTCTGGTTCCCGTTCGATTTCCAGGCCGATGGCGCGTTCATCAAGAGCAGGCTTGCCGGCATGTCCCGGGTGCCGTTCGAGACCTATTATTTCGGGACCGAATTCCGCGCCGCGACCGAGGTGCTGCGCAAGACGCTGTTCTTCGCGCCGCTCGGCGGGCTGCTGGCGTGGGGCGTGGCCGGCCTGCCCTGGCGCTGGCGCACACCCTTGTTCGCGCTTTCGATGTTCGTTCTGGCGGCGACGCCGCTGCTCGTCGAACTCGGCCAGGTCCTGCTGCCCGAAAAAATTGCCGATTTCACCGATGCGTTTCTCGCGTGGGTCGGCGGCCTGGCCGGTTATCTGCTGGTGCGGCGCATGCTGCGCGCACCGCGCATCGCGCCGGCGCGGCCGGCAGCCGACCCGGTACGGGTCGGTCCGCCGCCGAAGTCGCGTGGGGTGCGCCTGCATTTCCCGCTGACGGTGGCGGTGCTCGCGCTCCTGTTCTGGGCGACTTCGCAGGCGCCTTTTCTGCCTTACAACGTGCGCGAACTGCTCGATCCGGAGGCCCGTTTTTTTTCCGCGGTTCTGCTTGCGCTGGCGTGCTATGGATTGGCCGTGTGGCCGGTCTGGCTGGCACGCCGTGATGTACCCGGCAGCCTGCGCTGGGCGCAGGTGCCGCTCGGCATGCTGGCGTATGGCGGCGCCAGCTTCTTCCTGCTGCTCGCCGCGGTGCCCGACGAAAGCCTGCACGACGTGGTCGGCAGCCCGGTGCTCGGTTGGCCGTGGCACTGGGAAACGGGGCTGCGCTGGATGGCATTGGCGGCGGCACCCGGCGCGCTTATCTATCTGGCCGCCCAGTCCGCGCGGCGCTGGCGCGGGCGACGGCTCGGGGCGATGCATTTCTGGGCGGCCCTCCCGGTGCTGCTGATCGCCTACTGGGGCGTGGTGTCGCAGGCTGCAACCGACAACCTGACCGAGCTGCTGGCTGCCCCCGCCTTGCCGGCGTTCGCAGCCCTGTGCGCGGCGTTCTATTGCATTGCGCTCGCCGCCGCACTGCTGGCATCGCCGCAGCGCCGCTGGGCGCCCGCATTGCTGGCATGCGGCGTGTCGCTTCCGCTGGCGGCGGCATTGCTGCATTTTGGATTGGCCGACGATATCGACAAGTACGGACAGCGGTTCTCCGCATTGCAGTTTCTGCTGAGCCGGGATCGCGCGCACTATGCGTCTTCGGCAGCGCTCTGGACGCGCTATGCCATGCTGCATCTGCTTGTCATCGGCGCGCTCGCCTCCTTACAATGGCCCTACTTCCAGTCTGCCCGCCGTCTTCCGCACCCTGCGTCCCATGAAACGTATTGATGTCTTCAACGGCGACGCAGACGGTCTCTGCGCGCTGCACCAGTTGCGCCTCGCCGACCCCGCCGAATCCGAGCTCGTCACCGGTCCCAAGCGCGACATCGGCCTGCTGAAACGCGTGGAAGCCGGGGCGGGCGACCGTGTGACCGTGCTCGACATCGCACTGTCGAAGAACCGCGAGGCGCTCGACCGCCTGCTCGCCGCGGGCGCGCGGGTGCGCTACTTCGATCATCATCAGCCGGGCGACATCCCCGCGCATCCGAATTTCGAGCCGCACATCGACACCGACGCCAAGGTCTGCACCAGCCTGCTGGTGAACGCGCATCTGCAGGGGCGCCATCTGCCCTGGGCGGTGACGGCGGCGTTCGGCGACAACCTTGCCGATTCGGCGCGCGCAGCGGCTGCGCCGCTTCAGTATTCGTCCGGGCAACTCGCGCAGTTGCAGTCGCTCGGCGAATGCCTCAACTACAACGGCTACGGCGATACCCTCGACGACCTGTTCTACGACCCCGCCGAACTCTACCGCCAGCTCCGGCCCTATGCCGACCCCTTTGCCTTCATCGCCGAATCGCCGGCGTATGCCACGCTGAAAGCGGGCTACGCGGAAGACATGGCGCGCGCGGTTGCCGTGACGGCAGCCGAATCGCGCGCAGCCGGACGCATCTTCATGCTGCCGGCGGAAAAGTGGGCGCGGCGGATTTCCGGCGTATTCGGCAATGCGCTGGCAGTCGAATCGCCGGCGCAGGCGCATGCCGTGCTCACCGCGAAACCCGGCGGCGGCTATGTCGTCAGCGTGCGCGCGCCGCTGGCGGCCCGATCCGGCGCGGACGAACTGTGCAGTCAGTTCGAAACCGGCGGCGGCCGCAAGGCGGCCGCCGGCATCAACCATCTGCCCGAGTCCGAGCTTGGCCGGTTTGTTGCTCGTTTTTTCGACGTTTATCAATAGCTGCGCGGCATTCAATCGGAGCTGAATGGTGGATCAACTCATCGCGCCCTACGGCGGCACCCTCGTCAACCTCATCGACCCGGCCAAGGTCGAGGCCCTCAAGCAGGAAGCGCTCGGCCTGCCCTCGCTCGATCTCGACTGGCGCGAGCGCTGCGAACTCGAACTGCTGCTCACCGGCGCCTATTCGCCGCTCACCGGCTTCATGACGCGCGCGCAGTGCGAACGCGTCGAGGCGGCGCAGCAGCTCGACGACGGCAGCTTCTGGCCGCTGCCGCTCACGCTGGGGTCCCGACAGAAAAGCGCGGGCGCGCTCAAATCTGGCGACCGCGTCGCCCTGCGCGACGGCGAGGGCTACATGCTCGCCGTCCTCACCGTCAGCGACGTGTGGCAGGACGGTGGGGGGTGGCGACTCGGCGGCGCGGTCGAAGGCGTTGCGCTGCCGCCGCATCCCGATTTCGTCGAACTGCGTGCCACGCCCGCCGAATTGCGTGCGCTGTTCGCCCGCCGCGGCTGGCGCCGCGTGGTGGCCTGGCAGGCACGCCAGCCCATGCATCGCGCGCAGTTCGAGTTCTGTCTCAAGAGCGCGGTCATGAACGAAGCCAACCTGCTGCTGCACCCGCAGGCCGGCGGCGACATCACCGATGCGCCGGCCTATTTCGGCCTGGTGCGCAGCCTGCTCGCCATCCGTGATCGCTTCCCCGCCGCCTCGACCCAGTTGGCGCTGTTGCCGCTGCCGCCGTGCGACTCGGGCCCGCGTCAGTTGCTGCTGCGCGCCATCGTCGCGCGCAACTACGGCTGCGCGATCATGATCGCGGGCGGCGAGCACCATCCCGAGGGCGACGCCCGCCGCGGCGAGGATCTCACGCGCTTCGATCCCGATACGCAGGCGCGCGCCGAGGCCATCGGCGTGCGGCTCATCGCCTACCCGCGCATGGTGTATGTGGAGGATCGGGCCGAACACCTGCCCGAATCAGACGCGCCGGCTGGCGCGCGCGTGCTGACGCTCTCCGGCGAGGAATTCCGGCGCCGCCTGCGCGGCGGACTCAAGATTCCCGACTGGTACAGCTTCCCCGAGGTGCTGGCCGAACTGCATCGCCAGCATCCGCCGCGCGACAAGCAGGGTTTCACCGTTTTCTTCACCGGCCTGTCGGGTGCGGGCAAGTCCACGCTCGCGCGCGCGCTGACTTCGCGCCTGATGGAAGCGGGCGGCCGCTCGGTCACCCTGCTCGACGGCGACATCGTACGCCGCCACCTGTCGTCCGAACTCGGCTTCTCGCGTGCGCACCGCGACATCAACGTGCGCCGCATCGGCTTCGTCGCCAGCGAAATCACGAAAAACCGCGGCATCGCCATTTGCGCGCCGATCGCGCCCTATGCCGAAACGCGCCGCGCCGTTCGTACCATGGTCGAGGCCGTCGGCGGTTTTGTCGAAATCCACGTCGCCACCCCGATCGAGACCTGCGAGTCGCGCGACCGCAAGGGCCTGTATGCCAAGGCGCGCGCCGGACTTATTCCCGAATTCACGGGCGTGTCCGATCCCTACGAGGTGCCGGAAAAGCCGGAACTCGCGATCGATACTACGGGGCTCGGCATCGACGAGGCGGTACAACAGATCCTGCTGAAGCTGGAGCGCGAGGGGTATCTCCGCTGACCCAAGAGTGCGCATGAAAAACGGCGACCCGCGGGCCGCCGTTTTTTCGAGGCGAGGCAGTTCAGGCAGACTTGCGGCGACGCATCGCAGCCAGGCCAGCCAGACCGATGCCCAGCAGGGCGAGCGAAGCGGGCTCGGGTACGGGACTCACGACTTGGCCGTTGCGCACCTGGAAGTTGTACTGGCCAAGAATGTTGGAATTCAATGAGTTGCTGATCAGCGCGTTCGGGCCGCCGTTGATCAGCGCGCCATGCACCAGCGAACCGGGCAGCGTGGCGGTCGAGGTGGGGCTGGTCCAGTAACCCACCAGCGCCGAGGTGCAGGTCGCGTCACACAGGCCACCCGCAGGCGCACCGCTTGCAGTGCCGGCTTCCCAGACGATCCTGTCATAGTTGAACTGGATGTCGAAATCGCCCGCGTTGATGTCGGAGCGATCTGTCAGGATCAATTGAAAACTGTTGAAGATGGGCTGAGCACTGTATACGCCGACATTGATGTAGTTGACGCCGAAAACATTGAATCCACCCAGCGTTGCGCTGCCGTAGGTCACGGGACTGGACCCCGCTGCCCGGGTGTCTACATCCGCAAAAAACGGGGCGATGATCGGACCGAATGCCCCATTGTTGATGGCCGACGGCGTGAAGGTGCCCAGGGAGTTATTGAAAGTAATGTTGCCGTTGTTGTTGACATAGGTCTGGGTGAAATTCGTGCCGTTGATGTTGGCCGTGAAGCCCAGATTGACCAGACCTGTCGAGCCGTCGTCGTTGGCCGGCAACACGTTGGTGAACAACGACGCATCGTGGATGGCCGCGGCCTGGGTGCCCGAAGCGAAGGCGAGCAGGCCGAGGCTCAGCAAGCCGGCTGCCAGGATGTTCTTGCGCATTTCCATGGTAATCCCCTTGGTTGGTTTCAGTTATAAAGCAAGTCTTGGTACGCTGCATGACCATACAAGCATGACTCGTGCCAATAGGGGGCGAGTCAGAAAATATTGTTATTAATCATGTTGTTGATTGATGAATATTGCTGTGGCGTGACAAATCCGGATATCAATCCCGTTGGAGTGTCAAAAAAACCGACATGGCTATCGATTGAAAATCTGTCTGAAGCGGATCGGGCGGCAGCGCTTATCCCGGGAAGGGCTGGGCAGAGGCCCTGCGTCAAGACGAAAAAAACCCGGCAGTCGCCTGCCGGGTTTTTTTAGCGGGATGATGGGCGCGTCAGGCGTGCTTGGGGTGACGACGCATGGCAGCCAAACCCATCAGGCCGATGCCGAGGAGCGCGAGGGCGCCAGGCTCGGGAACCTGCTGGATTTCGCGGCCGATCTTGTCTGCAACGGCGCGATCGAAGTCGGCAAAAGTCGCCGCCTGAATGACGAAGCTGCCTGCACCGCCCTGGATGTTGTTGACGTACCAGTTGAACAAGGTGGTACCGCCGCCGATGGCCAAGCCATTAATGGCATCGCCACCAGCTGCGAGGAAGGCATTGCGCGCGTTGGCAGTGTTGTCGCCGGCATTTTGCTCGCCGTCGCCGGAGACGTCGATCACCCAGCGCGCGCCCTCGAAGGAGTTGCTGCTGAAAAGCGGGGTTGCAAAATTGATGGCGCTACCGGGAGCTGTCGATCCACTGAACGCACGGCTTGTGCCGGTAATCGCAGAGGCAAACGCAGTCGAGCTGGTTGCGTCCGTGATATGAGTCCACCCAACGAGTTGGGATTGCTGACTTGAACCCGACCATTCGATATATGTCACGGCGATGCCGCCGGTCAGGCTGGCGATGGCGGACTGGATCGTGGGATCATTGAAGGCGTTGACGTAACCGTTTTTCTGCAGGCTGTATTCCGTTGAATCGACGCTGCCGGAGACGTCGACCAGCAGAGCGAGTTCCAGGGCGACCGGCACGGCATGGGCGGAGCCGGCAAATCCAAAGGCGGTGGCCAGCGCGGTGGCGGCGGCGAGCTTCTTGAGTTTCATGGGTTGATCTCCTGATAGCGTGAGAGTTCTTGGAACGGTCGGCGGTTGCCTCCTGCTTGGCGGTAAACCATGCATTGTTCGGGCCAGATTGAAAAAACCTCTATTAATCATTGACATGAGTTCGAGCGGGGCGGCTGGGACCAGCCAGGGTGTAAATTTTTCCGACAGTCGATGTCGCTGCTGCGGGCTGCACCGCTTCCGATTCGGCGGCAAGGTCAGCGGCAAGAGGTGCTCGGTGCTGAACATTCCGGCTCAAGCGTGAATTGAAAACGCCATTGCGCGGCCTCGGCCCGCGCTTCAAGGCGGGGCGGCGTTGCGTCGTTAAGGGATTATGATTTCGCCTTTGCCCGCCGCCAGGCCCTGATCCCAGTGAATCGCCCCTATCGATCCCGATTGCGGCGCGCCGTATCGCGCGGCTTCACGCTGATCGAGATGGCCGTGGTGGTGGTCATCGTCGTCACGCTGAATGTCGCGTGGCCTGGGGGTACTCAATACCCCGCTCACCTAGAGTGCACCTTTGGCCTCGGGCGGTGTGACAGCGCTTGACCCTTTTGGAGCCCCTATCAGTGCGTGTGTAGTTGGAGGGGCATACGATTCGGTTGCCGTCCTCTTGGTTCGGTATTGAGCGGCTTGTGGAATCGGGTTTCTTGCGAGTTGTTTAAGTGACGCTGGTGTCCCGCCAGTGTGGGCGGACACCCCTCCCCCCAGGCTTGTTGGCGTGTTCTGGTCAGGCTTGTGCGCGAGTTTGAGGTGCGAACAGCGACCCTGCGATCATCCCGGCGAGGCCCGCGACGAAGCCGGCGAATTGCGGCGGCAATGTTCCCTCGGGCGCGATGAACTCCATCGCGATCCAGGTGGTGAAGCCGAGCACGATCGACAGCCCGGCGCCAAAGGAATTGGCGCGCTTCCAGTAGATGCCGGCGACGAGCGGCACGAAGGCGGTGGCGAGCGTGATCTTGTAGGCGTTCTCCACCATTTCGTGGATGGTCGTCTCGGCTTCCAGCGACCACAGGGCGTAGAGCACCACCAGCACGGAGAAGGCGACCACCACGGCGCGGGTGATGAACAGCAGCCGCTGCTGGCTCAGGCGGTGCTGCGGCATCATTTCCTTGATGACGTTTTCGGAAATCGTCACTGACGGCGCGAGCAGGGTGCCCGAGGCGGTAGACATGATCACCGACAGCAGCGCGCCGTAGAAGATGATCTGCGCGGCGAGCGGCAAATGCGTTTTCACGAAGGTCGGCAGCACCAGCTGCGCGTCCTCGGCCAGCAGCGCGGTCGTCATCGCCGGGTCGACGAGGGTCGCCGAATAGGTGAGGTAGAGCGGCACCGCGGCGAACAGCAGATACAGCGCGCCGCCGATGACCGTGCCCCACACGGCGATGGTCTCGTTCTTCGATGCGTTGGCGCGCTGGAACACGTCCTGCTGCGGCACCGAGCCCAAGCCCATGGTGAGCAGGCCGGCGACGAAGGTGACGATCGCTGCCCACTCCAGCGGCGGCCAGAATTCGAACTTGCCGGCGGCGGCGGCGTGCTCGACCACCGGAGCCACCCCGCCGACCTCGGGCATGCTGCCGACCAGGTAGGAAATCCACAGCAGGCCGACGACGATGATGGTCATCTGCACGAAGGTCGTCAGCGCCACCGACCACATGCCGCCGAACAGGGTGTAGAGCGCGACCACGCTGGCGCCGATGAGGATGCCCTGCGAGGGGGGGATGACGCCGTCGGACAGCACGTTGAACACCAGTCCCAGCGCCATCACCTGCGCCGACACCCAGCCGAGGTAGGACGCGGCGATGGCGAGCGACATGACGATCTCGACCGGGCGGTTGTAGCGCTGGCGGTAGAAGTCGCCCAGGGTGATGAGCTTCATGCGGTAGAGCGGGCGCGCGAAAAAGAGGCCGAACAGGATCAGCGCGAGCGAGGCGCCGAAGGGGTCGGAAATGGTGCCGCCGAGGTTTTCGTCGAGGAAGGTGGCGGGAATGCCGAGCACGGTCTCGGCGCCGAACCAGGTCGCGAACACCATGGCGATCACCACGATCATCGGCAGCGACTGGCCGGCGGTGATGTAGTCGCGCGCGTTGTGGACCTTGGTGGCGGCGTAGAGGCCGATGCCGATGGACAGCACGAGGTACAAGACGACGAAACCGATCAGCATGGCGAGTCCTTATCGCAGATTGAAGTAGAGAACGGTGACGACCAGCGCGGCGAGCAGCCCGGCGATTGCGCCGAGCCAGCGGTTGCGCGCCTGCTGCTGGCGCAGCATCAGAGCGAGGCCAGCTTCCAGCTGGGCCAGCCGGTTTTCGTTCAGCGCGTGGTGCGCCAAACGCGGGAGCTGCGGCAGCAATGCGGCCCATTTGGGTGCTTCTGCTTTCAGATTCTTAAGCAGAGCGCGGAATCCGATCTGCTCGTTCATCCAGCGTTCGAGGAAGGGTTTGGCGGTCTTCCACAGGTCCAGATCCGGGTCGAGCTGGCGACCGAGGCCCTCGATGTTGAGCAGGGTTTTCTGCAACAAGACGAGCTGCGGCTGGATTTCGACGTTGAAGCGGCGCGAGGCCTGGAACAGCTGCAGCAGCACGCGGCCGAAGGAAATCTCCTTCAGCGGGCGGTCGAACACCGGTTCGCACACGGCGCGCACCGCGGCTTCGAGCTCGTCGATGCGGGTGTCGGCCGGCACCCAGCCCGATTCCAGGTGTGCCAGCGCCACCGCCTTGTAGTCGCGGCGGAAGAAGGCAAGGAAGTTGCGTGCGAGGTACTGCTTGTCGACCTCGGTGAGCGTGCCCATGATGCCGAAATCCAGGGCAATGTATTGGTCGTTAACCGGTTTGGGCGGGCGTAGCCCAGCGTTCGCCCCCTCCCCCTCGGGGGGATAACCAGCGACTTGCCCGCTTGCGGGCTTGGTCGAATGGCTAGTAGTTTCATCAGGGTTGGGGAGAGGGCTGCTTCCCGGCCGCACCAGGATGTTCCCCGGGTGCATGTCGGCGTGGAAGAAGCCGTCGCGGAACACCTGGGTGAAGAAGATTTCCACCCCGGCGGCGGCCAATTTCGGGATGTCGACGCCGACCTCGCGCAGGCGCTCGATCTGGCTCACCGGGATGCCGTCCATGCGGTCCATCACCATCACGCTCTTGTCGCAGTAGTCCCAGTACACTTCGGGCACCAGCAGCAGCGGCGAATCCTTGAAGTTGCGGCGGAGTTGCGAGCAGTTGGCGGCTTCGCGCATCAGGTCGAGCTCGTCTTCCAGATGCTTCTCGAATTCGGCCACCACCTCGCGCGGGCGCAAACGCTTGCCGTCGGCGAACAACTTTTCCAGCAGGCCGGCGGCGGCATAAAGCAGCGACACGTCGTGCGCGATCACCGGCGCGATGCCGGGGCGCAGCACCTTCACGGCGACGGCGGTGCCGTCGTGCAGGCGGGCGAAGTGCACCTGCGCGACCGAGGCGGAGGCGATCGGGGTGGCATCGAACTCGGCGAAGACCTCGGCGAGCGGCTTGCCATAAGAAGCTTCGAGCGATGCGATCGCCTCCCCGGTGGGGAAAGGCGGCACGCGATCCTGCAGCTTCGCCAGTTCGTCGGCGATGTCGAGCGGGATGAGATCGCGGCGGGTGGAGAGCATCTGGCCGAACTTGACGAAGATCGGCCCCAGCGCCTCGAGCGCGCGCCGCAGCCGCACCCCGCGCGGTTCGGCGAGCGGCCGCCAGAAGAGGGCGAAGCGCACCAGCCAGCGCAGCGGCCGCACGCGTTCGTGGCCGAGGAAGAATTCCTCCAGGCCGAAGCGCAGGCCGACCGTGAGGATGCGAAGCAGGCGCAGGAGCTTCATGCTTGTGTGGCGTCTTCAGACATCCCGTCATCGCGAGGCTTGAAGAGCCGCGGCGATCCGGAGTCCGTCGTCGCTATTGCCGCCCTGGATTGCTTCGCCTCGCTCGCAATGACCGCTGAATTGGGAAGGCGACTGTCTGCATCGAGCACGCGCAACCGCGCTTCCAGCCGCGCGACGGCGTCGGCGAGCGTGTCGACGTCGCGGTTGAAGCGGTCGACGTCGACGCGGCGGGCCATCAGCTCGGCTTCCTCGACGACGTATTCGCCGGCGTTGACGCCGAGCGCGGACGCGGCCTGCCGCAAGCCGGCGAGCGCGTCGCGGCCGAAGGTATGCAGGCGATGCGCCGCGATGTCGCCGACCAGCGGCGCCAGATCCGCCTCGACGTCCCAGTCGAGTTGTCGGAACACGCGATCGAGCGTGGCGAGCAGCGCCGGGTCGCCCTGGTAGTCGGCGAGCCTGAGCGCCTCGCGGCCAAAGAACGGCAGGCGCGCAACGAGCGCAGGGGTGGGGCGGATGACGGCATCCGGGGTGTCGATCGCTGTTTCGGAAAAATAACCGTCGTCGGCGATGCGGAAATCGAGTTGCGCGAGCGACAGGTCGAAGCGCACGCCCGCGCCGGCGTGCCTGACCAGCGCATCGGCCGCGCCGGGCGTTTGTTGCAGCAGATGGTTGAGGCTGCGCTCGACGAGGCCTGCGGCGATCAAGTGGTCCGCCCCGTCAAACCTTGAAGCCTTTGTGCAGGGCCACCACGCCGGCGGTGAGGTTGTGGTAGCTCACCTTGGCAAAGCCGGCCGTTTCCATCATCGCCTTCAATTCCTCCTGGCCGGGGTGCATGCGGATCGACTCGGCGAGGTACTGGTAGCTGCCCGGGTCGCTGGCGACGAGCTTGCCCATCAGCGGCAGCAATTTGAAGGAGTAGAGGTCGTAGGCGGGCTCCAGCGGCTTCCACACCTTGGAAAACTCCAGTACCAGCAGCCGCCCGCCCGGTTTCAGCACGCGATGCATCTCGGAAAGCGCGGCGTCCTTGTGCGTCATGTTCCGCAGACCGAAGGCGACCGACACGCAGTCGAAATAATTATCGGGGAAGGGCAGGCGCTCGCCGTCGCACTGCACCGCGGGCGGCGTCTTGCCCTCGTTCAGCATGCGGTCGCGGCCCTCGCGCAGCATCGAGAAATTGATGTCGGTCAGCAGCACGCTGCCGGTCTCGCCCACTTCCTTCAGGAACAGCCGGGTGAGGTCGGCGGTGCCGCCGGCGACGTCGAGCACGCGCATCCCGGGCCGCAGACCGGCCTGTGCCACGGCGAAGCGCTTCCACATGCGATGCAGACCGGCCGACATCAGGTCGTTCATGACGTCGTATTTTGCAGCGACCGAATGGAAGACCTCGGCCACCTTGGCGGCCTTCTCGGATTCGGGCACCTGCTGGTAGCCGAAATGGGTGGTTTTATCCATGGCAGACGGGGCGGGGGAATCAGCCGGGCATTCTACCAGCGGGCAGGCCGGCACAGGCCCGGCAGCCTGCCGGGGTGTCATAAATCGGTCATACTGCCGTCATAGGATGGCCACCATCCCAATCAAGGCTCGAATCACCATGGCTGCCAACATCCTGCTGGTCGAAGACGAACCCGGCATTCAGGAATTGCTGAAGTTCAACCTGGCGCAGGCCGGGCATCAGGTTACCGCCGCCGGCGACGCCGAGCATGCGCTGCAATTCCTCAAGACCACGCTGCCCGACGTCATCCTCCTCGACTGGATGCTGCCCGGCATGTCGGGCATCGACCTGTGCAAGCGCCTGCGCAGCGACGAGCGCTACCAGCCCATTCCCATCATCATGCTCACCGCCCGGGGCGAGGAGCGCGACAAGGTGGCGGGGCTCGACACCGGCGCCGACGACTACATCACCAAGCCCTTCTCGCCGCGCGAGTTGGTCGCTCGCATCAAGGCCGTGCTGCGCCGCCGCGCGCCGCAGATGACCGACGAGCCGGTCGAGATCCGGGGTTTGCGCCTCGACCCCGCCAGTCACCGCGTGCTCGGCAACGGCCGCGCGCTGGAACTGGGGCCGACCGAGTTCCGCCTGCTGCATTTCTTCATGACCCACCCGGAACGAGTCTATTCGCGTACCCAGCTGCTCGACCAGGTGTGGGGCGACGATGTCTTCGTCGAGGAGCGCACCGTCGACGTCCACATCCGCCGCCTGCGGCTGGCGCTCGAACCCTCGGATCACGCCGAGCTGATCCAGACCGTGCGCGGGGCGGGCTATCGCTTTTCGGCCGAAGCCGGTTGATAATCGCGCCAGTTTCCTCGACTGGCGATCGTATGGGCTTCTGGTGGCGTCCGCTTGGTGTGCTGGCCAGCGTTTTGCTGGCCGCCCTGTTCCTGTGGGCCGGCTGGGGCTGGGTTGCGGCGCTGGGCTTTCTCGCCGGCATCCAGTCCTTCGTCATGCTGCGCCGCCTGTGGCAGGAATACCGCCTGTCGCGCTGGCTCGAAAATCCCGATGAAATCGATCCGCCCGATGCCAGCGGCACCTGGGGCGACATCTTCTACCGCCTGCAGAAGCTGCAGCGCCGGCAGCGCGCGAGCCGCAGCGAACTGACCAGTGCGCTCGAGCAGTTCGAGCATGCCGCCCAGGCGATTCCCGATGCCATGGTCATCCTCAACGGCAACGAGCAGATCGACTGGTGCAACCCCGCCTCGCGCACCTACATGGGGCTGGACTGCGACCGCGACCGCGGGCAGTTCATCCGTTACCTGATGCGGCAGGCGCATTTTCTCGAGTTTCTCGATGCCGCCGATTATTCGCGGCGCCTGGTGTGCAAATCGCCGATCAACCGCGAAATCAGCCTGTCGGTGCAGCTGGTGCCCTTCGGCGAAGGCAAGAAGCTCTTGATCGCGCGCGACATTACCGACCTCGAGCGCGTCGACGCGATGCGGCGCGACTTCATCGCCAACGTCTCGCACGAGCTGCGCACGCCGTTGACGGTGGTCGGCGGCTTCGTCGAAACCCTCGCCGACGCCCCCGACCTGACGGCCGGCGAGTCGCGTCGTTACTACGACCTTATGCTCGACCACACGCGTCGCATGCAGCGCCTGCTGGACGACCTGCTCACGCTGTCGCGGCTGGAGAGCGCCGACCACATGCTGAGCGAGGAAATGGTCGACGTGCCGGGCATGGCGCAGGCGCTCAAGGCCGAGGCCGAATCGCTCTCCCGCGGTCGCCATCGCGTCGTCCTGCGGCTGGAGAGCGCGGCATGGTTGAAGGGCAATCTGCAGGAAATCCGCAGCGCGCTCGGCAATCTGGTGTCGAATGCCGTGCGCTACACGCCGGGCGGCGGCGAGATCACGCTCGCGTGGCGCGAGCAGGGCGGCGAAGGCGTGTTCGCGGTGACCGACACCGGCGAGGGGGTTGCCGCGGAGCATATCCCGCGTTTGACCGAACGCTTCTATCGCGTCGACCGCAGCCGCTCGCGCGAGACCGGCGGCACCGGTCTCGGGCTTGCCATCGTCAAGCACGTGCTGACCCGTCACGGCGCGCGGCTGGACATCCAGTCGATCCCCGGCAAGGGCAGCACCTTCGCGGCAGTGTTCCCTGCGGCGCGATTGCAGCCCGCGCCGCAGGGCGAAAACATCATTCCGTTCCCGGAGCGCGGGCAAGCCGCGTAAAGGCATCCGCAAGGCGCGCGGCCAGATCGGCCGGCGCCGGGTGGGGCGTCGGGCGCATGCGCTCGCCCCACACCGCGTTGGGAAAATACGGGTCGCCGGCAAAGCGCGGAATCACGTGCCAGTGCAGATGCGGCACCACGTTGCCGAGCGAGGCGAGATTGACCTTGTCCGGCGCCATCACCTCGCGCAGCGCCGCCTCCGCCGCCCACACCGCCCGCATCAGCGCGTCGCGTTCGGCCGGTGCCAGGTCGGTCATCTCCTTCACGTGCGCGTTCAGGATCACCCGCAGGAAGCCGGGATGGTCCGGCTCGTCGGCGAGCACCAGGCGGCAGCGGTCGTCCTGCCACAGGAGCGTTCCGCCCGGGGCCGTGCACAGGGGGCAGGTAGACATATCGAACTCCGCAAACAAAACGCCCCGCATGGTGCGGGGCGTCGGCGGACTTGGCAAGCCTCAGGCCGTTCTGCGGCGCGCGCGCCAGGCGACGAGGCCGAGGCCGGCGAGCAGCATCGCCCACTCGCCCGGTTCCGGCACGGCGGTGACGTTGTAGGCCGCGCCGGAGGCCGAGGCGAAGGTTGCGCCCTCGGGCAGCACGATCCCCGCCAGCAGCGCGCTGTTGAGGAAGTCGAGGGTGGTGGCGCCGGTGCCGTCTTTGGGTGTGGGCACGCAGGGGTCGCCGCTTATATCGAAACTACAAAACGTTTCCAGTCCGTCGTTCAAGACGTTGGTGCCGAGCGCGCCAATCAGATAGAACGCTTCGCCATAGGTGAAGTCGAGCGTGCCGGTGAGGGTGACGTTCACGATATGCTCGGTTCCCGGCGTCACGATGAGGTCGATAGTGAATTCAGGGAATCCCATGCTGTCGTTACCGAGCGGATCGCCTGGCAGGGAGGGAATGCCTGGAATCCCACTGCCGGAATCCGGAGGGGGCGGAGCTAGCAGTCCGGCGACCATGTTGGGGTCGTTGTAGGGCGAGGCGACGATGTTGTACGTGGTAATCGATTGCACCTGGCTGTCGTACAGTCCCCAAGGCTGTGTGGTCAGCGTATTGAAGGTCAGCATGTCGGTGGCGAGCTGTTCCGGATGCACGGGGCTCGCCAGCAGGCTGAAGCCAGCCATGCCCAGATAAGCGCCGGCGGTGACGCTGCCCGTCAGTTGCACGTTGAATTGCAGCGAGCCGGTTCCCATGCCGCCGCTGATCGTGATCTGGTCGTACCAGCCCGAAAAGCTGTTGACGCCGAGCGCGCCACTGGGAAAGCCGCCGGCCTGGGCGTAGGCGTGGTTGCCCCCCAGCGTGGTGCGGGCGTCGGCGCGGTAGTCCGCGGTGGCGATGCTGGCCAGCGTGTTGGCGACGTCGGTCGTGCTGACCTGCGGCACGAACGGCGGGTCGCCCCAAAAATTGAAGAAATTGGTGCCTAAGTCGGCGGCCGCGGCATAGGTGCCGCTGGTGGGGTAAGTTTCCGCAAGGGCCGGGGCGGATCCGACGACGGCCGAAGCGGCGAGCGCGCCGACAAGCGCGGCGAGGCGTGTATGCATGGTTGACTCCTCCTGCAAGACTGGTGGGTAGTTTTGTACTAGGGTCTCCGCAGGCGCAGGCTACACGGCCCGCTGGACGAAATCAACCGCAGGCGGCGGCTACAGCAGCACCCGCTCGATCCCCCCGTTGCCGACGCGGGTCAGGTAGTTCGCCATCCAGTTTTCCCCCAGCAGTTTCTTCGCCAGTTCGATCACGATGTAATCGGGCTCTGTGCCGGTGTCGTCGCGGTAGCGCGCGAGGCCCTGCAGGCAGGACGGGCAACTGGTCAGCAGCTTGACCGGGCCTTTGCCCTCCGTGCCGAGCGCGGCGACGCCGGCGCGGATTTCTTCTTCCTTGCGGAAGCGGATCTGGGTGGAGATGTCGGGGCGGGAGACGGCGAGCGTGCCGGATTCGCCGCAGCAGCGGTCGGAGAGCGTCACCGCGCCGCTGTCGGGCGCGCCGCCGAGCAGCGCGTTGGCGACCTTGAGCGGCGCGTGCGTCTTCATCGGCGTGTGGCAGGGGTCGTGGTAGAGGTATTTCTCGCCGCTGACGCCGTCGAGCTTCACGCCCTTCTCCATCAGGTATTCGTGGATGTCGAGCAGACGGCAACCCGGGAAGATCTTCTCGAATTCGTATTTCAAGAGCTGGTCCATGCAGGTGCCGCAGGACACGATCACGGTCTTGATGTCGAGGTAGTTGAGCGTGTTGGCGACGCGGTGGAACAGTACGCGGTTGGCCGCGGTGATCGCCTCGCCCTTGTCGGCCTGGCCGCCGGCGGTCTGCGGGTAGCCGCAGCAGAGATAACCGGGCGGCAGCACGGTCTGCACGCCGAGCTCGAACAGCATCGCCTGCGTGGCGAGCCCCACCTGGGAGTACAGCCGCTCGGAGCCGCAGCCGGGGAAGTAGAACACCGCGTCGGCGTCGTCGGAGAGCTTGGCCGGGTTGCGCAGGATGGGCACGATGGTCGGGTCTTCCAGGCCCAGCAGCGCGCGCGAGGTCTTCTTCGGCAGCCCGCCCGGCATCGGCTTGTTGACGAGGTGGATCACCTGCGCGACCACCTTGGGCCGGCCGAGCGTGGCGGGCGGATTTTTCGTCTGCGGCTGGATCAGGCCGAGGCGCTTGAAGAACTGGTGGCCGGCGCGCTGCGCCGCGTAGCCCCACTCGATCAGCGGCTTTCTGAGCGCCTTGATGGTGGCCGGATCGGTCGCGTTGAGGAAGGCCATCGACGCCCAGGTGCCGGGGTTGAATTTTTTCTTGCCCTGGCGGCGCAGCATGTTGCGCATGGCGATCGAGACGTCGCCGAAGTCGATGTCGACCGGGCAGGGGTTCTTGCACTTGTGGCAGATGGTGCAGTGGTCGGCGACGTCGCCGAACTCGTCGAAGTGCTTGAGCGAGACGCCGCGGCGGGTCTGTTCTTCGTACAGGAAGGCCTCGATCAGCAGCGAGGTGGCGAGGATCTTGTTGCGCGGCGAGTAGAGCAGGTTGGCGCGCGGGATGTGGGTGTTGCACACCGGCTTGCACTTGCCGCAGCGCAGGCAGTCCTTGATCGAGTCGGCGATCGCCTCGACCTCGGTCGATTCGAGGATGATCGACTCGGCTTCCAGCAAACCGAACGACGGCGTGTAGGCGTTGCGCAGGTCGGCGCCCGGCATGAGCTTGCCCTTGTTGAAGCGGCCGTGCGGGTCGACTTTCTGCTTGTAGTCGGCAAAGCTCGCGATCGTCGCCTCGTCGAGGAATTCGAGCTTGGTGAGCCCGATGCCGTGCTCGCCCGAGATCACGCCGCCGAGGTCGGTGGCGAGCTTCATGATGCGCGCCACCGCGGCGTTGGCGGCCTGCAGCATGGCGTAGTCGTCGGAGTTCACCGGGATGTTGGTGTGCACGTTGCCGTCGCCGGCGTGCATGTGCAGCGCGACGAACACGCGGCTCTTGAGGACTTCTTTATGGAGGCGGTCGCAGGCCTCGAGGATGCGGATGTATTCGCGGCCGACGAAGAGCTGGTGCAATTCGCGGCGCAACTCGCGTTTCCACGATACGCGGAAGACCTTGTCGCGCAGCGCGGTGAAGACCGTGCCGGGGCTGCCCTCTCTCCCAGCCTCCCCGCCGCTTGCGGGGGAGGGGTGCGGCGCGTCGAGGTCGGCGAGGTAGCCCGCCCAGCGTTCACGCACGGCGGCGACGAGTTTCTGCGCCTGCGCCTGCTTGTCGGCGACCTGCGCCGGGTCGGCGACGGTATCGTCGTCCTCCAGCAGCGGCAGCGGTGCGGCAAAGAACTCGGCGAGCGCGTCGGCGAGCTTCAGCTTGTTGGCGATGGAAAGCTCGATGTTGATGCGCTCGACACCGTCGGTGTAGTCGCCCAGGCGCGGCAGCGGGATGACGACGTCTTCGTTGATCTTGAAGGCGTTGGTGTGGGCGGCGATGGCGGCGGTGCGCGCGCGGTCGAGCCAGAATATGCGGCGCGTCTCCGCCGACACTGCGACGAAGCCCTCGCCGCCGCGCGCGTTGGCGAGCCGGACGATCTTCGACGCCGCCTCGCCCACCGCGATTTCGTGATCGGAGACGACGTCGATCAGCAGCACCATGTTGGGCCGCGCGCCGCGCGGCGACTTGGTCGCGTAGCCGACCGCCTTCACGTAGCGCGCGTCGAGGTGTTCGAGGCCGGCGAGCAGCACGTCGGGATGGGCGTCGCAGTAGTCCTTGATCTCGACGATGGCGGGCGTGGCCTCGCGCGCCGAACCGAAAAACTCCAGACAGACCGTGCGGGTGTGCGCGGGCAGCCGGTGCAGGATGAAGCGCGCCGAGGTGATGAGGCCGTCGCAGCCTTCCTTCTGGATGCCGGGCAGGCCGGCGAGGAACTTGTCGGTGACGTCCTTGCCGAGCCCGGTCTTGCGGAAACGGCTGCCGGGGATGGTGAGGATGTCGGGCGAGCCTTTCGGTGTCCTGCCGTCCGGGCCGAAGCGGCGGATTTCGAAGGTGGCCGACGGCGCGTCGTGAATCTTGCCGAGGTTGTGGTTGAGCCGGGTGACTTCGATCCAGTCGGCGTCCGGCGTGACCATCTTCCACGACACCAGGTTGTCGAGCGCGGTGCCCCACAGCACGGCTTTCTTGCCGCCGGCGTTCATCGACACGTTGCCGCCGATGGTCGAGGCGTCGGCCGAGGTCGGGTCGACCGCGAACACGAGGCCGGCAGCGTCGGCGGCTTCCATCACGCGCTTGGTGACGACGCCGGCGCCGCAACGGATCGTCGGCACCTCGAATTCGCAGCCGGACAGGTGCAGCATCTCGACCGCGCTCAGGGTCTCGAGCTTCTCGGTGTTGACGACCGCCGCCTGCGTGGTGAGCGGCACGGCGCCGCCGGTGTAGCCGGTGCCGCCGCCGCGCGGAATGATGGTGAGCCCCAGCTCGACCAGGCCGGCGACGAGCCCGGCCATTTCGTCCTCGGTGTCGGGCGTCAGCACGACGAAGGGGTATTCGACGCGCCAGTCGGTCGCATCGGTGACGTGCGAGACGCGCGCCAGTCCGTCGAAAGCGATGTTGTCGCGCCGGGTCACGCCGGCCAGACGGCGCAGGATGCGCGCGCGCAGGCTCTCGGTGTCGGCGAACCAGGCCTCGAACTCGCGCACCGCCTGGTCGGCGGCGGCGAGCAGCTGGCCGACCAGCTCGTTGCCCTGGCGGCGGACTTCGATTTCGCGCAGGCGGTGACGCAGCGCGTCGACCAGCATCTGGCGGCGCTTCGGGTTGGCGAGCAGGTCGTCTTCCAGGTAGGGGTTGCGCCGCACCACCCAGATGTCGCCCAGCACCTCGAACAGCATGCGCGCCGAGCGGCCGGTGCGGCGTTCGGCGCGCAGCGTGTTCAGTACCGCCCAGGCGTCGGCGCCGAGCAGGCGGATGACGATTTCGCGGTCGGAAAACGAGGTGTAGTTGTAGGGGATTTCCCGGAGTCGGGCGGTCATGGCAAACGGCGCTGCAAAACCCGCATTTTACGGGATAAGGCGGGCTTGCGCGCGCTGGGACGACCTCGGCGGACGGCCCTGGTGCATGCGTCCCGCACGGCTTCAGATTCCGGCGGCCTCGCCGTAATGCGATAAGGGGCGCATCTTGCCCCGTCCATACGGGAGATCGACTTGCAGTTCGGCTTGAGCATCAAGCTCATGGGGTATGTCTTGGCCGGCGTGCTGATTACCTCGGCCGTCGTCGGCGTCGTGCGCGTGCAGAACGAGCGCGGCCCGCTCAGCGAGCTGATCGACCGTTCCGGACAGAGCGTGGCCACTGCGACGGCGTCGGGCGCCGCTTCCCTGGTGGCCGGCTACGACTACGGCAACCTCGAAATCCTCGCCCGCAACGTCGCGCGCCAGCCGGGCGTGATCCGCGTCAGCATCCGCAATCTCGCCGGGCGCGTCATGAGCCAGGCGGCGGGCAACGAAGTGGGCACCTACAAACGCTACGAGGCGCCGATCGTTTTCGACAGCCAGAATATCGGCAGCGTCTCCGTCGACATCTCGACCCACACGCTGGAGAACGCGCTCAACGCCCTGTACTGGCGGGTGTTCGTCGAACAGAGCGTGTTCGGCCTGATCCTGGGCCTGATCGTGTACATCTTCACCGCCAGCGGCATCGTGGCGCCCATCCTGCGGCTGACCCGCGCGATGGAGGAAACCGTGGCGCACGACGACAGCTTCGTGGCGCGCGATCTGGAAGTAAAAAGCCGGGACGAGATCGGGCGGCTGGTGTCGGTGTTCAACAAGATGAACACGTCGCTGGTGAACTACCACAACCAGTTGCATGGCCGCATCGACTTCGCCAACAAGGAGCTGCAGGACAAGAACATCCAGCTCGCCGGGCGCACCCGCGAGCTCGAACACGCGCTCGACATGCTCTCGGCGATGGCGACGACCGACTGGCTGACCGAACTGCCCAACCGCCGCAAGTTCGACGAGACGCTGTCGCGCATGTTCCACCAGTCCGAGCGCTTCCTCGAAGACATCACGCTGGTGCTGTTCGACGTCGACTACTTCAAGCAGATCAACGACAGCCACGGCCACGGCGCCGGCGACCAGGTGCTGCGCGACATCGGCACGCTGCTGCGGCTGCACGTGCGCAAGTCCGACCTGCCGGCGCGCCTCGGCGGCGACGAATTCGGCATCCTGCTGTATCACACCAATGTCGCGCAGGCCACGGCGTTCGTCGAAGGGTTGCTCATGCATCTGCAGGAATACGTCTTCGAATACGACGGCTTCCGCCTCGACGTCCGCTTCAGTATCGGCATCGCGCAGTACGACGTCTCGATGAAGGCGCCGCGCGAGCTGTACCACGCGGCAGACCAGGCCCTGTACCAGTCCAAGCGCAGCGGCCGCGGCCGCTACAGCGTGCATGCAGGCAACAATCCTGTGGAGGAGAAACAGGCATCATGAAAACAATACAGCCAGTTCGCATCCTCATCGCAGCCGGGCTCGTCGCGGGCATGACGCTGCCGGCCTGGGCGCAAGCCCCCGCCGCCGCGCCGGGCCAGGCCAGCGTCACCATGGGCTCGGTGGCCATGGACATCCCGGTCGAGATGATCAAGCGCATGAGCGCGCTGACCAACTACCTGGCGCTCACCACCAACCTCAACATCCGCTTCAAGCCCTCGCCCAACCTGGGCTCGGCGGTGGACGACCTCGGCACCGGGCAGACCCAGATCGCCTACCTCACGCCGGTCGCCTACATCGACGCGCGCAGGAAATACGGCGTGGTGCCGCTGGTGGCGCCGACCACCGACGGCAAGCCGCATTTCTCGCTGGTGATCGCCGCCAAGGCCGGGTCCGGGATCAGGACGCCCGCCGACCTCAAGGGCAAGCGTTTCGCCTTCGGCGACGAGAAGGCGCTGCTGCAGCGCGCCGCGGTCGAGTCGATGGGACTGAAGGCGAGCGATTTCTCGCAATTCGCCTACCTCAAGCACTACGACAATATCTCCAAGGCGCTGCTCGCCGGCGATTTCGACGGCGGCATCCTGCTGCACTCCACCGCCGAAACCTTCAAGAGCAAGGGCATCGTGGTGATCGACAGCACGCCGCCGCTGCCGTCGTACATCTTCGCCGTCCACCCCGGCATGCCGGCGGCCACCCGCAACGAGTTGCGCGACGCCCTGCTGGCGCTGAAGAAAAACACGCCCGAGGGCACGGCGACGCTGGAAGCCTTCGACAAGGCCTACGACGGCCTCGTCGTCGTCGAGGATACGGCCTACGACCCGGTGCGCAAGCTGATCGCGCCTTTCCAGAAGTAAGTCCGGGGCCCGTCCGGGCCTGTGTCAGTCGCCGAGCTGGATGCGGCCGGCCTTCTCGGCGGCGGCGAAATCCAGCATGCGCTGGATCGATACCGCCGCCTTCGCGCGGATCGATTCCTCGATGAGGATTTCGTTGCCGCCGTGCTCCAGCACGGCAGCAAGTTTCTTCAGGCCGTTCATCGCCATCCACGGGCAGTGCGCGCACGACTGGCAGGTCGCGCCGACGCCGGCGGTCGGCGCTTCCAGCAGGGTCTTGCCGGGCGCGACTTCGTGCATCTTGTGGAAGATGCCGTTGTCGGTGGCGACGATGAAGGTGCGGTTGGGCAGGGTGCGCACCGCCTCGATCAACTGGGTGGTCGAGCCGACGACGTCGGCCAGCGCGATCACCGCCTCCGGCGATTCGGGATGCACCAGCACCGCCGCCTCCGGATGCTCGGCGTGCAGTTTCTTCAGTGCCTCGGCCTTGAACGCCTCGTGCACCACGCACGAGCCCTGCCACAGGATCATGTCGGCGCCGGTCACGCGCTGCACGTAGTCGCCGAGATGGCGGTCGGGCGCCCACACGAGCTTGTGCCCCTGGCGGTGCAGGTATTTCACGATCCTGGCGGCGATGCCCGAGGTGACGACCCAGTCGGCGCGCGCCTTCACTGCCGCGCTGGTGTTGGCGTAGACCACCGACAACCGGTCGGGGTGGGCGTCGCAGAAGGCGGCGAATTCGTCGGCCGGGCAGGCGAGATCGAGCGAGCAGTCGGCCGCGAGATCGGGCATGAGCACGCGCTTCTCGGGGTTGAGGATCTTCGACGTTTCGCCCATGAACTTCACGCCGGCGACGATCAGCGTCTTCGCCGGGTGCGCATGGCCGAAGCGCGCCATTTCCAGCGAGTCCGACACGCAGCCGCCGGTTTCCTCGGCGAGGTCCTGCAAATCCCCCGACGTGTAGTAGTGCGCGACCAGCACCGCGTCCTGTTCCTTCATCAGGCGCTTGATGCGCGCCTTGAGCTCGGCGCGCTCGTCGTCGGCGAGGACTTCCTCGACCAGAAGCGGCGCCTGGATCAGGGGCTTCACCGGAACGGGAAAGGCAGGATTCATCGGACAGTCCGGACAGGGCATGGAAAGGCCTGCCAGTATAGCGCCGCGCGCCGCGCGACTTCACCCGAAAATGCATGGGGTTTTGCAGGACGCGGCGAGCGTGCTCCGGCTACCCCCGCGGGGGCAAGTGCCGTATCCTTGCGGCCCTATGCAGCAACTGCTTCTCGACGTCCGTCCCCCGGCCCGCCCCGAGCTCGCCCGTTTCGTGGTGGGGCGCAACGTCGAACTCATGGCGCAGCTCGCGGCCATGCTCGACGGCACCGCCGCCGAGCGCATGGTCTACCTCTGGGGGCCGCCGGGCAGCGGCAAGACCTATCTGCTCGAAGCCTGGGTGAGCGCCTGCGAAGCGCGCGGACTGCAGGTCGAACGCAGCGGTCAGGCGCCTGCCCCGGCGGTGGTCGCCGACGCGGTCGAGCGGTGGGATGCCGACCAGCAGCGCGCCGGTTTTTCCGCCTTCAACCGGGTGCGCGAGGCCGGCGGGCTGTGGCTGGCGGCGGGCAACGCGGCGCCGGCCGGGCTGCCGCTGATGCCGGAATTGAAGACGCGCTTCGGCTGGGGGCTGGTGTTCCAGCTGCAGCCGCTGGACGACGCGGAGAAGCGTGCGGCCCTGAGCCGCCACGCGGAAACGCTGGGGTTCCGGCTCGATGCGCAGGTCGCAGACTATCTGCTGACCCACACCGCGCGCGACCTGCAGAGCCTGCTGCGGGTGCTGGAGGCGCTCGACCGCTTCAGCCTCGAGGCCAAGCGGCCGATCACGCTGCCGCTCCTGCGGCAGCTCCTGGCCGAGCGCTGATCAGCCCTGGCCCTGCTGCGCCTGCTGGTCGGCGATGTCCTTGTGGACCTGCGCCATGTCGAGCGCCATCACCTGCTCGATCAGCGAATCGAGCGCCTGCGCGGGCAGCGAGCCGGCTTCCGAATAGAGGATGACCTGCTCGCGGAACACCATCAGGGTGGGAATCGAGCGGATCTGGAAATAGGCGGCGAGCTCCTGCTCGACCTCGGTGTTGACCTTGGCGAACACGATGCCGGCGTGCTTCTCGGCCGCCGCCTCGAAGATCGGGGCGAAGCCGCGGCAGGGGCCGCACCAGGGCGCCCAGAAGTCGACGACGACGACATCGTTGCCGTTGATGGTGGATTCGAAATTGTCCTGGGTGAGTTCGATGACGGCCATGAGGGTTCCTGCGAGAAAGGCGCCGGACGGCAAAGGCGTGCCGGACGGCAGACGAAATAAAAAGGCGCGAGGACGAGTCCATCGCGCCTGAGTGCCACCCTATCACGGATGGCGGGCCTCCGACAATGCGGAGGCGTCTTATCGGGGTGTCGCCGGGATGCCCGTTTCCCCCGGGGTCCAGCCGAAGCCGGCTGGCCTGAAACCTATTTCGCGAACGCCTGGTTGAACAGCCCCCGTTTTTCGTGGGCTGACGCGCCATTGCGGACCATGTTGTGGCTGTGCTTGAGGTTGCTGCGCACTTCGGCCCGGTTGACCGCCATGATGAGCTCGGTGGCGAGCACGCGGGCCTGGTGCGGCGTCAGGCTCAGCGTGCAACCGGGCGACTGCAGCGTCACCTCGACGTTGTCGCGTCCCTGGGCATCCTCCTTGAGGCTGATGTCCAGAGTGTTGCCGGGCGTCAGTTCGATCATGTCGGTCTCTCCTTGCGTGGTCTTTGCAAGGACTTGAGCAGGGTTCATGCCAGTCTCCGTATCGGGTCGGGTCGGTGGAAAGCCGCATTGAATCAGGCCGGTTTGACGGCCTGATGAAAAAGGCGCGCCCGTCGACCTGACGAAGCTTCGTCAAACCGGCGGGCGATTTCGTCAATCGGGGGTGGCGGCGAGCGCCGGCTGGGAGGCCGGCGCGGGGACGCGGTCGCGCGTCAGGAGGGTGTAGGCGACCGGGATCACGAACAGGGTGAGCAGGGTGCCGAGCAGCAGGCCGCCGACGATGACCCAGCCGATCGGCGAGCGCGATTCGGCGCCGGCGCCGTGGGCGAGCGCCAGCGGCACCGCGCCCAGCACCATGGCCGCGGTCGTCATCAGGATCGGGCGCAGGCGCAGGCTGGCGGCCTCGATCACCGCCTCGACCTTGTGCTTGCCGCGTGCGCGCAGCTGGTTGGCGAATTCGACGATGAGAATGCCGTGCTTGGTGATGAGGCCGACCAGCATGACCAGGCCGATCTGGCTGTAGACGTTGAGCGTGCCGCCGGTGAGCTTCAGCGCCAGCAGCGCGCCGGTGGCGGCGAGCGGCACGGTGAGCATGATGATGAAGGGCGAGACGAAGCTCTCGAACTGCGCCGCCAGCACCAGATAGATGATGACCAGCGCCAGCGCGAAAGTGATCAGCAGCGTCTGCCCCGATTCGCGGAACTCGCGCGACTGGCCGTCGAGCGTGGTGCGCACGGTCGGCGGCAGCACCTCGGCCGCGGCCTGGTCCATGAAGGCGAGCGCTTCGCCCAGGGTATGGCCCGGCGCGATGTTGGCCGAGATGATCGCGGCGCGCTGGCGGTCGAAGTGGTTGAGCTCCTTGGGCGCGACGCTTTCGGTCACCGCGACCAGGTTGGACAGCGCGGTGAGGCTGCCGTCGCGTCCGCGCACGTAGAGGCTGGTGAGGTTGTCGGGCGTTGCGCGCGCCGCGGGGTCGAGCTGGACGATGACGTCGTACTGCTCGCCGCTTTGCTTGTAGCGGGTGATCTCGCGCCCGCCGAGCAGGGTTTCCAGGGTGCGGCCGATGCTGTCGACGCCGATGCCCATCTGCGCCGCCTTGTCGCGGTTGATATCGACCTTGAGCTGCGGCTTGTTGAGCTTGAGGTCGGAGTCGGCGTTCGCCAGCCCCGGATACTCGCGCACTTTGGCCATCAGGGCTTCCACGGCCTTGTCCAGTTCGGCGTAGCTCGGCGCCTGCACCACGAATTGCAGCGGCGGGTTGCGGAAGCTCTGCCCCAGCGAGGGCGGGTTGATCGGGAAGGCGAGCACGCCCGGCATGCCCATGAACATCTGCGGACCGAGGCTGGCGGTGATGTCCATCTGGCTGCGGGTGCGTTCTTCCCAGGGGTCGAGCATGACGAAGGACAGCGCGGTGTTCACCGGGTTGGGGCGCTCCAGGCCGGGGGCGACGACGACGAAGGCGGTATGCACCTCGGGCACGCGCTGGTAGATCGCTTCGAGCTGGCGTGCGTAGTCGTCGGTGTACTGCATGGTGGCGCCTTCCGGCGCCAGCATGAAGCCGATGAAAAAGCCGCGGTCCTCGGTCGGCGCGAGCTCGGATTTCAGCGATTTCAGGAGGCCGAAAGCGGCCGCCGCGACCAGCACGAAGACCAGCGCCACGATCCAGGGGTGCCGCACGACCCGGGCCAGGGTGCGGGTATAGCCGTCGTTGAGTCCGTTCAGCACGCGCTCGCCGAAATTGAAGAAGGCGCCGTGCGAGGTCTCGTGGCGCAGCATCCTGCTCGCCATCATCGGCGTGAGCGTGAGCGCGACGAAGCCGGACACCAGCACGGCGGCGGCCACGGTGAGCGCAAATTCGGTGAAGAGCTTGCCGGTGTTGCCCTCGGCGAAGGCGAGCGGCGCGAACACGGCGGCGAGCGTCAACGTCATCGCCACCACGGCGAAGCCGATCTCCTTGGCGCCCTTGACCGCCGCCTCGAAGGGCGGCATGCCCTCCTCGATGTGGCGGTAGATGTTCTCCAGCATGACGATGGCGTCGTCGACCACCAGGCCGATCGCCAGCACCAGGCCCAGCAGCGTCAGCACGTTGATGGTGAAGCCCATCGCGTAGAGGAAGATGAAGGCGCCGATCAGCGACACCGGAATGGTGACGAAGGGGATCAGCGTGGCGCGCCAGTTGCGCAGGAACAGGAAGATGACCGCGACCACCAGCACCATGGCTTCGAGCATGGTCGTGTACACGGCGTCGATCGATTTCTCGATGAAGATCGAGCTGTCGAAGCCGATGCGGAGCTGCATGCCTTCCGGCAGGTCGGATTCGATCCGGGGCAGTTCGTTCTTGACCGCCTGCGCCACCGCCAGCGTGTTGGCGGTCGACTGCTTGACGACGCCGAGGCCGACCGCGGCGCGGCCGTTGACCCGAACGATGTTGCGGTCGTCGGCCGCGCCGACCTCGGCACGCCCGACGTCGCCGAGGCGCACCAGCACGCCGCCTGCATCGCGCAGGATGACGCGCTCGAATTCCTCGGGCGTCCTGAGGTCGGTTTCGGCCAGCACGGTGAATTCGCGCATGCGGCTCTCGATGCGGCCGGACGGCAGCTCGGTGTTCTGGCTACGCAGCGCGGCCTCGACGTCCTGCACCGTTACCCCCAGCGCGGCCATGCGCTCGGGGTCGAGCCAGAGGCGCATGGCGTAGCGTCGCTGGCCGCCGATGATGACCGAGGCGACGCCGGGCAGCGTCTTCAACTGGTCGGCCACCACGCGGTCGGCGTAGTCGGTGATCTCCAGCGGCGACAGGCGGTCGCTGGAGAAGGCGATCCAGATGATCGCCTGGGCGTCGGCCTCGATCTTGGCCACGACGGGGTCCTGCGTTTCGTCCGGCAGCACGCCGCGCACCCGCGCCACGCGGTCGCGCACGTCGTTGGCGGCGGCTTCGGGGTCGCGCGACTGCACGAACTCGACCGTGATCTGGCTGACTTCCTCGCGGCTCACCGACTTGATGGTGCGGATGCCCTCGATGCCCGACAGCGAATCCTCCAGCAGGTCGGTGATCTGGCTTTCCATGACCGCGGCCGATGCCCCGGGGTAGACCGTGCGCACCGATACCACCGGCGCGTCGATGTTGGGGTATTCACGCACCGGCAGGCGGTCGAAGCTGATCAGGCCGATGAGCACGATCATCAGGCTCATCACCGTGGCGAGCACCGGGCGGCGGATGGAGATGTCGGAAAGGATCATGGTCGAGAGGGGTCGGTGTGTTTTACAGGGAGGACGCAGAGGACACGGAGAAAACCCGGGTGGGTGTTTTCCTCCGCTTCCTCTGCGTCCTCATTGTGTGCGGGTCTGCCTCAGCGCGCCGCAGGCTTGCCTGCCTGCTGCCGCATCCTCTGCGCCGCCTGCTCCAGGGTGACCACGGGCACGCCGGGGCGCAGCTTGATCTGGCCGTCGAGGACGACGGTGTCGCCCTCGGCGACGCCGGACACGACCTCGACCCGGCCCGGCTCGCGCTTGCCGAGCACGACCTTGCGCAGGTCGGCCTTGCCGTCGACCGCCGCAAAGACGTAATTGCCGTCCGGCCGCGTCACGATGGCCTGCTCGGGCAGCATGATCGCGCTGGCCTTGCCGCCGAGGTCGGCGCCGGCACGGGCGAACATGCCGGGCTTGAGCGTGCCGGCCGGATTGGCGATGCGCGCGCGCACCCGCACGTTGCGGCTCACCGGATCGACCACCGGGTCGATGGCGTGGACGCGGCCGCTGAAGCTCTGGCCGGGCAGGGCGTCGACCGTGAGCGTGACCGGCTGGCCGACGCGCACCCGCGCCAGGAAGGCTTCCGGCACCGGCACTTCCAGCTTCAGGGTGGACAGCGCGTCCAGGCGCACCAGGTCGCTGCCCTTGCCGACATAGGCGCCGACGCTTACCTGGCGCAGCCCGACGACGCCGGAGAAGGGCGCACGGATCACGGTCTTGTCGAGCGCCACCTGTTCCTGGCGCAGGCGGGCGCGCAGGATGTCGACATTGGCGCGCGCTTCGTCGAGCGCCTGCCTGGAGATGAAATTCTGCGCGACCAGTTCCTCGCTGCGCTGGTAGCGGCTCTCGGCCAGCGTGAGGTCGGCCTGGGCCGCGGCGACGCGGGCGCGCTGCTCGGCAGCGTCGAGTTCGACCAGCACCGCGCCCTTTTTCACCGGCTGGCCCTCGCGGAACAGCAGTTTCGCAATGCGGCCGTCGATTTCCGGGCGCAGCACCACGCTGTCCTCGGCGATCAGCGCGCCGACGGCGGTGACTGTGTTGGAGATCGGAGTGGCTTCGACCTTCATCATATTGACCGGGATGAAGGGCGGGCCGCCCGCTTGGGCGAAGGCGAGCGTCGGCAGGAGCAGCAGGAAAGGCAGGGCACGCATGGGGAATTCCGCTCGATGGAACAAAGACGTACGAGGGAGATGCACCATATCAGTTCCGCGCGGAAACCAAAACCGCGGCGACGGGTCGGTTTTCCTGTGCCGTGTAAGGGGGGCGGGCGTCAACCGACTACCCGTTACCCTGCCCAGTCGAAGGACGTCCCATGCTGATCCGTTCCCCCAGTGATATTCCCCCCTCCGAGATCACGCCGCCCGGGGTCTACCGCGAGCGCCGCCGTTTCATGCAGGGCCTCGGCGGGCTGGCGCTCGGTGCCGCCTTTGGCGCGCTGCCCGCGGGCGCGGCGGCACAGGCCCTGCCCGGCGTACGCCGCGGCGCCGTCACGCTCGACGAGGCGCAGACGCCCTACCGCGACGTCACCACCTACAACAACTTCTACGAATTCGGCACCGGCAAGGCCGACCCGGCCCAATTCGCCGGGTCGCTGAAAACCCGGCCCTGGACGGTGGCGGTCGAGGGGGCGGTCAAAAAGCCCGGCACATACGATATCGACACGCTACTTAAATTGGCGCCCCTGGAAGAGCGGGTTTACCGGATGCGCTGCGTCGAGGGCTGGTCGATGGTCATTCCCTGGATCGGCTACCCCCTCAACGCGCTGATCCGGCGCGTCGAGCCGACCGGCAACGCGAAGTACGTCGAGTTCGTCACCCTGCACGACCCCGCGCAGATGCCGGGGCAGCGCTCGCGCGTGCTCGACTGGCCTTACGTCGAGGGCCTGCGGCTGGACGAGGCGATGCACCCGCTGACCCTGCTGACCGTCGGCCTCTACGGCGAAGTGCTGCCCAGGCAGAACGGCGCGCCGGTCCGCCTGGTGGTGCCATGGAAATACGGCTTCAAGAGCGCCAAATCCATCGTGAAGATCCGTTTCGTCGATAAGCAGCCGGTCAGCTCCTGGATGGCGGCGGCGCCGCGCGAGTATGGCTTCTATTCCAACGTCAATCCGGAAGTCGACCACCCGCGCTGGAGCCAGGCGCGGGAGCGCCGCATCGGCGAATTCCGCAAGCGCGACACGCTCATGTTCAACGGCTACGGCGAACAGGTCGCCTCGCTCTACCGCGGCATGGACCTGAAGAAGTTCTATTGATGGGCGCGATGCTGCGCAACCCGAAGGTCTGGATCGCACTCGCCTGCCTGCTGCCGGCGATCCGTCTGCTCGTGCTGGGCTTCGCGGACGGGCTGGGTGCCAACCCCATCGAGTTCATCACCCGCTCGACCGGCACCTGGACGCTGGTGGGGCTGCTCGTCACCCTGGCGGTCACGCCGCTGCGCCGCCTCACCGGGCATGCGGGTCTCGTCCGCTACCGCCGCATGCTGGGGCTCTTCGCCTTCTTTTATGCCTGCCTGCACGGGCTGACCTATTTCTGGCTGGACCAGTTTTTCGACGCGTCGGCCATCGCGCGCGACATCCTCAAGCGGCCCTTCGTCACCCTCGGTTTCGCCGCGCTGGTGCTGCTCATTCCGCTCGCCGCGACTTCGACCCGGGCGATGATGCACCGCCTCGGCCGCAACTGGCAGCGTTTGCACCGGCTGATTTACCCGGCCGCCCTGCTCGGCGTTGCCCATTACCTGTGGCTGGTGAAGAAGGATCTGACCGATCCGCTGATCTTCGGGGCGGTGCTCGCCCTGCTGCTGGCGCTGCGTCTGCCCTGGGTTGCGGCCGGCATCGAACGAATCCGGATCGGCCGCGTTCGAGAGCGCATTGCGGTGAGTGGCGGAACGTCCCGACTGGGAGGAGGCAAGGCGAGGCACGGTTGACCGACCGAGCCGACTCAGGACGTGAGACGGGCCCCCGGCCAAGCTCAGTCAAAACGGAGGCTCAAGGCCCCCGGCCAAGCTCAATAAAAAACGGGGGCTCAAGGCCCCCGTTTCAGATTGGGCAATGCCCGACCTGTTTAAAGCCCGAACGGCTTGATGACCGGTACCGCCGGTGCGGGAGCAGGTGCCGGAGCAGGCGCCGGGGCAGGCTTGGCGGCAGGGGCCGCTTTCTTTGCCACGGGCTTCTTCGCAGGCGCTGCTTTCTTGGCAGCAGGTTTGGCCGCAGGCTTCCTGGCCGGCGCTGCTTTCTTGGCAGCAGGTTTGGCAGCGGGCTTCTTCGCAGGCGCCGCTTTCTTCGCCACAGGCTTCTTGGCGGCAGGCTTCCTGGCCGGCGCTGCTTTCTTGGCAGCAGGTTTGGCAGCGGGCTTCTTCGCAGGCGCTGCTTTCTTCGCCACAGGCTTCTTGGCGGGCGCGGCTTTTTTCACTGCGGGCTTCTTGGCCG
>JBFMET010000005.1:149765-156200 GCA_040753235.1 Pseudomonadota bacterium
GCAGGCTTCCTGGCCGGCGCTGCTTTCTTGGCAGCAGGTTTGGCAGCGGGCTTCTTCGCAGGCGCTGCTTTCTTCGCCACAGGCTTCTTGGCGGGCGCGGCTTTTTTCACTGCGGGCTTCTTGGCCGGCGCGGCTTTCTTGACGGCCGGTTTCTTGGCTGCGGGTTTTTTAGCCGGTGCGGCTTTCTTGGCGGCCGGTTTCTTGGCTGCCGGTTTCTTTGCTGTTGCCATCTAACACTCCTTAGAAGTTGAACACATTCACATCACTAAAGCTTGAAGCTACGTGCAGTCTGAAAAATGCACTTCCAAAGCGTGGTACCGACAGGCGACCTGCATGCCCGAATCCCGCTTGACACAGGCGATACCGAGGCTCCGCTTGGTGAGCTTCATTCTAGATACTTTTCCGGGGTGTTCAACAAATAGACCGGCAACGCAAAATTTATCCGCTGAAAATTGTAGCGGCCAAGCAAAATGTATCGGAACGATACTAAAAATCGAGAAAAATCAGGGGCGGCAATATTGGATGAGAGTCAATAAACAAGCCGTTCTCCGGCCATCATTCCATCGACGGATTCGCGCTCGCGAACAAGATTGATTTCATTCTTGTCGACCAGGATTTCTGCCGCACGGGGGCGCGAATTGTAGTTCGATGCCATGCTCATGCCGTAGGCGCCGGCCGAAAGTATGGCCAGCAGGTCGCCTTCCCCGATTGCGAGGTCCCTCGCAAACCCAATGAAATCGCCGGTTTCGCAGATCGGACCGACGATGTCGTAGCGCTTCGTCGGGGCGTTTTTCTCGTCGACGGCGACGATGTCGTGATACGCCTCGTAGAGGGCAGGGCGCATCAGGTCGTTCATTGCGGCGTCGACGATGGCGAAATTCTTGTCCTCGCCCGGCTTCAGGTACTCGACGCGGGTGAGCAGCAGGCCGGCGTTGCCGACCAGCGAGCGTCCCGGTTCCAGCAGCAGCGTTTCCTTGCGGCCGGCGAATTTTCGGGCGAGCACGCGGCCGTAGGCGGCGAGATCGGGCGGCGTCTCGTCGCGGTAGCGGATGCCGACGCCGCCGCCGAGGTCGATGTGGTGCAGTGCGATGCCCTCGGCGGCGAGCGCGTCGACCAGGGCGAGCACGCGGTCGGCGGCGTCGGCGAGCGGCGAGAGGTCGGTGAGCTGCGAGCCGATGTGGCAGTCGATGCCGGTGATCTCGAGGTTGGGCAGGCTCGCGGCGAGGCGGTACAGCGCCGGCGCGTCGGCGATCGGCACGCCAAACTTGTTTTCCTTGAGGCCGGTGGAGATGTAGGGGTGGGTCTTGGGGTCGACGTCCGGATTGACCCGGAACGACACCGGCGCGACCTTGCCCAGCTCGCCGGCCACGCGGTTCAGGCGGTGCAGCTCGCTTTCGGATTCGACATTGAAGCAGAGGATGCCGGCCTCGAGCGCGGCGCGCATTTCGGCTACGGTCTTGCCGACGCCGGAGAACACCACCTTGCGGGCGTCGCCCCCGGCTGCCAGCACGCGTGCGAGTTCGCCGCCGGAAACGATGTCGAAGCCGGCGCCCATCCGGGCGAACAGGTTGAGGATGGCGAGGCTGGAATTGGCCTTCACCGCATAGCAGATCAGATGCGGGGTGGCGGCGAAGGCGTCGGCGTAGGCGCGGTAGGCGGCTTCGAGCGCCTCGCGGGAGTAGACATAGAGCGGGGTGCCGAAGCGTTCGGCAAGCGTGTCCAGGGCCACGCCTTCCAGGTGAAGGCGGCCATTGATGCGATGCAGGGTATTCACGGGGTGGTCCGTTGCGGGGCGGAAGGTTTTTCGGGAAGATACAGGTCACCCTTCGAGCCGCAGGCGGCGAGGGCAAGGCTGCATAGCAGCAGGGACACTATATATATGGCGCGCAGTTGCATGCGCGAGATGGTAGCACGGACATTTATGACTGAAATCGACTTCAACCAGGCCGCCGACTCGGCGCTGGCACGCATCGAGCAGGCGCTCGAAGACGCCGATCTCGACTTCGAGACGCCGGCCGACGGCATCATCGAGGTCGAGTTCGACGACGGCAGCAAGATCGTCATCAACCGCCACGGCGTGGCTCGTGAGATCTGGGTGGCCGCGCGCTCGGGCGGCTTTCACTTCAAGCCGCTGGACGCCGGCTGGTTCGACACCAAAAGCGGCGAGCCGCTCTACGACAAGCTGGCCGCGCTGATCGCCGCGCAGGGCGGCACGATGATCCGCTTCTGAGCCCTTGAGAAAAAGCCAGGCGCTCACCCTGTTCGACCTGGTGGAGCGGCTTTCGCTGCTCACCCGCGCCGACCTCCGGCAGGCAGGCACCGCGCAGGGCCTGCAGCCGGTGCATCTGCAGGTGCTGTTCTACCTCAACCAGGCCAACCGCTTTTCCAACACCCCGCAGGCGCTCACCGAGTACCTGGGCCTGACCAAGGGCACGGTGTCGCAGACCCTGCTGGTGCTGGCGCGCCGGCGCCTGATTTCGCGCTACGCCGACCCGCGCGACGGCCGGGTGGTGCGGCTCATCCTGACCGAAGGCGGCACCACGCTCCTGAAGACGCTGTCCGCCGGCGGTGCCTGGCGCGACATCGTGCAGACCGCGAGCCCGGCGCGGGTGACCTCGGCGGTGGTGGTGCTGCGGCAGATCCTGGCGCAGGTGCAGGCGCAGAGCGGCAAGCGCACCTTCGGCGTATGCGCGACCTGCCGCCATAACCAGCGGATCGGCCCGCGCAGCTATTTCTGCGGCCTGATGCAGGAGAAGCTGTCGAGCCCCGAGGTGCGGCGAATCTGCCGCGAGCACGCGCCGCCGGTGGCGCTGGCGGATACGCCTTAGGGCTGCAGAAGGCGCTTCCGCGCACGGGCGATCGCCGCGCGCACCTGCGCCGGGGCGGTGCCGCCGACGTGGTCGCGGGCGGCAAGCGAGCCTTCCAGCGTGAGCACGCCGTAGACGTCGTCGGCGATGACGGGGCTGAACGCCTGCAATTCGGCGAGCGTCAGGTCGGCCAGGTCGCGGCCGGACGCCTCCGCCGCGCGCACTGCGCGCGCCACCACTTCGTGGGCGTCGCGGAAGGGCACGCCCTTCTTCACCAGATAGTCGGCGAGATCGGTCGCGGTGGCGAAACCCTGCATCACCGCGGCGCGCATCGCGTCGGGCTTGACCGTCACGCCGCGCAGCATGTCGGCGTAGATGGTCAGCGTGTCGACCAGGGTGTCGACGGTGTCGAACAGCGGCTCCTTGTCTTCCTGGTTGTCCTTGTTGTAGGCGAGCGGCTGGCCCTTCATCAGGGTCAGGAGCGCGACCAGATGGCCGTTGACGCGGCCGGTCTTGCCGCGCACCAGCTCCGGCACGTCGGGGTTCTTCTTCTGCGGCATGATCGACGAGCCCGTGCAGAAGCGGTCGGCGAGGTCGATGAAGCCGAAGCGCGGGCTCATCCACAGGATCAGCTCTTCCGACAGGCGCGAGAGATGCGTCATCGCCAGCGCCGCGGCGGCGGTGAATTCGATGGCGAAGTCGCGATCCGACACCGCATCGAGCGAGTTCTCGCACACCGCCTCGAAGCCGAGTTCGCGCGCGACGTATTCGCGGTCGATCGGGTAGCTGGTGCCGGCCAGCGCAGCGGCGCCCAGCGGCAGCCGGTTCACCCGGCGGCGGCAGTCGGCCATGCGCTCGGCGTCGCGCGCCAGCATCTCGAAATAGGCGAGCAGGTGATGGCCGAATGTCACCGGCTGCGCGACCTGCAGGTGGGTGAATCCCGGCATCACCGTGTCGGCGTGCGTTTCGGCGAGATCCACGAGCGAGGTCTGGCAGGCCTTGAGACCCGCGCTGATACGGTCGATCGCGTCGCGCAGATAGAGGCGGATGTCGGTCGCCACCTGGTCGTTGCGCGAACGGCCGGTGTGCAGACGCTTGCCGGCGTCGCCGATTTTCGCGGTGAGCGCCGCTTCGATGTTGAGGTGGACGTCTTCCTTGTCGAGCGACCAGGCGAACTGGCCGGCGCGGATCTCGGCCAGCAGCTCGGCCATGCCGCGCCGGATCGCTTCCAGATCGTCCTTGGTCAGCACGCCGACGTGGTGCAACATGGCGGCGTGCGCCAGCGAACCCTGAATATCGAACTCCGCCAGCCGATAATCGAAGGGAATCGACGCGGTGTAGCGTTTGACGATTTCGGAGACCGGCTCGGAAAAGCGGCCGGACCAGGCGCCTTCCGGCGGCGTCGCTGAGGTGCTCATGGGGCAAGCGAGGGGATGAAAAGAAAGAATCATAACAACCGGCAGGTCGAATTGCCGAACTTCTGCCACCTGGGGGTGAGCCTGCGCATCGCGCTCACGGTCGAGGCGGTGCTGGTCGCCGGGGTGGTCGCGCGCGCGGCCGACGCCGACGCCTTCTGGGACGGATTCATCAGCCTGTCGGCGCTGGTCCAGCCGGCGCTGCTGCTCACCCTGCTTTTGCTGTGCGCGGCGAGCACCTGGCTGCGCAGCCGGCCCTACCGCCAGGGCGTGGTCGCCACGCTCGCGCTGGGTGCGGCGGTGCCGGCCGCGGTCACCCAGTGGCTGGGGCCGACGCTCGGCGGCGGCTTTTTCCTGTCGCCGGCGGGCGCGGCGTTGATCGCCTTCCTGCTCGGTGCCGGTTTGCTGGCCTATTTCAACCTGCGCGCCCGGGCGTTGTCGCCGGCCATCACCGAGGCGCGGCTGCAGGCGCTGCAGGCGCGCATCCGCCCGCACTTTTTGTTCAACAGCCTCAACGCCGTGCTGTCGCTGGTGCGCAGCGACCCGCGCCGCGCCGAGCGCGCGCTGGAGAACATGGCCGACCTGTTCCGCGCGCTGATGAGCAACGCCAACCAGCTGGTACCGCTGGAAGACGAGGTCGCGCTCACTCGCGCCTACCTGGAACTGGAGCAGCTGCGCCTGGGCGATCGCCTGCAACTCGTCTGGCACATCGACAAAATGCCGGCCGACGCCCTGATTCCGCCGCTGGTCATCCAGCCGCTGGTCGAAAACGCCGTCTACCATGGCATCGAGCCGCAACCGGCGGGCGGCGAGATCAGCCTCAACATCTACCGCAGCGGCGACAGCGTGCACATCGTCGTGCGCAACCCGGTGGCCGCCGACCCCGGCCACCACAAGGGCAACCGCATCGCCATGGCCAACATCCGCGAGCGCCTGCTGCTGCACTTCGACCTCGACGCCCAGCTCAAGTCCGAGCCCATGGGAGCCGTTTACCAGGTGCACATCGTGATTCCCTACACCCGTGAACGCACCCAACCCGCCCCTGCGCGTCCTCATCGTCGATGACGAGGCGCCGGCGCGCCATCGCCTGCGCGACGTGCTGGCGGATTGCGCCGCCGAACTGCCGGTCGACATCGTCGGCGAGGCGAGCAGCGGCCTCGA
The DNA here is from genome assembly GCA_040753235.1 of Pseudomonadota bacterium. GTDB lineage: Bacteria > Pseudomonadota > Gammaproteobacteria > Burkholderiales > Thiobacillaceae > Thiobacillus. Next base: position 155,149 of record JBFMET010000005.1, read on the forward strand.
CGCGCTGGAACGGGTACAGCAGCAGCCGGTCGACGCCGTGCTGCTCGACATCCGCATGCCCGGCATGGATGGGCTGGAATGCGCCGCCCACCTCAACCGGCTGACGCCGCCGCCGGCGATCATCTTCAGCACGGCCTACGATGCCTATGCCTGCCAGGCTTTCGACCTCAACGCGGTCGATTATCTGGTGAAACCGGTGCGTGCCGAGCGCCTGGTGCGGGCGCTGTCGCGGGCCCGGCGGCTCACCGCCGCGGTGCTCGAACAATTGCGCGAGGCGCACCCCCACGCGCGCACCCATCTGTCGATCAACGAAAAAGGCCGCATCGTGCTGATTCCGGTGGGCGACATCCTCTATTTCAAGGCCGAGCTCAAATACGTGACCGTGCGCACCGCCGAACGCGAATTCCTGCTGGAAGAGTCGCTGGTACGGCTGGAAAACGAGTTCGGCGACGCCTTCCTGCGCATCCACCGCAACTGCCTGGTGGCCGCCGGACGCATACGCGAAATCGGCAAGGCGCCGGGCGACGACGAAGGCCATTTCCTGCGCCTCGACGGACTGAACGAGCGTTTGCCCGTCAGCCGACGCCAGTATTCGGCCCTGCGCGAAAAAATAAAATCAGGTTAATCAATAGGTTGGTGTTCATCTACGACTAAAGTCGTATAGACGGATCGAAACGCCCTACATACGATGCAGAGGCTTGCTGTTTGCGCTGCAAGCAGGAAGTTCTCCGCAACGAGGGGTTGTCTCCTCCGTTCAGCCGGGTTCGCAAGAACCCGGCTTTTTTTTCGGTGCGCCCGGCAGGGCGCACTTACTTGGAGGTGAAAGTCCTCTACTCGCCCGGCAAGGGGAAGGGTTAGCCGAAGGCAAGGGTTTCGCGGGCGACTGCGAGTCTGAAGGAAGCTGGATGGCAAAGCGCTGGCCTGGCGAACAGGAAGCGGATACGTGAGCAGTCAGCGGGCCGGGCAACGGATCATGGCGGGGGTGAGAAGCTTCCTTGAGAAGCGGCTCAAACTCACCGTGAACGAGGCTAAGAGCGCCGTGGCCAGGCCGT
>JBFMET010000006.1:0-143612 GCA_040753235.1 Pseudomonadota bacterium
CTCGAAGGCGGCCTTGTTCCAGGCGGCCATCGCCTGGGTCGGCTTGAGCAGGCCTGCAGCCACGGCAACCGCCACGGCGCCGGCGCCGGCAGCGCCTTTCAATACGTTTCTACGAAGTGCGTTCATGCATATCTCCTGATTGAACAAAGTGCTGAATTAAAGACCGTACACGAAGTCGGTCACTTTATCGATTTCGGCTTCCGTCAGAATCTGATGCTTGCCGTAGGGCAGCATGGAGCTGGCGGGGTTCTTCACGGTGGCATCCCAGATCTGGGCGCGCAGGGCGGCCTTGCTGGGGTAGCGGGCGCTCATGGCGATCAGCGGCGGGCCATACAAGCCGGGCGACTGGGCATCGGGCACGGTCGGCATGGCGTGGCAGGCCAGGCAGTTGCCCTTGGCGCGGTTGAACGCGATGTCCTTGCCGGTTTCTTCCTTCTTGGGTGCTGCGGCGCCGGCGGGCGCTTGGGCCAGCACGCTACCGGACAGCACGAGGGCGCTGATCGCACAGGCTGCTGCTACATACTTTCGCATGGTCATCCTCCTAATTTTTGACGTCGTGACGAGTGCGCTTGACCACATGGGGGTGCCGTGCGGCGAACGCTATCCACTAATGGATGGGCCCAAGGATAGTGGAATTCGTTTTTTCGGCGCAAGGCCAAGGGCGCAATTTTCCGGTTCTATCGCGGGGTAAATTCCTACCAGCCGCATGAAACAGGGCGTTACAGTGGGTCGATTCAATTCTGCCGCTGCGATTTTTCGGCGGCTTCCCACTCGCGCCGCCGTGCTTCGGCCGCCGAAAGCTCGTGGAAGCTGCCGTCGCCGGCGCGGATGCCGAGGTTGAGCTGTTCGATGGCGGCGACGAGATTGCCGGCGAGCGCAAGCGCCTCGGCGTGCGCGCGGTGGCTCAGCAGACGATGGCCGAGCTGGGCGTGCGCCTGCGCGGCGAGGCGCCACAGCCGGCGATCGAGCGGGTAGAGGGTGAGCTGGCTTTCGAGCCGGCCGAGTGCTTCGGCGGCGCGGCCGGCTGCGATCAGCGCGGCGGCGTGTCCGTAGTGCAGCGGCCGGTAGCCGGGATGCGCGGCGACGCCGGCGCTGTAGCGATCGAGCGCGCGCGCGGCGTTGCCTGCGGCGAGCGCGGTCTGCGCCGCCAGCTGCTGGATCATCGGGTGAACCGATGGGGCGGCCAGCAAAGGCTTCAGTTCGGCCTCGGCCTCGCTGAACGCGCGGGCGCGCACGAGCGCGGAGACGAGGGTGTAGCGGGCGGCGGTTTCGCTGCTGAAGCGGCGGTCTTTCAGCGCGGCCCGCGCGGCGACGACCGCATCTTGCGGCGTGCCGTCCTGCGCGCGCAGGCGGGCGCGCACGAGCTGGAAGTCGAGGCTGTCCTGCACCTGCAGGTAGGCGGCGGATTCGCTGCGCGCTTCCATGTCGGCGATGCGGTCGCTGGTGAGCGGGTGGGTGCGCAGGTAGGCGGGCGCGCTGCTGTCGTAGAAACGGCTGGCGCGCTGCAGGCGGTTGAAGAAGCCGCTCATGCCGCGCGGGTCGAAACCGGCGCGGGTGAGCATGTCGTAGCCGAGGCGGTCGGCTTCGCGCTCGTAGTCGCGGCTGTAGTTGAGCTGGTTCTGGATCGAGTAGGCCTGGGTGGTGGCGATCGCCGCGCCGGCTACGTTGGAATTGGAGCGCGACGCCAGGAGCGCCAGCGCGAGCGCGGCCATGGTCGGCCAGTAGCTCTTGGCCTGCGCGGCGACCATGCGCGCGATGTGGTCCTGGGTGACGTGGGCGATTTCGTGCGCGACCACGCCGGCGAGTTCCGATTCGCTCTGGGCGGCGAGCAGCAGGCCGGTGTGCACGCCGATGTTGCCGCCCGGCATGGCGAAGGCGTTGATGGAGGGGTCGTCGACGATGAAGAAAATGAATTCGCGCTGGTTGCGCGGACTCACCGACACCAGCTTGTAGCCGAGCTGGTTGAGATAGGTTTCGATCTCGGGGTCGTCGAGATAGCGCGGGTCGGCGTAGACGTCGCGCATGATGGCGCGGCCCAGCGCCTGCTCTTCCTGGTCGGAGAAATACTGGCGCGACACCTCGCCGAGATCGGGCAGGTCGGACGCGATCGCGGGCTGGACGGCGAGCGAGACGGCGAGCAGGGTGCGCAGGAACATCAGATAAAGTGTGGGGCAGCGAGCGGCATTTGCATTAGGATGCGCGGATTGTCGAACAGGTTCCGGTAATTGATCGAACGATGAGCGAGTTCACCCATTTTGACGCCGCCGGCCGTGCCGTCATGGTCGACGTCGCCGCCAAGGCCGATACGCGACGCGTGGCGGTGGCCGAAGGCCGCATCCGCATGTTACCCGATACGCTCGCGCGCATTCTCGACGGCCGCGCCGACAAGGGCGACGTGCTCGGCATCGCGCGCATCGCCGCGATCCAGGCGACCAAGCGCGCCGCCGAACTCATTCCGCTGTGCCATCCCATCGCGCTGACGAAAGTGAGCGTGGACTTCGTTCCCGATTCCGCAGCTTCGTCAATCGCTTGCACGGTGACCGCCGAAACCGTCGGCAAGACTGGCGTCGAAATGGAAGCGCTCACTGGCGTGTCGGTCGCGCTGTTGACCATCTACGACATGTGCAAGGCGGTGGACCGCGGCATGGCGATGTCGGACATCCGCCTGCTGGAGAAGCAGGGCGGGCGCTCCGGCCACTGGCGCGTCGCTTCGTAAGGGGTGGGCTGGTCCAAACGGCCTCTTGTGCCGGTCCGACATGGCGGCAAGATCGGTGTCATGAACATGAAACGGCTTGAACGCTTTCTGGCGGCGTTGTTGTTCGCGCTGGGCGCGGGCGCGGCGCATGCCGGCCTGCCCGAGCATCGCGTGTTCGCCGCCGAAGGCGAGCGCCTGCTGCTGTGGGTGTCGGCGGCGCGCGGCCGCACCGAGCCCGAATTGCACGCGGCCGGGCAGCTCGCCGCGCGCGGGGTCGAAACCTGGTCGGTCGATCTGGTGAGCGCCTACTTTCTGCCGCAGTTGCCGCGCAGCATGGACGCGGTGCCGACGCCGGACATGGTCGATTGGCTGCGGGCGGCGCTGGCGCGCGACAAACAGGTGGTCGTATACGCGATCAACCGCGCGGCGGTGCCGGTGCTGCGCGCGGCAGCGGCGCTCGACCCGGCCGAGCGGGCGCGGCTGTGCGTGATGCTGGCGTATCCGAACCTGTATACCGTCGCCGAGCCGCTGGCCGAACCCGAATACCTGAATTTCGGCAGTCTGACCGGCCTGCGCGTGCGGGTGCTGCAGCCGCGCCGCTCGGCCGCCACGCCGTGGCTGCCCGGCCTGCTCGACAGCCTTGCGGCGCAGGGCGTGGCGGTGCGCCACGTCATTCTTGAAAACCTGCGCGAAGGCTGGTGGATGCGCGAAACGCCGACCGAATTCGAAATGGCCGAAAGCCGCCGCATGCACGAGCTGCTGCTGCGTGAACTGGACGAATGGGGATGCCAATGAAGCCGGGAATGCTGGGAATGATCGCGGGCGTGCTGCTGGCGGGCGCGGTGCAGGCGGCCGGATTCGAGGCGCGGCCGGCGACGCCGGCGCCGGACCTTCTGGCGCAGGATCTTGCCGGGGCGACCAAAACCCTCGCCGACTACCGCGGCAAGGTCGTGCTGCTCAATTTCTGGGCGTCGTGGTGCCCGCCCTGTCTGCGCGAAATGCCGTCGATGGAACGCCTGCGCGTGAAAATGACCGGGCGGCCGCTGGCGGTCGTCGCGCTCGACAGCGCCGAGACGCGCGCGGAAGTCGACGCCTTCCTCGCGAAAATGCAGGTCGGCTTTCCCATCCTGCTCGACCCGGACGGCAGCAACACCAAGCGCTGGAAGGTCTTCGCGCTGCCGACCACCTTCCTGCTCGACGCGTCGGGGCGCATCCGCTACGTGCTGACCGGACCGACCGAATGGGACGAAGGCGAGGCGCTGACAAAAATCGAGGCCTTGCTGGCAGAGGCGGCGGCCGCGCAGGCGAGGTAGGCGTCGCCGGCAAAAACCACAAAAAAATCAAGGAATAGCATCAGTGTGCCTTATGGATGCATCAATCGTTTTGCTTGCCAGCCGGGAGGACTGATGGGCAAAATAACAGAATATTCGGAAAAATTAATATTAAGCCGTTCCCGCAGCGGCGGGCGTCTCTGACGCTGGCGCTGCTTCCAGCAGTCACCTAGTGTGTTATTTCCGGGCAGGAAGATCGCGACGCCGCAAGGGGCCGCGGGGGATCACTTTATTCGACCACGAGGCAGTATGAACGCCAAGATCAAACTCGAAAACCACGACGCGCAGGAAATCAAGTACACCACCTGCTACATGTGCGCCTGCCGCTGCGGCATCAAGGTCACGCTGGAGGACAACAAGGTCCGCTTCATCCAGGGCAACCGCAATCATCCGACCAACCAGGGCGTGCTGTGCGCCAAGGGCTCGGCGGGGATCATGAAGCAGTACTCGACCGCCAAGCTCACGCAGCCGCTGATGCGCAAGCCCGGCACCGAGCGCGGCGAGGGCATCTACGAGCCGATCTCCTGGGCGCAGGCGCTCGACGTGCTGACCGACCGCCTGGAGGAAATCCGCGCGACCGACCCGTCGAAACTCGCCTACTTCACCGGCCGCGACCAGATGCAGGCGCTGACCGGCCTGTGGGCGCAGCAGTTCGGCACGCCCAACTGGGCGGCGCACGGCGGCTTCTGCTCGGTCAACATGGCGGCCGCGGGCCTCTACACCATCGGCTTCTCGTTCTGGGAATTCGGCGCGCCCGACTGGGACTACGCCAAGTACTTCATCATGTGGGGCGTGGCCGAGGACCACTCGTCCAACCCGATCAAGATCGGCCTGGAAAAGCTCAAGCGCCGCGGCGGCAAGTTCGTCACCGTCAACCCGGTGCGTACCGGTTACTCGGCGATCGCCGACGAATGGCTGCCGATCAAGCCCGGCATGGACGGCCTGCTCGCCATGTCGATGGTGCACGTGCTCTTGAAGCACGAGCAGTTCGACTACGAATTCCTGGTCCGCTACACCAATGCTTCGTGGCTGGTGGTGCAGACGCCGGGCGAGAAGGGCGACGGTCTGTTCCTGCGCGACGAGAACAACCAGCCGCTGATCTGGGACATCGAGAAGGAAGCCTTCAGGAACGGCATGGACGGCGACATCGCCCCCGCGCTGTTCGGCGAGTACGTCGCGCCCGACGGCCGCCGCGTGAAGACCGTGATGTCGCTGGTCGCCGAGCGCTACCTCGATTCGCGCTACGCGCCGGAAAACGTCGCGCTGGAAGTCGGCCTGCCGGCCGAGACCATCGAGCGCATCGCGCTGGAAATGGCGCACGTCGCCTTCCAGGAGACTGTCGAGCTGCCGATCGAGTGGACCGACGTGTGGGGCAGGAAGCACGACAAGGTCGTGGGCCGCCCGGTCGCGATGTACGCGATGCGCGGCATCGCCGCCCACTCCAACGGCTTCCACGCCTGCCGCGCGGTGCATTTCATCCAGATGCTCCTGGGCGCGCTCGACGCGCCGGGCAACTTCCGCGCGCGTGCGCCGTATCCGAAACCGATCCCGCCGCACCAGCTGCCGGAAAACAACATCGACGTCATCAACGCGCCGAACACCCCGCTGTCGCGCCCGCCGCTCGGCTTCCCGACGCGTCCGGAAGACCTGGTGATCGACGAGTTCGGCAACCCGCTGCGCATCGACAAGGCCTACTCGTGGGAAGTGCCGATCGCCTCGCACGGCATGATGCACATGGTCATCACCAACGCGGCGAACCACGATCCCTACGCGATCGACACGCTGATCCTGTTCATGGCGAACATGGCGTGGAACTCGACCATGAACACCAGGAACGTGCAGGACATGCTGCGCGCGAAGGACCCCGAGGAGCCGGGCGAGTACAAGATCCCGTTCCTGGTGGTGATCGACGCCTTCCACTCGGAGATGACCAACTTCGCCGACCTGATCCTGCCGGACACGACGTATCTGGAGCGCCACGACACGATCTCGCTGCTCGACCGTCCGATTTCCGAGCCGGACTCGGCGGCCGACGCGATCCGCTATCCGCTGGTCAAGGCCGATCGCGACGTGCGTCCGTGGCAGGAAGTCATGGTCGAGCTGGCCTCGCGCCTGAAATTCCCGGCCTTCACCCACGCCGACGGCAGCCGCAAGTTCAGCGGCTACCAGGACTTCATCGTCAACTACGAGCGCTCGCCGGGCGTCGGCTTCCTCGCCGGCTGGCGCGGCAAGGACGGCAGCAAGTCGCTCAAGGGCGAGCCGAATCCCAACCAGTGGGAGAAGTACATCGAGAACCAGAGCTTCTTCGCCCACCACTGGCCCGACAACCAGAAGTACATGCGCTACGCCAACAAGGACTACCTTGACGTGGCGGCGGACGTCGGCTTCGTCGGCAAGGTCGAGCCCATCATCATGCAGTTCTATTCCGAGCCGCTGCAGAAATTCCGCCTGGCAGGGCAGGGCCTGTACGACGGCCCGCAGCCCAACAACCAGGTCGACCGCGAGCGTCTGGTGAAATACTTCGACCCGCTGCCGATGTGGTACGAGCCGCTCGAACAGCAGCGCGTCGACGCCGACGAATACCCCTTCTTCGCGCTGACCCAGCGCCCGATGTTCATGTACCACTCGTGGGATTCGCAGAACGTGTGGTTGCGCCAGATCATGGCGCAGAACTTCCTCTACATGAACGCGCGCAAGGCCGCCGAGATGGGCATCCAGGACTTCGACTGGATCTGGGTCGAGTCGCACAACGGCAAGATCCGCTGCCAGGTCAAGACCATGGAAGGCACCCAGGAGAACACGGTGTGGACGTGGAACGCCATCGGCAAGCAGAAGGGCGCCTGGGGTCTGAAGGAAAACGCCTCCGAGGCGACCAAGGGCTTCCTGCTCAACCACCTGATTTCCGAGCTGCTGCCGGAAAAGGCGGGCGAGCGTCGCGTCACCAACTCCGACCCGGTCACCGGCCAGGCCGCGTGGTTCGACCTGCGCGTGAAGATCTGGAAGGCCGCGCCGGGCGAGACAGGCTCCTGGCCGCAGTTCGACGCGCTCAAGGCTTACCCGGGCGACGAGCGCTACGAACGGCCCGAGGTGCTGCGCTACGACGCCCGCACCCACGAAAAGAACTAACCGACTAAGGCACCAGAACAATCATGAGACTTGGACTCGTCATCGACCTCGACGTGTGCGTGGGCTGCCATGCCTGCGCCATCGCCTGCAAGGAATGGAACGCCTCCGGCACCATCGGCCCCTTGTCCGACTACCAGCCCTACGGCGCCGAGCCGTCGGGCGTGTGGTTCAACCGGATTCGCCATTACGAAATGGACGAGTATCCGCACAACAAGACGGTCAACTTCCCGATGTCGTGCATGCACTGCGAGGACGCCGACTGCGTCACCGTGTGCCCGACCGGCGCCTCGTACAAGCGCGCCGAGGACGGCATCGTGCTGATCGACCAGGACAAGTGCATGGGCTGCAACTACTGCTCGTGGGCCTGTCCCTACGGCGCGCGCGAACTCGACCGCTCCAGCGGCACCATGAAGAAGTGCACCCTGTGCGTCGACCGCATCTACGACGAAAAGCTGCCGGTCGAAGAGCGCCAGCCCTCGTGCGTGCTGACCTGCCCGGCGCACGCCCGCATGTTCGGCGACTTCGACGATCCGGATTCGGCGGTGTCGCGCACCGTGCGCGAGCGCGGCGGCTTCCCGCTGATGCCCGAGCTCAACTACAACCCGACCAACCAGTACCTGCCGCCGCGCCGCAGGCCGGTGATCGAGATCGAGACCAAGCCCAAGGGCGGCCTGAAGGAAAGCATCAAGCAGTTCGCCAACAAGCTGGTTCGCCGCTGATCCTGAACATGTCGCTCAACCTTGTCCTTCGTCATTGCGAGCTACGCGAAGCAATCCAGTCTGTCCGCAGTAGCGGCGACGCCTGGGTCGCCACGGTCCTGGGGCCTCGCGATGACGGCGTTAAAGAATAAACAGGAGTAAACATGCATCCCGCATTTTGGCTCCGACATAACCTGAAGGTTAGTCTTCGCCGAAATGCTGGATACTGATTAATAAGGGAACCATTATGCATCCAGCATTTTCAGTCATCTTCTTCACCGTCGCGTCGGGTGCCGGTTTCGGCCTGATCTCGCTGCTGTTCATCGCCGATTTTTTCAAGCTCGGCGGCGGTTTCGGCAATGACCAGCTTGTCGCCGGCGGCCTGATCGCCCTCGGTCTCATCGCTTTCGGTCTCCTGTCGTCGACCTTCCACCTGGCCAACCCGAAGAACGCCTGGCGTGCCTTCAGCCGCTTCCGCACCTCGTGGCTGTCGCGCGAAGGCGTGTTCGCCGTGGTGTTCATGCCGCTGGCGCTGATCTACCTTGCCAGCATCGTGTTCGACGCGCCGCAGTGGCTGCGCGCGACGAGCGGCTTCCTCACCGCTGTGCTCGCCTGGATCACCGTGTTTTCGACCGGCATGATCTACGCCTGCCTGAAGACCATCCGCCAGTGGAATACCCCGCTGGTGCCGGCGAACTACCTCGCGCTCGGCTACGCCAGCGGCAGCCTGCTGCTGCTGCTGGGTGCGGTGACCGCCGGGCTCGACCTGATGCCTTACGTCGCGATGTCGGCGCTGATCGTGGCGATCGCCGCGGTGCTGAAGGCCATCTACTATTTCTGGATCCGCAGTCCCGGCCTCACCCCCACCATCAACACCGCGACCGGCCTCACCCGTGCGAAGGTCAAGCTGCTCGATACCGGCCACACCCATGGCACCTTCCTCACGCAGGAATTCGGCTACCAGCTGGCACGCAAACGCGCCACCCTGATCAAGGCGCTGGTCTTCATCGTCGGTTTCGCGCTGCCCGGCCTGATGCTGGTGTGGGTGCTCAACCACCAGGGCGCCCAACTCGCTGCCGTGGTCGCGGCGATCGCCGGCCTGCTCGGCGCCGCGATGGAGCGCTGGCTGTTCTTCGCCGAAGCGCGCCACGTCGTCAATCTCTATCACGGCGCGCAGCGCTGCTGATTCCCTGCGGGAAGTCCCCACAGGGGGGACGCCCCTTCCGCAGCGGGCCGCTGTGGCGAGCTCGTCAGACTTGGCTTTGCCTCTGCTTTGGCGTATATTAGAAAATTCTAATTTCTCCATGACAGGAGTGTGACGCCCATGTTTGGACTGTCTGGTTTCAAGGAAGTCGACCCCGCCTATGTGAGCGAACTGGCCGCCAAGGGCGCACATCTCATCGATGTGCGGACCGAAGCCGAAGTCGCGCAAGGCGTGATCGACGGCGCCATCCATATTCCCCTGCACCTGCTGCCGCTGCGCGCCGCGGACATTCCGCAGGACAAGCCTGTCGTCATCTATTGCCGTTCCGGCGCGCGCTCGGCGCAGGCCTGCGCATTCATGGCGTCCAAGGGCTTTGCCAACATGCACAACCTGGCCGGCGGCATCATGGCGTGGGCGCGCTCCGGCAACGCCTTGAGCTTGCCGCGCACCGCCTGAACCCGCGCGAGGTAGCGTACACCTACAACCGTAAATAGTATTTTTGGGTTGCAATGGCGGACCTTCTGGTTTAAGGTACCGCAGCTTTTTTAGTACATGCCGATTTAGTTAAGGAGAGAACCATGAATTTCGACAAAGAACTCGACGCACGTGGCCTGAACTGCCCGCTGCCCATCCTGCGCGCCAAGAAAGCCCTCGCCGAAGTCGGCAGCGGCCAGGTCCTGAAGATCCTCTCCACCGACCCCGGCTCGGTCAAGGACTTCGCTGCTTTCGCCAAGCAGACCGGCAACGAGTTGCTGTCCACTGCCGAAGCAGGCGGCGAATTCACCTTCTTCATGAAGAAAAAATAAGAACCACCACGTACAACGAAAACCAGCGCCGTTCGTTCCCGGAGAATTTTGGGCCAGGAACCAGCGGCGTTTTTGATTGACGGAACGACAGGAGACAACACGCATGGAAACCAAAAAAATGGCCATCATCGCCACCAAGGGCACGCTGGACTGGGCCTACCCCCCGTTCATCCTGGCCTCCACGGCGGCGGCGCTGGGCTACGAAACCCAGATTTTCTTCACCTTCTACGGCCTGCAACTCCTGCGCAAGGACCTGTCCGTGCTCAAGGTCAGCCCGCTCGGCAACCCCGGCATGCCGATGAAAATGCCCTTCGGCCCCAAGTGGTTCAAGGGCATCAACTGGAACATGCCCAACGCCATCCAGGCCATCATCCCCGGCTATGAGAGCGTCGCCACCGCGTTGATGAAACAGACCATCGCCAACAACGGCGTGGCCACCATCCCCGACCTGCGCAGCCTGTGCCAGGAAGCCGAGGTCAAGTTCATCGCCTGCCAGATGACCGTCGAACTGTTCGGCTTCGAGCATTCCGACTTCATCGACGGCCTCGAGTACGGCGGCGCCGCCACCTTCTTCGAGTTCGCCGGCGAGACCGACATCTGTCTGTTCATCTGACCGGGTGGACAGCGGCCGCGTTGCCGCAGCATGACGCCGCATGAAAGACGGGCCGAAGCGATTCGGCCCGTTTTGTTTGTGTGACATTTGTACCACATTCGTTGCAACTCGTCCGCCGCGGAGCCGCCGTTGCCTTGTCATCCCGACCTGCGGACGGTAGCCTAGCGGGCAGGTTAGGTAATCAAGCCTGTAGCACCCACAATTCGCCCCAAGGAGACAGTATGAAATTCACCCGCGTATTCGCATTCATGGCACTGGCCGGTCTGGCTACCGGTGCTTATGCCACTAATGGTTATTTTTCGCACGGCTACGGCATGAAGGCGAAGGGCATGGGCGGCGCCTCAACCGCGATGCACGACGACGCCTTCTTTGGCGCGAACAACCCGGCTGCCGCGGCTTTCGCGGGCAACCGTATTGATCTGGGTATGGATCTGTTCAGCCCGCGTCGTGAGGCATCGCGTACTGGTCTGGGCGGTTTGGACATGTCCGTGGATAGCGACAGCAATTATTTCCTGATCCCCGAATTCGGCTACAACCGCATGCTCAACAATAACCTTGCGCTGGGCGTGACCGTGTACGGCAATGGCGGCATGAACTCTGATTACCCGGGCGGGCAGATTGCAGCAGGTAATTGCGGCGTCGGTGCGCCCGCCAGCAATATGCTTTGCGGCCAGGGAAGCCTGGGGGTGGATTTGATGCAATTGATCATTGCGCCGACCGCCGCATACAAAATCAACGCTAATCATTCCATCGGCATTTCGCCGCTGATCGGTTACCAGCGCTTCAAGGCCGAAGGGCTCCATGCTTTCACTGGTACAGGGATATCGACCGCTCCGGGCAGCATTACCAACCAAGGCTACGATGATGCCTTCGGCTATGGCGTGCGGCTGGGCTATATGGGTAAGATCGCGCCGAACGTAACTATTGGCCTTGCGTATGCCAGCAAAATGAATTTCGAGGAGTTCGACAAGTACAGGGGCCTGTTTGCTGAGCAGGGCGACTTTGATATCCCCGAAAACTACAACATTGGTGTGGCGTGGCAGGCGACCCCCGCCGTCAAGCTGGCGCTGGATTATCAGCGTATCAATTACAGTGGGGTTGCTTCGATCAATAACCCCAGCACCAATCAGGCACAACTGGGCGCAGACAATGGACCGGGCTTTGGTTGGCAGGACATTGACGTCTGGAAACTGGGTGTTGAATACAAACACAGCAAGCAACTGACCCTACGTGCAGGTTATAACCACGGCGACAATCCGATCACGTCGCGTGACGTGACTTTCAACATCCTTGCCCCCGGCGTTATCGAGAATCATGCAACGCTCGGCTTCACCTATACGCTGGCATCGGGTAATGAGCTGACCATGAGCTACATGCATGCCTTCAAGAATGATGTGAACGGTGCTTCCATCCTGCCGGTGTTTAGTGGTGGTGCAGCAGCGGGTAATGAAAAAATCGAGATGTACCAGAACGCGGTTGGCATTCAGTACAGCTGGAAGATGTAAGATTCAGCTGCATTGGGCTGACAAAAGCCAGGGCGATTGCCCCGGCTTTTTTATGCGTGACGGTAACGTCATCGCCTCGCCTCTGCCCAACAAAAAGCGCGACCAAGTGGCCGCGCTTTCTGTTGGGCAGTGTGAAGGAAACTACAGAAAACGGTGGGGTCAAGTCTTGCAAAACTACATTTCTCTCGAGCGAGAAACATGGTCAGGGCTAGATAAGTAGTAAATTTTCTGCGGTTCTGCCGCCATTTGCCGCATCCATCGCTTGACAGGGAAAATGGCGTGGCAATAATAAGGCTATCCATTTTAATTAAATGAGCTAGCCATGAAAGCCATTCCGGTATTTGAAGCAAAGAATCGCTTCTCGGAACTGATTGCTGCGGTAGAACACGGAGATCGGGTCACAATTACGCGCCGCGGCGTACCGGTTGCGTGTCTGGTCGCAGCGGCGGCCGATGTGTCGAGTCAGCGTGAGCGTGTGGCTTCGGCACTGGAGCGGCTGCGGCAGATTCGCGCCGGCGTCGTGCTCGAGGGAGATTTGAAGGCCCTGGCCCGCGCGGGACTGGACTGATGGCCTTTGTGGTCGACAATTCGGTCGTGTGTGGCTGGTTCATCGGCAACCAGGCCACGCCTTATACCGAAGCCATTGCCACACGACTGCTGGATGAGCGGGCGCATGCGCCCGCGCTATGGCAGCTCGAGTTTGCCAACGTCCTGAGAACGGCCTGCAAGCGTGGCGTGCTTGATGTGCAGGCGGCGCATGAGGTGATCGAGCAGCTTGCTGAATTGCCCATCATGGTCGACCGGGATACGCCGGGGCCGTCAGCGATCTTGTCCCTCGCGCTACGCTATGACTTGACGAGTTATGACGCTGCGTATCTTGAATTGGCGCTACGGCTGCAACTTCCTATCGCGACCCAGGATGCGGCCTTGATGGAGGCGGCGAGGGCGGCTGGCGTCGGGGTGCTGAGAGCAGAAAAGCGCTTGGATAAATAGCGGCATTTGTGTCGCTACGCTGAGGTCTCTTGCGGAACGGGCCTTGAACAAGCGCGGTCGGAGCCGCGCTTGTTCAAGGCCCGTTGTCGGAAAAATCAGCCCAGGCGCGCGTGCTGCGCTTCCAGCTTCTGCAGCATGGCGCCGAAGTCCGCCAGCCGCGCTTTCTCCTGCTCAACCACGGCCGCCGGCGCGCGGTCGACGAAACTCGCGTTGGCGAGCTTGGCTTCGGCCTTTCTGATCTCGCCCTGGATGCGGGCGATTTCCCTGGCCAGTCGCGCGCGTTCGGCGTCCCTGTCGATTTCGACCACCAGCATCACGCGCAGATCGCCGACGAGTGCGACCGGGGCGTCGGCCTCGGCGAGCGTGGCGGTGGCGGTCACGCCGGAGAGCTTGGCGAGCGCGGCGATGTAGGGGGCGAGCGCCTCGATCGCGGCGGTGTTGCCTTCGATGACCGCCGGAACGCGCTGCGCGGGCGAGAGGTTCATTTCGCCGCGCAGGGTGCGGCAGGCGTTGACGAGTTCCTTCAGCAACTGGATGCGGGCGACGCTGTCGGGGTGGCGCTGCGCTTCGTCCGCCTGCGGATAGGCGGCAAGCATGATGCTGTCGCCCCCATCGCCGGAGGGCGATGCCATGGAAGCAGCGCCGGCGAGCGGCGCGACCTTCTGCCACAGCTCCTCGGTGATGAAGGGGATGACGGGGTGGGCGAGGCGCAGCGTGGCCTCGAGCACGGTGGCGAGCGTGCGGCGGGTGGCGCGCAGCTGCTCGGGCGTGCCGTGGTTCAGTTGCACCTTGGCGAGTTCCAGGTACCAGTCGCAGAACTCGTCCCACACGAATTCGTAGACTGCGCGCGCGGCCTGGTCGAAGCGGTAGGCGGCGAAGGCGTCGCGCACCTCGCCGACGGCCTGCTGCAGGCGCGCGGTGATCCAGCGGTCGGCGTCGGAATATTCAAACTTCCCCTCACCCCCGGCCCCTCCCCCCGAGGGGGAGGGGAGCGCGCTGGCGTCCTGGCCGCAGTCGTGCCCTTCCAGGTTCATCAGCGCGAAGCGGGTGGCGTTCCACAATTTGTTGCAGAAGTTGCGGTAGCCCTCGGCGCGCTGCAGGTCGAACTTGATGTCGCGGCCGTGCGTGGCGAGGCTGGCGAAAGTGAACCTTAAGGCATCCGTCCCGTAGGCGGCGATGCCTTCGGGGAACTCCTTGCGGGTGCGCTTCTCGATGCCGGCGGCCTGCTTGGGGTTCATCAGGCCTGAGGTGCGCTTGGCGACGAGGTCGTCCACCGCGATGCCGTCGATGAGGTCGATCGGATCGAGCACGTTGCCTTTCGACTTGCTCATCTTCTGGCCTTCGGAGTCGCGCACGAGGCCGGTGACATAAACCTCGCGGAATGGCACCTTGCCGGTGAAGTGCAGCGACATCATCACCATGCGGGCGACCCAGAAGAAGATGATGTCGAAGCCGGTGACCAACACCGAGGTCGGCAGGTAGCGCTGCAGTTCCGGCGTCTGCTCGGGCCAGCCCAGCGTCGAGAAGGGCCACAGCGCGCTCGAGAACCAGGTGTCGAGCACGTCGTTGTCCTGCGTCAGCTCGCGCCCGCCGGCCTGCTTCTTCGCTTCCTCTTCCGTGTAGGCGACGTAGAAATTGCCGTCGGCGTCGTACCACGCGGGGATGCGGTGACCCCACCACAGCTGGCGCGACACGCACCAGTCCTGGATGTTCTCCAGCCACTGGCGATAGGTCGTCGTCCAGTTTTCCGGCACGAATTTCAGCTCGCCCGAATCGACCGCGGCGAGGCCCTGCTTCGCCAGGCCCTCCATGCTCATGAACCACTGGTCGGTGAGCATCGGCTCGATCACCGCGTGGGTGCGGTCGCCGCGCGGAATCATCAGCTTGTGCGGCTTGGCCGAAACCAGCAGGCCCTTGGACTGGAGTGCGTCGAGCAGCTTCTGGCGCGCGTCGTAGCGGTCGAGGCCCTGGTATTCGGTGGGGCACAGCTCGTTCATCTTCGCGTCGAGCGTGAGCACGCTGATAGCCACCAGCTTGTGGCGCTGGCCGACCTGCCAGTCGTTGAAGTCGTGCGCCGGCGTGATCTTGACGACGCCGGTGCCGAACTCGCGGTCGACGTAGTCGTCGGCGATGACGGGAATGCTGCGCTCGGCGACCGGCAGGCGTACGTGCTTGCCGATGAGGTGGCGGTAGCGCTCGTCTTCCGGATGCACCGCGACGGCGGTGTCGCCGAGCAGCGTCTCGGGGCGGGTGGTGGCGACGGTGAGGTGGCCGCTGCCGTCTTCGAGCGGGTAGTTGATTTCCCAGATGAAGCCGTCTTCTTCCTGGGAGACGACTTCGAGGTCGGACACTGCGGTCTGCAGCACGGGATCCCAGTTCACCAGGCGCTTGCCGCGATAGATGAGCCCCTCGCGGTAGAGGCGCACGAAGACTTCGGTGACGGCTTTCGACAGGCCCTCGTCCATGGTGAAGCGCTCGCGGCTCCAGTCGGGGCTGGTGCCGAGCCGGCGCATCTGGCGGGTGATGGTGGAGCCGGAGTGTTCTTTCCACTCCCAGACTTTTTCCAGGAATTTGTCGCGGCCGAGATCGTGGCGCGAGACGCCCTGCGCGTCGAGCTGGCGTTCCACCACGATCTGCGTGGCGATGCCGGCGTGATCGGTGCCGGGCTGCCACAGGGTGTTGTCGCCCGCCATGCGGTGGTAGCGGGTCAGCGCGTCCATCAGGGTGTGCTGGAAGGCGTGCCCCATGTGCAGCGTGCCGGTGA
Source organism: Pseudomonadota bacterium (assembly GCA_040753235.1). GTDB lineage: Bacteria > Pseudomonadota > Gammaproteobacteria > Burkholderiales > Thiobacillaceae > Thiobacillus. The sequence continues at coordinate 15,736 of JBFMET010000006.1, forward strand.
CGTTGGGCGGCGGCAGCATGATGCAGTAGGCGGGGGCGTCGGGCGCATCACCTGCCTTGAAGTAGCCGGCGCTTTCCCACTGGGCGTACCAGCGTTTTTCGATATCAGCCGGTTCGAAGGATTTGGCGAGTTCCATGGCGTGCGGGCAAAAGCGCGATTATCCCAAAGACCGGGACGAATCCCAAAGACTGCGTTGCCCGGCGGTCAGGCCGACGGGTCGCGGGGAGGCTTGAGCTTTTCGGCGACGGCCTCGCGCACGATCTCGCGCACGTTGACGTCGAGCTGGGCGAGCAGGGTGGAGACGGTCTGGTCGAGGTTCCTGCGCAGTTCGGCGGCGACCTGCTTTTCCATGACTTCCGACAGGCGCGGGGCCAGCTCGCTCATCAACTGCTCGGCCAGGGTGTCGGTGACGGGCGCGGCGGAAACCGCCGGCGGTTCGGGCGCGGGGGGCGGCGGGCTGGCTGGGGCGGAAACAGGCAACGCCGGGGCAGGCGCTGGCGTGGTGACGGTCGGCGACGCGGGCGGCGTCCCGCGCTCGATGACGTCGGTGAGCACCGGCAGCCAGGCCGTGGGCGGTGCACCGGCTGCCGCTTCGGGCAAGCGGGACGGGCTGTCGTCGTCGGCCGCGCCGCGATGCTTTTTCAGCAGCGCGTCCATCTTGTCTATCAGGGGCGTGTCGCTCATCGCTGCGCCTCGCCGGATTGCCGCAAGTCGTGCGTCGCCAGCGCGTAGCCGCGCGACTGATAGAAGCGGTAACGCGCGCGGCCCTGCTCGCGGCTGGCCTCGTCCTGACCGACGATTTCGACCAGGCGCTCGAAGCGCGCAAAGGCCGCGGGCTGCTCGGGGTCGAGATTGATCATGACGTCGGCCGAGCGCAGGGCGTCGACGTCGGACCCGATCAGCACCGGCGTCTCGTTGGCCAGCGCGTCGGTGTCGCGGCAATGCGGCACGAAGGCGAGCGGCGGCGTGGTCCACAGCAGACGGTCGATCGCATCGGCCACCGCCGGATCCGTCGCGTAGAGCATCACCTGTCGCCCCTGGCCGCAGGCCTTGGCGGCGATGCGGCGGGCGACATCGAGCGGATCGTCGGCAAAGGTGTAGAAGGTGATCTCGGTCACGGCGGCGGGATTATTTTGCGGCGCGGTTCAGCAGGAAATGAACCAGCAGCGACACCGGGCGCCCGGTCGAGGTCTTGTCGCGGCCGCCCTTGTAGGCGGTGCCGGCGATGTCGAGGTGGGCCCAGTGGTACTTCTTCGCGAAACGCGACAGGAAGCAGGCTGCGGTGATCGAGCCGGCCGGGCGGCCGCCGATGTTGGCCATGTCGGCGAGGCTGCTCTTCAACTGCTCCTGGTAGTCGTCCCACAGCGGCATGCGCCACACGCGGTCCCATGCTTCGTAGGCGGCGTGCTCGATTTCGCGCGCGAGCGGATCGTGGTTGGCGAACAGCGCGCTGGGGTGCGCGCCGAGCGCGATCACGCAGGCGCCGGTGAGCGTGGCGAGGTCGACCACCGCGTCGGGTTCGAAGCGCTCGGCGTAGGTGAGCGCATCGCACAGGATCAGGCGGCCTTCGGCGTCGGTGTTGAGGATCTCGATGGTCTGGCCCGACATCGATCTGACGATGTCGCCCGGCTTGTTGGCGTTCGCATCCGGCATGTTTTCGCACGAGGGCACCAGGCCGATCACGTTCAGCGGCAGCTTCAGCTCGCCGAGGGCGCGGAAGGCACCGAGCACCGCGCCGCCGCCGCTCATGTCGTAGTTCATCTCGTCCATTTCGGCGGGCGGCTTCAGCGAAATGCCGCCGGCGTCGAAGGTGATCGCCTTGCCGACCAGCACCACGGGCTTGTCGCCCTTCTTGCCGCCCTCGTGCTTGAGCACGATGAAGCGCGGCGGCTTGTCGCTGCCCTTGCCGACCGACAGGAAGGAACCCATGCCGAGCTTTTCGCAGGCGGCCTGGTCGAGGACCTCGCAGCCGAAGCCGTGGGCCTTGGCGAGTTTCTTTGCTTCGGCAGCCAGGTAATCGGGCGTGCAGACGTTCGACGGCGTGTTGCCGAGGTCCTTGGCGAGCTTGATGCCGTGCGCGATCGCGAGGCCGTTGGCCAGACCCGTCTCGCCGAACTTGAGCTCGCCGCGGCGCGACACGGCGAAGGTCACGCGCTTGAGCGGCCGGCGCGCTTCGTTCGTCTTGCTCTTCATGCGGTCGAAGCGGTAGAGCGCGTCGTGCGCGGCGATCACCGCCTGTTCGACGTTCCAGGTGACGTCGCGCTTCTTGACGGAAATTTCGGACAGCGTGATGACGGCTTCCATCGAACCGGTGTCGCGCAGCGTTTTCACTGCGGTGGCGATGGCGTCGCGGTAGGACTTTTCATGGAACTCGCGTTCCTTGCCCAGCCCCACCAGCAGCACGCGGTCGGCGAGGATGTTGGGCACCTGGTGCAGCAGCAGCGTGGCGCCGGCCTTGCCTTCCATGTCGCCGCCGCGCAGGATGTCCGAGAGGTAGCCGTCGCTGGCGCGGTCGATGTCGATCGCCGGGCCCGAGAGCTTGCGGCCGTCGAACACGCCGACCACGACGCAGGCGGTGCGCTGCTTTTCGGGGGCGCCGCTTTTTATGCTAAATTCGAGTTCGATTTCCTTGTTTTCCATGTCCGTGCTCAGAAAATTACAATTTGCCGATGCCGCAGTGCGCGGCGTCGCCGATGCGGCGATTATTGGCGCGGGCACGCCGGAATGTCAAAAATCCGTTCCTGACGCGAACGGTTTGCCTGTCTGCCCATGCTCTACCGCCGCGCACTGACCCGCGAAATGGGGCTGACGACCGGCGCCGTGCTCACGGTTCTGGTGGCGATTGCCCTGGTCGTGCTGTTCATCCGCCTGTTGGGGGACGTCGCGCGCGGCGAGCTCGCCAACGAAGCGGTGTTCGCCTACCTGGGCTTCTCGCTGTTGTATTTCCTGCCGGTGTTGATGACGATCGCGCTGTTTGCCGGCGTACTGCTGCCCTTGTCGCGCATGTGGCGTGACAGCGAAATGGTTATCTGGTTCAACGCGGGCATTTCGCTCACCCAGTGGCTGCGGCCGGTGCTGGTCTTTGCCCTGCCTTTCGTTGCGGTCGTGTTGCTGCTGACCCTGGCGATCAACCCCTGGGCGCAGACGAAGAAAAACGACTACCGCCAGGAACTGAAGAGCCGCAGCGACAGCGCCCTGGTCGTACCGGGTCTGTTTGCCGAGTCGGGGTCGAGCCAGCGCGTCTATTACGTCGAATCGCTCAATCCGCTCACCGGCATCGTGCGCAACGTGTTCATGCAGTCGCGGCTCGACGGCCAGCTCGGGTTGGTGGTGGCGCGCGAGGGCAATCACACCGAACTGCCGGACGGTTCGCGTTATCTGGTGTTCAAGGACGGGCGTCGCTACGAGGGCGTGCCAGGCCAGCTCGACTATCGCATCGTGCAGTTCGAGCGCTACTGGATGCGACTCGACGCGGCACCGTTCGAGCCGCGCGACGCCGGCATTCGTCATGCGCCGCTGCCGAGCCTGCTGGCGGACGGGTCGCCGGCTGCCCATGCCGAATTGCTGTGGCGCCTGGGGGCGCCGTTTTCCGCCCTGGTGCTGGCCGCGATGGCGGTGCCGTTGAGCTTCGTCAACCCGCGCGCGCGCCGCTCCTGGGGGCTGTTGATCGCCCTGCTGGTGTATTTCGTTTACCGGAATTTCCTGTCGTTGACCGAAGCGTGGGTGGCCCAGGCGAAGCTCGATGTGTGGACGGGGGCGCTGGCGCCGCATGTCCTGATGGTGGCTGCGACGATAGGGCTGTTCTATCTGCGCAACCGACAGGCCGGCCTGCGCGGGAGACGCGCATGAACCTGCTTGCGCGCTATCTGGCGCAGCAGGTGCTCGCCGCGTCGGGCTTCGTGCTGCTGGCGCTGCTGGTGCTGTTCGCATTTTTCGACGTGATGCAGGAGCTCGGCAACCTGGGGCGCAACGACTACGGCCTGCTGCAGGTGTCGGTGGTCGTGCTGCTCTCCGTACCGGGGCATCTGTACGAAATCGTGCCGATCGCGGCGCTGATCGGCACCCTGTTCGCGCTCTCGCGGCTGGTCGGCAATTCGGAATATGCCGTGATGCGCGTATCGGGCCTGTCGACCTGGCGGGTCGCCGGCTATTTCGGCGCGCTCGGCGCGGGGGCGGCGCTGCTGGTGCTGTTGCTGGGCGAGTACGTCGCGCCCTGGTCCGACCAGATGGCGCAGCGCTACAAGCTGGCTGCCACGCGCTCGGTGGTGGCGCAGCAGTTCCGCTCCGGGCTATGGGTCAAGGAAGGCAGCAGCTTCGTCAATGTGCGCGAGGTGATGCCGGACAACACCCTGCGCAGCATCGAAATCTACGGCTTCGACGCCGAGGGCAGACTCCAGTCGATCCGCGCCGCCGAGCAGGCCGACTGGCGCGGCGATCAGACTTGGGATCTGCTCGGCGTGACCGAAACACGCTTCGAGGAAAACACCATCCGCGCCGTCCGCAGCGAGCGCGAAAACTGGCAATCGGTGCTGACGCCCGACATCCTGAGCGTGCTGCTGGTGGCGCCGGAAAAGATGTCGGCGCGCACGCTGTGGCGCTACGTGGGGCACCTGAAAGCAAACAACCAGAAAGCGACGCGCTACGAGCTCGCACTGTGGAGCAAATTCCTCAGCCCCTTCGTCATCCCCATCATGATGCTGATCGTCATGCCGTTTGCCATCCAGGGGCCGCGCAGCGCCGGCGCCAGCAGCAAGATCTTCATCGGCATCCTGGTGGGCCTCGCCTTCCATCTGCTCTCCCGGCTGTTCGGGCATCTGGGGCTGCTCAACGACTGGCCGGTCGTTCTGGTTTCGGCGCTGCCGCTGCTGATTTTCCTTGCCATCGCGCTGGCAGGCATCCGGTGGGTGGAACGGCGCTGACCTCGCTTCCGGCGCGTCTGGCCGGGTGTTTGCATGCCGCCGATCCTGCCGCCAAGGTCGCCTGCGTGCATGCGCTGCGGGCCGACTGGCTGGCCGGCCGCGTCGAGTGCGCCGCGGACGCGCCGCGCGCACCCATCGACCAGCCGGGTCGCCCGGCGAAGCCCGAACTCGTCGCCCCCCGGCGCATGCCGCGCCGCCGGCCCGACACGCCGGCCGGACGCGCCGCGCTGGTGCACGCGCTCGCGCACATCGAGTTCAACGCGATCAACCTCGCGCTCGACGCCGCGCATCGCTTCGCCGGGCTGCCCGAGGCGTACTACGCCGACTGGCTGCGCGTGGCGGACGAGGAGGCGCTGCATTTCGATCTGCTCAACGCGCACCTGGCGACGCTCGGCCACGCCTACGGCGACTTCAAGGCGCACACCGGCCTGTGGGACATGGCGCTGAAGACCGCGCACGATCCGCTGGTGCGGATGGCGCTGGTGCCGCGCGTGCTGGAGGCGCGCGGGCTCGACGCCACGCCGCGCATCGTCGAGAAGCTCAGGGCGGCGAACGACACGCGCATGGTCGAGATTCTCGCCATCGTCGAGCGCGACGAGATCGGCCATGTCGCCATCGGCAACCGCTGGTACGGCGGGCTGTGCGCGGAACGCGGCGTCGAGCCGGAAGCGACGTTCCGGCGCCTGCTGGTCGAGTACGACGCGCCGGCGCTGAAGCCGCCGTTCAATTTCGCGGCGCGCCGCGAGGCCGGCTTCAGCGAGCCTGAACTCGCCTGGCTGGAACGGCTGTCAGAGACCGAGGGTCGTCGCTGAGACCTGCGCCGGGGCGCGCTGCCACATGCCCTCGAATTCCTGCAGCAGGGGCGTCGCGCGGGCGGGGTCGTCGGGATGGTGGACGCCGTGCACGGCCGACTTGTCGGCGCGCAGCAGCACGCCGTGGCGGTCGCTGATCACGAAGGCCTGATCGGGACGCGGCGCGACCGGGTCGGCCTGGCGGATGACGAGCACGTGGCCGAAGTCGCGCACCAGCTGCATCAGGCGCGGATGCTCGCGCGCGACGCGGCCGATGTCGTCGAGCAGCAGTTCGAGGCTGCGGCCGCCGCCGGCCACGCAGAAGGCGCGCAGCGCCGCGTGGCGCGCGGCATCGTCGAGCGCGTACAGGTGCAGGTCGTGATCGTAGAGCCGCAGCTGGCGGTGGGTGGTCGCGAGCAGCGCGTCGAAAGCGGCGCGCAATTCTGCAGGGGTATCAAACGGGCTCATGGGCGATCTCCAGCCATCCGGCTTCATGCCATTCATGCAGGCGCGGCCGCAGCGCGGCCGGCAGCGGCGGCGGCAGCCGGCGCCGGTCGGCGAGTTGCGTCAGCGCCGCCACTTCGCCGGCAGCGGGCGTGAAGGCCTCGCCGTTGATGTAAAAACGCCTGCCGGCGAACAGCAGGCGCGACTTCGCAGCTAGCGCGACCCCGTGCCGTGCCGCGGCCTTGTCGAACGCGGCGCGGGACAGCGGCGCGGCGGGTGCGTCGAAGAAGACATTCGGCTTGGGCTCGGACAGGTAGCGTCCGGCGAATTCCGCGACGTCCGCGCGGGTCCAGCGGATTTTCGCGAGCATGCCCTCGATCTGGTCGAGCATCGCGCGGCCGATCTCGCCCGGATGCTTTTGCCGGCGCAGGTCCGGATCGGCGTAGCGGCCCTCGAGCTGGATGCTGTCCTGCAGGTACATGAGAAAACCCTGCGCGAATTCGTCGGCGGTCGGGGCGCGAAAGCCGATCGAGTAGGTGGTGCAGGTGTCGACCGCGACGCCGTGGTGAGCGACGTGCGGCGGCAGGTAGAGCATGTCGCCGGGGCCGAGCACCCATTCGGCCTCGGCTTCGAAGCGGCGCAGGATCTTGAGCGGCGCGCCGTCGATCAGTGCGAGGTCGGTCTGCGTGCTGATCTGCCAGCGGCGGTGGCCCGTGCCCTGCAGCAGGAACACGTCGTAGGAATCGAAATGCGGGCCGACGCTGCCGCCGGGCACGGCGTAGCTCACCATCAGGTCGTCGAGCCGGGCGTGGGGGATGAAGTCGAAACGGCTCAGAAGCGCGTCGGCCCCGGGCAGAAAATGGTTGAGCGACTGCACCAGCAGCGTCCAGTCGGTCTTCGGCAGGCGCCTGAAATCGCACTTGCGGAACGGCCCGTGGTCGAGCTGCCAGTGTTTGCCGGTGCCCCGGATGAGGCGGGACTCGACGTCGTCGCGGCAGGCAAGCTGCTGCAGCTCTGCGGCGCCTGCCAGCCCGGCGAAACCCGGCACGGCGTTGCGGATGAGCAGGGGGCGCTTGTGCCAGACCTCGCGCAGGAAACGGGTGGGCGACAGGCCGCCGAGCAGGGTGTGTGTCATCGGAAGAATTATAGCGATGCAGCCGGTTTTGCCCTGTAGAATGCCGCGAAAACACGTGCGGAGCGATCCATGCTGAAGGCCGGAGACCGTGCGCCGGATTTTTCCAATCCGGACGCGGACATGAACATCGTCGAGCTGCCGCAGTTCCGGGGCAAGCTGCTCGTGCTGTATTTCTATGTGCGCGACGACACACCCGGCTGCACCACGGAAGCGATCGAGTTTTCCGAGCTGGAAAACGACTTCGCCAGGCTGGGCGCCAGCGTACTGGGCGTGTCCCGCGACGACTGCATCAAGCACGGCGAATTCCGCGACAAGCACGGCATCAGCGTGCGTCTGCTGGCCGACAAGGAGCAGGCGACCTGTCAGGCCTATGGCGTGTTGCAGGACAAGGAGGTGGACGGCGCGATGCGCAAGAGCGTGGTGCGCTCCACCTTCGTCATCGACAAGCAGGGCATCATCCGCCATGCCCTGTACGGCGTTTCCAGCCGCGGCCACGCGGCGGAAGTGCTTCAACTCGTAAAGGAACTCAAGTGAACATTGGCAAGGACACGGTCGTCACCATTACCTACATCGTCCGCGATCTGGAAGGCAAGCTGCTGGAAGAGAGCGAGGAGCCGGTGAGCTATCTGCACGGCGGTTACGACAACATCTTCCCGATGGTCGAGCAGGCACTGGAAGGCAAGGCGGTCGGTGAAACCGTCGATCTCAAGCTGCAGCCGGCCGACGCCTTCGGCGAATACGAGGATCAGCTGGTGCGGGTCGAGCCGCGCGAGGCCTTTCCGGACAATATCGAGGTTGGCATGCAGTTCGTCGGCTCGCCGGTCGACGGCGGCGAAGAGCTGCTCTACACCGTGACCGACATCGCCGAGGAGAAGGTGGTGGTCGACGGCAACCACCCCTACGCCGGCCAGGCGGTGCATTTCCAGTGCAAGGTCTCCGAGGTGCGCGCCGCCACGCCGGACGAGGTGGCGCACCGCCATGCCCACGGCGCCCACGGTCATCACCACCATTGACCCCCGCGGCAGCGTGCCCGGACTGCTAAAATGCCGGGCTGACCTGTTTTCGACGAACGTTTGATGAAAACCACCTTCCTCGACTTCGAGCAGCCGATTGCCGAGCTCGAAGCCAAGATCGAAGAACTGCGCTTCGTGCAGGACGATTCCGCGCTGGATATTTCCGAGGAAATCCGCCGCCTGCAAAAGAAGAGCCAGACGCTTACCAGGGACATCTACGCCAAGCTCAACGCCTGGCAGGTGTCGCAGGTGGCGCGCCATCCGCAGCGGCCCTACACGCTCGACTACGTGCAGGGCCTGTTCACCGATTTTGCCGAACTGCACGGCGACCGCGCCTACGCCGACGACGCTGCCATCGTCGGCGGCATGGCGCGCTTCAACGGCGAGCCGGTGATGGTGATCGGCCACCAGAAGGGCCGCGACACCAAGGAAAAGATCTACCGCAATTTCGGCATGCCGCGCCCCGAGGGCTACCGCAAGGCGCTGCGCCTGATGCGGCTGGCGGAAAAATTCCGCATCCCCATCTTCACCTTCATCGACACCCCGGGCGCCTACCCCGGCATCGGCGCCGAGGAGCGCGGCCAGTCCGAGGCGATCGCGCGCAACCTGTACGTGATGGCCGAACTGCAGACGCCGGTCGTCTGCAGCATCGTCGGCGAGGGCGGCTCGGGCGGCGCGCTCGCGATCGGCGTCGGCGACCGCACGCTCATCCTGCAGTACTCGACCTATTCGGTGATCTCGCCCGAAGGCTGCGCCTCGATCCTGTGGAAGAGCGCCGACAAGGCCTCGGTCGCCGCCGAGACGCTCGGCATCACCGCCGATCGCCTCAAGGCCAACGGCCTGGTCGACCGCATCGTCGAAGAGCCGCTCGGCGGCGCGCAACGCGACTGGGACACCATGTTCCAGAGCATGCGCCGCGCGCTCACCGACACCCTGGTCGAGCTGCGCAAGCAACCGCTCGACGCCTTGCTGACCGCACGCTACCGGCGTCTGCGGGCGTATGGCAGCTTCAAGGAAGCCGCTGCCAAGTAAGACCGTCGCCGACGCGGTGGCGGACGCGCTCGCCCGCCACGTTCCGCCGCACGCCCGGCTGATCCTCGCGCTCTCCGGCGGCCTCGATTCCACGGTGCTGCTGCACGCCCTCGCGGCGCTGCGCGGGCGCCATCCCTTTTCCCTTGCGGCGGTGCATGTGCATCACGGCCTGTCGCCGCATGCCGATGCGTGGGCCGACTTCTGCGCGCGGCTGTGCGCCGGGCACGGCGTCGAACTGGCGGTCCATCGGGTCGTGGTCGAACGGGGCGACCCCGCCGGCATCGAGGCGGCCGCACGGCATGCGCGGCAGCGCGTGTTCGCCGCAGTCGACGCGGACTTCATCGTCACCGCCCACCAGCAGGACGACCAGGCCGAAACCGTGCTGCTGCAACTGCTGCGCGGGGCCGGGCCCAAGGGGCTGGCGGCGATGGCTGCGCGGCAGCACCGACCCGGCTGGCGCGCGGCGCAACTGCGGCCCCTGCTCGGCCTGGCGCGCGCCGAGCTTGCCGGCTACGCGCAGGCGCATCGCCTGGCATGGGTCGACGACGAGAGCAACGCCGATACCCGCTACCGCCGCAATGCGCTGCGCCTCGACGTGATGCCGCGCCTGGCGGCGCACTTCCCCGGCTGTGGCGCGACGCTGGCGCGTGCGGCCGCGCTGCAGGCCGACGCCGCGGCATTGCTCGACGAACTGGCGCAAATCGACGCGGCGGGTGCCGTCGACGGCGCCCGGCTCGACTGCGCCGCGCTGGCGCGCGTGTCGCCGGCGCGAGCGCGCAACCTGTTGCGTCATTTTCTCGAACGGCAGGGCGCGGCCATGCCCAGCGCGCGGCGGCTCGACGAGGCGCTACGCCAGTTGCTGCACGCGCGGCACGACGCGCGGGTATGCGTCGACCTCGGTTTCGGCACCTTGAGACGCCATCGCGGCGGCGCGTACTGGGTGGCGCCACTGCCTGTGATCGCGGCGCCTGTGCGCTGGCAGGGCGAGCCGGCGCTCGATCTGCCGGCTGCCGGTGCGGTCGTGCGTTTCGAAGCGGCGTTCGGTGCGGGCATCCGGCGCGCCGCGCTCGACGCCGGCGTCGTCACGCTCGATGTGCGGCAGGGCGGCGAAACCCTGCGGCTGCACGCCGGCGGTCCGCACCGCAGCCTGAAAAAATTGCTGCAGGAACACGCGGTCCCGCCCTGGCAGCGCGAGCGCCTGCCCTTGATGCGATGCGGCAGTCGGCTCGTGTGGGTGGCGGGGGTCGGGATCGACGCCGACTGGCGGGCGGCGCCGGGCGAGGCGGGCGTGCTTCCGCGCGTCGAGCCGCAGCCGCCGGCGCGAGACAGCGCGGGTCCCGGCGTGGTATTCTAGCAGGCTGATTTTCATGGTTTTTTGATCATTTTTCTTCTTTAGTCTGGAGCATTTACATGGCTGTTCAGCGCACCTTTTCCATCATCAAGCCCGATGCCGTCAAAAAGAACGTGATCGGCAAGATCGTCAGCCGCTTCGAAACCAACGGCCTCAAGGTCGTCGCGTCGAAAATGAAGCACCTGTCGCGCCAGGAAGCCGAAGGCTTCTACGCCGTGCACAAGGACCGTCCCTTCTTCAAGGACCTGGTCGACTTCATGGTGTCGGGCCCGGTGGTGCTGCAAGTGCTGGAAGGCGAGGACGCGATCGCCAAGAACCGCGCCCTGATGGGCGCGACCGATCCGAAGAAGGCCGAAGCCGGCACCATCCGCGCCGACTTCGCCGAGAGCATCGATGCCAACGCCGTGCACGGCTCCGACGCGCCCGAAACCGCGGCGATCGAGATCGCCTACTTCTTCCCCGCCAGCGAAGTCTACGCCGGCCGCTGAGCGCGCATGCCGCAGAATCTGCTCGATTTCGACCTCGCAGGACTGAGCGCCTGGCTCGGCGAACGCGGTGAAAAACCGTTTCGCGCGCGCCAGGTGTTTCACTGGATTCACCAGTCCGGCGTGGCCGACTTCGCGCAGATGACCGACATCGCCAAGACCCTGCGCGAGAAGCTGCAACGCGAGGCGGTCGTGCAGGCGCCGGCGATCAACTACGCGCACGTGTCGGCCGACGGCACGCGCAAGTGGCTGTTCGACGTCGGTGTTGCCAACGGCATCGAAACCGTATTCATCCCCGAAGACGACCGCGGTACCCTGTGCGTATCCTCGCAGGTCGGCTGCGCGCTCGAATGCACCTTCTGCTCGACCGGGCGCCAGGGCTTCAACCGCAACCTCACCGTGGCCGAGATCATCGGCCAGCTGTGGGTGGCGCAGCACAGCCTGAAGACCGAGCCCAATCGCACCACGGGCGAGATTTCCGACCGTCCGGTGTCCAACGTGGTGATGATGGGCATGGGCGAGCCGCTGGCGAATTTCGAAAACGTGGTGACCGCGCTCGGCATCATGCTCGACGACCATGCCTATGGACTCTCAAGGCGGCGGGTGACGGTGTCGACCTCGGGCCTGGTGCCGGCGATGGATCGGCTCGCCGAGCGCTGTCCGGTGGCGCTGGCGGTGAGCCTGCACGCGCCCAACGATGCCTTGCGCGATCAGATCGTGCCGATCAACAGGAAATATCCGCTGCGGGAGCTGATGGCGGCGTGCCGGCGCTATCTGGTGCACGCGCCGCGCGACTTCATCACCTTCGAATACGTGATGCTCGCCGGGGTCAATGACCAGCCCGAGCATGCCCGCCAGTTGATCGAACTCGCGCGCGACGTGCCATGCAAGTTCAATCTCATCCCGTTCAATCCCTTCCCGGACTCGGGCTACGAAAAACCGCGCGGCGAACCCATGCGGGTGTTCCGCGAGATCCTGCAGGACGCGGGCTACGTGGTGACGACGCGCAGGACGCGCGGCGACGACATCGATGCGGCCTGCGGCCAGCTGGCCGGCAAGGTGGCCGACAAGAGCGGCCGCGTGATGAAAAGAATGCACAAGGAGGCGGCGTGAAGAAAACAACGATGATCGTGATCGCGGCGGCATGGCTGGCGGGCTGCGCGGGGCAACCGGCCGGCGAAAGCAGCGTGCAGGCCAGCCAGGCCGAAACCGAAAGCCGGCAGCGCGCACGTGCCTTCACTGAGCTGGCAACGGCCTATTACGGGCGCGGCCAGTACAAGATCTCGCTCGACGAACTGCGCAAGGCGATCACAGCCGACAGCCGTTTCGGTCCCGCCTACAACATCTACGGCCTCATCTACATGGAGCTCGCCGAGGACAGGCTCGCCGAGGAGAACTTCCGGCGCGCGATCGAGCTCGACCGCAGCGACTCGGAAGCCCGCAATAACTACGGCTGGTTCCTCTGCACGCGCGGCCGCTACGACGAAGGCCTGGAGCAGTTCACCCAGGCGTTGCGCAATCCGATCTACGCGTCGCCCGAGCAGGCGATGACGAATGCCGGCCTGTGCGCGGAACTGAAGGGCGACCTGGCGCTGGCGGAAGCGAATCTGCAGCGTTCGCTCAAGCTGCAGCCCGACAATCCGGTCACCCTGCTCAAGCTTGCCGGCATGCGCTATCGCCAGGGGCAGCTGGCCGAGACGCAGCGCCTGCTGCAACGTCATGCCGAACTCGCGCCGCCGACGGCGGAAAGCCTGTGGCTGGGCGTGCGGGTCGAGCGCCGGCTGGGGGACCGCGAACAGGAAGCGGCCTATGGCCTGCAATTGCGCAAGCGCTTCCCCGGTGCGCCGGAAACCCGTCGCCTGCAGGCAGGGCAGTACGAATGAGCATGGCCGAACAACCCGCCATCGGACAGGTGCTGCGCGAAGCGCGCGAGGCCCAGGGCATGAGCGTGGAGGCCGCCGCCGCGCGCCTGCGCCTGATGCAGCGGCAGATCGAGGCGATCGAAGCCGACGATTTCGAGGGACTCGGGCGCCCCGTGTTCGCGCGCGGTTTCGTGCGCAACTATGCCAGGCTGCTGGGTGTCGAGCCCGATCCGCTGCTCGAACGCATGGAAGGGCCGAAGACCGAGCCCATGCCCGTGCGCCGGCCCGAACCCCCCTTGCCGCGTTCCTGGCTGTCTTCGCCTTGGCTCGTGGTGTTGTCGCTGGCCGGGCTGATGGTGGTGGCGGTGCCGGTCGGACTGTACTGGTGGCTCAATCAGGGCGAGGAAGAACTGCTGCACAAGGTGCCGCTGGCCGTCCAGGTCGAACCGGTCGAACTGGGCGCGCCCGCGCCCGGGACAGCGGCACCCGATGCACTGCCCCCGGCTGCCCCGCAAGCGCCCGAGCCGGCATCCCAGACGCCGCCCGCCGATGCGCCGGCACCGGCGGTCCAGGCTGCGCCTGCACCAGCCGAGGCCGCCGCCCCGGCCGCGCCCGTCGACGCCTCGGCAGGCGGCGTGCTGCATTTCGATTTCGCGGACGATTCGTGGGTTGAAATCCGCGACGCCAGCGGTCGCACGCTGCATCGCCAACTCAACCCGGCCGGCAGCAGCATCGAGGTGCGCGGCCGTCCGCCCTTCAGGCTGCTGGTGGGCAACGCCGCGCAGACGCGCATGACCTACAACGGTCGTCCCATTGACCTCAAGCCTTTCATCGACGTGACGGTTGCGCGCTTCACGCTCGAGGAATAAAGACAGGAAACACCGATGTCCCAGATAGTCCGTCGGCCCACCCGTCAGGTACAGATCGGCCACGTGCGGGTCGGCGGCGACGCCCCCGTGGTGGTGCAGTCGATGACCAATACCGATACGGTCGACGTCACGGCGACCGTCAAGCAGGTGCAGGCGCTCGCCGAAGCCGGCTCCGAGGTCGTGCGCCTCACGGTCAATTCGCAGGAGGCCGCCGAGGCGGTGCCGCGCATCCGCGATCGTCTCGATGCGCTCGGCTGTCGCGTGCCGCTGGTCGGCGATTTCCACTTCAACGGCCACAAGCTCCTGACCCAGGTGCCGGCGTGCGCCGAGGCGCTCGCCAAGTACCGCATCAACCCCGGCAACATCGGGCGCGGCAGCAAGCGCGACGAGCAGTTCGCCACGCTCATCGAAGTCGCCTGCCGCTACGACAAGCCGGTGCGCATCGGCGTCAACTGGGGCAGCCTCGACCAGGCGCTGGCGGTGCGCATGATGGACGAGAATGCGCGCCTGCCGCAGCCGGAGGATGCCGACGTGGTGATGCGCCGCGCGATGGTCGCCTCCGCGCTGGAGTCGGCGAAGAAGGCCGAGGAACTCGGGCTCGGCGGCAACAGGATCATCCTCTCGTGCAAGATGAGCCGGGTGCAGGACCTCATCGCCGTGTATCGCGATCTCTCCGCGCAATGCGACTATCCGCTGCATCTGGGTCTCACCGAGGCGGGCATGGGCTCGAAGGGCATCGTCGCCTCGACCGCCGCGCTCGCGGTGCTGTTGCAGGAAGGCATCGGCGACACCATCCGCATTTCTCTCACGCCGGAACCCGGCGGCGACCGCACCCAGGAAGTGCGCGTCGGCCAGGAAATCCTGCAGGCGCTCGGCCTGCGCGCGTTCACGCCGCAGGTGACGGCCTGCCCGGGCTGCGGTCGCACCACTTCGACCGTGTTCCAGGAACTCGCGCAGGACATCGAAACCTATCTGCGCACCCAGATGCCGCTGTGGCGCAGCCAGTATCCCGGCGTCGAATCCATGCAGGTCGCGGTGATGGGCTGCGTGGTCAACGGTCCGGGCGAATCCAAGCACGCCAACATCGGCATCTCGCTGCCCGGCACCGGCGAAGTGCCGGTCGCGCCGGTGTACGTCGACGGCGAGAAGACGGTGACGCTGAAGGGCGACCGCATCGCCGCGGATTTCCAGGCGATCGTCGAGGACTACGTGCAGCGGCGGTACGGACATTGAACATTTATCCCCCAAGGACACGTATCGCGAGGCCATTACACACGGAGGACACAGAGGGCGCGGAGAAGCGCGCGGAAAGATCTATTCCTCAGTGTCCTCTGTGTCCTCTTTGTAAATATTTCCTTCGCGGGAAAATCGATCTTTAGAACATGAGCAACATTATTCAATCCGTGCGCGGCATGAACGACCTGCTGCCCGACGCCGCCGACACCTGGCAGGGTTTCGAGGCGATCGTGCGCGACTGGCTGCGGCGCTATGGCTACCGCGAGATGCGCACGCCCATCCTCGAGCACACGGGGCTCTTCAAGCGCGCCATCGGCGAGGTGACCGACATCGTCGAGAAGGAGATGTACACCTTCGTCGACGAGTTGAACGGCGAGTCACTGACCTTGCGTCCCGAGGGCACGGCCTCGTCGGTGCGCGCGGTGATCCAGCACAACCTGCTGTACGACGGCGGCAAGCGCCTGTGGTATACCGGCCCGATGTTCCGCCACGAGCGTCCGCAGAAGGGCCGCTACCGTCAGTTCCACCAGGTCGGCGTCGAGGCGCTCGGTTTCGCCGGCCCCGACACCGATGCCGAGCTGATCGTGATGTGCGCCGACCTGTGGGAGCGACTGGGCATCGCACCGACGCTGCAAATCAATACGCTGGGCGACTACGAATCGCGCCAGCGCCACCGCACCAAACTGATCGCCTACTTCGAGGCGCACCACGACGCGCTCGACGAGGACGCGAAGCGCCGCCTGCACAGCAATCCGCTGCGCATTCTCGACAGCAAGAACCCGGCGATGCAGGCGCTGAACGACGCTGCGCCGAAGCTGATGGATGAGCTCGACGACGAGGCGCTCGCGCATTTCGACGCGCTGCAGATGCTTTTGCGCGCCAACGGCATCGCCTGCGAAATCAATCCGCGGCTGGTGCGCGGACTCGACTACTACAACCGCACCGTGTTCGAGTGGGTGACCGACCAGCTCGGCGCGCAGGGCACGGTGTGCGCGGGCGGACGCTACGACGGCCTGATCGCGCAGCTCGGCGGCAAGCCGGCGCCGGCGGCGGGTTTCGCCATGGGCATCGAGCGCCTGCTCGCGCTGATGGAAGTCGCCGGCACGTCGTTGTCGACGCCGCTGCCGGATGCGTATATCGTCCACGCCGGGGCGGCGGCCGAGGCCTACGCCTGGCAGGTCGCCGCGGCGCTGCGCGGCGCGGGCCTCGCCGCCGTGTTGCACTGCGGCGGCGGCAGCTTCAAGTCGCAGATGAAGAAGGCCGACGCCAGCCGCGCGCGCTACGCCGTCATCATCGGCGACGACGAGGCGGCGGCGCAGCAGGTGACGCTGAAGGACCTGCGCGGCAGCGCTGAACAGACCCGGCTGGAACTCGCGCTGGCGATCGACACCCTGAAACAGGCAGCAATTTAGACAAGGCAAAGCAGATGGCAACCTACGATCTCGACGAACAGGAACGGCTGGACGAACTGAAAGCCTGGTGGAAGCGCTGGGGCAACCTGGTGCTGATCGCGCTGGCGGTGGTGATCGCCGCTGCGGCCGGCTGGCGCTACTGGCAGAACCGCGTGGTGACGCAAAGCCTCGAGGCCGCCACGGTGTACGAGCGCCTGACCGAATCGATGCAGGCCGGCGACGCCAAGGCCGCGCGCGACGCCGGCACGCTGCTGATCGACCAGTACAAGGACACCGCCTTCGCGCCGCGCGCCGCGCTGCTGCTGGCGCGCGTCGACGTCACGGCGCGCGATCTGAAAGGCGCCCAGGCCCGCCTCGAGTGGGCGGCGGACCAGACCAAGGAGCCGGCGCTGAGGGATCAGGCCCGCATTCGCCTCGCCGGCGTGCAGCTCGACCAGCAACAGTATGACGCCGCGCTGAAGACCCTGTCGGCGACGCACAGCGATGCCTATGCATTTCGGTTTCTCGACTTGAAGGGCGACGTGCTGCTGGCGCAGGGCAAGCCGGGCGAGGCGCGCGCCGCCTACGAAGCCGCCTTCGGCAAGATGGCGGAAAACAACCCCTATCGGACCATCGTCGAACTCAAGCTCGACGCGCTGGGCGGGGCGGCCAAGTGAGCGCGCGTCTGATCGCTGCCGTGCTGGCGCTGGCCTTGTCCGGGTGCAGCGCGGTGAGTTCGGTGAGCAACACCGTCGGCGGCTGGTTCGGTTCGGGATCGTCCAGGCCCAAGCCCGCCGAACTGGTCGAATTCAAGCCGGCGGTCACGCTGACCGAAGCCTGGAAAGCCGAAACCGGCGACGCCGGCGGCTACCTGCTGCAGCCGCAGGCCGAGGGCGACGACGCGTTCGCCGCGGGCGGCGGCCGGGTGGTGCGGGTGGCCGTGCCGACCGGGCAGGTCGCGTGGCGCAGCGAAACCGGCGTGAAGCTGTCGGCAGGCGCGGGCGTGGCCGGCGATCTGGTGCTGGCCGGCGGCGGCAAGGGCGAGTTGCTGGCGCTGGATCGCGCCAACGGCCAGCCCCGCTGGAAGGCGAGCCTGTCGAGCGAGGTGGTCGGTCAGTTGCTGCGGGCGGGCGATATCGTGATCGCACGTACCGGCGACGGCCGCATCCACGGCCTCGCGGTGGCCGACGGCAGCCGCAAGTGGCTGTATACGCGCAACCTGCCGTCGCTGACCCTGCGCGGGTCGGGCGGCATGGTGCTGCGCGACGACGTCCTCTACGCCGGCTTCCCCGGCGGCAAGCTGGTCGCACTGAACGCCGCCAACGGCGCGCAACTGTGGGAGAGCACCGTCGCGCTGCCGCGCGGGGCGACCCAGCTCGAGCGCGTGGCCGACGTGATGGGACCGCCGGTGCTCGATGCGCGCCAGGTGTGCGCCGTCGCCTATCAGGGGCGCGTCGCCTGCTTTGACCGCCGCAACGGGGCGCCGCTGTGGACGCGCGACACTTCGAGCAACAGCGGCCTGGCGATGGACGAGCGTGCGCTCTACGTCACCGACGACAAGGACGCCGTGACCGCCTACGACAAGGCGAGCGGCCGCGCCGGCTGGCGCCAGGACAAGCTGGCGCGTCGCCAGGTGACCGCGCCGCTCGCGCTCGGCGCGTGGGTCGTGGTCGCCGACGGCGAGGGCTGGGTGCACGTGCTGTCGGCCGACGACGGCAGCTTCGTCGCGCGCGCCAGGGTCGATGCCGGCGTGCGCACCGCGCCGGTGGACATCGGCCCCGGCTTTGCGGTGCAGACGGTCAAGGGCACGGTCTTCGCCTTCCGGCTCAAGTGAGTCATCGGATAAGGCGTGCTCACAAGGAGGACGCGGAGGTCGCAGAGGCAATCTCCGAACAATAATGCCGTGTTCTCCGTGTCCTCCTTGTCAAAATTCATGAATTCGATCCCCCGCTGATGCTTCCTACCCTGGTCCTGGTCGGCCGACCCAACGTCGGCAAGTCGACCCTCTTCAACCGCCTCACCGGCACGCGCGACGCCCTCGTGCACGACATGCCGGGGATGACGCGCGACCGTCACTACGGGCGCGGCCGCCTCGGCGGCAAGCCCTATCTGGTGGTCGACACCGGCGGTCTCGAACCGGTGGCCAAGGAAGGCATCATGGCCGAGATGGCGCGGCAGACGCTGCAGGCGATCGACGAGGCCGACGCGGTCATTTTCATGGTCGACGCGCGCGCCGGCCTCACGCCGCAGGACAAGGTGATCGCCGACCGCCTGCGTCGCGCGACCTGCCCGGTACTGCTGGCGGTCAACAAGGCCGAAGGCATGAACCGCGCGGTGGTCACCGCCGAATTCCACGAACTGGGCCTGGGCGAGCCGCTGGCGATTTCCGGCGCGCACGGCGACGGCATTGCCGACCTGGTGGACGAGGCGCTGGCGCCGTTCCCCGCAGAAGCGGAACCCGCCGACGAATTCGGCATACCCAAGATCGCGCTGGTGGGCCGACCCAACGTCGGCAAGTCGACGCTCGTCAACGCGCTCGTCGGCGAGGAACGCGTGATCGCCTTCGACCAGCCGGGCACCACGCGCGATTCGATCTACGTCGAGTTCGAGCGCGACGGCAAGCCCTACATTCTCATCGACACCGCCGGCGTGCGGCGCCGCGGCAAGGTGTTCGAGACGGTCGAGAAGTTCTCCGTCGTCAAGACGCTGCAGGCGATCGAGGATGCCAACGTGGTGGTGCTGGTGCTCGACGCGCGCGAGAACATTTCCGAACAGGACGCGCATCTGGCCGGCTTCATTCTCGAAACCGGGCGCGCGCTGGTGGTCGCGGTCAACAAGTGGGACGGCCTCAAGCCCGAGCAGCGCGACGACATCAAGCGCGACATCGGGCGCAAGCTCGCCTTCCTCGACTTCGCCCGCTTCAACTACATCTCGGCCTTGAAGGCCAAGGGTCTCGACGCGCTGCTGAAGGACGTCGAGGCGGCCCACGCCGCCGCCTTCCTCAAGATGTCGACGCCCAAGCTCACGCGGGTGCTGGAAATGGCGGTCGAGCAGCACGCGCCGCCGAAGAACGGCCTGTTCCGGCCGAAGCCGCGCTATGCCCACCAGGGCGGCAAGAATCCGCCGGTCATCATCCTGCACGGCAACGCGCTGGAAGGCCTGCGCGACGACTACAAGCGCTATCTGGAAGCGAGCTTTCGCAAAGCGTTCAAGCTGCAGGGCACGCCGCTGCGGATCCAGGTCAAGGAAGACGAAGGCAAGAACCCCTTCGAGGGCAAGAAACGCGCGGCGCCGACCGAGGGCGATGAGACGCGGCGGCGGCGCGAGAAACGGATACGCCGAAAGGTTTACGGTTCAAAGTAGGGCGTCGGCTGACGCTTCCGGTCACGTCCCCCCCCCCCCCCGCCAGGGCGGGCCGTGGTCGTCCCCGCATGGCGGCCAGGTGTGTGAGCTGCCAAAGCAGTAACAGCCCCATGTGCTAAAGGCGATAAATCGCCAACAACCACGCTCAGTCGAGCCAGCGCACCAGATAGAACAGCTTGAACCCCTCGGAAGAACGCGATGGGCCGCTGGCGATCGCGGCGTGGCGGCTCTTCTCCGGGTCGGCGTGCGCGCGCGCCTCGTCCTCGCTGGCGTAGACCTCGACCACGCCTTCGGGGAAGCGTTTGCGGGTCTTGCCGGACGGCGAATAGATCACCACCGCCGAGGTACCGACGACCTTCGATTCGACATCGGTGAACAGGCTGGTGGCTTGCGGCATGCTCAGTGGGTCTTTTTTGGAATGCTGCTGATCTTGACCGCGTGGCTGGTCGGCGTCTCGTCGGTGAAATGCGGACGCTCGTCGAGCGTGCGGCCGGTCAGTTTTGCCAGTTCCGTTTCGCGGCTGGAGATGACCATCAGGCAGTCCTTGATGTTCATGATGGTGGCTTCGGTCAGCGGGCTGGGGTTGCCGTCGCGCGGGGCGGTGTCGCGGACGATGGAAGTCAGGGTCTTGCGCATCATGCGCATGAGGCGCTGCTCGTTGTGCAGGGCTTTTTCGTCCATGGGGATACTCCGGAAACCAGCAAGAACCTGCCATTGTCGGCGTCGGCCGGGACGGCGTCAACGCAAGGCCTTGGTCTTGGCGGGGATAAAAAGCCCGAGGGGGGGTATAAGCAGAATGAACTGCCGCCGGCGGGCGGCTGTTTTAAGCTTGCGGTCAAAGGAGACTGCCATGTCTGAAACGCCTGCCGATACCGGCGAAGTCCGCGAAATCCGCATCAACCCCATCGTCCCCGCCGAATCGGTGCTGGTCGCCACCGCGCGCAGCATGCGGCCGAAGAAGGCCGAGGAACTGGCGCCGCGCGACACACGCAAGCACGTCGAGACCTGCCCGTTCTGCCGCGGCAACGAACACAAGACGCCGCCGGCGATCCTGCAATGGCCGGAGGGCGACGACTGGCAGATCCGCATGGTCGAGAACCTCTATCCGGTGCTGGGCGACGACCGCGCGCAAACCGGCTTCGCCTTCGGCCTGCAGCAGACCATCGACGGCTACGGCCGCCACGAGGTCATCATCGACCACCATGAACACGGCATCGCCGTGCACGACATGGCGGAAAGCCATCTGGCGGCGCTGTTCGGGGTCTACCAGACGCGCATGCGGCAGCTGTTCGAATCCGACCCGCGGCTCAAATACGTACTGGTATTCAAGAACTTCGGCCCGGCGGCCGGCGCCTCGATCCCGCATACCCACAGCCAGGTGATCGCGATGCCGGTGGTGCCGGAGAACGTCGACGCCGAGGTGAAGAACAGCGCCGCGCATTACGCCAAGCACCATCACTGCATCTTCTGCGCGCTGATCGACGAGGCGCTGACCTTCGAGGCGACCATCTACGACCGCGCCTCGGGCGCGGTGCGGCGCAAGATCAACGTCGGCCAGTACGTGGTCGAACGCGGCGAGCATTTCATCGCGATCAAGCCCTTCGCCAGCCGCTACGAGTGGGAGGTGCACATCCTGCCGCTTTCCCACCAGGCCGATTTCCTCGACGCGCCGGGAACGCATTTCGCCGATCTGGCGCGGGTGATGAAGCGCACCATGGCGCGGCTCGACGCGGTGATCGGCGGCGCGCAATACAACTTCTTCCTGCACTCCGTGCCGCACGGCGGCACGGACATGGGGCACGGCGTGCCGCACGACGCAGCTCGCGGCGCCTACGCCGCGAGCTACCACTGGCACCTGGAAATCTGCCCGCGCACGTCGATCCCCACCGGCTTCGAGTTGGGCTCGGGCCTGTTCGTCAACACCATCAACCCGGAGCAGGCGGCCGAGCGGCTGCGCGCCGTCGAGCTCTGACGCGGTGCCTGGCAGCGGCGCCGGGCTGGGCTAGAATGCGGTCTGTCCGGGCCGTCTGCGGCCCGCTGCCCGAGCACTGTGTGAGTTTCCCCTTTTTTTCCGTGATCCCGGCCGGCACAGGCCGATTCGTCCCCGCTTCCGACTCCGACCGGGGGCGTTGCCGTGTTTGAACGCCACGCCGGCGGCGAACGCGTCGTGCTCGTGTCGATCGATTTCGGCGAGCCCGATTTCGAGGAAGTCGTGGCCGAGCTGCGCCTGCTCGCAAGGGGCGCCGGCCTGGAGATCCTTGGCGAAGTGCGGGGCAAGCGCAGCCGCCCGGACGCCGCGCTCTTCGTCGGCAGCGGCAAGGCCGACGAGATCGCGGCGCTGGTGCTGGCGACCGACGCCGACGTCGTCATCTTCAACCACGAGTTGTCGCCGGCGCAGGAGCGCAACCTGGAGCGCCGGGTGCAGCGCCGGGTGATCGACCGCACCAGCCTCATCCTCGACATCTTCGCGCGCCGCGCGCAGAGTGCCGAGGGCAAGCTGCAGGTCGAATTGGCGCAATTGCAGCACCTGTCGACCCGCTTGGTGCGCGGCTGGACCCACCTCGAACGCCAGCGCGGCGGCGTCGGCATGCGCGGCCCGGGCGAGAAGCAACTTGAGACCGACCGCCGCCTGATCGGCGTGCGGGTCAAGGCGCTGCGCGAGCGGCTCGCCAGGCTGGGCAAGCAGCGCCGCACCCAGCGCCGCGCGCGCGCGCGCCAGCAGGTGCTGTCGGTGGCGCTGGTGGGCTACACCAACGCCGGCAAATCGACGCTGTTCAACGCGCTCACCCGCGCCGGCGCCTACGCCGCCGACCAGTTGTTCGCCACGCTGGATACCACCACGCGCAAGCTCTATCTGCCCGGCTTGGGCGAGGTGGTGCTGTCGGACACGGTCGGCTTCATCACCCGGCTGCCGCACGATCTGGTCGCGGCTTTCCGCGCCACGCTGGAAGCCACCGCCGAGGCCGATCTGCTGCTGCACGTGATCGACGCCGCCAACCCCGCGCGCGAGCGCCAGATCGAGGCCGTCGAGAAGGTGCTGAAGGAAATCGGCGCCGCCGCCGTGCCGCAGCTCCGCGTCTACAACAAGCTCGATTTGACGGGGCTTGCGCCCGGAGTCGGGCGCGACGAATATGGTAAACTGCGGAGCGTGTATGTCTCCGCGCAAAGCGGCGCGGGGCTTGAACTTTTGCGCGAGGCGCTGTCAGAAATCCTGCTTGAGAGCCGCGCGCCGGCCGAAGCGGATCCCCCTGACGCCTCTCCCACCCACACTACGGATATCTTGACCTGAACTATGGCCTGGAACGACCCCCAATGGGGCAACAACGGTAACCGCAATCCCAACGGCGGGCCTCCCGATCTGGACGAAGTCTGGCGGCGCATCAACCAGCGGCTGAACGGCCTGTTCGGCGGCAAGGGCGGTGGCGGTTCCGGCGGCGGCGGGGGCGACGGCTTGTCCGGCGGCGCGTTCCCGGGCGGCGGCAATCTGGCGGGCATCCTCATCGGCGTGCTGGTGGTGGTGTGGCTCGCGAGCGGCTTCTACATCGTCGATACCGGCCAGCGCGGCGTGGTGCTGCGCTTCGGCCAGTACGTCGAAACCACCGAGGACGGCCCGCGCTGGCACCTGCCGTGGCCGGTCGAGTCGCGCGAGATCGTCAACGTCGACCAGGTGCGCACGGTCGAGATCGGCTACCGCAACAACGTCAAGAGCAAGGTGCTGAAAGAGTCGCTGATGCTCACCGAGGACGAGAACATCGTCGACCTGCAGTTTGCCGTGCAGTACATCCTCAAGGATCCGGTCGAATTCCTGTTCGTCAACCGCCAGCCGGAAGACAGCGCGCTGCAGATCGCCGAGACGGCGATGCGCGAAGTCGTCGGCAAGAACAAGATGGACTTCGTTCTGTACGAGGGGCGTGCCGAGATCGCCGCGCAGGCCAAGCAGCTGATGCAGGCCATCCACGACCGCCACAAGACCGGCATCAGCATCAGCCAGGTCACGCTGCAGAACATCCAGCCGCCCGAGCAGGTGCAGGCCGCGTTCGACGATGCGGTGAAGGCCGGCCAGGACCGCGAACGCCTGAAGAACGAGGCGGAAGCGTATTCCAACGACGTCGTGCCGCGCGCGCGCGGTCTGGCGTCCCGCCTCAAGGAAGAAGCCGAGGGCTATCGCCTGTCGGTGATCGCCAACGCCGAGGGTGAGGCGAGCCGCTTCGCCCAGATTTTCGCCGAATACCAGAAGGCGCCGCAGGTCACGCGCCAGCGGATATATCTCGATACCATGCAGACCGTCATGAACAACACCAGCAAGGTACTGGTCGACCAGAAGGGCGGCAACACCCTGCTCTATCTGCCGCTCGACAAGTTGCAACAGATCGTCGGCCAGCCCGGCAGCGCGCCCAGCGTGTTGTCGCCGTCGCTGCCCGCCAGCGCGCCGACCGACAGCCGCTCCGGCGATGGTTTCCGCAGTCGCGACCGGGAGGCCCGTCCATGAACAAGGCACTCGGACCGCTCGTCATCGGCCTGCTGATCGCGCTGGTCGTACTGAGCATGAGCATGTATACCGTCGACCAGCGGCAGAACGCGCTGGTGTTCCAGCTGGGCGAGGTGGTGTCGGTGAAGACCAAGCCCGGCCTCTACTTCAAGCTGCCGCTGGTGCAGAACGTGCGCTACTTCGACACCCGCATCCTGACGCTGGATTCGACCGATCCCGAGCGCTTCATCACCTCGGAAAAGAAGAACGTGCTGGTCGATTCCTTCATCAAGTGGCGCGTGATCGACGCCCGCCAGTTCTACGTGTCGGTCGGCGGCGACGAGGGGCGCGCGGCGATCCGTCTCAACCAGACCGTGAACGACGGCCTGCGCGCCGAGTTCGGCCGCCGCACCATCAACGAAGTGGTGTCCGGCCGCCGCGACGAGATCATGCGCACCATCCAGGCCAAGGCCGACCAGGACGCGCGCAAGATCGGCATCCAGGTCGTCGACGTGCGCATCAAGCGCGTGGACCTGCCGGAGACCGTGTCGGAAAACGTCTACCGCCGCATGGAAGCCGAGCGCAAGCAGGTCGCCAACGAACTGCGTTCGACCGGCGCGGCGGAGGCCGAAAAGATCAAGGCCGACGCCGACAAGCAGAAGGACGTGATCGTCGCCGAGGCTTACCGTGACGCGCAGCGCGTCAAGGGTGACGGCGACGCCAAGGCGGCCGCGATCTACGCGGCGTCGTTCGGCAAGAATGCCGAGTTCTACGCCTTCTATCGTTCGATGCAGGCCTATCGCGAAAGCTTCAAGGACAAGAGCGACGTGATGGTGCTCGACCCCAGCGCCGACTTCTTCAAGTACATGAAGAATCCGCGTGCGGGCGGGCAATGAGCGGAACCGACTGGCTTGCGGCGATCGGCCTGCTGCTGGTGATCGAAGGTCTGCTGCCTTTCGCGGCGCCCGCGCTGTGGCGCGAGGGCTTCAGCCGCATGCTGGAGCTGCGCGACGGCCAATTGCGTTTTATCGGCGCTGCCTCGATAGTAGGCGGCGTTTTTTTGTTGATGCTGCTGAACTGACATGACTGCCTGGTTGCTCCCTGAAAACGTCGAGGACGTACTGCCGCCGGAGGCCTGGCGCATGGAGGACATGCGCCGCGCGCTGCTCGACCTGTTCCGCGGACGCGGCTACCAGCTGGTGATCCCGCCGTTGATGGAGTACGTCGATTCGCTGCTGACCGGCGTCGGCGCCGACCTCGACCTCAAGACCTTCAAGCTGGTCGACCAATTATCCGGCCGCCTGATGGGCGTGCGCGCCGACATCACGCCGCAGGTCGCCCGCATCGACGCCCACCTGCTCGCCGCCAACGCGGTGAACCGCCTTTGTTATGCCGGCAGCGTGCTGCACACCCAGTCCGACGGCTTTCACCGTTCGCGCGAGCCGATCCAGATCGGCGCCGAACTCTACGGCGAAGCGGGCGCTGCTGCCGACCTCGAAATCCTCAAGCTCATGCTCGACGGCCTGGCCGGTTGCGGCGTGCCCGCGGTACAGCTCGACATCGGCCACGTCGGCGTGTACCGCGCGCTGGCGCAGGAAGCGGGCCTTACGGGCGAGATCGAGCACGAACTCTTCAACGCCTTGCAGGCCAAGGATGCGAGCGCCGTCGCCGTACTCAGCGCCGGCCTGCCGGCCGCGCTGCGCGACGCCTTCGCCGCGCTGCCGCAGCTCTACGGCGACCGCAGCGTGCTCGCCGAGGCGCGTGCGCGGCTGCCGCAACTGGCGGCCGTGACCGACGCGCTCGATACGCTGGCGGCGATCGATACCGGGCTTGCCGGCGTCGAGGCGGCCTACGACCTGGCCGAACTGCGCGGCTACGGCTACCACAGCGGCGTGGTGTTCGCCGCCTACGCAGGCGGACGCAGCCAGGCGATCGCGCAGGGCGGGCGTTACGACGAGGTGGGCAAGGTATTCGGCCGGGCGCGTCCGGCGACCGGCTTCAGTCTGGATCTGCGCGAGCTGGCCGTGGCCGGCTCGGCGAAAGAATAAACAGGGAGACGCAACATGGCAGCAAAGAATGTCGTCGTCATCGGCACCCAGTGGGGCGATGAAGGCAAGGGCAAGATCGTCGACTGGCTCACCGATCGCGCGCAGGGCGTGGTGCGCTTCCAGGGCGGCCACAACGCCGGCCACACCCTGGTGGTGGCCGGCAAGAAGACGGTGCTGCACCTGATCCCGTCGGGCATCCTGCGCGACAACGTCACCTGCTACATCGGCAACGGCGTGGTGCTCGCACCTGACGCGCTGCTGAAGGAAATGGACATGCTGGAAGCCGCCGGCGTCGACGTCGCCAGCCGGCTCAAGATCAGCGAGGCCTGCCCGCTCATCATGCCGCATCACGTGGCGCTCGATCAGGCGCGCGAGATCGCCAAGGGCGCCGGCAAGATCGGCACCACCGGCCGCGGCATCGGTCCCGCCTACGAAGACAAGGTCGCGCGCCGCGCGCTGCGCCTGCAGGACCTGTTCCACCGCGAGCGTTTTGCCGCCAAGCTGGGCGAGGTGCTCGACCACCACAACTTCATGCTGAAGCACTATTACAAGGCCGAAGTGGTGAGCTTCAACCAGACGCTCGACAGCATGATGGCGATGGCCGAGCGCATCAAGCCCATGGTCGCCGACGTCCCGCGCAGCCTGTACGAAGTCAACAAGACGGGCGGCAACCTGCTGTTCGAAGGCGCGCAGGGCACGCTGCTCGACATCGACCACGGTACTTATCCCTTCGTCACCTCGTCGAACTGCACCGCCGGCGGCGCGTCCACCGGTTCCGGCGTCGGCCCGTCCGCGATGCACTACGTGCTCGGCATCACCAAGGCCTATACCACGCGCGTCGGCTCCGGGCCGTTCCCCACCGAATTGTTCGACGACGTCGGCCAGTACCTCGGCGAGAAGGGCCACGAGTTCGGTGCCACGACCGGCCGCCAGCGCCGCTGCGGCTGGTTCGACGCCGCCGCGTTGAAGCGCTCGATCCAGATCAACGGCGTGTCGGGCCTGTGCGTGACCAAGCTCGACGTGCTCGACGGCCTGGAAACCGTGCGTGTCTGCGTCGGCTACCGGATCGACGGCGAGCATTGCGACATCCTGCCGGTGGGTGCGGAGTCGATCGCCGACGTCGAGCCGATCTACGAGGACCTGCCGGGCTGGAGCGACACCACCGTGGGCGTGCAGGAATTCGACAGGCTGCCGCAGAAGGCGCAGACCTACCTCAAGCGCATGGAAGCCCTGTGCGAAGTGCCGATCGACGTGGTGTCGACCGGACCGGACCGGGTGGAGACCATCGTGCGTCGCCACCCTTACGAGGCGTAATGCCTACAATACCCAGCACAAACGCAAAAAAGCCGACACGAGGTCGGCTTTTTTGCTCAGCGTCTGGTGCCCAGAAGAGGACTCGAACCTCCACAGTGTTGCCACCGCTAGGACCTGAACCTAGTGCGTCTACCAATTCCGCCATCTGGGCAATGAAGGCGCGCATTTTAGAGAGCACCCATTAAATTGTCAACGAAGATGTCTTCAAACAAATCCCGTAGCCGCGGCAGCAAGCACAAGGTGCCCGCCATCCGCCTGGCCGATCCGTTCTACGAGCGCGAGATCGAGCGCTACGAATCGCCGCTGCCCAGCCGCGAATACATCCTGCAACTGCTGACCGAGGCCGGCTGCCCGGTCGACGCCGAGGCGTTTGCCGCCCAGCTGCACATCACCGAAGACGAGTTCGAGCTGTTCCAGCGGCGACTGGGCGCCATGCAGCGCGACGGCCAGTTGATGATCAACCGCAAGCGCCAGCTCTGCCTGCCCGAGAAGCTCGACCTCATCAAGGGCCGCGTCGAGGGCCACCCCGACGGCTTCGGCTTCGTGGTGCCGGAAGAGGGCGGCGACGATCTCTATCTTTCGCCCAAGGAAATGCACCGCGTTCTGCACGGCGACAAGGTGCTGGTGCGTGTCGCCGGATTCGACCGCCGCGGGCGGCGCGAGGCCAAGATCGTCGAGGTGCTGGAGCACGTCAACCAGTTCGTCGTCGGCCGCTACTACCTCGAAGGCGGCGTCGGCTTCCTGATCGCGGAAAACCGCCGCATCAACCAGGACATTCTGGTTCCCGCCGGCAACGCGGGCACGGCCCAGCCCGGCCAGGTCGTCACGGTGGAAATCGTCACCCAGCCCGGCGCGCACAACGAGGCGGTCGGTCGCGTCAGCGAAATCCTCGGCAGCTTCACCGGCCCCGGCATGGAAATCGAGATCGCGCTAAGAAAGCACGACCTGCCCTACGTCTTCCCGCCCGAAGTCGAAAAGCAGGCCGAGAAGCTGCCGGGCAAGGTGCAGAAGAAGGACATGGCCGGGCGCGAGGACATCCGCCATCTGCCGCTCGTGACGATCGACGGCGAGACCGCGCGCGACTTCGACGACGCCGTGTACTGCGAACCGCAGGGCCGCAGCGGTTTCCGCCTGGTGGTCGCCATCGCCGACGTCAGCCATTACGTGCGGCCCGGCGACGCGCTCGACACCGAAGGCTACACCCGCGGCAACTCGGTCTACTTCCCGCGCCGCGTCATTCCCATGCTGCCCGAGGCGCTGTCCAACGGCCTGTGCTCGCTGAACCCCGAAGTCGATCGCCTCGCCATGGTGTGCGACATGCAGATTTCCAGCACCGGCAGCATCAAGGACTATCGCTTCTATCCCGCGGTGATCTTTTCGCACGCGCGGCTGACCTACAACCAGGTGTGGGACTGGCTCTCCGGCGCCGCCCGGCCGGACGCGAAGCAGGCCGCGCTGATGCCGCACCTGCAAGCGCTGGATAAAATGTTCCGCGTGCTGCTGAAAGCGCGCGCCAAGCGCGGCGCGATCGACTTCGGCTCCACCGAAACGCAGATCATTTTCGACGACCGGGGCAAGATCAAGGAAATCGTGCCGGTCATCCGCAACGACGCGCACCGCATCATCGAGGAATGCATGCTGGCGGCCAACGTGTGCGCTTCGGATTACCTGCACGAGCACAAGCAGCCCGCGCTCTACCGCGTGCACGAAGGCCCGACGCCCGAGAAGCTCGCCGCGCTGCGCGGCTTTCTCGCCGAATTCGGCCTCGACCTCGGCGGCGGCGACAAGCCGCACGCCAAGGACTACGCCGCGCTGCTGGAAAAGATCAAGGACCGTCCTGACCACGGTCTCTTGCAGACGGTGATGCTGCGTTCGTTGAAGCAGGCGCAGTACAGCCCCGACAACAAGGGCCACTTCGGTCTCGCCTACGAGGCCTACACCCACTTCACCTCGCCGATCCGCCGCTACCCGGACCTGCTGGTGCACCGCGGCATCAAGGCGGTGCTCAACGGCGAGAAGCTGCCCGGCAAGGGCCTGGCGGAAATCGGCCTGCATTGCTCGCTGACCGAGCGCCGCGCCGACGACGCCACCCGCGACGTCGACGCCTGGCTCAAGACCTACTTCATGCAGGACCGCATCGGCGACGAATACGACGGCACCGTGAGCGCGGTGACCAGCTTCGGCATGTTCGTCGCGATCGACGACATCTTCATCGAAGGCCTGGTCCACGTGTCCGAACTCGGCCAGGACTACTTCCACTACGACCCGGCCAAGCACATGATGCTCGGCGAGCGCACCGGCAAGCGCTACCGCCTGGGCGACCGCGTGCGCATCAAGGTGATGCGCGCCGACATCGAAACCAGCAAGATCGACTTCAGCCTGGTCGAGCAGGAAGGCTCCGCACTCGACATGCAGCGCGCGTTCGAGAAGCGCGAGCCCGAAAAGAAATCCGCCAAATCGAGATCGGGCGGCAAGAAGAAATGAGCGAGAAGTCCGCCGACCAGCACCCCGCGGAAAAACTGATCTACGGCTTTCACCCCGTCCTCGCCCGCCTGCGCCAGGACCCCGCGGGTATCTACGAAATCTACCTCGACCTGACCCGGCGCGACGCGCGCGCGCGCGACCTGGTGCATCAGGCCAGGGACAACGGGGTGAAGCTCGCGCAGGTCGAAGCCGATCGCCTGACGCGGCTGGTCGGCAAGACCGCCAAGCACCAGGGCGTGGTCGCCCGCGTCAAGCCGGTCGCGCTCACGCACTCGCTCGACGAGGTGTTGGAAAACATCCAGGGCCCGCCGCTCCTGGTCATCCTCGACGGCGTTACCGACCCGCACAACCTCGGCGCGATCCTCCGGTCGGCCGACGCCTTCGGCGTGCACGCGGTCATCGCGCCGAAGGACAACGCTGTCGGCATCAATGCCACGGTGGAGAAGGTTGCCTCGGGCGCCGCGGAAACCGTGCCCTACCTCATGGTCACCAACCTCGCGCGCACGATCGAAGACCTGAAGGAACACAACATCTGGGTCATCGCAGCCGACATGGACGGCGACCAGCCCCTGTCCGGCATCGACGCCAAGACCGGCATCGCCTGGGTGCTGGGCGCCGAAGGCGCGGGCATCCGGCGGCTGGTCAAGCAAAGCTGCGACCAGGTTGCGCGCATTCCCATCGGCGGCACGGTGGAAAGCCTCAACGTCTCGGTGTCGGCGGCGCTGTGTTTGTATGAGACGGTGCGGCAGCGCGGAGGCGTGAGTAACAGCGTTGCATAAGACTCAACATTAGCTTTCTTGATGATCGAGTTGGAAGCGCTTCAAGATCTGGTCGCGTGCCTGCAGGAGAGCGGCTATCGCCGAATTGGCGCCGATGGAGTCGATGGCTGCGGGAAGACAACACTGGCGAAGAGCCTCGCGGAGCAACTTGAGATTCCGCTGATCAGTCTCGATGACTATTTGGATAAGAATCGAGGTGGTTATTTAGGTCACCTTCGCTACGAAGAGTTGAAGAGGGCCTTCCACGCTGAGTCTCAGTGCATTGTTGAAGGTGTGTGCCTACTTCAGGCTTTGGAAATTGCGAATTTGGGGATTGACGCACTTGTGTATGTTAAGCGCATGCAGCATGGGATTTGGGCGGACGAACGCGAGTGTGATGTCAACATCGAGAACGTTGAGGTCTTTCTCCAAGCAGAGAAGCAGTTGGTCGAAATGTTTTATTTTGGCGAGACTGACCAAACAAACTCTTCGCTTCCCAAACTGTCAGAAGAAATAATCCGCTACCACGCTTCGTATCGACCGTTTGAGCAGGCTGTTTTTTTGTATTGCAGCGATATATAGAGTCAGGCGCGATGTTCGCGCACTAACCGAGTAGCAGCGGATTACGCCAGTTCCTGCAACCGCAACAACCGCGCAGCCTCTTCCTCCCGCGCGTCATCAATCTCCCGCATCACCCCCTCCAGATCGACCGGCGGCTTGTCACACTCGAACCGGCCGGTGAGTTGACTTCTGGATTCAGCTTGCCATGCTCGCACAGTGCACGGATTCGAACGCGTTATAGGCCGTGGATCCGCATCTCAACATCCATGCTTTTGTGCAGGATACGAACCACTTCAATGACGCAGTGGCTGCCTTCCTTGTAAAAAACAACATGGCTGCCTTGGGGAAACTTGCGGTAGCCCGGCATGATTTCGTCACACTTCTTTCCCACCATTGGCGACGCCGCCAACAGGCGAAAGGTGTCGTCAAACTGCTTGATGTACAGATTCCTCTGTTCGACGCCCCATTGCTCTTCCGTAAAAACCGCAATGGCGCGCAAGTCGGCGCAGGCTTTACGGGTGAGGTCGAAGGGTTTCATTGATTGCGTGAATCGAGTTCCGCAATAAAATTCTCAAGGCTGTAATCGGCAAGGCCGCTTTGCTCGCCTTCGGTCAACATGCGCCGCAGCGCGCCCAGCTTGCTTTCGCCGTCTTCCAGCAGCCGCAGGCCAGCACGCACAACCTCGCTGGCTGAACTGAAGCGACCGCTTTCAACTTGATCGGCGATAAAACTCTCGAAGTGTTCGCCGAGACTGATGCTGGTGTTTTTGCCCATGATTCACCTCGCCAGTGCCAATAAATACCAAATATTGGTACTTGGCCCCTGCTACGTCAACCCCGTGCGCTCAAGCGGTATGGGCGGTACCCGGCATCACGTATTCAGCTCCTGCAACCGCAACAACCGCGCAGCCTCTTCCTCCCGCGCGTCATCAATCTCCCGCATCACCCCCTCCAGATCGACCGACGGTTTCTCACATTCAAAGCGGCCCGTGAGCTCGACCTCGGGATTCAGATTCCCGTGTTCGTACAGCGCCCAGATCTCCTCGGCGTATTGCGTCGTCAATAACGTGGGCGCGAACTGACCGAAGTAGGTCCGCAGGTTGTTCACGTCGCGCGTCAGCATCGCACGGGCGTGGTTGTTGCCGGCGGCGTCGACGGCCTGCGGCAGGTCGATGATGACCGGGCCGTCGGCGCTGACGAGGATGTTGAATTCGGACAGGTCGCCGTGGACGACGCCGGCGCACAGCATGCGCACGACTTCGCCGATCAGGGTGCGGTGGTGGGCGAGGGCTTCGTCTTCGGTGAAGGCCACGTCGTTGAGCCGGGGCGCGGCATTGCCGTCGGCATCGGCCACCAGTTCCATCAAGAGCACGCCTTCATGGAAGTTGTACGGCGTGGGCACGCGCACGCCGGCGGCGGCCAGCCGGTACAGTGCGTCGACTTCGGCGCTTTGCCAGGCGGCTTCCTGCATTGCGCGGCCGTATTTCGTGCCCTTGGCCATGGCGCGCGCCTGGCGGCTGTTCTGGGTCTTGCGGTTTTCGGTGTAGTCGACAGCCTGGCGGAAGCTGCGCTTGTTGGCTTCCTTGTAGACCTTGGCGCAGCGGATGTCGTCGCCGCAACGGACGACGAAGACCATGGCCTCCTTGCCGCTCATCAACTGGCGCACGACGCCGTCGATCAGGCCGTCTTCGAGCAGGGGTTCGAGTCGTTTGGGGATTTTCATCGGATGTAGTCCAGCTGCCGGGAGCGGCGATTGCGGCCGCGGACGGGGTGTTCGGAGGAAGGCATGGGGTAGGCGGTGGGTGAGCCCGGCAGCCTGCGCGATGCGTCAAGCGCGGCCGGGGGCGGACGGCGGCGCTTAAGCCGGGAGGCTTTCGAATTCGGCGACGGCCTGCCTGAGTCGGCTGGCTTCCTGCTCCGGGCGCATCAGGCCGCGGCGCAGGCGGGCGTGGCGCAGCAGGTCGGCGTAGAAATCGGGGTCGTGCTCGGCCATCGACAGAAGCTTGGCCAGCCGCCGCTCGTCGCCGACAGGGAAATAGCCGGGGTAGTCGGCGCCCAGCATGCCGACGTTGCCGGGAATGTCCGAGGCCAGCACCGGCACGTCGGCGGCGAGCGCCTCGCAGATGACATTGGCGCCGCCTTCCATGACCGAGCTGATGACGAGCAGGTGCGCGCGCGCCAGGCGCTTGAGCACCATGCTGTGCGGCACGTCGCCGGCCCAGGTCCAGCGGGTCAGCTTGCTTTGCGCGAGTTCGGCGGTTTCCGCCATGTCGTCGGCGAGGGCGCGCCCCAGGTGGGTGACGCGGATCTGCGAATGCTCCGGCATGTAGGCGGTGGCGAGCGCCGCGCGGAAGGGGTCCTTTTCGGCGCGCAGGTGGCCGATCACCAGCACTTCGAAGGTGTCCGGCGGCGCCGGCTGGCGGGCGATGTCGGGCGCGGACTGGTAGATCACGCGCGTCTTGGCGGCGAGGTGGGACGGCAGTTCGTCGGCGCCGCGGTCCTGCAGCACGATGAGGCGGTGGGCGAGTTCGAGCGCCTGCTGCGCCTGCTTGTCCTCGTGGATGTCGCGGTAGAGGTCGGTGCCGGTGAGCGTCAGCAGCAGCGGCCGGCTGGGGTGCTTCCTGGCGAAGGCGCGGATCGAGGCGAAGCTGCGCCGCGCGTGCAGCGCCAGCATCAGGTCGGCGTCGCGGCCGTCCCATTCCACCTGCACCCGCACCGTGTGGCCGGCGTCGCGCAGAAAGCGCGTCCAGCGGGCGGCGGTATGCCAGTTGCCGTTGCGGTGCTCGCGGCCGTAGGGGGTGATGAGGGCGATGCGCATGCGCGAAGTGTACGCCTGCGCAAACGAATCGCGGATAATCCGGGCATGACCGAAACCGCCCTCAGTTCGCGCGACAACCCGATTTTCAGGCGTCTGAAGAAGCTCGCCGAGTCGTCACGCGCACGGCGCGAGGCGAAGATGACGCTGCTCGACGGCGAGCACCTGCTGGCGGCCTATCTCGACGCCGGCGGCGTGCCGCACACGCTGGTGCGCGCGGTCTCGTGCGACGCGGGCCGGCTGGCGGCTTTCGCAGTGCGTTGTCCGCAGGCCAAATGCGTCGTGCTGCCGGATGCGCTGCTTGCCGAGCTGTCGCCGGTGGCGACACCCACCGGCCTGCTTGCCGAGGCGGCCTGGCTGGCGCCGCAGGCCGCGGCCGATGCGGCGCCCTTCGTCGTCGTGCTGGAAGACATCCAGGACCCCGGCAACCTCGGCGCCATGCTGCGCACCGCGTCGGCGGCGGGTGCGACGCTGGCGGTGCTGTCGAAAGGCTGCCACGATCCCTGGTCGCCGAAGGCGCTGCGCGGCGGGCAGGGCGCGCAGTGCGTGCTGCCGCTCGTCATCGGCGTAGACGCGGCAGCGTGGCTGCGGGGATTTTCCGGGCAGAGCGTCGCGCTGGCACTGGGGGGTGGGAGCGATCTCTACGCGCTCGACCTCACCGGGCCGCTTGCGCTTGTCGTCGGCAACGAGGGTGCAGGCTTGTCCCCGGCGACCTGCGCGGCGTCGATGCGTTGCGCGCAGGTTCCCATGGCGGGCCGGGTCGAGTCGCTCAACGCCTCGGCCGCGCTGGCCGTGGCGGCATTCGAGGCAGCGCGGCAGCGGCGCTGATCAGGCCAGGCCGAGCTCGGCCAGCCAGTTGCGGTTGAGCAGCGCGTCGAGCGCGTCGGCGGGCACCGGCTTGCTGATGAAATAGCCCTGCACGATCTTGCAGCCCAGGCGGCGCAGCGTCTCGAGCTGCTCGCGGTTCTCGATGCCTTCGGTGACGGTGCCGAGTTCGAGGCCCCTGCACAGCGCGAGAATCGAGCTCACCAGGGCCTCGTTGACCGGGGCCTGGTGGATGTCCTTGACGAAGTAGCGATCGATCTTCAGCACGTCGAGCGGGAAGCGCTTGAGGTGCGCGAGCGACGAATAGCCCGTGCCGAAATCGTCAACCGCGACGGTGATGCCGAGCGCCTTCAGGGCAAGGATGCGCTCGACCGCGGATTCGATGTTCTCCATGAAAATGCCCTCGGTCAGTTCGAGCTGCAACGCGTGCGGCGGCAGGCCGGATTGCTCGATCGCCCCGCGGACGCTGGGGAGCAGGCGCTCGTGCCAGAACTCCACGCCGGACAGGTTGACCGCGACGCTGAGATCGGTGAAACCGGCGACATGCCATTGCGCGGTTTGCCGGCAGGCGGCACGCAGCAGCGCCTGGCCGACGTCGACGATGTCGCCGCTTTCTTCCAGCATGCCGAGGAAGGCGGCGGGCGCGAGCAGGCCGCGTTGCGGGTGTTCCCAGCGTATCAGCGCCTCGACGCCGTGCAGGCGTCCGGTCTCGAGGTTGAGCTGCGGCTGGTAGTGAAAAACGAGTTCGCCGCGCGCCTTGGCGTAATGGAGGTCGGTTTCGAGCTGCAGCCGCTCCTCGGCCATGGCGTTCATGGTCGCGTCGTAGAGCTGGAAGCGGTTGCGGCCGGCGTTCTTGGCGTGGTACATCGCGGTGTCGGCGAATTTCAGCAGATCGCCCGAAGTGCGGCCGTCGTTAGGATACACGCTGACGCCGATGCTGCAACTGCTGAAGAGCTCGCGGCCATCCAGGTTGTAGGGGGCGGAGATGGCGCCGAGCACTTTCTCGACGACCAGCAGAATCGGATTGAGCGTATTCACATCGTTGATGACCACGACGAACTCGTCGCCGCCCAGGCGGGCGACGGTGTCGTCGGCGCGCACGGCGCTGCGCAGGCGTTCGGCCACGGCGCGGATCAGCAGATCGCCGCTGGCGTGCCCGAGCGTGTCGTTCACCCGCTTGAAGCGATCGAGATCGATGAACATGATGCCGACCAGCGTGTCGTGCCGCTGCGCGCGTATCAGGGCCTGTTCGAGGCGGTCCATGAACATCATGCGGTTGGGCAGGCCGGTCAGCGTGTCGTGCGTGGCGAGCCGTTCGCGTTCGCGGCTGATGCGGGTCGCAAAATAGAGGACCACGGATGCGACGAGCAGACCCACCAGCAGGGCGGCGGCCGACAGCACGCTCATCCAGAAGCGCGCGTTCGCGTGGTCACGGTGGGCCTTCTCGCTCGCGCCCAGTGCGAGCCGCTGGGTCTCGGCATCGAGCTGCGACAGGGTCTCGATGACCTTGTACTGCGCCGGATTGGCTTCGTGCACGACGCGTTCGGCCGCTTCCCGGGCGCGCCCGGCGTCGGCAAGATCGATCACCGCGCTTTGAATCGGTACCGCGGCCTGCGTTTGTGCCGCCTGCAATGCGATCAGCTCGCTCTCACGCGCGCTCAGGGGCAGTTCCAGCAACGCCTGGCGTGCCCTGATGAAGGTCCCGCCATGGCGATGGAATTCCATCAACAGATCGTCCCGCTCGAAGGCGTCCGGAGTCTGGGTCAGCATCAGCAGGATCATGGTCCGCTCGCGCGCGCCGATCACCATCTCCTTGATGAGACCTTGCTTGCGCATGTGGACATCGACCACCCGGTTGAGGTTGCGCGTGGTCAATTCCAGACGCTGCAGGCCGATGACCGTGACGAACACGATCAACAGCAACTGGGTGACGAAGCCGGCGATGAGGGCGATCTTCCAGGCCGTGTGGCGCGCGATGCGCCGGGGGGGCGAGGTCTGGATCGGTTCGGTCGAACTTGGCATGGAAGCGGGGCTGCGGGGGCGTTGAACAAAGGCGTTTCGCGCGCATGCCATGCAACAGCCTGCAATGGCTCCAATCTGTGTAACGGCAGAAATCCCGGAAAAATGAGGGGCGGCCGTTGGCGCCCTGAGTGGCCTTTGCTAAACCCTCTGAACAAGTCGTCACCCCGGACAAAGCCGGGGTCCAGATGCTTGATTTGCCTGGATTCCGGCTTCCGCCGGAATGACGAATGCGGACT
The DNA here is from genome assembly GCA_040753235.1 of Pseudomonadota bacterium. Taxonomy (GTDB): domain Bacteria; phylum Pseudomonadota; class Gammaproteobacteria; order Burkholderiales; family Thiobacillaceae; genus Thiobacillus. The sequence continues at coordinate 53,157 of JBFMET010000006.1, forward strand.
TGATCGGAGTCTCCTTAGGCTTGCGCCCGCAGGTGGGCGGCGATCTCCTCGATCGACATGCGCGTCGTATCGAGGACCGGCAGGCGATGGCGCTGGAACAGCCGCATGGCGGCGGCGAGCTCGGACTGGCACTGATCGGGCCCGGCGTAGCGGCTGCCGGGGTAGCGCGCCTGCCGGATCGCGGCCAGGCGTTCGGCAGACAGGGTGAGTGCGCGCAGGCGCGGCAGGTGGGCAAGCAGCACTTCAGGCAATGCGGCGTGCGCGAGGTCGTCCGGGGTGAGGGGGTAGTTGGCGACGCGCAGGCCGAACTGCAGCGCGAGATAGAGGGCGCTCGGCGTCTTGCCGACGCGCGACACGCCGACCAGGATGAGGTCGGCCTGGCCGAGCCGCTGGGGGTTGAGCCCGTCGTCCAGGGTAAGCGCGAAATTGACGGCGTCCATACGCGCCTCGTAGTCCGGCGCCATGCCGTGGGTGCGGCCGCCGCTGGGGGTGGGGGCCTGGCCGAGCGCTGTCGCCACCGCGGGGGCCATGCGCTCGAACACGTCGAATACCGCGAGGCCGGCTTCGTGGAAGGGGGCGCGCAGCGCCGGATCGGTCAGCGTGGAAAACACCAGTGCCCGTGGCGTTGCGGCAATGCGTGCGGCAGCCTCGCGCGCTTTGTCGAGAGCGTCGACGAAGGGCAGCGTAGTCAAGCTACACTCAAATGAGGGAAACTGGGCAAGCACGCTCTTGGCGACTGCCTCGATCGTGAGGCCGGTGTGGTCGGAGACGCAATACACGCTGTAATCGTTCATGGAGTCCACCTATGTCCGCTGACTATATTGTGCCGCTGGATGCCCTGTCGATGGCCGACGTGCCGCGCGTGGGCGGCAAGAACGCCTCGCTCGGCGAGATGATCCGCCATCTTTCCGGCGCCGGGGTCAGGGTGCCGGGCGGCTTTGCCACCAGCGCGCACGCGTTCTGGGCGTTTCTCGATCACAATGATCTGCGCGCGCGCATCAATGCCTGCCTGGCGTCCCTCGACGTCGCCGACGTCGCCGCGCTGGCCCGGGCCGGCGCGGCGATCCGCGGCTGGATCGAGGCAGCCGCGCTGCCGCCCGCGCTGGAGGCGGGGCTGCGCGCCGCCTACGCCGCCCTCGGCGACGACGTCTCGGTGGCGGTGCGCTCGTCGGCCACCGCCGAGGACCTGCCCGACGCCTCGTTCGCCGGCCAGCAGGAAACCTATCTGCACGTGCGCGGTGCCGACGCGCTGCTGACCTGTGTGAAGAAGGTGTTCGCTTCGCTCTACAACGACCGTGCCATCGCCTACCGCGTGCATCATGGCTTCGCCCATGCCGACGTCGCACTGTCTGCCGGCGTGCAGCGCATGGTGCGTTCCGACATCGCCTGCTCGGGCGTGCTGTTCACGCTCGACACCGAATCCGGCTTCCGCGACGTGGTGTTCGTCACCGCCGCTTACGGGCTGGGCGAGACCGTGGTGCAGGGTTCGGTCAACCCGGACGAGTTCTACGTGCACAAGCCGCGGCTGGCCGACGGCTTCCCCGCCGTGGTACGGCGCGAGCTGGGCGGGAAGGCGACCCGCATGGTGTGGCGCGACGGCGCGACCGTGATCGAGGACACGCCCGCAGAGCTGCGCCGGCAGTTCGCGCTGACCGACGCCGAGGTGCTGGAACTGGCGCGCCAGGCGATGACGATCGAGGCGCACTACGGCCGGCCGATGGACGTCGAATGGGCGAAGGACGGCGAGAGCGGCGAGCTTTTCATCGTGCAGGCGCGGCCGGAAACGGTGAAGGCGCGCGGTGTCGGCGAACTCGAACGCTATGTGTTGAAGGGGACCGGCACGGTGCGCATCAGCGGCCGCGCGATCGGCCAGAAGATCGGCGCCGGGCCGGTGCGGCTGATCGCAAGCCCGGCCGAAATGGAGCGGGTGCGTCCGGGCGACGTGCTCGTCACCGACATGACCGACCCCGACTGGGAGCCGGTGATGAAGCGCGCCGCGGCGATCGTCACCAACCGCGGCGGGCGCACCTGCCACGCCGCCATAGTCGCGCGCGAGCTCGGCATTCCCGCCGTGGTCGGCGCGGGCAACGCGACCGCGGTGCTCAGGGACGGCGAGCCGGTGACGGTGTCGTGCGCCGAGGGCGACACCGGCTTCGTCTACGCCGGCACGCTGCCGTTCGAGCTGGAGACGCTGGCGAGCACCCAGCTGCCGCCGCTGCCGCTGAAATTGATGATGAACGTCGGCAATCCCGAGCGCGCCTTCGAGTTCGCGCAGATTCCCAACCACGGCATTGGCCTGGCGCGGCTCGAATTCATCATCGCGCGCATGATCGGCGTGCACCCGCTGGCGCTGCTCGACGCCGCCGGCCAGCCGCCCGAGGTGCGCGCGGAAATCGACGCGCGCAGCGCCGGCTACGCCGACCCGGTGACGTTCTACGTCGACAAGCTCGCCGAGGGTATCGCCACGCTCGCCGCCGCCTTCTGGCCGCAGCCGGTGATCGTGCGCCTGTCCGACTTCAAGTCGAACGAATACGCGAATCTCGTCGGCGGCGAGCGCTACGAGCCGAAGGAAGAGAACCCCATGCTCGGCCTGCGCGGCGCGGCGCGCTACGTGTCGTCGCTGTTCCGTCCGGCGTTCGAGCTCGAATGCCGCGCGCTGAAGAAGGTGCGTGAGACGCTCGGCCTCACCAACGTCGAGGTGATGATTCCCTTCGTGCGCACCGTCGAGGAATGCGCCGCCGTGATCGGCCTGCTGGCGGCGAACGGTCTGGCGCGCGGCGAGGCGGGCCTGCGCGTGGTCATGATGTGCGAAATCCCGTCCAACGTGCTGCTCGCCGACGATTTTCTGCAGCTGGTCGACGGCTTCTCGATCGGCAGCAACGATCTCACCCAGCTGACGCTCGGCATCGACCGCGATTCCGGCCTGGTGGCCGAAAGCTTCGACGAGCGCAACCCGGCGGTGAAGAAACTGCTGGCCGAGGCGATCGCGGCCTGCAAGCGCCACGACAAATACATCGGCATCTGCGGCCAGGGACCGAGCGACCACCCGGATCTGGCCGAATGGCTGATGGAACAGGGCATCGGGTCGATGTCGCTCAATCCCGACACGGTCGTGGCGACCTGGCGGCGGCTGGCCGGGGAATGAGCCTGCCGCGTCATTGAGCGCTCACGGACGATGGAGTAGAATCCGTCATCACCCGCCTCCGCTAAGAACATGACGAAGTACGTGTTTGTCACCGGCGGAGTGGTTTCTTCCCTCGGGAAAGGGATCGCCTCCGCCTCGCTCGCTGCGCTGCTCGAATCGCGCGGCATCCATGTCACCCTGTTGAAGCTCGATCCGTACATCAACGTCGATCCCGGCACCATGAGTCCGTTTCAGCACGGCGAGGTGTTCGTCACCGACGACGGCGCCGAGACCGACCTCGACCTGGGCCACTACGAGCGCTTCTCCAGCGCGCGCATGAGCAAGCGCAACAACTTCACCACCGGCCAGATCTACAAGTCGGTGATCGACAAGGAGCGCCGCGGCGACTACCTCGGCGGCACGGTGCAGGTGATCCCGCACATCACCGACGAGATCAAGCGCCACATCCGCGACGGCGCGGGCGATGCCGATGTCGCGCTGGTCGAGATCGGCGGCACCGTGGGCGACATCGAATCGCTGCCTTTTCTGGAAGCCATCCGCCAGATGGGCTTCGAGGACGGCAAGGAAAACACCTGCTTCATCCATCTGACGCTGCTGCCCTACATCGCCACCGCCGGCGAATTGAAGACCAAGCCGACCCAGCACTCGGTCAAGGAACTGCGCGAGATCGGCATCCAGCCGGACATCCTGCTGTGCCGCGCCGACCGCGAGATTCCGGTCGACGAGCGCCGCAAGATCGCTTTGTTCACCAACGTGCGGCCCGAGGCGGTGATCGAGGTGCGCGATTCGGATTCGATCTACAAGATCCCGGCGATGCTGCACGAGCAGATGCTCGACGAGATCGTCTGCCACAAGCTCGACATCCTGGCGCGCGCCGCGGATCTCTCCGTGTGGAAGACCCTGGTGCACGCGCTGGAGCATCCGCAGCACACCGTCGACATCGCCTTCGTCGGCAAGTACGTCGATCTGACCGAGTCCTACAAGTCGCTCTCCGAGGCGATGATCCACGCCGGCATGCACACCAGGAGCCGGGTGAAGATCCACTACATCGACTCCGAGCAGATCGAGAAATCCGGCACCGACTGCCTCAAGGGCATGGACGCGGTCCTGGTGCCCGGCGGCTTCGGCAAGCGCGGCGTCGAAGGCAAGATCGCCGCGATCCGCTTCGCGCGTGAAAACAAGGTGCCCTACCTGGGCATCTGCCTCGGCATGCAGCTCGCCGTGGTCGAATACGCACGCGACGTCGCCGGCATGGCCGACGCGCACTCGACCGAATTCGAGCCCGCCACCGGGCATCCGGTCATCGGCCTCATCACCGAATGGCTCGACCGTACCGGCCAGGTCGAGAAGCGCAGCGAGCAGTCCGATCTGGGCGGCACCATGCGCCTCGGCGGCCAGCCGTGCAATCTCAAGGCCGGCTCGCTGGCGCGCGACATCTACGGCGCCGACAGCGTCGTCGAGCGCCACCGTCATCGCTACGAAGTCAACAACACACTGTTGAGCAAACTCGAGGCCAAGGGCCTGGTCGTCGCCGGCCGTGCGCCGGGCACCGACCTGTGCGAGATGGTCGAGCTGCCGCGCGACGTCCATCCCTGGTTCGTCGGCTGCCAGTTCCATCCCGAATTCACCAGCAACCCGCGCAACGGCCATCCGCTGTTCATCGCCTTCGTCAAGGCCGCGCTGGCGCAGCAGGAGCAGGCGAAATGAAGCTGTGTCACTTCGAAGCGGGGTTGGATCAGCCGCTGTTCCTGATTTCCGGCCCCTGCGTGATCGAGTCCGAACAGCTGGCGATGGACACCGCCGGGCAGTTGAAGGAGCTGTGCGCCGGGCTCGGCATCCCCTTCATCTACAAGTCCTCGTTCGACAAGGCCAACCGCTCGTCGACCGCGTCCTTCCGCGGGCTGGGGCTGGAGGAGGGCCTGCGCATCCTGTCCGAGGTGAAGGCGAAGATCGGCGTGCCGGTATTGACCGACGTGCACGAAGACACGCCGCTCGACGAAGTTGCCGCGGTGGTCGACGTGCTGCAGACGCCGGCCTTCCTGTGCCGCCAGACCAACTTCATCCAGAACGTCGCGCGTGCGGGCCGTCCGGTCAACATCAAGAAGGGCCAGTTCCTCGCGCCGTGGGACATGCAGAACGTCGTCGACAAGGCGCGCGCGGTCGGCAACGAGCAGATCATGGTGTGCGAGCGCGGCGTCAGCTTCGGCTACAACACGCTGGTGTCCGACATGCGCGGTCTTGCGATCATGCGCGGCACCGGCTGTCCGGTCGTGTTCGACGCCACCCACTCGGTGCAGCAGCCGGGCGGGCAGGGCACGAAAAGCGGCGGCCAGCGCGAGTTCGTGCCGGTGCTGGCGCGTGCCGCGGTGGCGACCGGCGTGGCGGGCGTGTTCGCCGAGACGCACCCGAACCCGGAGGTCGCGCTGTCGGACGGCCCCAACGCGTGGCCGCTCGGCATGATGAAGGAACTGCTGGAAACGCTGAAGGAAATCGACGCGCTGGTGAAACAGCGCGGGTTTATTGAACACAGGTTGATGAAGACTTGAACAAAGAGGACGCAGAGGGCGCGGAGAAAAGTACAGCCTTTCTCTGCACCCTCCGTGCCCTCCTTGTGAATTTTTTGAATTTAAGGAAAGCAAGTGAGCGCAATTATCGATGTCATCGCCCGGGAAATTCTGGACTCCCGCGGCAATCCCACTGTTGAAGCCGACGTGCTGCTGGAATCCGGCGTGCTCGGCCGTGCCGCCGTGCCGTCGGGCGCGTCGACTGGAAGTAGAGAGGCGATCGAGCTGCGAGATGGAGATAAATCCCGCTACCTCGGCAAGGGCGTGCTGAAGGCCGTCGAGCACGTCAACACCGAAATCTGCGAAGCCATCATCGGTCTCGACGTCGAGGACCAGGCCTTCATCGACAAGACCATGATCGAGCTCGACGGCACCGAGAACAAGTCGCGCCTCGGCGCCAACGCGCTGCTCGCCGTGTCGATGGCGTGCGCGCGCGCCGCCGCCGAGCAGGCCGGGCTGCCGCTCTACCGTTACCTCGGCGGCGCCGCGCCGATGGCCTTGCCGGTGCCGATGATGAACATCATCAACGGCGGCGCGCACGCCAACAACAACATCGACATGCAGGAATTCATGATCATCCCGGTCGGCGCGCCGAGCTTCCGCGAAGCCCTGCGCTACGGCGCGGAGGTGTTCCACGCGCTGAAGAAGCTGCTCGACGACGCCGGCATGGCGACCACCGTCGGCGACGAAGGCGGCTTCGCGCCCAACCTCGAATCACACGAGGCGGCGCTGAAGCTGATCGTGCAGGCGATCGAGAAGGCGGGTCTGCAGCCCGGCATCGACGTCGCCATCGGCGTCGACTGCGCCAGCTCCGAGTTCTACAAGGACGGCCTCTATCACCTCGAATCCGAAGGTCTCAAGCTCACCGCCGAAAAATTCGCCGACTACCTGGCGGCCTGGTGCGACAAGTACCCGATCATCAGCATCGAGGACGGCATGGCCGAAGGCGACTGGGACGGCTGGAAGATGCTGACCGACAAGCTCGGCAAGCGGGTGCAGCTGGTCGGCGACGACCTCTTCGTCACCAACGCCAGGATCCTCAAGGAAGGCATCGACAAGGACATCGCCAACTCCATCCTGATCAAGGTCAACCAGATCGGCACCCTGTCGGAAACCTTCCAGGCGATCGAAATGGCCAAGCAGGCCGGCTACACCGCGGTGATCTCGCACCGCTCGGGCGAGACCGAGGACACCACCATCGCCGACCTGGCGGTGGCGACCAACGCGCGCCAGATCAAGACCGGCTCGCTGTCGCGTTCCGACCGCATGGCCAAGTACAACCAGCTGCTGCGCATCGAGGAAGAACTCGGCGAGTCGGCGAGCTATCCCGGACGCGATGCGTTCCGCCAGCGCGGCTAGGTCTTCTGCGCTCGAATGGTTCGAGCGCGCGCGGCGCCGGGGCCTGACCTGGCTGCTGGCGACGGCGATCGTGCTGTTGCAGTACCCCTTGTGGCTGGGCGAGGGCGGGTGGTTGAAAGTGCGCGAGCACGCACAGAAAATCGCCACCCAGCAGGAAATGAACCGGCGGCAGGAGGCGCGCAACGCCGGCCTGCTGGCGGAACTGCGCGACCTCAAGCAGGGGCGCGATGCCGTCGAGGAGCGGGCGCGTAACGAACTGGGCATGATTGCACCGGACGAATGGTTCGTCCGGGTGGTGTCGGCGCAGGCCGGCCAGTCGGGGCAAACGAATGAGTGACTTGCTAGTCTTGCTGGTGCTGATCGGCGTGGTCTTCGTCGGCGGCGTGATGTTGTTCAACTGGCAGCAGGAGCGCCGCTTCCGCAAGCAGGCCGACGCCGCGTTCCAGACGCCGGTGGGCGACCCGCTGGCGCCGGGAGACGCGCCGCAGCGGGCGGCGGCGCGCATCGAGCCGGCCCTGCAGGAGCCGGTATTCGACGCCGGGCACGATCCGCTGAATGCCCTTGCCGAGCCGCGTTTCGAGGCCGATGCGATGCCGCAGCCGCCTGCGGCACCTGCCGGGGAGGCGTACGCAAGCGCCGAAGTGCCGCGTGCGGCCCAGGCGTCCGCACCGCCCGCCCCCTACGACGAACTGATCGAATACCGCGTGCGCGTCAGCGGCGACGACATGCCGTCGCCACTTTTTGGCGAGGCGTTCAATCAGACGCGTGCACTCGGCAAGCCGGTGCGCTGGTACGGCCTGCCGGTCGGCGCCGCCGCTTGGGAAACGCTGCAGCCCTGGCGCGAAGCGCGCTACCAGCAGGTGGTCGTCACCCTGCAACTGGCCGACCGCAACGGCTCGGTGCAGGAGGAGCAGCTCGCCGCGCTGTGCAGCCTGCTGCAGGTCCTGTCTGAAAGCCATGGCCTGCGCGTGGTGTGCGACGAGACCGACGATGCGCTGGAACGCGCGCAGGCGATCGATCATTTCTGCGTCGACGTCGACGTGCTGATCGGACTCAACGTGGTGGCGCGCGGCGACGGCACGGTCGATCTTGCGCGCATCGTGCGCGAAGCGGAAGACCGCGGCATGGTGCTCGGCGTCGACGGCGTCTTCCAGCTGCTCGACAGCCGCGGCGAGCCGCTCTACGCGCTATGCAACCACGACGCCGAGCCCTTCAATCCCGAGGGCGTCGAAGGCCAGACCTCGCAGGGCGTCACCCTGCAGTTCGACGTGCCGCGCGTACCCGACGGCCTCAAGGTGTTCGACGGCATGGTCGCCTTCGGCCGCAAGCTCGCCAACGACGTCGGCGGCCTGCTGGTCGACGACAACCTGCGCCCGCTGACCGACGCCGGCATCGAGAAGATCCGCGGCCAGCTGCTGCAGATCTACGAACGCATGGAAGCGCGCGGCGTACCATCCGGCTCCCGGCGGGCGCTGCGTCTCTTCTCCTGATGGTCCCGGCTGCCGTGCGGGCGCGCGCCGAGGCGCTGCGCGCGGAGATCGAACGCCACAACTACGCCTACTACGTCCTCGACGCACCGACCGTTCCCGACGCCGAGTACGACCGCCTGTTCCGCGAACTGCAGGCGCTCGAAGCCGAACACCCCGAACTCATTACCCCCGACTCGCCGACGCAGCGCGTCGGCGGCCGGGCGCTCGACGCCTTCCCCAAGGTGCGCCACGCCGTGCCGATGCTGTCGATCCGCACCGAGACCGATACGACCGAGGCCGGCGCGCGCGCCTTCGACGCCCGCGTGCGCAAGGAGCTCGGCCTCGGCGAAGCCGATCCGCCGGTCGACTACCACGCCGAGCTGAAGTTCGACGGCCTCGCGATCAACCTGCGCTATGAACACGGCGTGCTGGTGCACGGCGCTACCCGCGGAGACGGCGAGACCGGCGAGGAAGTCACGCAGAACGTGCGCACCGTGCATGCGATTCCGCTGCGGCTGCGCACCGAACATCCGCCGGCCGTGCTTGAAGTGCGCGGCGAGGTCTACATGCGGCGCGACGATTTCGAGCGCTACAACGCGAAGCAGCGCGAAGCCGGCAAGCCCACCCTGGTCAACCCGCGCAACGGCGCGGCGGGCAGCATCCGCCAGCTCGATCCCAGGCTCGCCGCGCAGCGCCCGTTGTCCTTCTTTGCCTACGGCCTGGGCGAGGTACAGGGCTGGGCCGATGCGCCGGCGACCCACGGGGCGACGCTCGACGCGCTGGTCGAGTTCGGCGTGCCGGTATGCGCCGAGCGCCGCGTCTGCCGCGGCGCCGACGCACTCGTCGCCTTCCATGCCGAGATCGCCGCGCGGCGTGACCGGCTGCCGTTCGACATCGACGGCGTGGTGTATAAGGTCGACCGCCTCGACCTGCAGCGCGAACTCGGCTTCGTCACGCGCGAACCGCGCTGGGCGGTGGCGCACAAGTACCCGGCGCAGGAGCAGCTGACCGTGGTCGAGGCGATCGGCGTGCAGGTCGGCCGCACCGGCGCGCTGACGCCGGTGGCGCGGCTCGCCCCGGTGTTCGTCGGCGGCGTGACGGTGACCAACGCCACCCTGCACAACCAGGACGAGATCGACCGCAAGGACGTGCGCGTGGGCGACACCGTCATCGTGCGTCGCGCCGGCGACGTCATCCCCGAGGTCGTGGCCGTGGTGGCAGAACGGCGGCCCGTGCCGGCGCCGCCGCGCTTCGACATCCTGCAGAGCAACCCCGTCTGTCCCGAATGCGGCTCGCACGTGGTGCGGCTGGAGGGCGAGGCGGCGGTGCGCTGCACCGGCGGCCTCTACTGCCCGGCGCAGCGCAAGCAGGCGCTGCTGCATTTCGCGGGACGTCGTGCGATGGACATCGAGGGGCTGGGCGACAAGCTGGTCGACCAGCTCGTCGACCGCGGTCTGGTGCACACACCCGCCGACGTCTACGGCCTCGATCTCGCCACGCTCGCCGGCCTCGAGCGCATGGCGGAGAAGTCGGCGGCCAACCTGCTGGCGGCGATCGAGGCCAGCAAGGCGACGACGCTGGCGCGCTTCATTTTCGCGCTCGGCATCCGTAATGTCGGAGAGGCCACGGCCAGGGATCTGGCGCGGCATTTCGGCGCGCTCGACCGGCTGATTGCCGCGAAGGACGACGACCTGACGAGCGTGCGCGACGTCGGGCCCATCGTCGCGCAGTCGATCGCGCAGTTCTTCGGCGAACCGCACAATCTCGAGGTGGTCAGGCAACTGCGCGATGCCGGCGTGCACTGGGCGGAATCGGCTGGCGTGCAACAATCGGCTGGTATCCTGACGGGCAGGACCCTGGTGCTCACCGGCACGCTGCCGACGCTGACGCGCGAACAGGCGAAGGAGAAGATCGAAGCGGCCGGCGGCAAGGTGGCCGGCTCGGTGTCGAAGAAGACCGACTACGTCGTGGCCGGCGCGGAAGCCGGCAGCAAGCTGGCGAAAGCGCAGGAACTGGGCGTGCCCGTCCTCGACGAGGCGGGACTGCTGGCCTTGCTGGAACCGGACGATGCGCCCGGACAGCGAGCACTGGATTTTTGATTAGAAGAACCTAAGGGAAGAGATATGCAACAAGTCAAAAAAGCGGTGTTCCCCGTGGCCGGCCTCGGCACCCGGTTTCTGCCGGCCACCAAGGCCAGCCCCAAGGAGATGCTGCCCATCGTCGACAAGCCGCTGATCCAGTACGCGGTCGAGGAGGCGATGGCCGCCGGCATCACCGACATCATTTTCATCAGCAGCCGCACCAAGCGTACCGTCGAGGATCACTTCGACAAGGCCTACGAGCTCGAGACCGAGCTGGCGGCGCGCGGCAAGGATCGCGTGCTCGAACTGGTGCAGTCGATCCGCCCGGCCGGCATCAATTTCATCTACATCCGTCAGGCCGAGGCGCTGGGCCTGGGCCACGCCGTGCTGTGCGCGCAGCCGGTCGTCGGCAACGAGCCCTTTGCCGTCATCCTGGCCGACGACCTGCTCGACGGCGAGCCGCCGGTGATGAAGCAGATGGTCGACCAGTACAACTACTATCAGTGCTCGGTGCTCGGCGTGCAGCAGGTGGCGCCGGAAGACACCGCGTCCTACGGCATCGTCGACGCCAGTCCGATGGCCGAGCGTGTGTCGCGCGTCAACGCCATCGTCGAGAAGCCCAAGCCGGAGGAGGCGCCGTCGACGCTGGGCGTGGTCGGCCGCTACATCCTCACGCCGCGCATCTTCCATCATATCCAGCATCTCAAGCCCGGCGCCGGCGGCGAGCTGCAGCTCACCGACGCCATCGCGGCGCTGCTGAAGGAACAGCAGGTGCTGGCCTACGCCTACGACGGCGTGCGCTACGATTGCGGCAGCAAGCTCGGCTATCTGCAGGCGACGGTCGAATACGCTTTGAAGCACGACGAAGTCAGCGGCGACTTCGCGGCCTATCTGAAGAACCTGGTGTGCTGAGGATCAGACGGCCGCGCAGGCCGGCTTGAAGTTTTTCGAGTAGGGTGCGTCGCGCAGCCAGGTAATCAGGGTTTCGGATGGCATCGGCTTGCCCATCAGGAAGCCCTGCGAGCAGTCGCAGCCGAGCACTTCCAGCGTGTCCCAGGCATCCTGGGTTTCCACCCCTTCGGCGATCACCTTGAGTCCGAGGTTGTGCGCGAGGTCGATGGTCGAGCGCACGATCACCGCGTCGTTGTCGTTGGTTTCCATGTCCAGCACGAAGGACTTGTCGATCTTGAGCTTGTCGACCGGCAGACGCTTGAGGTAGGCGAGCGAGGAATAACCGGTGCCGAAATCGTCGATCGCGATCGCGACCCCCATGCGGTCGAGCGCGGTCAGGATCGTGAGCGCATCGCTGGAGTTGTCCATCACCGCGCTCTCGGTGATTTCCAGTGTCAGGCCGCGGGCATCCATGCCGATTTCGTCGAGCAGGCCCTGCACGCTGGCGGGCAGATCCATATCCTGCAGATTGCGCGCGGACAGGTTCACTGCCATGTCGAGGTGATAGCCGCTGCGCTGCAGCAGCAACTGCTCCTGCAGCGCGGTGCGCAGCACCCAGTGCGTGAGCGGTCCGATGAGGCCGGCGTCTTCGGCCAGAGGGATGAAGCTGTCGGGTCCGAGAAAGCCGCGCTGCGGATGATTCCAGCGCACCAGCGCCTCGAGGCCGATTACGCGCTGGCTGCGATGGTCGATCTGCGGCTGATAGTAGAGGACGAGCTGGCCGGACTGGATGGCTTCGCGCAGTTCGCTCTTCAGCGACAGGTCATGACGGTTGCTGTGGTCCTGTTCCGGCGTGTAGACGACGTAGCCTCGCCCGCTGTTCTTGGCGACGTACATGGCGATGTCGGCGCAGCGCAGCAGACTGCCGGAATCGCCGCATTGTGACGGATAGAGCGCTATGCCCATGCTTGCGCTCAGGTCGATGCCCTGGTTCTTCCAGCGGAACGGTCGGTCGAGCGCGTCGAGCAGCTTCTTTGCGATGGCGCCGACGTCCCTGGGCTCGATGTCGTGCAGCAGCACCACGTACTCGTCGCCGCCCAGCCGCCCGACGGTATCCACCGCCCGCACCGCCTGCTGCAGGCGGCGGCCGGTCTCGCGCAGCAGTTCGTCGCCGACGACGTGTCCCAGGGTGTCGTTGACTTCCTTGAAACGGTCGAGATCGAGCAGCGCGACGGCAAACGAGGTGCCGGTACGCCTGGCCAGCCCGATTTCGTGTTCGAGCTGTCTCAGCAGCAGCGTGCGGTTGGCCAGTCCCGTCAGCGGATCGTACATCGCCTGGTCGGCGAGCTGCTGCCCCTGGCGGATGACATGCCGGGCGACGACCCAGGCGATCAGCACGCCCGTCGCCAGCGCCAGCGCGCCAAGGCCGAACATGAGGGTGCGGACCTGGTCATACGAGGTCTCGGCGTCGAGCACGGCGCGGTTGGTCTGCTGGCGTTGCAGGTCGACCAGGCTGACGACCTGCTCGGCGATCGCGCGCTGGCGCGGCATGGCTACGCTGCGGATGCGCTCGAAGATGGCGGCCTGGTCGTCCACGAAGACCGACATGTCGACTACTGCCTGGACCTCGGGTTGGGCGTGACGGGTCAGTTCGAGGATGCGGGCCAGGATGCGCCGCTCCTCGTCGCTGGTCGCCATGGATTCCAACTGGTTGCGCGCCTGGACGTAGAGATTGCCCTCTGCGTTGAAGCGCTGGATCTCGGCGTCGCGGTCGAACGGATCGGTCATGATCGAGAGCGCGTGCATGGACAGCGCGCGTTCGCGCAGGGCGCTGTGCATGACCGTCGCCAGTTCGGTCTTGACGTTGTTGTTATGCGCGATGTCGCGCAGGCGCTGGTTGGCGTCCACCACGTGCCGCAGGCCGATCGCGCCGAGCGCGACCATGAGGCCGAGAACGAACACGAAGCCGACGGTGATATGTAGACCCATGCCCAGGGTCTGGATGCGCTTTTTCATTGTCTCCGCCTGTTATTGTCGAGCGGCCCTGTTGGCGCAGCCAGGGCTTATCGCATCCATAACGGATTTTTATCCTGCGACTTGAATTTCCGGGGGGCGGCAGGCCCCGGGACGGCCGCTCAGGCGCTGCAGCCGTGCAGCCAGACTGCGGCTTCGAGGGCGTCGCCGGCGGGCAGCCCCTGCCCGAGCAGGGCGAGCGCCATGCCCGTGAGGCGGTCGCCGGAACCGGCCTGGGCGAGCCAGGGGCCGCCGCTGGTGTTGACGGCGTAGCGGCCGTCGGGGTGGGCGATCACGGTGCCGGCACCCTTGAGCGCGACGTGGGTGCCGGTCATGGCGGCGAGGCGCAGCGCGGCGTCGATGCGTTGGGCCTGGATGGCGGCGGGCGTCGAGCCGAGCAGGCGGGCGGCCTCGCCGGGATGCGGCGTCATCAGGGTGGGGGCGGTGCGTGCGGCCAGCCGCGGCATGCGACCCGGGTCGGCGGCCAGCAGGTTGAGCGCGTCGGCGTCGAGCACGAGCGGGCAGGGTGCGGCCAGCGCGACGTCGAGCAGCGCCGCGGCACGCGGACTCCGGCCGAGGCCGGGGCCGATGGCGAGGGCGTCGAGCGGTGCGGCGACGAGTTGCTCCGGCGCGGCGACCATCAGCCGGGGTTCGCCGAAATCGACCACCACGCGCTCGTCGAGCGCGGCGAGGGTGACGCTGCCGGCGCCCTGCAGCAGGGCCGCGCGCCCGGCCAGGAGGCCGGCGCCGACCAGGCCGGGCGCCGCGCCGACGATGCCGACCCGGCCGAAATCGCCCTTGTGGCTGTTTTTCCGTCGTGGCGGCAGGCAGTGCCGCGATTCCAGCCGGGTCAGCGCGCTGCCCGCGACCGCCGGCAGCAGGTCCGGCTCGACGCCGAGCGGGGCGAGCCACACGCTGCCCGCGACATCCGGGCCGTCGGCGGTGAACAGGCCCGGCTTGAGGCCGATGAAGCTCAGGGTATGGTCGGCCTGCACGGCGCAGCCAGGCACGCAGCCGGTGTCGCCGTCGAGGCCGCTCGGCAGGTCGAGCGCGAGGCGCGGACAGGGCAGGGCGTTGACGGCGGCGATCCAGCCGGCGTCCGTGCCTTCCACCGCGCGGGTGAGACCGACGCCGAAAAGGCCGTCGATGACGAGGCTGTAGGCCTGCCCTGCAGGCAGGTCGGGCAGTAGGGTGCCGCCGCCGTCCTGCCAGGCGGCCCGGGCCGCCGCGGCATCGGGCGGCAGCCGTGCCGGGTCGGCGCGGCTCACGGCCACGACCCGGTAACCCCGGGCGGCCAGGTGACGGGCGGCCACCAGCGCGTCGCCGCCGTTGTTGCCGGGGCCGGCCAGCACCAGGACCGGCGCGCCGGTGTCGAGCGCGAGCTGGGCGGCGAGGTCGGCGGCGACTTCGCCGGCCTCGCGCATCAGGGGGCGGTCGGGGTGCCGCGCGGTCCAGCGCCGTTCGACCGCCCGGATGTCGGCAGCAGTAAAAAGCGGCGGCGAAACGAGCGAGGCGGCGGCGATCGGCATGGCGGGGCGGCGGTGGGCACGGATCGTGCGCATCTTACCCCCGCACCCGCGGCATGGTTGAACTGGACTACGTCGCGAGCATTCAGAATGCCGCCGGGTTGCCGTAAATGGATTGCCGGATTGCCGGCTAGAACAAACACATGAGGAGCACGACATGCATCGACGCAGTTTTCTGGCGGGACTGGCCGGTTTGGCGGCGCTGCCGTTCGCCGCGCAGGCCCAGGCGCGCAGCCTGAACATCGGGGTCTACCCCGGGACGGGCAAGGCCGACATCGTGATGGGCGACTTCCGTGCGTATGCCATGCCGTTCGCGCAGGCGCTGGGTGCGGCGGTGGGCGCGCAGCCCAAACTCACCCTGTTCCGCAGCATCCGCAGCGTGATGAATTCGCTCAAGAGCGGCCGCCTGGATCTCTATTTCGTGCCGCCGACGGTGGCGGTGGCGGTGCTCGATCACGACTATTCTCCGGTGGTGCGCGTGCGCGACCAGGCTACCGGCATGATGGTGCGCCGCGTGGGCGTGACGCAGGTGCAGGCCGTAGCCTTCACCGAAAAGGAATCCTGGCTCGACGTGATGGGGCGTTGGACGCTCAAGCAGAACAAGCACGAAGGCCTGAAGACCTACAACTTCAAGACCCAGGACGACGTTGCGCTGGCGATCGAGCGCGACTACGCCCAGGCGGGCAGCCTGCGCATCAGCAAGGCGAAGGAGTTGACCGAAAAGGGGCTCGTCGAGGTCTGGTACGAGCTGCCGAAAACCCCGGACTTCACGCTGATGGCGACCAACCGCCTGAGCCAGGCGGAGCGCGACCGGCTGGGCGCCGCGGCGACCGGTCTCAGCCAGTCGGCCATCGACTCGCTGCAGCAGACCATCCACAGCAAGGTGACGGGATTCGTGGTCGACAAACAGGCCAATTACCAGATGATCAAGCAGGCCATGCAGGACGCCGGCTACTGAAGCCGGTTCCCGGGCCGGCAAGCGCGGCGAACGCCCGGCGGAGCGGCGGGCGGATCGGCTAAAATAGCCGCTTTGCCGTTCGCTACGCCGCCCATGTCTGCCATCGTCTCCCTTCCCGGCGCTGCCGCGCTGTCGCCCTTCCGACTCGACAAGATCCGCCGCGAGGCCGCGCAGCAGGGCGTGACGCTGGGCACGCTGGCGGCGCGCCACTGGCATGTCCTCGAAATCGACGGCGAACTCGACGCCGCGGCAATGGCACTGCTCGAACAGGCGCTCGATTACGGCACGCCGACCGCCACCCCGACCGCGGACGATCCGCTCATTCTGGTCACGCCGCGCCCCGGCACGATTTCGCCCTGGTCGTCGAAGGCGACCGACATTTTGAAGAATTGCGGCCTTGCGCAGGTGCGCCGCATCGAGCGCGGCGTCGCCTTCCTCGTCTCCGACGCCGCCGGCGCCCCCCTCGCGGGCGAGGCGCGCTCGCGCCTGCTGCCGTTGCTGCACGACCGCATGACCGAGGCGGTGATGACGCTCGCCGACGTCGAGCAGTTGTTCCGCCACGTGCCGCCCCGCGCAATGACCCAGGTCGACGTGCTCGGCGGCGGGCGCGCCGCGCTGGTCGCGGCCAACCGCGAGCTGGGCCTCGCGCTGTCGGACGACGAGGTCGACTACCTGGTCGAGAACTTCAGCCGCATCGGCCGCAATCCCACCGACGTCGAACTGATGATGTTCGCGCAGGCCAACTCCGAGCATTGCCGCCACAAGATATTCAATGCCAGCTGGGTGATCGACGGCGTCGAAGAGGCGAAGTCGCTGTTCGGCATGATCCGCGACACCCACGCCGCGCATCCCGCCGGCACGGTGGTCGCGTATTCGGACAACTCCTCGGTCATCGAGGGCGCCGAGATCGAGCGTTTCTATCCGCGCGGCGACGGCACCTACGCCTACAGCAACGAACTCACCCACGTGCTGATGAAGGTGGAGACGCACAACCACCCGACCGCGATCTCGCCCTTCCCGGGCGCGGCCACCGGCAGCGGCGGCGAAATCCGCGACGAGGGCGCGACCGGCACCGGTTCCAAGCCCAAGGCGGGTCTCTGCGGCTTCTCGGTGTCCAACCTCAACATCCCCGGCCATGAACAGCCGTGGGAAGTCGAGCCCTACGGCAAGCCCGAGCGCATCGTCACCCCGCTCGCGATCATGCTCGAAGGCCCGATCGGCGCGGCCGCGTTCAACAACGAATTCGGCCGGCCGAATCTGGCGGGCTATTTCCGTACCTTCGAAGAGACGGTCGCCGGCCAGCGCCGCGGCTACCACAAGCCCATCATGCTGGCGGGCGGCGTCGGCAGCATCCGCGCCGATCACGTCGAGAAGAAAATGCTGCCGACCGGCACGCTCCTCATTCAATTGGGCGGCCCCGGCATGCTCATCGGCCTGGGGGGCGGCGCGGCGTCGTCGATGGACACCGGGGCGAACGCCGCCGACCTCGACTTCGATTCGGTGCAGCGCGGCAACCCCGAGATGGAACGGCGCGCGCAGGAGGTCATCGACCGCTGCTGGCAGCTGGGCGATAGGAATCCCATCCTGTCGATCCACGACGTCGGCGCCGGCGGCCTCTCCAACGCGCTGCCCGAACTGGTGCACGGCGGCGGCCGCGGCGGGCGCTTCGAGCTGCGCGCCGCGCCGTCGGAGGAATCCGGCATGTCGCCGCGCGAGATCTGGTGCAACGAGGCGCAGGAGCGCTACGTGCTGGCGATTCCGCCCGACCGCCTCGGCGAATTCCGCGCGATCTGCGAGCGCGAGCGCTGCCCGTTCGCGGTGCTCGGCGAGGCGACCGAGGAGAATCATCTCCTGGTCACCGACAGCCATTTCCAGAACGCACCGGTCGACGTCGGCCTCGACGTCATCCTCGGCAAGCCGCCGAAGATGACGCGCGACGTCGCGCACGCAGCGGCCATGCCGGCGCCGCTCGCGCTCGACGGCATCGACCTGAAGGACGCCGTCCATCGCGTGCTGGCGATGCCGGGCGTGGCGTCCAAGATGTTCCTGATTTCCATCGGCGACCGCACGGTCGGCGGCCTCACCGCGCGCGACCAGTGCGTGGGGCCGTGGCAGATTCCCGTTGCCGACTGCGCGATCACGCTCGCCGGCTACCAGACCAAAGAGGGCGAGGCCTTTTCGATCGGCGAGAAGGCGCCCTTGGCGCTGATCGACGCGCCGGCCTCGGGCCGCATGGCCATCGCCGAGGCGATCACCAACCTCGCCGCCGCGCGCGTCGAGGGTCTGGGCAAGGTCAAGCTGTCGGCCAACTGGATGGCGCCGGCCGGCCACCCGGGCGAGGACGCCGCGCTGTTCGACACCGTTGCGGCGGTGTCGAATTACTGCCAGGCGCTCGGCGTGTCGATCCCGGTCGGCAAGGACTCGATGAGCATGAAGAGCGTGTGGCAGGACGGCGCCGAGAAAAAGGCCGTGGTGTCGCCGATTTCGCTGGTGATCTCGGCCTTCGCCACCACGCCCGACGCGACGTGCCACCTGACGCCGCAGCTGCGCCTGGATGCCGGCGACACCGACCTCATCCTGATCGACCTCGGCCGCGGCAAGAACCGCCTCGGCGCGTCGAGCTTCGCGCAGGCGTTCAAGCAGGTCGGCGACCAGTGCCCGGACGCGCCGCCGGCCGGCGCGCTCGCCGCCTTCTTCGACACCGTGCAGGCGCTCAACGCCGCCGGCAAGCTGCTCGCCTACCACGACCGCTCCGACGGCGGCCTGTTCGTCGCGCTCGCCGAGATGGCCTTCGCCGGCCACTGCGGGGTCGAGATCGACGTCGACGAGCTGTGCTCGGAAAAGATCCGCTACGACGCCGAAGAGGAAGGCGTGCCCGAGCCCGATTTCAAGGATGCGCGCGGCTATTCGGAGCGCATTTTCAGCGTGCTCTTCAGCGAGGAGGCCGGCGCGCTGCTGCAGGTGCGCCGTGCCGACACCCAGGCGGTGATGGAGGCCTTCTTCGCCGCCGGTCTGCGCGGCGAGTTCTACATCGTCGGCGGGCCCCGGTCTGACGATCGCGTGCGCGTGCTGCGCCGCGAGCGCGTGATCCTCGACGAGGCGCGCACCGACCTGCAACGCGCCTGGGCGCGCACCAGCTATGAAATGGCAAAGCTGCGCGACAACCCGGCGTGCGCCGAGCAGGAATACGCGACCCACGCCGACGCGGGCGACCCCGGCCTGCGCTATGTGCCGAGCTTCGATGTGAGCGAAGACGTCGCCGCGCCCTTCGTCGCGAGCGGCAAGCGCCCGCGCATCGCCGTGCTGCGCGAGCAGGGCGTGAACGGCCAGGTCGAGATGGCCGCGGCCTTCGACGCGGCCGGCTTCGACGCGGCCGACGTCCACATGAGCGACATCCTCAGCGGCCGCGTGAGCCTCGCCGGTTTCGCCGGACTCGCCGCGTGCGGCGGCTTCAGCTACGGCGACGTGCTGGGCGCGGGCGGCGGCTGGGCCAGGTCCATCCTGTTCAACCCGCGCGCCCGCGACGCATTCGCCGCCTTCTTCCACCGCGCCGACACCTTCGCGCTGGGCGTGTGCAACGGCTGCCAGATGATGAGCCAGCTGCACGACCTGATCCCCGGCGCCGAGGCGTGGCCGCGCTTCGAGCGCAACCTGTCGGAGCAGTTCGAGGCGCGCTTCGCGCTGGTCGAGGTGCTCGACTCGCCCTCGCTCTTCTTCGCCGGCATGGCGGGGTCGACGATGCCGATCGCGGTGTCGCACGGCGAGGGTCGGGTTGCTTTCCGCGATCCCGCCCACGCCGGCGTGGCACTGCCGACGCTGCGCTACGTCGACCACCGCGGCGCGCCGACCGAGACCTATCCGATGAATCCCAACGGCTCGCCGGGCGGGCTCACCGGCTTCACCACGCCGGACGGCCGCTTCAGCATCCTGATGCCGCATCCCGAGCGGGTGTTCCGCGCGGCGCAGCTGTCGTGGAAGCCGGATGACCTGACCGGCGTGTCGCCCTGGCTGCGCATGTTCCGCAACGCACGGCGGGCGCTTGGGTGATAAAGCGCGCTTATGCGAAAATAGCCGGCTTTGCCGTCATTCACCCCGCCTGGCCGGGGCGTGCCTGTTGCCATGAACACACCTGAAACCCTGCTGACCGACGATCACCTGCGCGCGCAGGTCAAATTGCTGGGCACCCTGCTCGGGCAGGTGCTGCTGCAATTCGCCGGCGAGGACGTGTTCGAGGCGGTGGAAACGCTGCGCCGCGGCTTCGCCGAGCTGCAGCAGCAGGAAGACCAGGCGCGCCGCACCGAACTGATGGCGATGATCGACGCCATGCCGGCCGGCAAGGTCGAGCTGGTGGTGCGCGCCTTCTCCAGCTATTTCATGCTGGTCAACGTCGCCGAGGAAAGCTTTGCCCACCGCAACCGCCGCCGCATGCTGTCGCACGGCATGCCGCTGTGGGAAGGTTCGTTCGACCGCACGCTCGCCGACCTCAAGGGGCAGGGCATTTCGGTCGTCACGCTGCAGTCCATGCTCGACCGCCTGCATTTCGCGCCGGTGTTCACCGCGCACCCCACCGAGGCCCGCCGTCGCGCGGTGATGGAGGGCATGCGCCGCATCTTCCTGATCTGCGACCAGATGTACAGTCCGACCCTGGGGGTCAACGACCAGCGCGAGCTCGAACTGCAGCTGGCGGCCGAGATCCAGGTCATGTGGCGCACCGACGAATTGCGCAGCGCCAAGCTGGAAGTGCGCGACGAGGTGCGCAACGGCCTCTACTACGTGCGCGAAAGCCTGTTCGAGGCGGTGCCCAAGGCCTACCAGTATTTCGAGAAGGCGATCCGCAAGCACTACGGCGTGAATCCGGACGGCACCGGCATCGTCAGCGTGCCGAGCTTCATCCGCTTCGGCTCGTGGATCGGCGGCGACCGCGACGGCAATCCCTTCGTCACCGCCGACGTCACCGAGTGGACCGTGCATCGCCAGATGCAGGAAGCGCTCGAAGAATATCGCCTGCGCGTGCTCGAGCTGCGGCAGACGCTCACTCACAGCAGCGGCTGGTGCACGCCGTCGGCGCCCTTCCTCGAGCGCCTCGCCGAATACGAGGCCGAGTACGGCGAACAGGTGTTCCGCGGCACCGCGGTGCAGATCTACAGCCGCGAGCCCTATCGCCGCATGGCCGCGATGATGCTGGCGCGCCTCGACGCCAACCGCTCCTACGTGCACCAGTGCCTCGCAGGGGTGCCGAGCTTCGTCCCGCATCTCGCCTACGAGAACGCCGCGGCCTTCCTCGACGACCTCTACCTGCTGCGCGATTCGCTGATCAGCCACGACGACCGCATCGTCGCCAACCAGGGCCTGCAGGCGCTGATCCGCCTGGTGGAAAGCTTCGGCTTCCACCTGCTGCAGCTCGACATCCGCCAGGAGTCGACGGTGCATGTGCGCACCGTCGCCGCCGTGCTGCAGCAGATCGATGCCGATTTCGATTACCCGGCGGCATCCGAGGCCGAGCGCCTGCAGCGGCTCGCGGCCTGGATCGGACATATCGACCCGATCGAGGTCAACGACGCCGCGCTCGACGACGAGGCGCGCGAAGCGCTCGCCGTGTTCCGCCGCATAGCCAAGCTGCAGGCCGAAGTCGGCGACGAGCTGTTCGGCGCCTACGTGATTTCGATGACGCACAGCGCATCGCACGTGATGGAAGTGATGTTCCTCGCGCGCCTGGTCGGCCTGTGCGGCCACACCGGCAGCGACTGGTTCTGCCGCATCCTGGTGGCGCCGCTGTTCGAGACGGTCGACGACCTGCAGCGCAGCCAGGCCATCCTCGACGAACTGCTGTCGAACACCGTCTATCGCGCGCTGATCGCCGCCAACGGCAACCGCCAGGAAGTCATGCTCGGCTATTCCGACTCGTGCAAGGACGGCGGCATCCTGGCGTCGAACTGGAACCTCTACCAGGCGCAGCTTTCGATCATCGCGCTGACCCAGCAGTACGGCGTCGCGTGCCGGCTGTTCCACGGCCGCGGCGGCACCGTCGGCCGCGGCGGCGGGCCCACCCACGAGGCCATCCTGTCGCAGCCGCCCGGCACCGTGAACGGCGAGATCAAGTTCACCGAACAGGGCGAGATGCTTTACTACAAGTACAGCAACCCTGAGACCGCGGCCTACGAAATCGGCATGGGCGTGACCGGCCTCATGAAGGCCAGCGCGACCGCGCTCGCGCACTGCGAGGTCACTTACCCGCAGGATTATCTCGACTGGATGCGCGACATCGCCGCTGCCGGCGAAGCGGCCTACCGCGCGCTCACCGGCGCCGAGGGCTTCGTCGACTACTTCTACGAGAGCACGCCGGTGACCGAGATCGGCACGCTCAACATCGGCAGCCGGCCCTCGCACCGCAAGAAATCCGACCGTTCGCTGGCGTCGATCCGCGCGATCCCCTGGGTGTTCGGCTGGGCGCAGTCGCGCCACACGCTGCCGGCCTGGTTCGGCATCGGCAGCGCGCTGAAGCATTTCGTCGACAGCCGGCCCGACGCGCTCGACCACCTGCAGGCGATGTATCGCGACTGGCCCTTCTTCCGCAGCCTGCTGTCGAACGTGCAGATGGCGCTCTCGAAGGCCGATCTGGAAATCGCCGAGGAATACGCGCGGCTGTGCGACCACCCCAACACGCAGGCGATCTACCGCACCATCGCCGACGAGTACGCGCTGACGGTGGCCTGCGTGAAACAGGTCGCGCGCATCGAAGCCCTGATGGAGGAAAACCCGGCGCTGTCGCTGTCGATCTCGCGCCGCCGCCCCTACATCGACCCGATCAACCACATCCAGGCGCGCATGCTCAAGCGCTACCGCACCGACAGCGTGTGGGAATCCGAGCAGGATTCCTGGCTCACCCCGCTCAAGCGTTCGATCAATGCCATCGCAGCCGGCATGCGCAACACCGGCTGAGGCCGGCTCCGCCACAAGTGCAGCGCCGGCGTCCCGGCGCGGGCTGTGGGCTGCGATCGTCATCGGCGTCGTGCTGCTGATGGCGGCGTCCGGCCTGCTGCTCTACGCCTTCATGCTCAACGTCGATCTTGGCGACCTGAAGCGGCGGCTGTCGAAGGAAATCGAGGCGCGCCAGCTCGCCGAGCGCTATCTGGTCGAAACCCGCAACCAGCTCACCGCGAGCCTGCGCGAAATCGAGCAGTTGAAGTCTCAACTGAGCTATCGCGAATCCGAGGCGCAGGCCATGGCGGCTGCGAAGCCGGCCTTGCCGCTGGTGGTGAGCTTCCGCAGCTCGGTGCTCGGCAAGGGCATGGTCGCGGTGATCGACAACACCAGCGAGCGCTACCTCACCGTCACCCTGGCGGCGCGCAACCCGACGCGCTCGACGGCGGAGCGCTTCACCCTCGAGCTCCAGCCACGCTCGACAAGCGAGTTCGGCCACCTCGAAGGCTGGCAGTTCGCCTCGGGCGACGAAATCGCCCTGTTCCACGACGGCCACGCTCCGCTGCGCCTGTCGGTGCCCTGACCGCTGCCCGCGGCGGGCTGGATTTATGGCGCCGGCTGTGATAAAAAGACAACGTTATCTTTTATGTAGAGGCGCCGCCATGTCCTCGCCCACGCTCGATCTCCTGCGCAAGTACAGCGTGCCCGGCCCGCGCTACACCTCCTACCCGACCGCGCCGTATTTCCACACCGGCTTTGGCGAGACCGACTGGCTCGCGGCGCTGGCCGAGGCCGATCCGGCCCGCGGGCTCTCGCTCTACGCCCACATTCCGTTCTGCGACTCGCTCTGCTACTACTGCGGCTGCAACATGGTGGCCACGCGCGACTACAGCAAGACCGTGCCCTATCTCGCCGCGCTCGACCGCGAAATGGCGGCGACCGCGGCGCGCGTCGATCCGGCACGCAGGGTGCGCCAGCTGCACTGGGGCGGCGGCACGCCGACCTACCTCAATCCCGACGACATTCGCCGGCTGATGGACCGGATGCGCCACCACTTCACGCTGGCCGACGACGCCGAGGTGAGCTGCGAGGTCGATCCGCGCGAACTCACCTTCGAGCACCTGGCGGCGCTGCGCGAAACCGGTTTCAACCGCGTCTCCTTCGGCGTGCAGGACATGGACCCGGCGGTGCAGGAAGCGGTCAACCGCATCCAGTCCGAATTCCTCATCCGGCAGGTGCTCGACTGGTCGCGCGAACTGGGTTTTTCCAGCATCAACCTCGATCTCATCGTCGGCCTGCCCAAGCAGAGCGTGACGAGCTTCCGCCGCACGCTCGACCGTGTGACGGCGTGGGCGCCCGACCGCCTCGCGGTGTTTGCCTACGCGCACGTGCCGTGGATGAAGAAGCACCAGAAGCTCATCGACGAGGCCGACCTGCCCGATCTCGCGACCCGGCTCGACCTGCAGCAGGCGGTCAACGAAATGCTCGGCGACGCCGGCTACGTCAACATCGGACTCGACCATTTCGCCCGCCCCGAAGACGAACTGGTGCGCGCGCAGCAGAACAAGACGCTGTGGCGCAACTTCCAGGGCTACACCACGCACAAGGACTGCGACATCCTCGCCTTCGGCGCGTCGAGCATCAGCCAGACGGCCGGGGTGTACATGCAGAACGAGAAGAGTCTCAAGCGTTATGAAGATCTTGCCGGCGCCACCGGCTTTGCGGTCGAGCGCGGGCTGAAACTCACCCGCGACGACCGGATCCGGCGCGACGCGATCACCCGCGTGATGTGCGATCTCGAACTCGATTTCGACGCCTTCGGCCGCGAATGGGATATCCGCTTCACCGACTACTTTGCCGAATCGCTGGCCGACCTCGCGCCGCTGGCGGACGACGGCCTGATCGAGATCGGTTCGGCACGCCTCCAGGTGACGCCGACCGGCCGCCTGTTCCTGCGCAACATCGGCATGGGCTTCGACCGCTACCTCAAGGATGCGGCGAGCGACCAGCCGCGCTACTCGCGCACGGCCTGAGCCTTAGGGAGCGCCTAATTCAGTCATCGCGAGAAACGAAGTGACGCGGCGATCCTGAGCCCATTGGGATTGCCGGCATTCCGGATTGCCGTGCTCCGCTCGCCATGAAAGTTTTTGAATAAATCCGGATTGTCCATGAGCCATCTTGCAGCCCGTGAATGCCGGCGGGAGGCGAAGCCCTGGCCCGGAATCCGGCGAACCCGGCGCATATTCGGCGGGGCACGGCGCGTTTTCGCAGGTCGGGAACGCTTTCCAGACATCGCGGCGAGTCGAGCACACACACGGCGGGAAAGTATTCCCGCCCTGCGGCTGATGGATCGTCCGGGATAAATCAGCGCTTCTGGGAAAGCCCCTCAGCAAGTCCCCCTATGGGTCATTGCGAGCAAAGCGAAGCAATCCGGTTCTTTGACCGACAAGCGCTTGCTGCCGCGTCGCTGCGCGATTCGCAATGACGACGGGTTCAGGGCCTTAGCAGCAGCCGCTTTCGCCATCGCGCTTGGGGCAGCCGTCCGGCCGCCTGGGCGGCGGCAGCGGACAGCGGTTGATCTCGTCGGCGCTGCGCTGGAAGTAGCAGGTGAGCATGCTCGACGAGATGGCGATCAACCAGAAAATGAAAAAGTCCACCGTGTAGGCGGCGATCCGGTTCTCGAAAATCACCTCGCCGCGATACATGAGTTCGAGCGGGTCGAAGAGCGTGGTGAAAATCACGTCGGCCACCCCGGCGACCAGGAAGGACGGCCAGAGGATGGAAATGATGCGCTGCAGCATGGCGGGCTCCTCGTGGGGGCGATCACTCTTCCGGGCTGTTCATCTTGCGCTTGTACCAGGTCAGCAGGGTGATCGCCATGCCGATGATGAAGACGATGGTGAACAGGCTCAAAAGCCCGATCGGGTGGGTGAACAGCAGATTCAGCACGACGTCCATGTCGGTCTCCCGGGTTATTGAACAGCGGATTCAGCCGCCGCAAAGCGGGCGGGCTGGTGGAGGGGGGTATGCAGCACGCCGGCCAGCCGCCAGCTGCCGGCGGCGTCGGCGAGCTGGAGCTGCCACTTGCCGGCGGCCAGCGTCGGCATGGCCGCGCGGTAGCGCCCGTTGCCGGCGTGGCTGAGCGTCAGCGTCTGGTCCTCGCCCTGACGGGTCGGGTGGGCGAGCGTCAGCTTGAGCGTATCGGGGGAGGGCGTCAGGCGGCCTTCGAGGTGGAGGGTGAGGGCGTCATCGTCGACCGCCAGCGTGGCGGCGAGGCCGAGGGTGCGTGCCGCCTCGTCGCGCGCCAGCGTCTGGTTGATCGCCAGGCCCGCCTTGTAATAGTCGCCCACCACCAGGCCGTCGGCGCTTCGCGCCGCGATCCACACCGTGGCGAGGCCGGCGACGACCGCGGCGGCCGGCAGGCTCATCAGGAACCAGGGCCAGGGTTCGCGGTACCAGGGCTTGCTTGCGGCGGGAGTGAGCGTGTTCATGCGGCTGTGCCTCGTCGTGTCAGCGGTTGAAGAACTTGGTCGACACGTCGTCGCGGATGCGCGGATCGTCGGCCGACTGGAGGGTAAACGTCACTTCGATCGAGCGTCTCTTGAGCGTGACCGGGTCGGCGACCAGACTGACCGGCACGTCGACCGTCTGCAGCGGCGCGACCGTGATCGCGGGGTCGGCGGCCACGACCTTCAGGCCGTCGATGCCGTGCGCCGTCAGCGTGTAGCGGTGCGTGCGGTCGTCCTTGTTGATGATCTGCAGGCGGTAGACGTTTTCGATCATGCCGTCGTCGGTTTCCTTCGACAGTGCGACGCGGTCGCGCACCACGTCGACGCGCAGCGGCACGCGGGTGGCAAGGCTCCACACGAAGGCGCCGCCGATCACCGCCATCAGCACCGTGTAGATGATCGTGCGCGGGCGCAGCACATGGCGCAGGATACCGCTGTCAGGGTATTTGCCCTTCACCACGTTCTCGGTGGTGTAGCGGATGAGCCCGCGCGGATAGCCCATCTTGTCCATGATCTGGTCGCAGCCGTCGATGCAGGCGGCGCAGCCGATGCATTCGTACTGCAGGCCGTTGCGGATGTCGATGCCGGTGGGGCAGACCTGTACGCACACCCCGCAGTCGACGCAACTGCCCAGGCCCTGTGCCTTGTAGTCGATTTTCTTGCCGCGCGGGCCGCGCGGCTCGCCGCGCGAGCTGTCGTAGGTCACGGTGAGCGTGTCGGAGTCGAACATCACGCTCTGGAAGCGTGCGTAGGGGCACATATAGGTGCACACCTGCTCGCGCATGAAGCCGGCGTTGCCCCAGGTGGCGAAGGCGTAGAACAGGATCCAGAAGCTTTCCCACGGGCCGAGATTGAATTGCAGCACTTCAGCGGCGAGCGTCTGGATCGGCGTGAAGTAGCCGACGAAGGTGAAGCCCGTCCACAGCGCGATGATGAACCAGGTCAGGTGTTTGGCGCCGCGCTTTCTCAGCTTGTCGGCATTCCACGGCGACTTGTCGAGCTTCTTGCGCGCGAGGTGGCTGCCCTCGATCCATTCCTCGACCCACATGAAGATTTCCGTGTACACCGTCTGCGGGCAGGCGTAGCCGCACCAGAGGCGGCCGGCGACGGCGGTGAACAGGAACAGCGCCAGTGCGGAGAGGATCAGCAGGCCGGTGAGGTAGACGAAATCCTGCGGCCAGAACACCAGGCCGAAGATGTGGAACTTGCGCGCGGCCAGATCGAACAGCACCGCCTGATGGCCGTCCCACTTGATCCAGGGCAGGCCGTAATAGAGGAGCTGGGTGAACAGCACCAGCGCGATGCGCCAGTTGGCGAACACGCCGTGCACCGCGCGCGTCTGGATCGTCTGCCGGATCGCGTAGAGCTGCTGCTCGATCGGCGCCTCGGGCGAGGCGGGGGCTTGCTTGTCTTCGGTCACTGCATGGGTCCGTGGGTGACGGCTGCCTGAGCGCACGTCGCCATGCGCTCAGGCAGCCCGCCGGCGATGGCCGGCGAGCGCACGGGTTACGGCTTCTGCTGCGACAGACTGTACACGTAGGCCGTCAGGAGGTGCAGCTTGGCGTCCTTGTTCGACGTGGTGCCGAGCGTCTGCGCCATGCCCGGCATCACGCCGTTGCGGCCCTTGGCGATCGACTCGATGATCGCTGCCTCGCTGCCACCGTACAGCCACACCTTGTCGGTGAGGTTGGGCGCGCCCATCGCCTGCATGCCGGTGCCGTCGGGCATGTGGCAGGCGGCGCAGTTCTCCTCGAACTTGGGCTTGCCCACGGCAGCCAGCGCGGCGTCGTGCTCGCGGCCGGCGAGCGCCAGCACGTAGTGGGCGACCGCCTTGGTGCCGTCGGCGCCGAGCGCGTCGCCCAGCGCCGGCATCACGCCGGCGCGGCCGTCGGCGATGCTGGCGCGGATGCTGTCGGGGTCGCCGCCCCACAGCCAGTCGCCGTCGCCGAGGTTGGGGTAGCCGCGCGCGCCGGCGGCGTCCGAGCCGTGGCACTGCGAGCAGTAGGTGAGGAAGAGGTTGCGGCCGATCGCGCGCGCGTCCTCGTTCGCCGCGACGGTGGCGACGTCCTGCTGCATGAAGCCCGCGTACACCGGCTGGAAGCGCGCTTCGGCCGCCTTCACCTCGGCTTCGTACTCGCCGGTCTGCGTCCACTTCAGCAGGCCGGCAAAGTTGCCGAGGCCGGGCCACAGCAGCAGGTACACCAGAGAAAACACCAGCGTGCCGTAGAACAGGCCCAGCCACCAGCGCGGCAGCGGGTTGTTGAAGTCCTGCAGGTCTTCGTCCCAGGTGTGTTCGATGAGCTCGGGCTTTTCGCCGGGGGCGAGCTTGCGCGTGGTCTGGGCCCTGAGAAAGATCCAGGTGCCGACGATGCTCGCCAGGGTGACGACGGTGATGAAGATCGGCCAGAAGCCGTGGGTGAAGTCACTCATTCTTTGTCTCCTTGTTTGGCGGGGGTGTCGTCATCCTCGAAGGGCAGGCGGCCGGCGTCTTCAAAGCGCTGCTGGTTGCCCTTGCTGTAGGCCCACCAGACGATGCCGATGAACACCACGATGAATACGACGGTGACGATGCCGCTGACGATTCCGCTGTCCATGACTCAGTTCCGCGGGGCGTGGGTGCCGAGCGATTGCAGGTAGGCGATCAGCGCGTCCATTTCGGTCTTGCCCTCGAGCTCGGCCGGCGCAGCGGCGATCTGCGCGTCGGTGTAGCCGTGGCCGACCAGGTTGAGCCTTCGCATCTTGGTCTGGATCGCCGCGTCCTTGAGCGGACGGTCGAGCCAGGGATAGGCCGGCATGTTCGATTCCGGCACCACGTCGCGCGGGTTCATCATGTGCGCGTAATGCCAGTCGTCCGAGTAGCGGCCGCCGACGCGGTGCAGGTCCGGTCCGGTGCGCTTGGAACCCCACAGGAAGGGCCGGTCGTAGACGAACTCGCCGGCGACCGAGTAGTGGCCGTAACGCTCGGTCTCGGCGCGGAACGGCCGCACCATCTGCGAGTGGCAGCCGACGCAGCCTTCGCGGATGTAGATGTCGCGTCCCGACAGTTGCAGCGGGGTGTAGGGCGTGAGCCCCGCGACCGGCTGCGTCATCGAGGTCTGGAAGAACAGCGGGACGATCTGCACCAGTCCGCCCACGCTGACCACCAGGATGGTCAGCACGATCAGCAGGCCGATGTTCTTTTCGATGGTTTCGTGCGAAATCATGTTTCGGTCTCCTTAGGCGTGAACAGCTTGCGGGATCGGGGCGTCGTCGACGACGCGGCCCATGCGCACGGTTTTCCAGACGTTGTACGCCATCAGCAGCATGCCCGCGAAGAACAGGGCGCCGCCGGCGAGCCGGATGCCGTAGAAGGGATACATGGTGTCGAGCACCTGCGCGAAGCTGTAGGTCAGCGTGCCGTCGGCGTTCGCCGCGCGCCACATCAGGCCCTGCGCCACGCCGGCGATCCACATCGACGCGATGTAGAGCACGACGCCGATGGTCGACCACCAGAAGTGCCATTCGATGAGCCGGGTGCTGTACATCTGCTCGCGGCCGAACAGGCGCGGGATCAGGTAGTACAGCGAGCCGATGGTGATCATCGCCACCCAGCCGAGCGCGCCGGAGTGCACGTGGCCGATGGTCCATTCGGTGTAGTGGGAGAGTGCGTTCACCGTCTTGATCGACATCATCGGACCTTCGAAGGTCGACATGCCGTAGAACGACAGCGCGGTGACCATGAACTTGAGGATGGGGTCGGTGCGCAGCTTATGCCAGGCGCCGGACAGCGTCATGATGCCGTTCATCATGCCGCCCCACGACGGCGCCAGCAGCATCAATGAAAACACCATGCCGAGCGACTGCGCCCAGTCGGGCAGCGCGGTGTACTGCAGGTGGTGGGGGCCCGCCCACATGTAGATGAAGTTGAGCGACCAGAAGTGCACGACCGACAGGCGATACGAGTAGATCGGGCGGCCGGCCTGCTTCGGGATGAAGTAGTACATCATGCCGAGGAAGGCCGTGGTGAGGAAGAAGCCCACCGCGTTGTGGCCGTACCACCACTGCACCATCGCGTCCTGCACGCCGGCGTAGACCGAGTAGGACTTGGTGAGCGTGACGGGGATTTCCAGGCTGTTGACGATGTGCAGCAGCGCGATCACCAGGATGTAGGCGCCGAAGAACCAGTTCGACACGTAGATGTGCTGGGTCTTGCGCTTGATCACGGTGCCGAAGAACACCAGCGCGTAGGCAACCCACACCACGGTGATGAGGATGTCGATCGGCCATTCCAGCTCGGCGTATTCCTTGGAGCTGGTGTAGCCCAGCGGCAGGGTCACGGCGGCGAGCACGATCACCGCGGTCCAGCCCCAGAAGGTGAAGGCGGCGAGCTTCTCCGCCCACAGACGCACCTGGCAGGTGCGCTGCACGATGTAGTAGGAAACGGCGAACATGGCCGAGCCGCCGAAGGCGAAGATGACCGCATTGGTATGCAGCGGGCGCAGGCGGCCGTAGGACAGCCACTCGATGCCGAAGGTGATGTCAGGCCAGATCAGCTGCGCGGCGAGGATGACACCCACCAGCATGCCGACGATCCCCCATACCACCGTCATGATGGCGAACTGGCGGACGACCTTGTAGTTGTAGGTTGTCGCTTCCATACACGTCTCCCGTGATTGATGACTCGAACGATAGCCGCGGGCCGCACCCCATAAACCCGCATTAAGGATAAATATATCTATATATACTGTAGCGTGTCAAATTGACGCACCCGATGCGGGGCGGCCGGCGGGCGCATTGTTGTTTGCATGCGAAAAGCGACGCCATCCCTGGTTATTTGTGTCAGATTTGTATCCGGTATAGCTCAATTCATAGAAATGGGTATGCACAGCGTCGCCACGCGCGTCTGCATCATTCGTCACGGCGAGACCGACTGGAACGTGCAAAAGCGCATCCAGGGCCACACCGACATCCCGCTCAACGACACCGGGCGGGCGCAGGCGCTGGCGATGGCGTTCAATGCCGCGCACCAGCGTTTCCAGGCGATCTACAGCAGCGACCTGGTGCGCGCGACGGCAACCGCCGAAGCTCTTGCGCAGCGCGAGGACCAGACGGTGAAGCCGCTGCTGCAACTGCGCGAGCGCCACTTCGGCCTTTTCCAGGGGCTGACCGTGGCCGAAGCCGCGCTGCGCCATCCCGAGGCGCATGCGCGCTACCTGGCGCGCGATCCCGATTACGATTTCGAAACGGGCGAGTCGCTCGCCGCCTTCGCCGACCGCGTCGCCGACGGCATCGCCTGGCTGGTGCGCCATCACAGCGGGCAGACCATCGCGGCGGTCAGCCACAGCGGCGTGCTCGACATCGTCTACCGGCGCGCCACCGGGCGCACGCTCACGGCGCCGCGCGACTTCAAGATTCCCAACTGCGCGCTCAACTGGTTCCGCTTCGACGGCCGGGGCTGGCACCTCGAAGCCTGGGGCGACCGCCACCACCTGCACGACGTGCTCATGGAGCCGCCCGAATGACCCACGCCCCCTGGATGGTGCTGCTGCGCCACGGCCACAGCGAGTGGAACCTGTCCGACCGCTTCACCGGCTGGACCGACATCCCGCTCACCGGGGTGGGGCTTGCCGAAGCGGCCGACGCAGGCCGGCGCCTGGCGGATGCCGGCTACGCATTCGACGCCGTGCACGGCTCGGTGCTGATGCGCACGTGCCAGACGGCCGACGCCGTGCTCGCGGCGATGGGCGCGGCCGATCTGCCGCGGCACGCGACGTGGCGGCTCAACGAACGCCATTACGGCGCATTGCAGGGGCTCAACAAGCAGGAGATCTTCCGCACCTGGGGCGAGGCCGCGTCGCGCCGCTGGTGGCGCGGCTACGTCGAACCGCCGCCCGCGCTCGACTGGGACGACCCGCGCCATCCGCGCTTCGATGCGCGGTATCTGGGCATCGACCCGCGCACGCTGCCGGTGGGCGAGAGCCTGCGTGACTGCCGGCAGCGCATGCTGCCCTACTGGCGCAGCATGCTGCAGCCCGCGCTGCGTGCCGGGCAAGGCCTGCTGGTGATCAGCCACGGCAACACCCTGCGCGGGCTGGTGATGGAACTCGACGGCCTCGACGCAGACGCGATGGAGAAGGTCGAGATCGCCTCCGGCGTGCCGCTGGTCTACCGCTTCAATCCGGACGGATCGGTGGCCGGCCGCGACTGGCTGGAAACGGCCAGCGTCGAGCCGGCCGGCTGGCTCAGGCGACTCCCAGATCCTGCGCCAGCCCCGGGTGCATGATGCGTCCGGCGTGCACGTGCAGCCCGGCCTTCAAACCCGGGTCCGCGTCGAGCGCGGCGAGTCCCGTCGAGGCCAGCGCCAGCGCGTAGGGCAGCGTGGCGTGGGTGAGCGCCTTGGTCGCGGTGCGCGCCACCGCGCCGGGCATGTTGGTGACGCAGTAGTGGACGATGCCGTCGGCGACGAAGAAGGGATCGCTGTGGGTGGTGGGGCGCGAGGTCTCGGCGATGCCGCCCTGGTCGATCGCCACATCGACCAGCACCGACCCTGCCGGCATCCGTTGCAGCGCGGTGCGGCTGATCAGGCGGGGCGCGTGGCGGCCGGGGATCTGCGCCGCGCCGATCACGATGTCGGCGACCGCAAGCGCATCGGTGATCGCTTCCGGCGACGAAAAGCGGGTTTCCACCCGCGCGCCGAACTGCGCTTCGGCGCGCGCGAGCGCATCGCGCATGCGGTCGATCAGCGTGACCCGCGCGCCGAGTCCGACCGCCATGCGCGCCGCGCCCATGCCCACCACGCCGGCGCCGATGATCAGCACATGCGCCGGCGGCACGCCGGGCATGCCGCTGATCAGCTTGCCGTTGCCGCCGTGTGATTTGTGCAGGCCGAGCGCACCCATCTGCGGCGCCAGCCGTCCCGCAATGTCCGACATCGGCTGCAACAGCGGCAGGCCGCCGCCGGGGCCGCTCACGGTTTCGTAGGCAATCGCGGTCACGCCGTGCGCCATCAGCGCACGCGCGAGCTCGGGCGCAGCCGCCAGGTGCAGGTAGCAGAACAGCAGCTGGCCGTTGCACAGCCAGGCGACTTCATCCGGCTGTGGCTCCTTCACCTTGACCACCAGATCGGCGGCCCAGACCTGGTCCGGCGTGACCGCCACCGTTGCGCCGGCAACGCGGTAGGCCGCATCGGAAAACCCCGCTTCCGCGCCGGCGCCGGTTTCGACGCTGACCCGGTGACCGGCCTCGGTCAATACGCGCGCGCCTTCCGGGGTGAGTGCCGCCCGGTATTCGTGGTTCTTGATTTCCCTGGGGATGCCGATGTGCATGGCGATGCGTCCCTTTCGGTTTGCGTCAAAAGTGCTGTCTGGTGCGATGGATCATTTGAGGCGGCTGCGAGTTCACTGGCTCATCCGGGCGCCTTCCCTGCTTCGATGATGCGGATTTCATCGTCGGCTAGGCCATAGAGTTCATACACTAACGCATCGATCTGGCGGTCAGTTGCGTCCATCTGGCGCTGGATCAGGATCTTGTTGTGCGCCGTTTTGGCGGCGGCAAGCTGTTCGTGCAGCTTGAGCATGGATTCGACCAGCTTGACCATCTTGTCGTGGCGGGTGCAGTCGGCAGGGTCGGAGAAGTCGATGACGCGAGTGGGGAGATGCTCAATGAAGCGTTTGCCGTAGCTCCAGTAGCCGCCGCGGAAAGGGGTGCTGATACGATGCAGGCAACTGTCCAGCAGGCGCGAATTGAGCAGACCCGAGAGATATAAAAGCGAATGCGGGTCGTTCGGAGTTTTCCAGCGCACGCCATAGTAGGGACCGTTGCCGCCGCCGGTGAAATAGCTGCCGGCATCGTCAAAGGCATAACGTCCACGCAGAGAAATGACCTGCACCACCAGCTTGGCGGCTTCAAAGGCCGTAAGATTTTTTTTGTAAATATAGCCATGCCAGGTTGCATGGTTCCACTTCCCACCTTCGCGTTTTTTCAGCTGGGGGGACTTGCTCTGAACATAGCGCCACGCTTCCGGATAGCGCCGCGCCATCGCCTCGGGCGGAATAAGTTCAGCTTTGCCGCCATCGATATCATAGGGAAACAGCAGCCAGTGTCCGGCTTGCGGCCGGGCGTGGGATTGCAGGCTCACCTTGGAGAGAAAGGGTTTGAGGATGCCTGTCTCTAGTTTCCATTCATTTCCCTCGGCGTCACGCACCGGCAGCTTGCCTGATTTGGCTGGGCCGATCCCCTCCAACACGTAAACCTTGTCGGCGCTAGTCTGTAGTCCCACAAAGATATGAGCAAAGTCTCCCAGCTTCTTCGGCATGGCCATCAAGCGCTCAAAGAGCTTGCCGGCCTCACCCTCGGCGAAGTTCCAGGGCGATGCGGTAATGCGTTGGGCGGGAGTGTCGTGTGCGTCATCATCCAAGCCGCCCGCAGCAAAGGCATCGAGATCGTGCACCCGAGTGAAACGGCATGTGTCCGTGGCCGCCCTGTTCAGGAAGAGCAGGCAGGTGTAGGTCGTGGCCTGGCCGAATACTTGCTGGTGACCGAAGTGGACGACGTTGGCAAGATGCCTTCCATCAGCGATGAGACCGCGCAAAGGTTCGCCGTATTCGGCGTTGAAAAACTTGTGCGGCAGGATGAAGCCGAGCCTGCCCTGTTTGTTAAGCAGTTGAAGCCCGCGCTCGACGAACACGGCATAGATGTCGTAGTTGCCCTTGGAGGCGGCGCGGTAAACCACCTTGTAGTGCTCGACTTCCAGCGGCGCCCATTCCTTGAGGGTCTGGATGCGGATGTAGGGCGGATTGCCGATCACCGCGTCGAATCCCCCAGCCTTGAACACTTCCGGAAATCCGCTTTCCCAGTCGAAGGCGTTGATACGGCGTCGCTCGTCCTCGTCGAGGTCCAGCCGCCCGTCGTAGAAGTCGGTGCCGATGAGCGAGTTGCCGCACAAGATGTTGGCGTCGAGGTTGGGCAGGGCGCGTTCGTGGAATAGTCTCATCTGCGCGAGGCCCAGCGTCTCGCCGGTTTCGCCTTCCAGGACTTTCAGCAGCAGCGAGAGCTTGGTGACTTCGACGGCCTGGGCGTCGATGTCGACGCCGTAGATGTTGTTGATGAGGATGCGCTTGCGCTCGGCGACGGTGAGGCGCCAGCCGTCGTGGCTCTGGCGCAGCTTCGGATTCTTGCCGCTGGCGTGCTTTTGCGGTTCGTTTTCCGCATACCACTTGAGGTGCCAGTCGAGCAGGTGCTGGTAGGCGCCGATGAGGAAGGAGCCGCTGCCGCAGGCGGGGTCGCAGATGCGGAGTTTTTCGGCCTGCTTCGGGGTCTTGCCTTCCAGCAGCGTGCCCACGGTCTGGCGCACGATGTACTCGACGATGTAGGTGGGTGTGTAGTACACGCCGCCGGCCTTCTTGACCTCGGGCTTTTCCTCGACCTTGGCCTGGCCGCCCGTGGTGAGGCGGATGACCTTGCCGAGGAAGCGCTCATATACCTGGCCGAGGATGTCGGCGGGCAGCACGGCGAATTCGTAGGGCGACTCGGGGTAGTAGAGGCCGCGGATGATGTCCTTGAGCGGCTTGTCGTCGATGGCAAGCTTGAGCGTATAGGCGTCGGGCTCGCCGGCGCGGCCCTTTTCGGCCCTGAAGTGGAACAGGCCGGAGTTGTAGCGATCGTCGGCGTCGCGGAACAGCCGAGTCAGGCGGGCATAGATGCCGGCGCCATTGGTCAGCGCGAGCAGGCGGCCTTCGTGTTCGATGCCGCGGTCTTCGCAGATGCGCAGGAAGACGATGCGGTCGATGGTGGCCTGTACCGCGTGGTTGAGCGCCTGGACCTCGATGCCGTCGTTGCGCAGCGCGATGTTGCGGGCGAGCAGGTCGCGCCAGTGTTCGATCTGGGCGAGGAATTCGGCGTCCACCGTGGCAGTGCCGCGGCGGCCCGGCAGCTTCTTGACGAAGCGCTCGATGCCGCCCTTGAGCACCGCATCCTTGGAAAACAGCGCGGCGATCTCATCCCATTTGTCTGCATAGTCCTCGTAGGTGCAGTAGAAGATGCGCGCTTTAGAAGACTTGTCCTTCGGTGCGGGCTTGATGCTGCCATCGTAGACCGCGAATTCCTCGAAGTCGGAGAGGATGGAAAGCTGCAGCCCTGCCGACCAGGCATACCGGCGCAGCTGGTAGGCCGGCGCGATATCTTCCTTGATGTAGACGGCGGGCTTCTTGGCTTCGAGGAAGAACAGGCGCCGCCCGCCGATGCGGAAGGAGTAGTCCGGCGCCTTGGTCATGCCGCCGACCTTGACCGCGTCCTCGTGCACGACTTCGCGGAAGGATTCGGCGTAGCCGCCGCGGTTGTCGACGTCCCAACCGAGCAGGGTGAACAGCGGATCGAGGAAATCGCGCCTGAGCTGGGTTTCGTTGTAGGCGCCGCGCTGGTAGTCCGCATGCTGCTCGCGGAAGCGGGCGACGAGGTCGAGGAGTTCGGTGGGGGCGGGCATAGGCTTTTTCTGGGTCAGGCTTGGCGTGTCATGCGTGGGTCAGCCGGGCAACGTCGTCGATCAAATCGGAGACGAGTGCGCACAGCTCGGCAATGTCGGATGCTTCCACTTCCAGAAAGCCCTCGTATTCGGCGAGGTTGCGCTTGCGGTGCGCGGCGTCGAGCACACGCCAACGCGCGGCCGGCCAGCCCAGCGTGTGCTCCAGGCACTGGAACACGGTGTAGCGGTTTTCGCTACGGTAGCCGTGCCAGCGCAGCGCAGCCAGGGCGGCGGCGTGCGCGGCATTGTAGGCGCTGGTGAAGCGGCCTTCGGCCGACAGCTTGTCGAGGCGGGCGTCGGCGAGGCGGGTCCGCGCCATCGCCAGCATGCGCCGGACCTCCGCCTCGTTGCGCGGCTCGGGCTTGATCTGCCCGATGCGTACCAGGTTATCCAGCGCGGCCAGGCTCAAGGACATTCCCTATCAATGGCAGGATGGGTTGCGCGAGCACGCGGTTGACGAAAGAATCCGGCTCCGCGCGCCGGCGTTCGAATTCGGCTGGAGTGTAGCAGGCGGGGTTGATCTTGCGGCCGAGCCCGGTTTCCAGCGGCACCAGCAATTCGAGCACGTCTGCCAGCCGCAGCTGCTTGCCTACGAGCATGAGGTCGACGTCGCTGTGCGCGGTGTCGGTTTGCCTGGCGACGGAGCCATAGACGAAGGCGAGCTCGATGCGGGATGCCAGCGGCTGCAGCGCTTCGTGCAGCATCGGTTCGATACCCAGGGTCTTGCGAGTCAGGGCGACGAGTTCGTTGTAGACCGGGCTGTGCGGGTTCGCCTGGAAGTGGCGCAGGTTGCCGTGCCTTTCGCTACGGACCAGTCCTGCCTCGGCGAGCCGGTTCAATTCCCTTTGCAATGAAGCGCTTCCGAGCCCCGTCAGCCGACGGAGCTCGCTGAGATAAAAGCTGCGTTCGGGCTGGCCGAAAAGCCAGCGCAGAAGCTGGGCCTGGCTGTTGGTGAAGAGGGCGCTTGCGATCGACATATTCAAAATTTAGCACGATCATGCCAAAATTTGGAATCCTGGTGCAGGATCGGCAAAGTGTGATCGCCAAGTCGTTGCGTTGGGCCAACGCCGGACAAAGGAATAATTCGGGCGACCGGTCTGCCCGCATGCGTACGCGGCGTTCCTAATGGGGCGGTGGCGGTTCGGCCACGCGCTCGAAGCGGTAATACGCCGGCGGCACGCGCCCAAGGCGAAGTTCGCGGGTGCCTGGCGGCACCGGCAGGCGGCCGACGCTGCGGTAGGGGCCGATCATCGACGCCGAGGCCCGCACCTCGTAGAGGCCGGGCGGCAGCAGTCGCGCGGCGATCGCCAGGCCGTCGCCTTCGACCCGGTGGCGGATGCCGGCGTAGGGACGCGCCAGCGGCTCGCCGATGAAAAGGCCCTGGCCGGGCATCTGCACGCTCTTCCAGTAGGCCTCGATCAGCGTCTCGCCCTGCAGGTAGTGGGCCATCACGATTCCCGGCACCGGGAACTTGGACGGGAAGTTGCACGGCTCGACCACCGCGCCATAGCTGCCGGTGGCGCCTGCCGCGAGCCAGGCAAGACTGCTCATCTGGCTGCCGCCGAAAAGTTCGCCGCCGGCCGAGGTCAGGTGATCGGCGACCGCGCCGGGCAGGTAGCGGTTGCGCGCGATGCCCGGCACGTGGGGCAGGCCGGTGAAGTAGAACATCACGTCGTGGCGGTCTTCGATCGCGCGCGCCTCGACGATTTCGACCGGGATCGCGGCCTTGAGCTGCGTGCGCACGGCGGCGTAGCCGGCGGCGCGCACGTTGCGCGCCTTGTCGTCCGTGCTGACGAGATATGCGGTGCCGGCCGGGTTGCTCCCGTCGGACGCCACGCCGCGGTCGATCAGCCGCTTCGCCTCGTCGACGCCGGCGGCGGCGAGGCTCATGGTTGGCCGGATTCCATAAGTATCGAAGGGACGCTCGGCGCGGCTGCTGAAATACGGGCTCGGCTTGGTCGGCTTGCAGCCGGCAGCGCAGAACGCCGGGTCGAAGCCGAAGGCGAAGGCGGCGGTGATCGACATGCAGTCGACCCGCCACGGTTGCGTCCAGGTCAGCGCGTAGGCCTGCACGTGGGCGGGCGTCTTGCGCGCGACCTCGCGCTTGAGCGCGGCGAATTCCGCGCGCGACAGCGCGGCGCGCCCCGGTGCGAAGCGCACGTGGACGAGGTTCCCGGCCGGGATGCCACGCTTGTCGCGGTAATAGGCGGCGACGGCAACGCTGTCGGGGTCGTCGTCGTTGACGATCACGCCGAGCTGGGCCGCGGTCAGACCGGGCTGCGGGAAATGGGTGACGACGGGGCCGGGCGGCGCGGCGAGCGCCGGCGACAGCCCCAGCGCCGCCGCGAGCAGCCAGGCTGCGCTCAGGCGAGCGCCTGCACGCATTCCTTCACCAGTTCCGGGCCGCGGTAGATCAGGCCGGAATAGAGCTGCACCAGCGCGGCGCCGGCGGCGATCTTTTCCTGCGCGTCGGCGCCGGACAGAATGCCGCCGACGCCGATGATCGGCACTTCGTTCTGCAGGTGGCGCGCGAGCTCGCGGATCACGCGGGTCGACGCCGCGCGCACCGGCGCGCCGGAAAGACCGCCCGCCTCGTCGGCGTTCGGCAGGCCGGCGACGGCTTCGCGCGCGAGCGTGGTGTTGGTCGCGATCACCGCGTCGATGCGGTGCATCATCAGGAGCGCGGCGATCGCGGCGATCTGCGCGTCGTCGAGGTCGGGCGCGATCTTCAGCGCGATCGGCACGTAGCGGCCGTGCTGCTGCGCCAGATCCGACTGCCGGTGCTTGAGCGCCGAGAGCAGGGCGTCGAGCGCGTCGTCCTTCTGCAGTTCGCGCAGGCCCTGGGTATTGGGCGAGGAAATGTTCACCGTCACGTAATGCGCGTGCGCATAGACCTTGTCGAGGCAGGCGAGGTAGTCGTCGACCGCGCGTTCGTTCGGCGTGTCCTTGTTCTTGCCGATGTTGATGCCGAGCACGCCCTGGTAGGTGCTGGCCGCGACGTTCTTCACCAGGTTGTCGACGCCGAGGTTGTTGAAGCCCATACGATTGATGATCGCCTCCGCCTTCGGCAGGCGGAACAGGCGCGGCTGCGGGTTGCCGGATTGCGGACGCGGCGTGACCGTGCCGATTTCGATGAAGCCGAAGCCGAGCGCGGCGAGCGCGTCGATGTGCGCGCCGTCCTTGTCGAGCCCGGCGGCAAGCCCGACGGGGTTCGGGAAGTCGATGCCCATCACGTGCGCCGGGCGGCCGGCCGCGCGCGGCAGCAGGCCGAGCAGGCCCAGGCGGTGGGCGGCGTCGAGGCCGGCGAGCGTGAGGCGGTGCGCGTCCTCGGGGTCGAGCGAAAACAGGGCGGGGCGGATCAGCGGATAGAGCATGGGTCAGGCGGTGGAAGGGGAAGGGGCACGGCGGGTGGCGTCCTCGACCGAACCGGCGTCGGGGTCGTCGAAGGTCGACTGGTCGAAGGCGTGTTCGCTCTTGGCGACGACGCAGCTGATGGCCGCATCGCCGGTGACGTTGACCGTAGTGCGCATCATGTCGAGCAGGCGGTCGACGCCGATGATGAGCGCAATGCCCTCGACCGGGAGGCCGACCTGGCCGAGCACCATGGTCAGCGTGACCAGCCCGACGGCGGGAATCGCCGCGGTGCCGATCGAGGCGAGCGTGGCGGTGAGCACCACCAAGAGATAGTCGGTGAGCGAAAGGTCGACGCCGTAGACGTTGGCGATGAACACCGTGGCCACGCCCTGCATCATCGCCGTGCCATCCATGTTGATGGTGGCGCCGAGCGGCACACTGAACGAGGCGATGCTGTTGTTCACGCCCATTTTCTTTTCCACGGTGTGCAGCGTCACCGGGATGGTCGCGCCCGAGCTCGCGGTGGAAAACGCGAACGCCGCCGGGTCGCGCATCTTTCTGAGGAAGGTCACGGGGTTCAGCCCGGCGAGGCTCTTGAGCAGCAGCGGATACGTCACGAACACCTGGATCGCCAGCGCCGCGGTCAGCGTGAGGAAGTAGGCCGCGAGCGGCAACAGCAGGTCCAGGCCCTGCGTCGCGAAGGTGCGGGTGATGAGCGCGAACACGCCGTAGGGCGCGAGCCGCATGATCCACTCGACCATGTGCATGATGACCGTGTTGAGGTCGCCGAAGAGATTGAGCACGTGCTTGCCGCGCGCGCCCGACATGGTGATCGCCATGCCGAACAGCAGCGCGAACACGATCACCTGCAGCATGTTGCCCTCGGCCATCGCCGCCACCGGATTGGTCGGCACCAGGTCGATCAGCACCTGGGTGAGCGGCGGCGCCTCCTTGCCGCTGAACGTCGCCTGCGTTGTGCCGGCGTCGAAGCCCTGGCCCGGCCCGACCAGACTCGCCAGCGTCAGCGCGATCGTCACCGCGACCGCGGTCGTCGCCAGATACAGCCCCAGCGCCTTGGCGCCGATGCGGCCGAGCACCTTCAGATCCGAGAGCGCGGTGACGCCCGCGACCAGCGACACGAACACCAGCGGCACCACCATCATCTTCAGCGCAGAGACGAAGGCCGTGCCGACCACGTGCAGCACGCCGTCGATGATGAAGGTCTGGATCCAGGGGCCGGCGCCGGCAAGGTTCAGCGCCACGCCGAGCACGATGCCGGCGAGCATGGCGATCACGATCTGGCGGGTGAGGCGGTGGGTGGAAGCGGCGGCCATCGTCGGATTTCCTTCGCGGGCTGGAATGGCGCGAGTTTAACAGGCCGCGCCGGGCGAGCTGCCGGCGGGGCAGGCGCATGAGACGCCGGCGGATGTTATCCTCACGTCACGCGTTCCCGCGCTTTTTTCACACACGGTCTTTCCCGGTCTGCATCCATGAACCTCCTGCACCGCCTCACGCGCCTCGCTCCGCTTTTCGCCTTCGTATTCACTTCGGCCGCCGCTGCCGAACTGCCCCCGCCGCCGTCGCTTGCCGCCAAGTCCTGGGTGCTGATGGACGCCGCCAGCGGCGCCGTGCTGGTCAACCACGCAGGCGGCACCCGCCTGCCGCCCGCCAGCCTCACCAAGCTGATGACCTCGCACGTCGCCGCCCTGGAAATCCAGCGCGGCCGGCTGAAGGAAACCGACCTCGCCACCATCAGTGAAAAAGCCTGGCGCATGGGCGGCTCCAAGATGTTCGTCATGGTCGGCAACCAGGTCGCGGTCAAGGACTTGCTGCGCGGCATCATCGTGCAGTCGGGCAACGACGCCAGCATCGCACTCGCCGAATACATTGCCGGCAGCGAGGACACCTTCGCTTCGCTCATGAACCAGGAAGCGAAGCGCCTCGGCATGGCCGACACCCGCTTCGCCAACGCCACCGGCTGGCCGGCCGAAGGCCATTATTCGAGCGCGCTCGACATGGCGAAGCTCGCGCGCGCCATCATCCTCGAAGACCCCGCGCATTATTCGATGTACGCGGAAAAGGAATTCGTCTGGAACGGCATCACGCAGCCGAACCGC
The DNA here is from genome assembly GCA_040753235.1 of Pseudomonadota bacterium. Classification (GTDB taxonomy): domain Bacteria; phylum Pseudomonadota; class Gammaproteobacteria; order Burkholderiales; family Thiobacillaceae; genus Thiobacillus. Next base: position 95,562 of record JBFMET010000006.1, read on the forward strand.
AACCTGCTGCTGTGGCGCGACCCCAGCGTCGACGGCTTGAAGACCGGCCACACCGAGGAAGCGGGCTACTGCCTCGTCGCCTCGGCCAAGCGCGACAGCATGCGCCTGATTGCCGTCGTGTTCGGCACCGACAGCGAGGAAGCGCGTGCCGTCGAGACCGTCAGGCTGCTCGGCTACGGCTTCAGCCTGTTCGAGAGCAGGACCTTCTTCAAGAAGGGCGAGGCCGTGCAGAACGTGGACGTCTGGAAGGGCGCCGCGCGCAGCGTCAAGGCCGGCGTTACGCAGGACTTCGCCGCTGCGCTGCCCAAGCGCGGCAGCGAAGGCTACCAGGCGCGCGTGGTGCTGGAGGACGGCGATCTCGTCGCGCCGGTGAAGGCCGGCGCGTCGCTGGGACGCGTCGAACTCGTCGGTGCCGACGGCAAGATCGTGATGCAGGCGCCGCTGGTCGCGCTCGAAGCGGTCGGCGAAGGCGGCTTCTTCCGCCGCGTGTGGGACGGCATCCGCCTGTTCTTCAGGGGGCTGTTCGGCTGACGGTTGATCTTGACGATCAAGGCGCCCCCTTTTCTGGCGGCGCCTCAGTAGTCCTCGTTGCCAAGCCGACGGTCGGCGCAGCGGCGAGGCTGCCGCAATTTGCGTCGTAAACCGGCGGCGACGCCCCCTCGACCCAGCCGTTCACAGGCCGACCAGTTGCGCGTGCAGGCCGCGCTCGCTGAAGGGACGCAGAAGGCCGGCGCCCCGTGCCGCTGCTGTGTCATAGACCACCATCAGCAGGTGCTGCTGGCGTGGCCGGTGTCCGACCGAGACGACGCCCGGGGCCTGCCGGATGTCCTGTTCGAGGTCGCCCAACATTTCGTCATCCACCGTTTCGTCCAGGTGAATGACAACCTCATTGAATGCGGTGCTCATGATGGATTCCTTTCTTCAAGCGCGCAGCGCAGCGCCGGCAGGCCTTGCAGCACGCTGCCCCTGACGGGCTTGGAGAGGAAGGTCCGGCGCACCAGCGCCCAGGTTATCGGCTCGCGCCTGTTCCCGGGTAGCAGGGACAGGCAGCGGGCCAGGGTGCAATAGCCGAAGAGAACCTGTGCCGGGGTGCCGATGGCCGGGATCCAGAACAGCCAGTTCAGCGGTTCCCACAGCGCCAGGGCCAGCAAGCCCGTGTAGGCGAGCCTGACCTGTACCGGGAAAGCGGCGAGGCGGCCCTCGCGCAGGCGGAAGTGGACGACCTGGATCGCGCTGAGCGCGGTGGCCAGGTAAAAAGCCTCGAACCGGCCGGCCAACCCGATGATCAGGAGCGTCGCAGTGACGGCCCAATACCACCAGCTGATTTCACGATAGAGAATCATGGGACCTCCTCATTGCGCGGCGAACACGTCGGCGCTCATCACTTCGATGCCGACGAAGGACTGGTTGCCCTCCACCCAGGCATCGTGCCCGGGTGGAATCGTGTAAGACTCGCCGGCGTGGATGGTCATCTCCGCGCCGTCCTGCATCCGCACCTTCAGGCATCCTGAAACCGCATACCCGACATGCGAGAGCTGGCATTGGTCGGTCTTGGCGACGGGCTTGACGCATTCCGACCAGCGCCACCCGGGCGCGAAATTGAAGCGTCCGATCGTGGCCGCTTCGAGCCGAACAACTTCCACGCGCGTCTTCATGGGTGAGCGAAGCTCGTCGGGCGCGTCGTGGGACTTCGCACGAAGTTTCGTTACGGTGGCTGGCGCTGCCATGACAAACTCCTGTTCTTGATCGTTGGAATAAAGCCGACTAAAAAACATATCTTTCGCATTGCCGTGGACTCAGACTAGTGAACCGGAGAGAAGGCTGCCATGACCGAAACGCCGCGAATCTTGTCCGAAACGCCAGGCAGCGCGGACCTGCTGTCGACCTTGCTGGGCAGCATGCACCTGTCTGGCGCGGTATTCCTGCGCACCGAATTCCTCGAGCCTTGGTCCATCCTCACGCCTGAGGGCTGCCGCTTAGCCCGTATGCTGAGCCTGCGCAGCGAGCGCACCATTCCCTTCCATATCGTTGCGCAGGGCGGATGCTGGCTGGAGATGGAAGGCAACGAGGCCGTCTGGCTGGACGAGGGCGACGCCGTGTTGCTGCCCTACGGCAATGCCCATGCCCTGAGCGGACGCGATCCGATCGCTACCGTCCCGGTTGGCACGCTGGTTCCGCCTCCACCGTGGGACGACATCCTGCTTCTGCGCCACGGCGGCGAGGGGGCGCTTACGCGATTGATCTGCGGGTTCCTGCAATGCGACGAACTGCTGTTCCATCCCATCCTGTGCCACCTGCCCGTCCTCATCCACGTCAGCCCCGCGGCTGTCCCGCGGGACGAATGGCTGGCCGTCACCATTCGCCATACCGCCCATGAGGCCAGCCACAGCTACCCGGGCGCGCGCTGCATGGTGCCGCGCCTCGCCGAGCTGCTGTTCGTGGAAATCCTGCGCAAGCACATGCAGGGCCTGTCGGCGGACGAGGTGGGCTGGTTTGCAGCCGTGAAAGACCCGGTTGCCGGCGCGGCGCTGAAACACCTGCACGCGGCGCCGCTGGCAGCATGGGATGTCGACAGCCTGGCACGCTGCATCGGCGTGTCGCGCAGCCTGCTGGCGGCGCGCTTCCGGCACTTTCTCGGTCAACCGCCGATGCAGTACCTTACGCATTGGCGGCTGCTGCTGGCCGCGCAGGCCTTGAAAACCTCGAACCAGCCGTTGAAACGTATCGCCGAGCAGGGCGGCTACGAATCCGAAGCCGCGTTCAGTCGTGCCTTCAAGCGGCACTTCGGGGCGCCACCGGGCGACTGGCGCGGCCGGCAAGCGCAATGACGAACAATGAACAGTCCGGCCCCTGCGATTTGCCTGGACGTCGACAACAGACTGTTCGGCTGACGCGGCGCGTGCGTCGCAGACAATGGCCGAAACTTCTGGAGGCCCCGGCCTCATGACGCGCTTCAGCTGGCCCAGAGGTCGTTCAGGTTCTTGATGACCCATTTCGCGGCGTCCTCGCGCCCGACGATCTTGTCCGTGGCGCCGGGGCGCGAGAGCTTGAACTGACCCGGATATTTCGGACATTTTTGCGTGGAGTCCGGACACCCTCGGTGATCGACATGTCTGCTGCGCATCTGGTAGCGTCCGTCAAGGCCGTCATGCAGGCGCTGCTGGCCGCGCTCGAAGCGGTCGGCGAAGGCGGCTTCTTCCGCCGCGTGCGGGACGGCATCCGGCTGTTCTTCAAGGGGCTGTTCGGCTGAGCCCGGGCTGAGTTCGACCCCGCTGTGGCGGCCCGGCGACGGGCCGCCTGTCTTTGGAACGGCCGCGAAGCCAGGCTCAAGTCGGCGCACGCCGTGCCGCAATATTCGTATTGAAGCGCGGCGGCTGTCATCGCCCCCCGGCGCTTCCGAGAGACGGAACCCGCCATGCCGAAACCGCGCATCACCCCGCTCAGGATCGCCGCCGCCCTCATCGGCCTCGTGCTGCTCGTCGGCCTGGCGCTGACGCTGTTTCTCGACCTGGACCGCTACAAGCCGCGCATCGAGGCTGCCGCGTCGGAGGCCGCCGGCATGGAGGTGCGCATCGCCGGCCGCATCGGCGTCGGCTTCCTGCCGCGCCTGCACGTCACGCTGGAAGACCTGCAGGTGAAGAACCGCGGCACGGATCTTTTCACCGCGCGCGAAGTGCGCGTCGGCGTCAACGCCCTCGCCCTCGTCCAGCGGAAAATCGAGGTCAGCGCGGTCGCGATCGAGGCGCCGCAGCTCTATATCGAGCGCGACCGCCAGGGGCGCTTCAACTTCGAGACGGATACACCCAAAACCGGCCCCTTGTCCGAATTCAGCCTCGCGCGCTTCAGGATGGCGGACGGCAGCGTGCGCTACGCCGACCTGCAAAGCGGGCAGGCGATCGAGGCCGCCGATTGCAGCCTCGATGTGCGCGACCTCTACGTTGCCGCCGGCGAGCGTGCCGATGCCATGAAGCAGGTGTCGCTCGCCGGCAAGCTCGCGTGCGCCGAACTGCGCACCCAGAACCAGACCGTGTCCGAGCTGAAAGTTGCCTTGGCCGGCAAGGGCGGCGTCTACGACCTCGATCCGGTCACGCTGCGCGCCTTCGAAGGCGAGGGCACGGGCAGCGTGCGCGCGGACTTCACCGGCGACGTGCCGCGCTACCTGCTGCGCTACGAGCTGGCCCGCTTCCGGCTCGACGCCGCGCTGAAAACGGCCTCGGGGCAGCGGCCGCCGCAGGGCACGGCGGACTTCTCCGCCGAGCTGACGCTGCAGGGCAAGGCCGCCAGGGCGCTGAAGCGGAGCCTGCAGGGCAAGCTGTCGCTGCGCGGCCAGGGGATCGTGCTGCACGGCGTCGACCTCGACGAGACCTTCGACCGTTTCGAGGCCAGCCAGACCTTCAACCTCGTCGACGTCGGCGCGGTGCTGCTCGCCGGACCGATCGGGCTCGCGGTCACCAAGGGCCACGACTTCGCGAGCATCCTCCAGGGGCTCGAAGGCCGCAGCGACATCCGCACGCTGGTGTCCGACTGGACGGTCGCGCGCGGCGTGCTGCACGCAGAAGACGTCGCCATCGCGACCCACCGCCACCGCGTCGCGATGCAGGGCCGGCTCGATCTCGTCAACGAACGCTTCGACGGCGTGACCGTCGCGCTCATCGACGCCCAGGGCTGCGCCAAGGTGCAGCAGAAAATCCGCGGCAGCTTCGCCCAGCCGGTGATCGACAAGCCGAGCACGCTCGCGGCGCTGACCGGGCCGGTGGTCCGGCTGTTCAGGCAGGTGGTGCCCGGCGGCAAGTGCGAGACCTTCTACGCGGGGTCGGTGGCGCCGCCGCAGTAGGGCTTGCGCGGCGACAACCTGCCTCTCGAACCGTTACCCGACTTGATCTGGTCATCGCGAGGCCCAAAGGGCCGTGGCGATCCAGTGCTTCTTGATTGCCTGGACAGGCTGGATTGCTTCGGCTGCGCCTCGCAATGACCGGGGTGAGTGATTCGGCATCCTATGCGGGGTCGGCGCCGCCGCCGCGGTAGGGCATGAAGACTTGTGTGCGTCGTCACCCCGGCGGAAGCCGGGGTCCAGTCGCCTGATTCAACCGGGCCCCGGTTTCTACCGGGGCGACACGCGCCGGCATCCCGTCATCGCGAGGCCCAAAGGGCCGTGGCGATCCAGTGCTTCTTGATTGCCTGGACAGGCTGGATTGCTTCGGCTGCGCCTCGCAATGACCGGGGTGAGTGATTCGGCATTGCCATCAGGGATGGAACCCCCGCACCGCTCGCCGCAGCATCTCGACGCCCGCCGGCTCCGGGCCGTAGCGCAGCCGCACATACAGATCCGTGATCCGCCCGATCGCCTCCGCCAGATCCGGCCGCGCCTCAGCCCCGCGTCGCGCGAAATCGGCCGGTCCTTCGTTGGACGCGCGCGTGATCCCGCGCCGCGCCAGCCGCGCGCAGAAGCGGGCGTACGCGGCCTGCACCGGGTCGACGCCGCGCCGCGGCACGTGCCACAGCATCCACAGCGCGATTCCGAGCAGCAGCATGGCGACCGCCGACACCAGCGCGATCGTCATGCCCTGCCAGCTCGCGAGCGCGGCATGGAAGCGCGCCAGGAAGCTGCGCTGCCGCTCGTGGCCGTAGCCGAGCACCCACTGGTTCCAGTGGTTGTTGACGAGGTCCCAGCTCAGCCGCACCCGCTGCAGCCAGGCGACGTCGAGCTGCGCCAGCGCGAGCGGCAGTTCGGCCGTGGGCAGCGCGGCGGCGATGCCCGACTCGATGCGGTCGGGCGACACCGCCGCGGTGGGGTCGACGCGCACCCAGCCGCGCCCGGCCAGCCACACCTCGGCCCAGGCGTGGGCGTCCGATTGCCGCACGATGAAATAGTCGCCGAGCGGATTCGGCGCGCCGCCCTGGTAGCCCGTCACCACGCGCGCCGGCACGCTGGCGGCGCGCATCAAAAACACGAAGGCGCCGGCGTAGTGCTCGCAGAAGCCGCGCCGGGTGTTGAAGAGAAAATCGTCCATCGCCTGCGTGCCCAGCAGCGGGGGCCGCAGCGTGTAGAAGAAATTCTGGTTGCGGAACAGGCGCAGCGCCTCGTCGACGACGGCCGCGTCGCCCGAATTCGAATCGCGCCAGCGCGCGGCGAGTTCGCGTGTGCGCGGGTTGCTCTGGGGCGGCAGGCGCAACGCGCGCTGGCGTTCGGCGTCGTGCAGTTCGGCGCCGAGGCGGAAATTCGTATGCGAGGCAAGCGCGTAGCGCAGCCGGTTCTGCACCGGATTGCGCGACACGATCTGCATGTCGGCGCGGGCGCGGCTGTCGGGCGGCAGCGCCGCCGGCAGTTCGAGCGCGAACAGCCAGCGCTGGTTGTGCGGCTCCAGCGTCAGCGCATAGCGCAGCGGCGCGCCCAAGAGTTCGACCTGCGGCGCCTTGCCGTCGGGCGGCGTGCGCGTCGACCAGGTGCGGCCGTCGTAGTCCCACAGCACCGGGCCGCGCCAGTAGCGCTGGTTCGAGGGCGGCGGCGCACCGTCGAACTGCACCCGGAACGCCACCGCGTCGGACTGGATCAACCGGCTGATCGCGCCCGGCGACATGCTGTCCGAGAGCCCCGTCACGCCGGCGTGGGCGTCCTTGGGCAGCGCCCACAACTGCGGCACGCGCGGAAACAGCACGAACAGCACCAGCATCAGCGGTATGGCTTGAATCAGGAGCGTGCCGGCGAGCCGCAGGCGCGGGCGCACGGCAAGCCCGCGGTTGACGTCGCTGTAGCCGATCATCGTCGCCGTCGTCACCCACACCACGACGAACAGATACAGCGCCATCGGGATCGACTGCGAATAGAGGAAGCCGGTGATGACGAGGAAATAGGCGAGGAAAATCTCCACCAGGGTGTCGCGCGAGGTTTTCATTTCCATCAGCTTCAGCGCGATCATCACCACCAGCAGCGCCACCCCGGCATCGCGTCCGAGCAGGGTGTGGTAGTGCAGGAGGATGCCGCCGGCCGCCGCGGCGGTGAGCAGGAACAGCAGCGCCTTGTTCGGAAACTTTGTCCTGCCGCGCTCGACCATGAGGCGCCACAGCCCCAGCGCCGCGCACAGCGGCCCCACCCACAGCGGCATGTGGCCGAGGTGCGGCCCGATCGCGAGCGCGAGCGAGGCGAGCAGCCAGGTGAGATTGTTCATCGGCCGAACAGCGCCAGCGCTTCGAGGCACTGGCGGCGGTGGTCTTCGCCCGCGCCGGGCGCGAGCGTGCGGTCGGGCAGGCGCAGGCCGTAGCGCTGGCCGGCGGCGTCGGCGTCGAGCACCCAGCGCGTCAGACGCGACAGGCGCGCTTCCGCGTCGAGCCCGGCGAGCGCATCCCAGTCGAGCCACACGTCCTGCTGCGCTTCGCCGGCGAACTGTTTGGCGAGCATGCCCTGTTCGCGCGCGACCGCTTTCCACGCCACCTGGCGCAGCGACTCGCCGACATGCCAGGTGCGCAGGCCGGCGAAATCCTCGTGGCCCTCGCCGTGGCTGCGCCCCGATCCGGCCTCGGCGCGCGCCACCGGCAGCGGCAGCGCCTCCGGCGCCGGGTGCGGATACACCAGGCAGCGCATGTCCAGGTCCAGGTGCGTCCAGGCGCGGAAGAGGCCGAGCGGAAACGTGGTGAAGAGCGTGAAGCTCGGCGCCTGCAGCAGGCCGCGCGCGGTGGCGGGCAGCGCAAAGCCGAGGCAGATTGAGGCGTGCGGCGCGAGGTCGACGACGTCCCCCACCGCATCGCCCGCCTTGAGCCCGATCGCATGGCGGGACAGCGGGCCCGCGTTGTCGAGGCAGACCTCGAAGCGCGCGTCCTGCCCGGCGAACACCGGCGTGCTGCGGCCGGCGCGCACCGTGAGCTTCGCCAGATTGCGCCAGGTGTGCAGGATCGACACCACCGCCAGGCTGCCGAGCAGGAAGGTGAGCACGAAGCCCATGCTGTTGGCGTAGTTGATCGAGCCGAGCAGCATCACCCCCAGCATCACGGCGAAGATCAGCCCGGGCCGGGTCGGCAGCACGTAGATGCGGCGCTGGGTGAGCGTGACCGGCGCGGCGTCCGGCGCCGGCCGCAGCACCTGCCGCAGGAAGGCGGTGGCGCGCGACGGCCGGCTCGCGAGCCTTGTCGCCATGTGCTGCGCCAGGCCGGCCATTCCAGAATCGGCCATTTCAGGGAATGGGCACCGCCGCGACGAGGTGCGCCACCAGCGCCGCGCCGCTGTCGCCGCTGGATTCGCCGCTGCCGTGCAGGCGATGCCCCGCCACCGCCGGCAGCACCGCCTGCACGTCTTCCGGCAGCACCGCGTCGCGCCCCTCGATCAGCGCCCACGCCTGCGCCGCGTGCAGCAGCGCCAGCGCCGCGCGCGGCGACAGCCCGTTGAGGTAGCGCGGCGAGTGGCGCGTGGTGGCGAGCAGCGCCTGGATGTAGTCGAGCAGCGCGTCGGAGGCGAACACCGCACTCGCCGCGCGCTGCAGCGCGTCCAGCGCCGCCAGCGTGAGTGCGGGCGTCAGCTCGGCCACCAGCGCGCGCCGGTCCTTGCCCTGCAGCAGCGCGCGCTCCGCCCGCGTGTCCGGATAGCCCAGCTCGATGCGCATCAGGAAGCGGTCGAGCTGCGATTCCGGCAGCGGGAAGGTCCCCACCTGGTAGGCCGGGTTCTGCGTCGCGATCACGAAGAAGGGCGCCGGCAGCGCGCGCGTCTCGCCCTCCACCGTCACCTGGTGCTCCTCCATCGCCTCCAAGAGCGCGCTCTGCGTCTTCGGCGTCGCGCGGTTGATCTCGTCGGCGAGGATCATGCGCGTGAACACCGGGCCGGGATGGAACTTGAAGCTCGCGCTGTCGCGGTCGTACACCGACACGCCGAGGATGTCCGCCGGCAGCAAATCGCTGGTGAACTGGATGCGCTGGAAGTCCAGGCCCAGGGTCTTCGCCAGCACATGCGCCAGCGTCGTCTTGCCCACGCCGGGCAGGTCCTCGATCAGCAGATGCCCGCGCGCCAGCAGGCAGGCCAGCGCCAGGCGGATCTGGCGGTCCTTGCCGAGGATGACCTGCGAAACCTGGTCGAGGGCGGGCTGGATGCGGGGGTGGGTCATGGGGGCGCCTGTTGGTGAGGGGGCACTGGTATGTTACGGCACGCGGTGGTTCAGGCATTAGCCGCGCGGCTGCAGAGCCGCGGCCGGTTCCGTCGTGTTCTGTTAAATAGGCACTGGCCGTTGGTCCTTTTCCCTATTTCTGGCTGTTCGCGATGTCAAACATCCCGTCAGTCGAGCGTTTGGCTCTTGCCCGCCTTGAGCCGTTTGCCCGCGGCGGCGGCATTGTTACGTCCATCCCCGCGATCCCGGTTTGTGCGTGAAGGTCGCGCGCGAGCGGCGCTCGCCCGAGGAACGGCGGCGGCAGGTGCCGTGGTGGAAGCGCTGGCGCAAACCCGCACGACGACAGCCTGCGCGACTCCCGGACGCTGAAGGCGCTGGAATCCAGCGGCGACGCCGCGATCTGGCTGTGCCTGCCGCGTCTGCACGGCTGGGTGGAAACCGACCGCGGGCGCGGCCTGGTGAGGGACCTGGTTTGCGATGCGGACGGCTCGGTTTCGCGCGGTTCGCGCAGCCCATGAAAAAAGCCGGGTCCCCCCGGCTTTTTGATCGGTGCGCGTTGCCAAGCAGAGGACCCAAAACCGGAATTCCCCGCCGTTATTGGGGTTCCGCGGCGGCGTTGCCGGAATCTATTTTCCCGGACGCTTCTGCACTTCGAGCATGCCCTTCAGCATGCCGCGCAACTCGGCAAGCTCTCGTTGCTGTTCCAGCATGATTCGCTGCATGCCTTCCAGCACCCTGTCTTGTTGAACCAGCTTCTCGCGCAAGGCGGCGATCCCGGACAGCCGGTCGAGAATGTCCGTAAGGGTGCTCAAGCCTTGCCTTTCAGTTGGGCGATTTCCTCAAAGAAGCGTTCGGACCGCGCCAACCCTTTGTCGAGAATCTCGTTCATTGCCGCGATGTCATTCGCAGCCTGTTTGGTGGCCGCGTCGATCAGGTCAATGTCTTCCATGCTGATGCCGTCCTTGCAGGCGTCGATCGCGCGTCGGGCTTCGATGGAAAGGTTGGTTTTCGCGGCCTTGGCACGTTTGGCAAGGAACGCGCGCTGGCTGTCTTCCAGGTACAGGTTGGTCAGTGTAAGAGCCACGGCAGTTACTCCTTAAGCGATGTTGCATTACATAATACACATGTATTGTGTCTGCGCAAGCCCGCTTGACCAACCGCCAACCTCCTGTAAAAAGTGACCGCTCGCGCGAGGACCCGCCTTGGCGTTTCCGGATGCACCGGCTGGCATGCCGAATAATATATTTCGGTTTGGGGCTTTTTATCGTCGATGACCAATTGAAGTTAAAGCCATTGATCATCTGCCTGGCAACACCCCGGCAATCGGGACGGCCTTACGCCGCCTGCACCGGAATCGCGTGGCGCTGGTCGACGATGCGGTTGGCCGCGTCGACGTACACCAGTTCGGGTTCGTAGCGCGCCAGTTCGAGCTCGTTGTACACCGCGTAGGTGGCGATGATGACGAGGTCGCCCGGGTTGGCCTTGTGCGCGGCGGCGCCGTTCACCGAAATGATGCCGGAATCGCGCGCGGCACGGATGGCGTAGGTGGTGAAACGCTCGCCATTGGTGACGTTGTAGATCTGGATCTGTTCGTACTCGTGGATATTGGCCGCGTCCAGCAGGGTTTCGTCGATGGCGCACGAGCCTTCGTAGTGCAGCTCGGCGTGCGTGACGGTCGCCCGGTGCAGCTTGGACTTGAGCATCGTTCTTTGCATGACGGTGCCCTCGCAATCACAAAAAAGGACGCTAATTATACCAAATCGCCCCAGCCATCCAGAAGGCCGGCCAGACTCCGGGAATGCGCGGGATTGGCTGGCTGATGCGTGGGGGCTGGCCGCTCAGTGCAGGTGCAGCCGGACCGACAGGTAGTTGAAGAAGACGCAGTAGACCGCGATCGGCAACGGCAGGCCGAGCAGGGTGCCGACGAGGTAGTCGCGAAAGCGGACGCCCGACATGGCAAGCGCGTAATTGAGCGGCGGGACGGTCTGGAACAGCATTCTCAGCAGGACGATGTTCCGCACCGGGTGGGCGTCGAGCTGGCTCAGCAGCCGGGCGGCGAACCTGCCCTTCAGGCCGCGCAGCGCGTCGCCGCCGATCAGGCGGATGGAGAAGAAGGTGAGGGTGCACGAGACGATCGCCGCGACGTAGGTGGCGAGGCCGCCCCAGGTGCGCCCCAGCGCGAGGACCGCCGCGGCAAGGAAAATCCAACCGGGGATCTGGACCAGGTTTCCCAGCGCGAAAATCAGCACGAAGGCGGCCAGTCCCGTGATGGGGTGGTCGACCAGGATCTGGTGCAGATAGGCGAGATTGAAATGACTGCGCAGGCCGGACAGCTCGAAGATCGCCAGCACCACGACCAGGAACAGCAGGACGGCGACGAGACACTGGGTGGAGATCACCGGGGCGACGACGTGCTCACGCCTGGGGCGGGGCGCCGGTTTCGAGGTTGTCGATGAGCCGCGTGCGGCCCAGCCAGGCAGCGCCGAGCGCGACCAGGCGGCGGCTTTCGGGGCAGGGCGCGGCGAGCGTGGCGGCGTCGCGCACGGCGATGTAATCGACGCGCCAGCCGGCCATTTTCAGATGGCGCGCGGCGCTGGCGGCGAGCGCATCGAAATCGCGGCCGCCGGCTTCGATCGCGGTCTTCACCTCGGCGAGCGAACGATACAGCTGGGTCGCCTGGATGCGTTCGGCGTCCGTCAGGTAGCCGTTCCTCGAACTCATCGCCAGGCCGTCGGCTTCGCGCAAAGTTTCGCCGGCGACGATTTCGATCGGCAGGTTGAACTGCTCGACCAGGCCGCGGATCACGTGCAGCTGCTGGAAATCTTTTTTGCCGAACACGGCGACGCGCGGCTGCACCAGGTTGAAGAGCTTCATCACGACGGTGGCGACCCCCGCGAAATGGCCGGGGCGGTAGGCGCCGCAGAGGTCGTTGGCCAGCGATTCGGGGGGCTGCACGCTGAAGGTCTGCGGCACCGGATACATTTCGGCCACGTCCGGCGCGAACACGAGGTCGCAACCGGCGGCGGCAAGCTTCTCGCAGTCGGCATCCAGCGTGCGCGGATAGCGCTCGAAGTCTTCCCCCGCGCCGAACTGCAGCGGGTTGACGAAGATGCTCGCCACCACCGGCGCGCCGTGCTGCTTTGCCAGTTCGACCAGCGAGACGTGGCCGGCGTGGAGGTTGCCCATGGTCGGCACGAAGGCGGTGCGGGCCTGCCCGGCGAGCGCGGCGCGCAGTTCCGCGGCGGTGTGGATGCGCTTCATGTTTGTTTTACAAGGAGGACGCCGAGGACGCTGATGAAAAACCAATGAATGCCTCCGTGCCCTCCGCGTCCTCCTTGTGAATCCCGGATTTCATGCGATCAGAACGCATGTTCCGCCGCAGGGAAGCTGCCGTCCTTCACCGCGGCGACGTAGGTGCGCACGGCGGCGTCGATGCCGTCGGCGCCCTGCAGGAAATTTTTCGAGAACTTCGGCGCGCGCGGGTAGAGGCCCAGGAGGTCGTACAGCACCAGCACCTGGCCGGCGCAGTCGGCGCCGGCGCCGATGCCGATGGTGGGAATCGCGAGCGCGTCGGTGACGGCTTTCGCCAGCGCGGCGGGCACCATTTCCAGCACGAGGAGGCCGGCGCCGGCGGCTTCGAGCGCGCGCGCGTCGGCGATCAGTTGCGCGGCGGCCGCGTCGTCGCGCCCCTGCACCTTGTAGCCGCCGACCTGGTTGACCGACTGCGGCAACAGGCCGAGATGCGCGCACACCGGAATGCCGCGCCGGGTGAGGAAGGCGACGGTGTCGACCATCACCGCGCCGCCTTCGAGCTTGACCATGTGCGCGCCTGCGGCCATCAGGCGCGCGGCGGAGGCGTAGGCGCGCTCGGGCGAAGGCTGGTAGCTGCCGAAGGGCAGGTCGGCGACGATGAAGGCGCGCTCGGTGCCGGCGGCGACGCAGCGCGTGTGGTAGCTCATTTCGGCGAGCTTCACCGGCAGGGTGGAGGCGTGGCCCTGCACCACCATGCCGAGCGAATCGCCGACCAGCAGCACCTCGACGCCGGCAGCATCGAGCACGCGTGCGAAGCTGGCGTCGTAGCAGGTAAGCACGGCGATCTTTTCGCCGCGTTCGCGCATCGCCTTGAGGGTGGAGAGCGTGACCGCCATCACACCGCCCGGCTGAAGAATTCGCGCGGGCCGCGCATTTTCTTCATGCGCTCGAGCAGGAGCTCGAAGTCGGCCTCGCTCTGCGCGAAGTTGAGGTTCGTGGTGTTGACCATCAGCACCGGCGCCGCGTCGTAGCGGTGGAAGAACTCGCTGTAGCTGTTGGCGAGCTTTTCCAGGTAGCCCGCGTCCATGCTGCGCTCGTAGTCGATGCCGCGGCGGTTGACGCGTTCCTGCAGCGCCTGGATCGGCGCCTGCAGGTAGATGACCAGATCGGGCGCGGGGGCCTGCGGGGCGAGGTCGGCGTAGACCTTCTGGTACAGCTCGAACTCGTCGTCGTCGAGGTTGAGCCGTGCGAACAGCATGTCCTTGTCGATGAGGAAGTCCGACACGGTGCCGGTGCGGAAGAGGTCGCCCTGCGCGAGGTCGCGCAGCTGACGCGCGCGGTCGAACAGGAAGTGCAACTGCGTCGGCAGCGCGTAGCGCTTGGGTTCCTGGTAGAAGCGCGGCAGGAAGGGGTTGTCGCCGGCGTTTTCCAGCAGGGTGTCGGCGCCCAGGCGCTCGGCGAGCTTGTGGGTGAGGCTGGTCTTGCCGGCGCCGATCGGGCCTTCGACGACGACGTAGCGGTAGCGGTCGAGGCTCATGCGTTGACGGCGGCCGCCGGTGGCGGCAGCGGGGAGACGAGCTGGTCGGCGACGCCGGCGAGCCAGTCGGCGGCGCGGCCGCGGCCGGGGATCGTGGCGTCCGGGGCGATGTCGAGCAGCGGGCGCAGCACGAAGGCGCGTTCGTGCATGCGCGGATGCGGCAGCGCGAGGCCGGGTTCGTGGAAGCGTGCGGCGCCGTAGAGCAGCAGGTCGAGGTCGAGCGTGCGCGGCGCGTTGCGGAAGCTGCGTTCGCGGCCGTGGCGGTGCTCGATGTCCAGCAGCGCGGCGAGCAGCACGCGCGGCGCAAGCCCGGTTTCCACCTGCGCGACGGCGTTGATGAAGTCGGGCTGGTCGACGTAGCCGACCGGGGCGGAGGCATATAGTGGCGAGCGCGCGACGAGCCGCGTGTGGGGCAGGCGGTCGAGCTCGGCGAGCGCGTATTCGACCTGCGCCGCCGGGTCGTCGAGGTTGGCACCGAGCCCGATGGTGGCTACGACCTTCATTCGGAGGCGGCCTCGCCGGCCGAATCGGCCGGCTTCCTGCGGCGGCGCTTGCGGCGCGGCTTGGGGCTGCTGTCGGCGACGAGCATGGCGGCGCGTTCGTCCTCGTCGACTTCCTGGAAGCGCGTCCACCATTCGCCGAGCTCCGTCGGCACTTCGCCGGCCTCGGCGCGCAGCAGCAGGAAGTCGTAGGCGGCGCGGAAGCGCGGATGCTCCAGCAAACGGTACGGCCGCTGGCCGCCACGCTGCTCGAAGCGCGGCTGCAGGCCCCAGATCTCCTTCATCATGCCGTCGTAGCGGCGCGGGATCGCGAGCTGGCTGCGCTGCGCGTCGAGCACTTCGTCCATCGCCAGGAACAGCGCCGGCTGCGGTTTCTCGCCTGAGGCTTCGAGCGCATGCCAGTGCTTGACCACCTGCGGCCACAACAGCGTGCCGAACAGGAAGGCGGGCGACGAGGGACGGTCGGACTGGATGCGGGCGTCGGTGTTCTTCAGCGCCGCGGTGATGAAGCGCTCGCCGGTGGGGTCGTCGAGGATGGTGTCGAGCAGCGGCAGCATACCGTGGTGCAGGCCCTCGGCGCGCAGCTGGTGCACGCCGCGCAGCGCGTGGCCGGACATCAGAAGCTTCAAGGCTTCGTCGAAAATGCGTGCGCGCGGAATGTTGGCGAGCAGCGGCGCGAGGGTGGCGACCGGCTTGCGCGTCGCCTCGTCGATGTGGAAGTCGAGCTTGGCGGCGAAGCGTGCGGCACGCAGCATGCGCACCGGGTCTTCGCGGAAGCGCGTCTCGGGGTCGCCGATCATGCGCAGCACGCGCTTCTTGCAGTCGGCCACGCCGCCGAAGTAGTCGTGGACTTCCTCGCGCGCCGGGTCGTAGTAGAGCGCGTTGATGGTGAAGTCGCGGCGCGCGGCGTCGTCGGCCATGCTGCCGAAGACGTTGTCCGACAGCAGCCGCCCGTGCTCGTCGGTCGGCCGTTCGTCTTCCTCTTCGAGTTCCTTCTGGCCGTTGGAGCGGAAGGTGGTGACCTCGATGGTCTCGCGCCCGCACATCACGTGCACGATCTGGAAGCGGCGGCCGATGATGCGCGAGCGGCGGAAGAGCCGGCGTACTTCTTCGGGCGTGGCGTCGGTGGCGACGTCGAAATCCTTGGGCGTCTTGCCGAGCAAGAGGTCGCGCACCGCGCCGCCGACGACGTAGCCCTTGAATCCGGAGGCGGCGAGCGTTTCGCACACCTTGAGCGCACAGTCGTCGAGCTGGCTGCGGCGGATGCCGTGCGCGGCGAGCGGCAGGATCTGGGCGCCCTGTCGGGCGGCGGCGCGGGATGTGCGGCCGAAAACTTTGTCGAGGAGGCGACGGATCATGGATGGGTGAAGCGGACGGTCGTGCGGAGCAAAGGGCGATTATACAGGCTCGGTTGCGCCGCCCTGCCGCCACAGCGTCGCCGTGCCGGGGCCGTACAGGGTCTCCAGCGCGTCCGGCGTGAGCAGATCGGCCGTGGTTCCAAGACGCCAGCGGCCGTCGCCGTAGAGGAAGAGCAGGCGGTCGCAGTGGCACGCCGCCCAGTTGGGGTCGTGCAGGGTCAGCGCCAGCGCCTTGCCGGCGTCTGCCTCGCTGCGCGCCCAGGCGAGCAGGCGCGCCTGGTGGGCCGGGTCGAGGTGGGTCAGCGGCTCGTCAAGCAGGATCGTGCGGGCACCCTGCACCGCGAGTTGCGCCAGCCGTGCGCGCTGGCGTTCGCCGCCGGAAAGCGTCGCGAGCGGGCGGTCGGCCAGCTCGGCGAGTTCCCACTGCGCGAGCTGCGGCGCAAGATCGGGGGCCGCGCCGCCGAAGGGGTAACGCCCCAGCGCGACGAAGTCGGCGACGCGGCCGAAGAAGCCGCTGTCGTCGGTTTGGGGCAGGAGTGCAATCTGCTGCGCGCGGGCGAGCGGCGGCAGGCCGGCGACCGGCGCACCGTCGAGTGCGACCGCGCCGCGCACGGGCCGCGCGAGCCCGGCGAGCATCGCGAGCAGCGTCGACTTGCCGGCGCCGTTGGGCCCGAGGATGCCGAGGATCTCGCCGGGAGCGAGGGCGAGGTCGAGGGTGTCGACCAGGATGCGGGCGCCGGTTTGCAGACTGAGCGTGAGGGCGGTCAGGCGCATGGTCGAGGTGGTTCGCTCGGGACTTTCATCTCGTTGCGGAAACTGGGGCTTCAACCCGTCCAGTCTTCCAGCCGCAAACCTTTCACCCTCGCGAATTCACGCGTGTTGTGCGTCACCAGCGTGGCATCCAGTGCAAGTGCGTGGGCGGCGATCATCATGTCCATGGGACCGATGGGCTGGCCGCGCTTTTCCAGGCCGGTTCGCAGCTCGCCGTAACAAACGGCAGCGCTCGCGCCATAGTCGCTTAAATCGAAGTCCAGCAGAAACGCATCCAGCAGCGCCTGGTTGGCTTTGCGCCAGCGGCTTTTCCGCACGCCGTATTGCAGTTCGGACAAAACAACACTGGAAATCAGGGGGCGCTCGTTGCGCGGCAGGGCATCCAGTCTGGCGAGGATGTTGTGCTGATAGTCGGGCTGATTGCCGGTCAGCAGGTAAATGCAGGTGTTGGTGTCCAGCAGCCAGGCCATGCCTACCAATCCCGCTGGTCGGGTTGCGCGGGTTGATTGCGCCGGAGCTCGCCCTTGAATTTACCCAGGCAGGCACGGACATGCCGCCAGCGAGTCGACGACTTGGGCAACAGCACGATGGTTTCGCCTTCGCGGCGGATTTCGACTTCGTCCTCGGTCAGACGGAATTCCTTGGGCAGCCGCACGGCCTGGCTGTTCCCTTGCTTGAAGACCTTGGCTGTTTTCATGGCGGCGCTCCAGAAAAGTGTACACGTTTAAGTGTACACAATATTCCTGGGAGCGTGTCCGCCCCCAATTCTGCTGTCTTTCACGGCCGGCGCAGCAGCCACAGCATCATCGGCACGCCGATCAGCGCGGTGAGCACGCCGACCGGCAGTTCGCGCGGCGCGATCACGGTGCGCGCCAGCGCGTCGGCCAGAACCAGCAGGCTGCCGCCGGCGAGCGCGCAGGCGGGGAGCAGGGTGCGGTGGCCGGAAAAGCCGAGGCGCCTTAATGCGTGCGGCACCATCAGGCCGACGAAGCCGATGCTGCCGGCTTGCGCCACGACCAGCGCGGTGGCGGCGCCGGACACGGCGAACAGCGTCCAGCGCGTGGGAGCGACGGCGACGCCCAGCGATGCGGCTTTCAGCGGCGCGAGCTGCAGCACGTCGAGGCGGCGCGCGAGCGCGAGGCCGAGCGCGACGGCGACGGCGAGGCCGCTCCACAAGAGGCCGGGCCGCTCGGCCCAGGCGAGGTCGCCCATGAGGAAGAACAGCATGCCGGGCAGGCGCTCGGCCGGCGCCAGCGCCAGCACCAGCGCGATGAGCGCGCCGAAGCCGGCGGCGAGCATGACGCCGGCGAGCAGCAGCGGCGTGTGGTCGCGCGCGAGCAGGCGGCCGCCGAGCGCGGCGGCGAGCGCGAGTGCGAACAGGCTGCCGGCGAAGGCAAGTGCCGATACCGCCGGCCATGCGAATCCCGCCGCCATGCCAAGGAGCGCGAGCAGGCCGGCACCGCCCGAGGCGCCGAGGAGATACGGCTCGGCGAGCGGGTTGCGGAACAGGGTCTGCATCAAGGCGCCGGCGAGCGCCAGCAGGCCGCCGCAGGCAAACGCCGCGGCGACGCGGGGTGCGCGCAATTCGACGAGGATCTGCTGCGCCAGCGCGCGGTCGTCCGGCAGCGCGCCGGCGAAGAGGCCGAGCGCGATCGCCGCGGGGGCGAGGGCGCCGAGCAGCAGCAGTTTGGCGCGTGCGTCCAGGGCGGACCTACGGCTTCGGCGACGCGGCGGGCGCGGCGGCCGGCAGCACGCTCACGCGCTGCATCAGGATGGGCTCAAGGGGCACGTCGCCGTGCGGGCCGCGGTTGCCGCGCGGCACGGCGACGATGGCGTCGACCACGTCCATGCCCTCGACGACCTGGCCGAACACCGCGTAGCCCCAGCCCTGGAAGCTCTTGCCGCGATGGTCGAGAAAGTGGTTATTGGCGACGTTGATGAAGAACTGCGACGAGGCCGAGTGCGGGTCGCCCATGCGCGCCATCGCCAGCGTGCCGCGCAGGTTCCTGAGGCCGTTGTCGGCTTCATTGGGGATCGGCGCCTTCTTCGGCTTCTCGGTCATGTCGGGATGCATGCCGCCGGTCTGGATCATGAAGTCGGGAATCACGCGGTGGAAAATCAGGCCGTCGTAGAAGCCGCCCTGCACGTAGCCGAGGAAATTCTTCACCGTCTGCGGCGCCTGGCTGGGGAAGACTTCCACCGTGATGTTGCCCTTGCTGGTTTGGATCAGCACGCGCGGATTGGCCGGCTGGCCGGCGGCGGGCGCGGTCGAGACCTTCTGCGCGGGGGGTTCGCTGGCGCCGCAGCCGGCGATGCCGAGCAGCAGCGTGGCGGCGAACAGCGTGGCGGGGATGCGGGACAGGCGGCTCATGCGGTCACTCCGAAGCGGAAAACCCGCATTCTACGGGCGCGGCCGGAAGCGGTCGAACAGGCGCGCGGCGTTGTCGTGCAGCAGATTCGATTTCAGCGGCTCGGGCAGCGGCTCGACCCAGCGGCGGATCTCCGCAACCACGTCTGCATAGTGACGCCAACGGTTGACGCTGAAGGTGTCGACCGCGACGACGAAGCGCCCGGGGTGGCGCTCGAACAGCGCGCGCCAGGCGGGCAGCAGCACGCCGTCCGGCGCGATGCGTGCGTCGCGCACCGAGGTGTCGATCCACAGGTCGGGATAGCGCGCGAGCATCGCGTCGAGCTGCGCCGGCGCCGGCTCGGTGCCGAGGTGCGCCCACAGCACGCGCACGGCCGGCGCGAGTTCGAACGCGCGCGCGACCACGGCGGCGTCGCCGTGCAGCATCAGCACCAGCTTGCGTGCCGCCGCCAGCTTCACCAGGTGCGCGAACACCGGCGCGCGGGCGTTCGCCGCAAACAGATGCAGCTCGCCGATGCCGGCCCAGTGACCGGCGTCGAGCTGCACCGCGACGCGCGCGGGCAGCGCCGCGTCGTGCACCCAGCTTCCCTTGTGCAGATCGGCTTCGTACACCCCGAGCAGCGGGATCACGCGCGTGGGCGCGTGGCGGTACAGGGTCTGCGTGAGCGCCGGCGGCGAACTCGTCGCCACCAGCCGCGTCACGCCGGCGGCGTCGAGCCCGGCGATGACCTCGGCGGGCGCGAAGGCGGCGGCGTCGGGCGCCGAATAATGCGCGTGGGCGTCGATCATCGGCGGCGCGGCGCCGGCGTCGAGCGACAGCAGCAGGCCGAGGAGGGCGAGGGTAGCGCGCATCATGCAGGCAACTGCGCGTCGAGCGCCGCGCGTACCGTGTCGAGCGGCTGGCAGCCGGACGCGATCGGGGTGAGTTGCGCGTCCTGCTGCAGGATCAGCGCGGGGAAGCCGCGCACGCCGGCGAGCCGCGTCTGGCGGAAGTGCGCCTGCACGCGGGCGCGCGCCTCGTCGCTGGCGAACGCCGTGCGGAATTGGCCGGCGTCGACGCCGAGGCCTGCTGCGAGCGCCGTCAGCGTCTGCGCCTGCGTGACGTCGCGGCCCTCGGCGTAGAAGGCCGACTGGATCGCCTGGAACAACGGAAAAGTCAGCGCGGGATCGAGTCCGCCCATCGTCGCCACCGCGCGGCAGGCGGGTTCGGTGTCGTACACGAAACCCTCGGGCAGGGCTCCGTCGAACTGGAAGGGCTGACCGGTGCGGTCGTGCACGGCGCGCCAGTGATGCAGGATCGCCTCGCGCTGCGCCGCGCTCATCGGCGCCGTCTCGTGCCGCAGCCCGCCCAGCACCAGCGCAATGCGCAGGCGCTCGCGGTATGCGTCGCGCAGCGTCGCGATCGCCGGCGAGAAACCCCAGCACCACGAACACATGGGGTCGGCGAAGTACCAGAGGATGGGCGCGCTCATGGGCGGTCGGTCGCGGGTCGATCAGGTATCCCTGATGGATCGCCTAGGACTTCGGCGGTTCCGCGTCGGGCTTCGGCGGACTGTCGTCGTCCATCACCACGCTGTGCGCCGGGCCTTCGAGGTCGTCGAACTGGCCGCTTCTGGCCGCCCACAGCATGACGACGGCGATGACGCCGACCAGCACCAGGCTCAGCGGAATCAGCAGCAGCAGGATTTCCACGTCAGCGGTCCGTCGCGTAGGCGGGCTTGGCGGCGGTGCGCACCGGTTCGGGCGTCTGCCCGAAATCCGACAGCCGCAGCGCGTTCAGCACCACCAGCAGCGAGCTCGCCGACATGCCGATGCCGGCGATCCAGGGCGTGACGTGGCCGAGCGCTGCGGCGGGGATGGCGATGAGGTTGTAGCCGAGCGCCCAGCCGAGGTTCTGGCGGATGATTTTCTGCGTCTTGCGCGCGAGCGCGACGCCCTCCGACAGCGTGGCGAGCCGGCTGCCGAGCATCACCATGTCGGCCGCGGCCTGCGCGACGTCGGCGCCTTCGCCCATGGCGATCGACACCTGCGCGCCGGCGAGCACCGGCGCGTCGTTGATGCCGTCGCCGACCATGGCGACGATGCGGCCCTGGCCCTGCAGTTTCTTCACGTAGGCGAGCTTGTCCTCCGGCAGCGCACCGGCGTGCCAGTCGGTCACGCCGAGCTGTTTCGCCACGGCCTCGACCGCGGGCGTGCCGTCGCCGGAGACGAGGTGCAGGCGCAGGCCCTGCTGTTGCAGCGCGGCGAGCGCGGCGGCGGCGTCCGGGCGCAGGGTGTCGGCAAGCGCGAACCAGGCGATGAGGCGGCCGTCTTGCGCGAGCGCGACCCAGCTCGCGCCGTCTCCGGATTGCGGCGGCGCCGGCGGCGTCTCGCTGTCGGCGGCGAAGCGCGGCGTGCCGAGGCGGTAGCGGCGGCCGTCGACGACGCCTTCGACGCCGCGCCCCGGCGTGTTGCGGAGTTCGGACGCGGCGAGCACGGAACCGGCGCCCTCGCGCAGCGCGCGTGCGATGGGGTGCTCGGAGCCGGCTTCGAGCGCGGCGGCGAGCGCGCGCACGTCGTCCTCGCTGCGGCCGTCGAGCGCGACGACGCGGCGCACCGACAGGCGGCCGAGGGTGAGCGTGCCGGTCTTGTCGAGCACGAGATCGGTCGCGCGCGCCAGCGTCTCCAGCGCGTGGCCGCGCGTGGTCAGCAGACCCAGCCGCGTGAGCCGGCCGGTGCCGGTGGTGAGCGCGGTGGGCGTGGCGAGCCCGAGCGCGCAGGGGCAGGTGACGACCAGGATCGACACCACGATCCACAGCACTTTCGACGGATCGATGACGTACCAGGCCACGCCGACCAGCGCGGTAATGACGAGCAGCAGACCGACGAACCAGGCGGCGGCGCGGTCGGCGAGCTGGCCGATGCGCGGCTTCTCGCTCTGCGCGCGGTCGAGCAGGCGCACGATCGATGCCAGCCGCGTGTCGGCACCGAGCTTGTCGACGCGCACCACCAGCGGGCTCGCCTGGTTGAGGCTGCCGCCGACGACTTTCGTCCCGACGGATTTCGACACCGGCAGCGACTCGCCGGTGAGCAGCGCCTCGCTCACCGCGCTGTCGCCGTCGACCACGGTGCCGTCTGCGGGCAGCGTCTCGCCCGGGCGCACCAGAACGTGTTCGCCGACCGCCAGCCGTGCGACCGGCACCTGCTCCTCGTCGCGCGCCGGCCAGCCCGCCAGCCGCGTGGTGACGGCGGGAATGAGCTTGACCAGTTCCTCGACCGCGGCGCCGGCGCGGCGGCGCGCGTTCATTTCGAGGAAGCGGCCGGTCAGCAGCAGGAAGACGAACATGGTGACCGAGTCGTAGTACACCTCGCCCTCGCCGGAGAAGGTGCTGTACACGCTGGCGACGAAGGCCGTGCCGATGCCCAATGCGACCGGCACGTCCATGCCGAGCGTGCGGCGCTTGAGGTCGCGCCACGCGCCGATGAAGAAGGGCCACGCCGAATACACCACCACCGGGATCGTCAGGATCAGGCTCGCCCAGCGCATCAGCAGCCGGATCTCGTCGGTCATGTCGGTTGCCGTGTAGGTCGGCAGCGCGTACATCATCACCTGCATCATGCCGAGGCCGGCGATGGCGAGCCGCTTGATCGCGGTGTTGCGCTCGCGGCGGTGGATGTCGTCGGAGCGGCCGGGATCGAAGGGGTGGGCGATGTAGCCGATGTCGGACACGGCCTTCAGGATGGCCGAGAGCTGGATGCGGCTGTTGTCCCAGCGCACGCGCGCGCGTCGCGTCGCGTAGTTGATCTCGACCGTGAGCACGCCGGGCAGCGCGGCGATGTGACGCTCGTTCAACCAGATGCACGCCGCGCACACGATGTTTTCGAGGATGAGCGCGGCCTCGCGCACGTTCTCGGCTTCGGCGCGCACGAAGCTTTCCTGGATTTCCGGCAGGTCGTACAGGCCCAGCTGCGCGAGTTCGGCCTCGGCCTGTTGAGGGGTCGCCGGCAGCGCGGTGCGGTGGTGGTAGTAGGCGCCCTGGCCGCTGTCGATGATGGTCTGCGCGACGGCCTGGCAGCCGCGGCAGCAGGCCTCGCGCGTTGCGCCTTCGAACGTTACGGCGTAGTGGGCGCCGTCCGGGACGGGCAGGCCGCAGTGGAAGCAGCCGGAAAAGGACGGGGACGTCGCGAGCTCGGGATGGCTGCTCACGGCGTTCCCCTTGAAACGACAGCCTGGCGCGGCCCGGCCGGGAGAGAGGTCGGACGGGCCGCCGGCGTCGGGCGCTGCTTGTGCGCGTCTCTCGCGGCCGTGCGACATGGCCACGCGGTAGCGGACCGGATTGCTTGGCCCGGCGCGGCAGCGGGTGAGCGGCGCGCCGGTGCGGTCGGTGTTGACGTCGTATCGGGTTTGAACATTCTTCCTTACTGCCTGTCCGGGGTGACGCGCTGGCGCCAGGAGAAAGCGGCCATTATACGAAGCGGCGAAATTGCGACCGTCGCTGCGCCGGGTAGATAGCAGTATCGAAGATATTTATATCATAATTAAATTCCACGCCCGAGGCAAGCCCGGGCGATTCCGCTACCATGCCGGCATGCGCGCGCACCCTGCCGACGAATCGAGCTTTCCCCCGGTGGAAACCGCGCTCGCCGACCCCAACGGCCTGCTGGCGATAGGCGGCGACCTCACGCTGCCGCGCCTGCTCGACGCCTACCGCCACGGCATCTTCCCCTGGTTCAACCCCGGCGAGCCCATCCTGTGGTGGAGCCCTGACCCGCGCATGGTGCTGGTGCCGGGCGCGATCCGCGTCCCCCGCTCGCTCGCCAGGCGCGAACGCAACGCCGGCTTCGAACTGCGCGTCGACTCCGCCTTCGCCGAGGTGATGCGCGCGTGTGCGGAGCCGCGTGAAGGCGGCGGCGGTACCTGGATCTCGCCGGCGATGGTCGTGGCCTACACACGGCTGTTTCAGGCGGGCTACGCGCATTCGGTGGAAAGCTGGCGCGAGGGAAAGCTGGTCGGCGGCCTTTACGGCGTGGCGATCGGCCGCATGTTCTACGGCGAATCGATGTTCAGCCGCGCGCCGGACGCCTCGAAAGTGGCGCTGGTGCGCCTCGCCCGGCAACTTCAGGCCTGGGAATTCGGTCTCATCGACTGCCAGATGGAGACCGCGCACCTCGCCAGCCTGGGCGCCCGCACGATGCCGCGCGCGGCGTTTACGGCGAAAGTGGCGGAATTGGTAAACTTGCCGCATCTTCCCGGACCCTGGACGTTCGAGCCCGCTCCCCAGTTCTCCCACCGAGCGGGGGAGGGGCAAACGTAAAGCCCAAACCGATTTAATGCATCCGACCGAACCGCCGTTCCAGCGCATCCAGTTCTACCTGACCGCGCACTACGACTGCAGCTACCTGCCGGGTCGGCGCGCGCGTTCGCAGGTCGCCACGCCCACGCACCTCATCGACGGCGCCGCCTACGGCGCGCTGATCCGCGCCGGCTTTCGCCGCAGCGGCCAGTTCACCTACCGCCCGCATTGCGAGCAGTGCCTGGCCTGCGTGCCGGTACGGGTCGAGGTCGCCGGCTTCGTGCCCAATCGCACCCAGCGTCGCGTCCTCAAGCGCAACCGCCAGCTCGACGCGCGTTTCCTGCCGCTCGATTTCAGGGACGAGCACTACCAGCTCTACCGCAGCTACCTCGGCAGCCGCCACGCCGGCGGCGGCATGGACCGCGACGGCCCCGACCAGTACACCCAGTTCCTGCTGTCGTCGAACGTCGACTCCGCGCTGGTCGAATTCCGCGACGAGGGGCAACTGGTGATGGTGGCGGTGGTCGACCAGATCGACGACGGACTGTCGGCCGTGTACACCTTCTTCGATCCCGCGCGCGACCGCGACAGCCTCGGCGTCTACGGCGTGCTGTGGCAGATCGAACTGGCGAAGCGGCTGGAGCTGCCTTACCTGTACATGGGCTACTGGATCGCCGAGAGCCGCAAGATGGCCTACAAGCAGCGGTACGCGCCGCTGCAGGGCCTGATCGACGGCCATTGGCGGACGCTCGAACCATGAAGGCCGTCGGGCTCATCGTCCTGCTGGCAAGCCTGCAGGGCTGCGCGCTCACCGTCAGCCATCCGCGCGCGCTGATGCCGCTGGAGAGCTTCGTGCCGCTGGCGGCGGACAGCCGGGTGTGGGTCGAGCCGGGTTTCGAGGCCTACGGCGCGCGCGTCGCGGCGGCGCTGCCCGCGGCGATCGCGAAAGTCGAGGCGGCGCATTATCTGCCGTTCGCGCGCACGCCGCGCGTGCACGTGTGCGGCAGCGATGCCTGCTTCAAGCGCTACGTGCTGACGCCGAGACTTTCCGCCGTCGTCATCCCCGACAACCGCCTGATCCTGTCGCCCAACCTCGACGGTCGCGAGAAGCACCGCCTGCCCGCGCTGCTCGCGCACGAACTCGCGCATCTGCATCTGGGCCAGCGCATCGGGCACTATCACAGCACGCTGCCGGTGTGGTTCCACGAAGGCTGGGCCTCGCTCACCGCCGACGGCGGCGGCGCCGAGTACGCCAGCGACACCCGGGTGTTCGAGGCGATCCGCGCCGGGCGCCGCATCGACCTCGACCGGCGCGACGCCCCCGACAGGCGCCATCGCGCGGCGGCCTTCGGCCTCGATATCCACGCCTTCTACCGCCAGTCCATGCTGCTCGTCGGCTGGCTCAAGGCGCAGGACGAAGCGCGCTTTCGCGAACTGGTGCTGGCGGTGCAGGACAACGCCGACTTCGGCATCGCCTTCGCCGACATCTATGGCGGCGCGCCCGCGGCCCGCTTCGCCGGCTTCTACGACGGCGTGCTGAGCGCTCCCGTCGCCGCCGACGACCCTACCCCCATCCTCGCCGCCCCTGCGCGGCCCTGAGTCTCAGCATGAAACCCTATCTCGACCTGATGCGCCACGTGCTCGAGCACGGCACCCGCAAAGACGACCGCACCGGCACCGGCACGCTGTCGGTGTTCGGCTGGCAGATGCGCTACGACCTCGCCGCCGGCTTTCCGCTCGTCACCACCAAGAAATGCCACGTCCGCTCGATCATCCACGAGTTGCTGTGGTTCCTGCAGGGCGACACCAACATCAAGTACCTCAAGGAAAACGGCGTCTCGATCTGGGACGAATGGGCCGACGAGCACGGCAACCTCGGTCCGGTGTACGGCCACCAGTGGCGTAGCTGGCCCAAGGCCGACGGCGGCACCATCGACCAGATCAGCGAGGCGGTGAAGGCGATCAAGACCAACCCCGATTCGCGCCGCATCATCGTCTCGGCGTGGAACGTCGCGGATCTCGACAGGATGGCGCTCGCGCCCTGCCACGCCTTTTTCCAGTTCTACGTCGCCGACGGCAGGCTGAGCTGCCAGCTCTACCAGCGCAGCGCCGACATCTTCCTCGGCGTGCCGTTCAACATCGCGAGCTATGCGCTGCTGACGCTGATGATGGCGCAGGTCACGGGCCTCAAGCCCGGAGACTTCGTGCACACCCTGGGCGACGCGCACCTGTATCTGAACCACCTCGACCAGACGCGCGAGCAGCTGAGTCGCGATCCGCGCCCGCTGCCGACGATGAAGCTGAATCCCTCGGTGCGCGACATCTTCGGTTTCCGCTACGAGGATTTCACCCTCGAAGGCTACGATCCGCACCCCGCGATCAAGGCGCCGGTGGCGGTATGAGCGCGGCCGCTGTCAATCAAGGCGGCAAGCCGCGCGTCAGCGTCATCGCCGCGCTGGCGAGGAACCGCGTCATCGGCATCGAGAACCGCCTGCCCTGGCGCCTGCCGGAAGACCTCGCCCACTTCAAGGCGTTGACGCTCGGCCACCCCGTCCTGATGGGGCGCAAGACCTTCGAGTCGCTGGGTCGCCCGCTGCCCGGGCGCACCAACGTCGTCATTACCCGCAATCCCGGCTACCGGCCCGAGGGATGCGTGGTCGCCGGCTCGATCCCCGCCGCGATCGATCTGTGCGGCGAGGCCGACGAAGTCTTCTTCATCGGCGGCGCCGAACTCTACGCGCAGGCGATTCCGCTTGCCGACCGCCTGTATCTCACCGAGGTCGATATCCAGGCCGAAGGCGATGCCTGGTTTCCGGACTACGACCGCGGCATGTTCCGCGAGATTTCGCGCGCGTCGCACACCGGCGTGAAGGGCGATGCCTTGCGCTTCGATTTTGTCATTCTTGAGCGTAATTCCAGCGCGTAGTCGTTCAGAATTCCTGCCACGTTGACGTCGTCGTGGCAAGGCAAGTCACATACAGGAGCGCCGATGGATGATCAACGCAAGACGATGAAGGAATGGCTCGCCTTCCTGAAGACGGCCAACGTGCCCGTACTCGGCGAGACGGCACGGGCACTGGCGCGGTTGCGGGAGGACGATTCGTTGCTCGATCCGCGCCATATCGCGCCAGTGGTGACGCGCGACCCGCTCATGACCGCGAAGCTCCTGCATTACATGCAGACACACAAGCATCTCAGTCAGCGTTACGAGTTGATCGACGTCAAGCAGATGCTATTGATGCTTGGTATCGAAACGTTTTACCGCGAGGTTCCCGCGACGCTCATTGTCGAGGACGTACTGCGCGAGAATCCGGAAGCGCTCGAGCGCTTTCTGCAGGTGGTGCAGCGTGCGCGGCATGCGGCTTACTACGCCTACGACTGGGCCATTGAACTTCGCCAGCCGCATCCCGAGGAGGCGCAAATCGCCGCCTTGCTTACCCACGTCTCCGAACTGCTGTTGTTGTGCTTCAATCCGGGGCCCATGCTTGAAATCCGTCGGCAAATGCTTTCGAATCCAGCCTTGCGCAGCGATCGCGTGCAAAGCCATGTGCTGGGTTTCGCCGGGCGGGAAATCCAGCGCGAACTGGTCACCGACTGGCACTTGCCTGAACTTCTCGTCAATCTGCTCGATCCCGCGCACGCGCAAGCTGAGCGGGTGCGCCATGTGCGGTTGGCCGCAAACCTTGCCCGACACGCAGCCAACGGCTGGCAGGACGCAGGCTTGCCGCAGGACTATCAGGAGATCGCAAACCTCCTGCATACCGAGCCGAGAAGGGTCAAGGGCATGATTCATGGTAAGCCCCTACCTGAAAAGTGGTGAGGGCCGAGTCTGCGCGGGCCTTGCTTCGATGTCCGCTTGGTCCCGTCAGTCGTCAGGGGAGGTCAGGTATGGGCACATTGAGATCGTCGCGTACGCTGGAACGCCGACGCAGTCGTTGCGATTGTGGAGAAAATTAAGCGGCCGACACGCGCCAGAGTGCCTCGCCCGCTCGGCGCGGACCTGCTGTTCGCGCTGAACATTGTGTGCGTCAACCTCGCGAACAAGCTTGTTTGCTTCGTGCGCGTCATTCGCCCGCGCACCGGCCTCGAGTGAAAAAGATCGGGCCGTGCCCTGGGAATCCATGTCTCGGCCGGATCGTGACGCCGGCCATGCGCGCCTGCTCATCTACGTGCGACGTTCGCTCGTGCACTGGGGACGGGCAATAAAAACGGGGCCGCAGCCCCGTTTTTATTGCCCGTAGAAAAAACGCCGATCAACTCAGCACGTGCGCCCAGATGTTCTTCGCCCACGATTCGTTGTAGGCGAAGTTGATCTCGTCGCCCTTGGGGGTGGCGCCGCCTTCCGGTTGGTTGACGTACTCCTTCTTGGCCGGGTCGAAGCGGTATACGTTGGCGACGTAGCCGGACGTCGAATCCGAGGTCGCCGAGTAGCAGGTGTTGGCGATGACCGGGATGGGGTCCGGCTGGCGGCCGGCGAGCAGTTCGACAATGGCGGCGGCGCAGACCTTGGCCTGGTTGGTCGCCATGTGGCCGGACTTCGGCAGGCCGGACTGGACCGAGTCGCCGATGACGTGCACGTTCGGCACATGCGCGGACTCGAAGGTCGCGAAATTGACCGTGCACCAGTTGGCGTTCTTGTCGCGCACGCCGGCCAGCGCGCAGAGGTCGCCCGAGCGCATGCGCGGCACCACGTTCAGCACGTCGGCCTTGATCTCGTCGAACTCGGTGGACGCGGTCATCTTGCCGCCGTCGACCGCGACCACGGCGCTGCTGGGACGGTAGTCGATCATGCCGGCATATTTCGTGGTCCAGGCGTCCATGAACAGCGCCTTCTTGGAGACGATGTCGGCATTGCTGTCGAGCACGATGATCTTGGACTTCGGCTTGGCCTTGGAGAGATAGTTGGCGACCAGGGAAATGCGCTCGTAGGGGCCGGGCGGGCAGCGGTAGGGGGTGCCCGGGATGGCCAGCAGGTAGGTGCCGCCGTCGGCCATGGCTTCGAGCTGCTTGCGCAGATGCGCCGTCTGCGCGCCCGCCTTCCACGCATGGACGACCTTGCCCGCGGCCTCGGCGTCCTTGTAGCCCTTTATGGTGTCGGTCATCAGTTCGATGCCGGGGGCGATCACCAGGCGGTCGTAGCCGATCGACGCACCGCCGCGGGTCTTGACGACGCGCTTCTCGGTGTCGATGGCGACCACCATGTCCTTCACCATCTTGATGCCGTGCTTGGGCAGGTTGTCGTAGCCGTGGGTGATGTCGTTCATGTTGCGCATGCCGCCGATCACCCAGTTGGAGATCGGGCAGGAGATGAACTTGTCGTTCGGCTCGATCAGGGTGACTTCGATGTTGGGGCCCCACTGCCGCAGGTATTTGGCGCAGGTGGCGCCGCCGAAGCCGGCACCGACCACGACGACGCGCGCGCGGGGGCCGCCCGCGGTGGTGGCGCATCCGCCGAGGGCCGCTGCCGCAGCACCGGCGCCGGAGATTTTCAGGAAGTCGCGACGATTCAGGGTCATGTTGGGTCTCCTCGGTGGATCACTTTTTCAGGCCGGCGAAATAGGCGGCCATGGCCTCGAACTCGGCGTCTGTGTAGCCGGTCGCGTGCCGCTTCATGATGGTCGACGGACGGGCCCCCGACTTGAAATCCTTCATCGCCTTGACGAAGTAGTCCTTGTCGAGCCCGGCGATGCTGGGAATGGCGCCCTGGCTCTTGCCGCCGGGGCCGTGGCACGACATGCAGGTGGCCGCGATCGACTGGGTGTGGATGTCCGCCGCGCCGGCAAGGCCGGACAGGGCGAGGCCGATGAAGCCGGCCATGACGAAAGGTGCTTTGATTCTGGGCATGGTGTCCTCCAGGGAGTTTTATTGATCGAGCGCGGCGTGCACGCCTTCTTTTTCAGAACACTAGGGTCCTGTGTTTTTTATGTTGAATGGTAGATGTGTGCCAGTCAACAAGGAAACCCTTATACAGGCGACGGAATTCTTGATGACAGCATGGGTTTGTGCGGACGCAGACCGGGCCGGTGCGTCGAAGGGCGAGCTAGCGTTTCGCGCCCAGGTTCAGCGCCAGTCGCTTGCGCGTCTGGCGGGCTTGCTCGTCGGCGTCGCGGTCCCAGGTTGCGCTCGCCCAGCCGCCCAGGTTTTCCAGCGCGAGGGTTCCGAGCGCCTCGATCCATCGCGGATGCTCGTTGAGCGCGGGCAGGTAACGGAATGCCTTGCCGCCGGCGGTGAGAAAGGTCTCGCGGCCTTCCATCGCCAGTTCCTCCAGCGTTTCCAGGCAGTCGGCGGTGAAGCCGGGCGCGACGATGTCGACGCGGCCCACCCCTTCGCGGCCGAGTGCGTCGAGCGTCTTGTCGGTGTAGGGCTGCAGCCATTCGGCGCGACCGAAGCGCGACTGGAAAGTGAGGCGGTATTGCTTCGGCTCCAGCCCCAGCGCCTCGGCGAGCAGGCGCCCGGTCTTCTGGCATTCGCAGTGGTAGGGGTCGCCCTTCTCCAGCGTGTAGCGCGGCACGCCGTGGAAGCTCATCACCAGCACGTCCGGGCGGCCGTGCATCTGCCACTGGTCGCGGATGTTGGCGGCGAGCGCGTGGATATACGCGGGGTGGTCGTGGTAGTGCTTCACCGTGCGCAGCGCCGGCTGGTTGCGGGTCCGGCGCAGCCAGTCGAAGGCGGCGTCGAACGCGGTCGCGGTGGAGGACGCGGCGTACTGCGGGTAGGCCGGCAGGATGAGGATGCGGTCGCAGCCGGCGGCCTTCAATTTTGCAAGCGTGTCGGGCATCGACGGATTGCCGTAGCGCATCGCGTACTCGACCATCACGGGCGAGGCGAGCTTCTCGCCGAGCCAGCCCTTCAGCAGCTTCGCCTGCTTTTCGGTATGCACCTTCAGCGGCGAACCTTCGGCGGTCCAGATCGACGCGTACTTCGCGGCGGATTTCTTCGGCCGCGTGTTGAGGATGATGCCGTTCAGGATCAGCCACCAGATCGCGCGCGGAATCTCGACCACGCGCGGGTCGGAGAGGAACTGCTTGAGGTAGGGGCGCAGCGCCTGCTTCGTCGGCGCCTCGGGGGTGCCGAGGTTGACCAGCAGGATGCCGGTCTTCGCCTGCTGGCCGTGGGTGTACTCGGGTTCCTTGAGATAGGGCATCAGTGGTGCGACAAGGCGCTGGAGAGGATTTTGGCGGTGATGTCGACGATGGGCACGACGCGCTCGTAAGCCATGCGCGTGGGACCGACGACGCCGAGCGTGCCGACCACCTGGCCGTCGACCGAATAGGGGGCGGTCACCAGGCTGCATTCGTCGAGCGGCAGCAGCTCCGATTCGCCGCCGATGAAGATCTGCACGCCCGCGGCGCTGCGCGACTGGTCGAGCAGTTGCAGCAGGCCGGTCTTCTGCTCGAAAGCGTCGAACAGGCGGCGCAGGTTGCCCATGTTGCTGGAGAGTTCCTCGACGTCGAGCAGCTTGCGGCTGCCGGAGACGACGACGTTCTCCTGGTTGGCGTCGAGCGCCTGGCTGCCCGCATCCACCGCGGCCGCCATCAGGCGCGTGATGTCGTCGCGCACGCGGCCGAGCTCGTCGCGCAATTTTGCGCGCACCTGGTCGAAGGTGAAGCCGGCGAAATTCTGGTTGAAAAAGTTGGCCGCCTCGACGAGCGCCGAGGCGCTGTAGGGCTTGTCGGTGACGATGACGCGGTTCTCGACCTCGCCTTCCAGGGTCACGATGATGAGCAGGATGCGCTTGTCAGACAGGCTCAGGAATTCAATCTGGCGGAAGGCCGGGTTGCGGCGCGGCGTCATCACCAACCCGGCGAACTGGCTGAGGTCGGACAGGAGCGTCGAGGCGGCCGTGATCAGGCGTTGCGGGTCGGCCGGCGTGAGCTGGGTTTCGAGCCGGGTCACCGCCACCTGGTCGAGCGGCCGCACGGTCAGCAGGGTGTCGACGAAGAAGCGGTAGCCGCGCGGCGTCGGCACCCGGCCGGCCGAGGTGTGCGGACTGGCGACGAAGCCCATCTCTTCGAGGTCGGACATCACGTTGCGTATGCTCGCCGGCGACAGGTCCAGCCCCGAGTGCTTCGACAGTGTGCGCGAACCGACCGGCTCGCCCTCGGCGATGTACCGTTCCACCAGGGTCTTCAGCAGGATGCGCGCGCGGTCGTTGAGCATGGCTGCATTATAAGGGGCTAGGGGTCAGGGGTCAGGGGTCAGGGGTCAGGATTCAGGGGTTAGGATCTAGGGGCTAGGGGATAGGGGATAGGGGATAGGGGATAGGGGATAGGGGATAGGGGATAGGGGATGAGCGGCTGCGCCGCGTCTCATGAATTCATGGATCGCGGCGCAGCCGCTCAAGGCCCCCTAATCCCTAGATCCTAGCCCCTAGATCCTAGTCCCTAGATCCTAGCCCCTCACGCCAGGCAGCCCTATATAATCCAGCCCCATGCAAACGCCTTTCCACACCGTCGGGCTGGTCGGCAAATACGATAACCGGGACATGGAAGCTTCCGTGCGCAAGCTCGGCGAGTTCCTCAAGACCCGCGGCCACGCGGTCTTGCTGGCCTGCCAGACCGCCGACCATCTCGGCATCGCCGACTACCCCACCCGCACCCTGCATGAGCTGGCGTCCCAGAGCGACGTTGTGGTGGTGCTGGGCGGCGACGGCACCATGCTGTCGATCGCGCGCGAACTGGCGCCGCACGGCGCGCCGCTGATCGGCATCAACCAGGGGCGGCTGGGCTTTCTTACCGACATCACCGTCGAAGGCATGTTCGATGCGATCGCCGAAATCCTGAGCGGCCAGTACGTGGCCGAGGAGCGCATCCTGCTCAACGGCCAGATCCGCCGTGGCGGCGAGCGCGTGTTCGAGGCCACGGCCTTCAACGATGTGGTGCTCGGCAAGGGCGGCTCGGGGCGTCTCATCGATCTGGAAATCGCGATCAACAGCGAGTTCGTCTACAGCCAGCGCGCCGACGGCCTGGTCGTCACCACGCCGACCGGCACCACCGCGTATGCGCTGTCGGCCGGCGGGCCCATCGTCCACCCCACGCTCGAAGCCGTCGCGCTGGTGCCGATCTGCCCGCACACGCTGTCGGCTCGCCCCATCGTGGTGAGCAGTCATTCGCGCATCGAACTGCATCTCACCTACGCCGACGACGCGCGCGTGCATTTCGACGGCCAGCTGCACTTCGACCTCAAGAGCGGCGACCACGTGTGGATCACCCGCGCCAGCCGCCCGGTCACCCTGCTGCATCCGCATTCCTACAGCTACTACGACACGCTCCGGCAGAAGCTGCACTGGGGCAAGAAGCTTTAGCCGAGGCCTGGATAATGAAAACCCTGATCCCGGCCGTCATTCCGGCGAATGCCGGAATCCAGCCCAATCAAGCATCTGGACCCCGGCCTGCGCCGGGGTGACAGCGCGTTTCTCAAGGCCCGGCTAGCTTCTGTGCTGACGCATCTCTCCATTCGCAACTACCTGCTGGTCGACTCGGTCGAGCTCGACTTCGCGCCGGGTCTGACCGTGCTCACCGGCGAGACCGGCGCCGGCAAGTCCATCCTGGTCGACGCGCTGGCGCTGGCGCTGGGCGATCGCGCCGAGGGCGGGGTGGTGCGGCAGGGCGCGCCGCGCGCCGAGATTGCCGCCGAATTTTCCATCGACGGCCTGCCGCAACTGGCAGGCTGGCTCGATGCGGCGGGCTTCGCGGCGGACGACAACACGCTGATCCTGCGCCGCGTGATCGACGCCGGCGGGCGCTCACGCGCTTTCGTCAACGGCAGCGCGGCGACGCTCGCGCAACTCAAGGAGGCCGCCGACCACCTGCTCGACATCCACGGCCAGCACGCGCATCACGCGCTGCTGCGTCCGCAGACGCAGCGCGAGGTGCTCGACGCCTACGCCGGCGCGCAGGCGCTGGCAGATCAGGTCGGCGCCGCGTGGCACGCCTGGCAGGCGGCGCATCAGCGCCGGCGCGAAGCCGAAACCCACGGCCAGGCGCGGCAGATCGAACGCGAAGGCCTTACGCTGGCGGTGGAGGAGTTGCGCGCGCCGGGCGACGACCTCGCGCGCTGGGACGCGATCCAGGCCGAGCACGGCCGGCTCGCGCACGTCACCACCCTGCTCGAAGGCAGCCAGGCGCTGATCGACGGGCTGGACGAGGGCGACGCCGCGGTGTCGAGCCGGCTCGGCGAATTGCGGGCGCGGCTCGATGCCATGCAGGCGCTCGACGACAGCGTGGGCGAGATCGGCGCGCTCGTCGACGCCGCGAGCGCCGATCTCGCCGAAGCGGTGCACGCGCTGCGCCGCTACGCCGGCCGCCTCAATCTCGACCCCGAGCGGCTCGCCGAACTCGACCGCCGCCTGGGCGACATGCACCGGCTGGCGCGCAAGCACCGCGTGCAGCCCGAGGCGCTGACCGATCTGCTGGCGCAGTTCGAGGCGCGGCTGGCGGAACTCGCCGCGGGCGACGATCTCGACGCGCTGCAGGCCGCGGAAGACGCCGCATACGCGCAGTACCAGGATGTTGCGCAGCAGCTCGGCGCGAAGCGGCGCCAGGCGGCGGCGAAACTGGCGAAGCAGGTGACCGCCGCGATGCACGAACTGGCGCTGGCGGGCGGCCAGCTCGACATTCAGTTGCAGCCGACCCCGGAGCCGCGCGCGCATGGCCTGGAGGAGGTGATTTTCCTCGTGGCGAGCCATCCCGGCCTGCCCGCGGGCCCGCTCGGCAAGGTCGCCTCCGGCGGCGAGCTGTCGCGCATCAGTCTCGCGATCCAGACCGCGCTGTCCGGCGTGGCCGGCGTGCCGACGCTGATCTTCGACGAGGTCGACGTTGGCATCGGGGGCAGCGTCGCCGAAGCGGTCGGGCGGCGGCTGGCGAAACTCGGCGAGACGCGCCAGGTGCTCGTCATCACCCACCTGCCGCAGGTCGCCGCGCGCGGTACGCAGCATTTGCGTGTGTCCAAGCAGGCGAGCGGCAGTCTCGTCACGTCCAACATCGAAGCGCTCGATGAAGCGGCACGGGTCGAGGAAGTCGCGCGCATGCTGGGCGGGATGAAAATCACCGCGACGACACGCCAGCACGCGGCGGAGATGCTCTCAGGTTGAGATTCCTTATTGCGCTGGCGCTGCTGTTCGCCCAGGCGGCGTGGGCGAATCCGCTCGACGGCGTCGTCATCGTCGTGATCGACGGCGACACCGTGCTGTTCAAGCCCGACCAGTACCACCCATCTTCGCGCGCCTTCCTCAAGGTGAGGCTGGCCGGCATCGACGCGCCGGAGGCCGGCCAGCTGCATGGCGAGGCCGCGACGCGCGTACTGAAAAATCTGGCATTGAAGCAGCGCGCCAGGCTGCACACCGTCGCGACCGACCGATACGGGCGCACGCTGGGGCGGCTGGAGCTGGGCGGCCTCGACATCAACGCGGAACTGGTGCGGCGCGGCCATGCGTGGGCGTCATCGCGCGACGCCGCCGATCCGCTGCGCAAGATGCAGGACGAGGCGCGCCGCGCGCGGCGCGGGCTGTGGTCGGAGCCCGGCCCGACGCCGCCGTGGGTGTGGCGGCGCAGCCAGTAAGTGGACCGGGCGCAGCGGCTTCGCCTCCCTGTCCTCAACCCTCTCCCGTTTTCGGGAGAGGGGGCGAACGCCGGGCCCAAACCGATGGCTGCGCCTCCCTCACCCCAACCCTCTCCCACAAGCGGGAGAGGGGGCGAACGCTGGGCCCAAACCGATGGCTCCGCCTCCCTCACCCCAACCCTCTCCCACAAGCGGGAGAGGGGGCGAACGCTGGGCCCAAACCGATGGCTGCGCCTCCCTCACCCCAACCCTCTCCCACAAGCGGGAGAGGGGGCGAACGCTGGGCCCAAACCGATTAACGCGGCGTGCCGTCAGGCAGTGCGACGTGGCACTCGCGGAAGATGCGCGCGCTGCAGGTGCGGCAGATGTCGGGATCGAGCCGCGGATAGATCGCCGCGATGGCGTCGCCCTTGTGGCGGAAGATCTGGTCCTCGCCGACATGATCGACCTGGCCGCTGCGGCGCAGCATTTCGCACAGGTCGGGCTGCACGCCGACCAGGTACAGGCCGCCGCCCAGCTTGCGGCGCCGCGTCGCTTCCTTGGCCAGCAATTCGGCGCCGGCCAGGTCGACGAAGCCGATCGCACGCGAACTCAGCAGCAGGTGCTTCTTCTGCGGGTCGGTTTCGTCGACGTTGCGCAGATGCCGCTGCACGTGCTCGACGGCGCCGAAGAAGATCGAGCCTTCGACGCGCAGGATGGCCATTTGCGGGCAGGTCGGCGCGTCGGTCGTCGCGGCCGCGACGAACTTGCGGCGCGGGTTGTCGCGGTCGACCGCGGAGGGCACCAGTTCGCGGATCGACGGCTGCGAGGTGCGTTGGAGATAGAACATCAGCGACACCAGGATGCCGAGGAAGATGCCCTTCTCCAGGTCGACCAGCGTGCCGACGAAAGTGAGCACGAGGATGATGCGCTCGCGCTTGTGGCGCTTGAGGATTTCGCCGATGTGGTGGAAGTCGATCAGGCTCCAGGCGACGATGAACAGGATCGCCGCCATCGCGGGTACCGGCAGATAGGCGGCGAGCGGCGCGACCAGCAGCACGATGGCGAGCAGGAAGACCGCCGACAAGGCGGCGGCAAGCGGCGTTTTCGCGCCGGCCGCGTAGTTGACGCCGCTGCGGTTGAAGGAGCCGCTGGAGGCGTAGCCCGAGAAGAAGCTGCCGGCGATGTTGGACAGACCCTGGCCGACGAATTCCTGGTTGCTGTCGATGCGCTGGTCGGATTTCACCGCGACCGAACGTGCGATCGCCACCGCCTCGGTGAGCGCGAGCACGGCGATGATGAAGGCGGGAAACAGCGTCTGCTGGATCGCCGTGAACGAGAAGTCCGGCAGCGACAGCGGCGGGAACGCCGCCGCCAGCGCGCCGACGGTCCGGATGCCGGTCGTTTCGGCGCCGAATTGCGCATTGAGGATCGCCGCCGCCACGCCGCCCACGACCATGGCGACGATCATGTAGGGCAGCTTGGGCAGGTAGCGACGACAGAGCACACCGGCGATGAGGGTGACGATGCCGACCGTCATCACCCAGGGCTGGACATCCTCGAGATGACGACCGAATTGCACCAGGATTTCGTGGAAGCGCGCCTCGCGCGGGATGTCGAGGCCGAAGAAGTGCTTGATCTGGCTGCTGGCGATGAGCAGCGCTGCGCCGGCCGTGAAGCCGATGATGACGGTGTGCGAGATGAAGTTGACCAGCATGCCCAGGCGCGCCAGGCCCATCGCCAGCTGGATCGCGCCGGCGAGGAAGGTGAGCGTGAGCACCAGGCCGATGAACTGCGGGCTGCCCGGCTCGGCGAGCGGGCTGATCGCGGCGAACACCACAATCGAGATCGCGGTGGTCGGCCCCGACACCAGGTGTCGGCTCGACCCCCACAAGGCGGCGACGACGGCGGGCACCATCGCCGCATAGAGTCCGTATTCGGGGGGCAGGCCGGCGATGGTGGCGAAGGCCACGGCCTGCGGCAGCACGATCAGCGCGCCGGTCAGGGCGGCGAGACTGTCGGCCCTGAAAGTCTGGGCGGTGACGTCGGGCGCCCAGCGCAAAAAAGGCAGCACGCGGTAGAGCCAGAGCGGGCACGCCTTCAAAAAATCGTTCACGCTAACTCCAGAAGCATATTAGCGAATAATACTTTAACTCACTGGTATAAAAGGATTTATCGGCAAAAAACCGTTCAGTTGTTGGGGGCGGGGGTTTTATAATGGGCCGCGAGCCCCGCGGCAGATGGGGTCAGAATGACAACACACAACCAGAGAGAGCGAGGAAGATGAAATACACGACGATGACGCTGTGCGCGTGCGTGCTGCTGGCCCTTGCGGCCCCGGCGCAGGCGCAGTCAGCAGGCGACCCCAAGGCGGGTCAACTCAAAACCTCCATGTGTGCAGGTTGCCATGGCATTCCCGGCTGGCGCACGGCCTACCCCAGCGTGTACAGCGTGCCCCTCCTGGGCGGGCAGCACGCCGACTACATCGTGGCGGCACTGCAGGCCTACAAGAGCGGCGAGCGCAAGCATCCCAGCATGAGCGGCATCGCAGCCAGCCTGTCCGACCAGGACATGGCGGATCTGGCGGCCTACTACGCCTCGTCCTACAGCGGCCAGGCCAAATGACGGGGGACGGGAAAATGATCAAGAATGCATTGTTTATTGTCGCGGCGGCTTCGCTGGCCGCGTCGCTGCCCGTGCATGCCAAGGGCGGCAACGCCGAGGCGGGCAAGGCCAAGTCGACCAGCTGCGCTGCCTGCCACGGTGAAGTCGGCGTCAGCGCGATCTCGTCGTTCCCAACGCTTGCCGGCCAGAAGAGCGACTACCTCTATCACGCACTCAAGGACTACAAGACCGGCAAGCGCGCCAATCCGCTGATGGCCGAGCAGGTCAAGTCGCTGAGCGACCAGGACATGCGCGACCTCGCGGCGTTCTACTCCAGGCAGAAGGGCCTGACCCTGAAATACTGAGCGGGTCGTCAAACCGGAAACGGGCGCAGCCGTGAGGCCGCGCCCGTTTTTTATCCGGTTGCCGGCGGCAGGTTTATACGCCGTGCTGCCTGAACCAGGCCTGCATGCGCTGCCAGCCGTCCTCGGCCAGTTCCTTGCGGTAGGTGGCGCGGTAGTCGGCGTGGAAGGCGTGCGGGCCGTCGGGGTAGAGGCGGATCGCCGACGCCTTGCTGGCGGCGTTGGCCGAGGCCGCCAGCGCAGCCTGCATTTTCGCGACGGTGTCGTTGGGGATGCCGGCGTCCGCGCCGCCGTAGAGGCCGAG
This sequence comes from Pseudomonadota bacterium, assembly GCA_040753235.1. Classification (GTDB taxonomy): domain Bacteria; phylum Pseudomonadota; class Gammaproteobacteria; order Burkholderiales; family Thiobacillaceae; genus Thiobacillus. The sequence goes on from JBFMET010000006.1 coordinate 134,515, forward strand.
CACCGGGGCATGCAACTTGTCGGCGACATCGATCGGGTGCCTGGGCGTCATCTCGCTGGTGGCGCTGACGAGACGGCCGTACCAGGCCACGCCGGCTTTCACCCTGGGGTTGTGCGCGGCATACAGCCAGGTGATGCGGCCGCCCCAGCAGAAGCCGGTGATGCCGAGGCGCGCCGTATTGCCGCCGTGGCCCTGGGCCCACGCCACGCAGGCGTCGAGGTCGGCCATGACCTGGGCGTCGGGCACCCTGGAGACGACGTTGGCGAGGATGTCCGGGATCGCGGTGTATTGCGTGGGGTCGCCCTGGCGTGCGTACAGTTCGGGCGCGATCGCCTGGTAGCCGAGCTTGGCGAGGCGCCGGCAGACGTCCTTGATATATTCGTGCACGCCGAAGATTTCCTGCACCACCAGAATCACCGGGAAGTTCGTGCCCTGCGCCGGCTGGGCGCGGTAGGCCGGCATGTTGCCGTCCGCCGTGGGCACCTGGATCTCGCCGGCGGTGAGGCCCGCAGCATCGGTGATGATCGCGGTCTGCGCGGCGACCGGCTGCACCGCGAGGGCGAAGCCGGCGCCCAGCGCGGTGACGAGGAATCCGCGCCGGCCGAGGGTCGCGACGGGCGCGAGGCTGTTGAGTTCGGCGAGCAGGGCGTCTTCCGGGGTGTTCATGGCGTGTCTCCTTTGGGCTTGTGGGCTGCTGAGGCAGACCCGCGGACCCCGCGCCGGGTTCCGTCCGGCGGGTCAGGCCGGAGTGCCGGCGACGGCCGCCCCGGCGGACGCACGCCAGGCGGTTTCGAAGGCCTCCCGGGAAAGCGGGCGCGAATGATAATAGCCCTGGAACAGCTGGCAGCCGTGGCGCAGCAGGAAGTCCTGCTGGCCGGCGGTCTCCACGCCTTCCGCCACGGTGTTCAGGCCGAGCACGCCGGCCAGGTTGAGGATGGTCGTCACCATGACCTGCCGGCCTTCGGTGTCGTCGAGCGCGCCGACGAAGGCGCGGTCGATCTTGAGTTCGTCGAGCGGCAGCTGGTTGAGCAGGCTCAGCGAGGAATAGCCGGTGCCGAAGTCGTCCATGGAGAAGCGAATGCCGAGCCGTTTCAGCCGTTGCATGGTCTCGACGACGCGCGCGACGTCTTCGGCGGCGACCGATTCGGTGATCTCGAAGATCAGCCGCGCGGCGAGGCCTGCGTCGAGATGGCGGGCGACCAGCGTCTCGATCTCTTCGACGAAGGCGTGATGGCTGAACTGCCGCAGGCTGATGTTGAGCGAGAACTGTTCGAGGACGAGGCCGGCATCGTGCCAGCTGCGCAGCGTGCGGAACCCGGTTTCCAGGATGTTGCGCCCGAGTTCGAGGATGAGTCCGGTGTGCTCGGCAATCGGAATGAAGCGCGCGGGGCTGACGTCGCCGAGCGCGGGGTTGTGCCAGCGTGCGAGTGCCTCGGCGCCGACGATGCGGCCCGTGCGGTCGACCTGCGGCTGGTATTGCAGGGTGATTTCGCTCCGGGCAACGGCAAAGGGCAGCATGCGCTCGATTTCCAGATTGGCCTCGACGCGCGCGGACATGGCCTCGTTGAACATGAAGACGCCGTCGCGGCCCTTGGCCTTGACTTCATACATCGCGATATCGGCTTCCTTGATGAAGCGGTTGGCGTTGCCGCTGTCGCCGCTGAGAATGCTCACGCCGACGCTGGCGCTGATGTAGAGATGATGGGGGTCGACGGCGTAGGGGGCCTTGAGACGCGCGACCAGCTGTTCCGCCACATTGCGCGCGGCGGCCTCGCACGCCTGACGTTCATCGAAGCTGCTGCCGGTGACGATGAATTCGTCCCCACCCAGTCGGGCGACGAGGCTGCCCGACGGGACCTGCTCGCGCAGGCGCGACACGACCTCCTGCAGCAGGCGGTCGCCAACGTCGTGGCCGAGCGAATCGTTGACGGTCTTGAAGTGATCGAGATCGATCAGCAGCAGGTAGGCATACGCGCCGCTTTCGCGCAGGGTGATCATGCGCTGCTGCAGGTGCTCGATGAAGTACTGGCGGTTGTGCAGAGCGGTCAGCGCGTCATGGGTGGCCTGGTGGCTGGCGCGCATCAGCAGCGCGTGCGCGCTGTTCGCCGAGTAGAGCAGTACCCAGGTCAGCGTGGCGGAGAACGCGGTGAGCACGTAGCCGTACCATTCGCCGATAAGGAAAAAATAGACGATCAGCGGGACCATCAGCATCAGGATGGTCGGACGAAAAAGGCGCTTGTCCGAGGCCAGCAGGGTCGAGGCGACGACGGCGGCGCCGATCTCGGTGAAGACGGCGATGTAGTGGAGCCTGGCTTCGTCGTGCCGAACGTAAATCAGGAAGATTGCCATCCAGAGCAGGAAGAAGGCGTAGATGAAGCCGCTGCACTGGCGATACCAGCGTGCGCGGGTGGGTTCGCTCATCGTCGCGAAGTCGTAGCGGCGATGGAGGCGCCAGCCCCAGAACGAAAAAGCCACGATGAGCCCGTACCATGCGAAGGCAGGCAGGAACACGTCGTTGAGCCAGCCGAGAAAGAGATAGCCCAGGCCCGGGAACAGAGACAGCGCGATCAGCACCCCGATCTGGCTATGCAGGAAATCGTAGAAACGGCGGTCTTGCATGAATGCTTTTACGGCCAACAAGAGGGGTTCTGCAGTGTGGAGGCCTACAGGCCCGCGAGCACCCTGATGTGCGCGGCGACACTGCGGCCGAGCGCGCTGAGGTCGTAACCGCCTTCGAGCACCGAGACGATGCGGCCGGCGGCGTGGCGCATGGCCACCTCCATCACCTGCCCGGTGATCCACGCGTAGTCCGCCTCGACCAGGGCGAACTGCGCCATGTCGTCCTCGCGGTGGCCGTCGAAACCGGCCGAGCAGAACACGAACTGCGGACGGAAGGCGTCGAGCTGCGGCCGGATCTGCGCGGCAAACGCCTCGCGGTAGGCCGGCCCGGCGGTGCCGGCGGGCAGCGGCACGTTGATCAGGTGCGCGTTGCCGCTGTCGGCGCCGCTGAAGGGGTAGTAGGGATGCTGGAAGGTCGAGCCCAGCAGCACCCGCGCATCTTTGCGGAAAATGTCCTCGGTGCCGTTGCCGTGGTGGACGTCGAAGTCGACGATGGCGACGCGCTCGAGGCTGTGCGCCGCCAGTGCGTGCGCGGCGGCGACGGCGACGTTGTTGAAGATGCAGAAGCCCATCGCACGGTTGCGGGTGGCGTGGTGGCCGGGCGGCCGGCAGGCGACGAAGGCGTTGGCGACCGCGCCGCGCATGACGAGGTCGACCGCGTGCGCCGCGCCGCCGGCGGCGCGGCGTGCGGCTTCCAGCGTGTGCGGGTTCATGTGGGTGTCGGGGTCGAGCGCGATGCGGCCCGCGGCCGGCGCGGCGGCCTCGATGGCGTCGACGTAGTCGGCGTCGTGCACGCGCAGCAATTGCTCGCGGGTCGCCCGCGGCGCTTCGTGGTGGGCGAGGAAGTCGTACAGGTGCGCGGCGTGCAGACGGTCGTCGATGGCGCGCAGCCGCGCCGGGCTTTCGGGATGCCCGTCGCCCATGTCGTGGCGCAGGCAGGCGGGGTGGGAGAGGTAGGCGGTGTGCATGGCGCGGGTGCTCGTGCGCACTATACGCCGGCTGCGATGGCGCTGTAACAGGGGATGGCCTAGGATAGGGCCGAAAGCGCGCCGCCCCGACTGTCAGCCCAGCCATGCCCCAACACTATCTCCATCCCCTGTTCAACGCGCGCTCGGTCGCCGTCTTCGGCGCCAGCGAGCGCGAGGATTCGGTCGGCGGCATCCTGTTCCGCAACCTGCGCCATGCCGGCTACCGGGGCACTGTCTACCCCGTCAATCCCAAGCGCGCGACGGTGAACGGCGAGCGCTGCTACGCGTCGGCGCAGGATCTGCCGGCGGTGCCCGACCTCGCGCTGATCGCCACCCCCGCGGCGACGGTCGCGCCCATTCTGGACGCCTGCGGCCAGCGCGGCATCCGCCACGCGGTGGTGCTGTCGGCCGGCTTTCGCGAAACCGGCGCGGCCGGCGCCGCGCTGGAGGAGACGGTGCGGGAAACGGCGCAGCGCCACGGCATCCGCTTCATCGGCCCCAATTGCCTGGGCATCCAGCGGCCGTCGATCGGGCTCAACGCGACCTTCAGCCAGGGCGCGACGCTCGTCGGCGAGCTCGCGCTGGTGTCGCAGTCCGGCGCGCTGTGCACGGCGATGCTCGACTGGGCGGAAACCAACGGCATCGGCTTTTCCAGCGTGATTTCCACCGGCGCGTCGGCCGACCTCGATTTCGGCGAAATCCTCGACTACCTCGCGCGCGACACGCAGACCCGCGGCATCCTGCTCTACATCGAAGGCATCCGCGACGCGCGGCGCTTCATGAGCGCGTTGCGCGCCACCGCCCGCTTCAAGCCCGTCGTCATGGTCAAGGTGGGGCGCCACGCCGCGGGCTCGAAGGCGGTGCAGTCGCACACCGGCGCGCTGGTGGGTTCGGACGCGGTGTTCGACGCGCTGGTGCGGCGCGCCGGCGTGGTGCGGGTCAATACCATCCTGCAACTGTTCGCCTCGGCGCGCGCGCTCGCCACCCACATCCGCCCCAGCGGCAACCGGCTCGCCATCGTCACCAACGGCGGCGGCCCGGGCGTGATGGCGACCGACCTCGCGATCGACATGGGTGTGCGCATGGCCGAGCTGTCGCCGGCGACGCTGGCGGCGCTCGATGCCGCGCTGCCGGCCACCTGGTCGCACGGCAACCCGCTCGACATCATCGGCGACGCCGGCGCCGAACGCTATCGCGCCGCGGTCGACGCCTGTCTCGCCGACGACAACGTCGACGGCGTGCTGGCGATGCTCACGCCGCAGGCGATGACGCGTCCCACCGAGGCGGCCGAAGCGGTGATCGCCGCGGCGAAGACTTCGTCGAAGCCGGTGCTCACGTGCTGGATGGGCGAGGCGCAGGTGCATCCCGGGCGGCGTCTGTTCAAGGCCGCCGGCATTCCCTTCTTCACCACGCCGGAGCCGGCGGTCGAGGTGTTCTCCTTCCTCTCCGCCTTCTACGAGAACCAGCGCCTGCTGATGCAGGTGCCGGGGCCGCTGTCGCAGCAGGCCGAGCCCGATGTCGAGGGCGCGCGCCTCATCATCGAGAGCGCGCTCGCGCACGGCCGCCACCTGCTGAACGAGGTGGAATCGAAGGCCCTGCTGTCGGCCTTCCACATCCCCGTCGCGCAAACCCTCATTGCACGCGATCCGACCGAGGCCATGCTGCTCGCGCAGCAGTTCGGCTTTCCGGTGGCGATGAAAATCAATTCGCCCGACATTACGCACAAGTCGGACGTCAACGGCGTGCGCCTCGGCCTGTCGAGCGGACAGGCGGTGCGCGCGGCCTACGGCGAGATGCTGGAGGACGTGAAGCGCCTGCGTCCCGACGCCGCGATCGAGGGCATCGTCATCGAGCCGATGGTCGTGCGCCCGCACGCGCGCGAAGTCCTGCTCGGCATGATTTCCGACCCGGTGCTGGGCCCGGTGATCGCATTCGGCGCCGGCGGCGTCGACGTCGAGGCGTTCCAGGATCGCGCCGTCGCGCTGCCGCCGCTGAACCGCCTGCTGGCGCAGGACCTGATCCGCCGCACCCGGATGGCGACGCTGCTGGGGGCGTTCCGCAATCGTCCGCCGGTCGACATGGCGGCGCTGGAAAACGTGCTGCTGCGGCTGTCGGAGATGGTCTGCGAACTGCCGTGGCTGGCCGAACTCGACATCAATCCGCTGCTGGTCGACGAAGCCGGCGCGCTCGCGCTCGACGCGCGCATCGTCATCGCGCCGCGCGTGCCGACCGCGGACCGCTACGGCCACATGGCGATCCATCCCTACCCGTCGCACCTGGTAACGCACTGGCAACTGCCCAGCGGCCACAACGTGGTGATCCGGCCGATCCGTCCGGAAGACGCCGAGCTGACCCAGGGCTTCGTCAAAAGCCTGTCGGCCGAGTCGCGCTACTTCCGCTTCATGGATGCGCTCGCCGAGCTGCCGGCCGTCGAACTGGCGCGCCTCACCCAGATCGACTACACGCGCGAGATGGCGCTGCTGGCGCTGACGCGCGTCGACGGACGCGACGTCGAGCTGGGCGTCGCGCGCTACGCGATCAACGTCGACGGCGCATCCTGCGAATTCGCGCTGGTGGTGAGCGACGCCTGGCAGAAGCAGGGCATCGGCCACAAGCTGATGGACGTGCTGATGGATGTGGCGCGCGGCCGCGGCATCAAGCGCATGGAAGGCGAGGTGCTGAAGGCCAACCGGCCGATGCTGAAACTGGTCGAGGCGCTCGGCTTCCGCGTCGAGCCGCACCCGGAGGACGACGCGGTGCGCCGGGTGACGCGCGCGCTCTAGCGCTTTGCCGGCGCCGTGTGGGTGCAGGTGCGGTCGCGGCCGCTGCCCTTGGCCACGTAGAGCGCCTGGTCGGCCGCGCTCACCAGCGCATCGATGTCGGCCGTGTCGGGTTCCCGCACCGCCACGCCGATGCTCGCCGTGATGGTCTTGCTGGTCTGGCCGAGGCCGATGCGTTTGGTCGCAAGCACCTTGCGCAGGCGCTCGGCCGAATGCAGCGCCGATTCGAGATCGGTATTGGGGCAGATGACGAGGAATTCCTCGCCGCCGAATCGGCACACGCTGTCTTCGCGCCGCGCGGCGCTGCGCATCGCCGCGGCCGCTTCGCGCAGCACCAGGTCACCGGTGGCGTGGCCGTAGGTGTCGTTGATCGACTTGAAATGGTCGATGTCGATGAGCATCACCGCCAGCGGCATGCCGGAACGCGACGCGGCGCTCCACGCCTGTTCGAGCTGGTCCATCGCCGAGCGGCGGTTGGGCAGGCCGGTGAGCAGGTCGGTGAGCGCGACGGTGGCGAGCCGGCGATTGGCCACGGCCAGTTCCGCCGCGATCTGCCGCAACTGCGCGCGGTCCTTCTCCCATTCGCCTTGCAGCCTGACCTGGCGCTGCGCGGCCTGCAGGCGCGTGCGCAGGCCGTCCGGCGTGACGCTGGCGGGCACGAAGCCGTCGGCGCTGGCCTCGTAGGCGCGGCTCAGTTCGTCCTCGCGGCTGTCGTCCGAGGTCAGCAGGATGTGCATGCGGCGGCCTTCCTCGGTCGCGCGCAGGGCCTGGCACAGTTCCAGTCCGTCGAGCAGGGGCAGGTCGTAGTGGGCGATGATCACGTGCGGCAGCACGTCCATCGCGAGGGCGAGCGCGCTGGTGCCGTTCTCGGCCGGATAGAGGAAGTGGGCGCCGTCCTCCGACAGCATGGCCATGAGGCGATGCCGCGATGCGGCGTTGGCGTCGGCGATGACGATGCGCAGCGCGGTGTCGCGCTCGGCGGCGTCTTCCTCGGCGAGCACCTGCCCGTGGCAGATTTCGGCGATCGAGGGCAGCGCGGTGGCCGGGATGTTGAGCAGCTTGCCCCACTCCTGCCAGCTGGCGATCACCGCGTCGATGAAGGTGCCTGCGTCTTCCTGCGGCAGGTCGAGCTGGACGGCCGCATCGATCCAGTCCCTGGCCAGCGCGGCGCGGGCATCGGATTCGGCGAGCCCGAGGTCGGCGAGGCGGTGCGACAGACGCAGCATCAGCATCAGGCTGGCGCTGCGCGAATCGCGCGGCTGGCTCAGTTCCTGCGGGGCCTCGTAGTGGGCGAGCGGCGCGGTGAAGACGCGCGGCATGCCCCAGTCCGTCATCATGGCGATGCCGAGTTCGTTGTGATCGGTTTCAAGCTTGCGGCGTTCCTGTTCGATCAGCGGCGTCCCGGGATCGGTATGGCAGGCCAGCAGGATTTCGCCGTAGTCCTTGGGATAGATGGTCGCCAGTGCCAGCTTGCCGACCTGGGCCAGCAGGCCGAGGATGAACAGCTCGTCCTGCGGCGCCACGTGCATGCGCGCGCCGAGCGCCTGCATGCCCAGCGCCATCAGCAGCGAGTGCGACCAGTAGCGCTGGTAGTCGAATCCCTTGCAGGCGCCGTCGCGGTACTGGTCGACCAGCGAAAAGCCGAGCGCGAGCTGACGCACGGTGTTCATGCCCTGGCGCACCACCGCCTCCTGCACCGACACGACGGGGCGCGAGATGTGGCTGGCGGTATTGGAAAGCTTGATGAGGCGGCTCGACAGCGCGGGGTCGGTCTGCACCACGCGCGCGATATCGGCCAGGGTCGCATTGTCGCGCCGCGAGATTTCCAGGATCGCCAGGGCGACCCCGCGGGGCGACGGCAGTTGTCCGCCGAGTTTGAGCTGTTCGAGCTGCTTCATCTGTCACCTGTTGCGCGTCCGGCATGCGCCGTTTCCGTTTGCAGGGCGCAAAAGGGCCACCCGGCGGGGCGTGCCTGCCGAAACAAGACACATGGAATCGAACGCATGGAACAGGCGCCGCAGCGCCCGTGTCATGTTCTCAACAGTTATATCGACAGATTTCCGGCGAAATTGAGCCGGCGCTCAGAGACGGCCCAGGCGCTGGTCGAGGCAGCGCAGGTAGGCGGCGGAATCGAACGCGATCTGGTGGCGCTGCACCTGCCAGATCATCTCGCCGAGGCAGTCCATGATGGCGTGCTGCACGTCCATGGCATTGCCGTACTGGTCGAGCAGTTCCGCGTAGCGCGCGCGGATGCCGGGCGGCTGGTCGATTGCCAGTTGTTCGGCGATCGCGAGATGCATGGACAGATGCAGGAAGGGGTTGGTCTCGCCGTCTTCCGGCAGGTAGTCGCGGCCGAGGAAGCGGTCCGGCTGGTCCAGCAGGGCGTGATACTCGGGATGCGACAGCACCGTGTCGAGCGCGGGTTGTTCGGCGCCGGCGAGCGGCTGCCCGGCGCGGTACTTCGCCCACACGTCGAAGAAGAACTGGCGGACCTGGTCGCGGCTGGGATTGAACATGAATCGTTAATCGGTTTGGGCGCGCGCAGCGCGTCGTTTGCCCCCTCCCCCGTTCGGGGGGAGGGTTGGGGAGAGGGAGGCGGCGCCGTCGGTTTGGGCGCGCGCAGCGCGTCGTTTGCCCCCTCCCCCGTTCGGGGGGAGGGTTGGGGAGAGGGAGGCGGCGCCGTCGGTTTGGGCGCGCGCAGCGCGTCGTTTGCCCCCTCCCCCGCCCGGGG